>NZ_JAAKXB010000001.1:0-630136 GCF_029479985.1 Aeromonas sp. A600620 | reverse complement strand
TTCTACCGTCATCCCAACTTGCTCAAGGCGGGGCCAGAGCAGGTCACACCGGTGGCCCCGGAGCAGGTCTGGGTCGCTGATATCACCTATCTGCCAGCCAGGAGCGGGCCGCTGTACCTGAGCCTGGTGACGGATGCGTACTCACGCAAGATAGTGGGCCACCACGTACACGAAGGAATGCATGCCGAGTCGGTGGCGATGGCGTTCAGGAAAGCACTGAAGCAACGGCGTGGCGGCGGTGAACTCATCCATCACTCTGACCGCGGCGTACAGTATTGCTCGGGACTGTATCAGTCATTACATGAACGGTACGGGGTGAAATGCTCGATGACGGATGGGTATGACTGCTACCAGAATGCGTTAGCGGAGCGGGTGAACGGGATTTTGAAAGGAGAGTTATTGTTGCAAAGCCCGCAGGATTTGGCGCAAGCGCGGGAAATGGTGCGTGAGGCGGTGGATATTTACAACGAGGAGCGGCCGCATCATGCGTTGAAATACAGAACCCCCGATGCGGTACATAGGGGGTTCTGAGTAGAGAAATGCTAGTTGAAAATGTGTAAACCTATTTCAGGACTAGATATTCATCTTTGCTCGAGCGCCCGATTACAGACGCCCAAACCCTCAGAGTATTACAACCAGGGGGCAGCAGTCGGCCCGTGGTGCAGGCCCAGCTTCCAGACACGGCCAAAGTGCTTGTAGTGACCGGCCGCGACACCTGCCTTCTCACCCATGCCGTGGTAGAGATCGAGGTGACCCTTCTTCACCGCCCCGCCCACATCCAGCGCAATCAACAAGCGCAGCTGGTGCTTGCCGGTCCAGTTGCCCTCTTTATCGAGCAAGGGAACTTCGGCCAGGATCGGGGTACCCATCGGCAGCAGGGTCTTGTCGGCAGCGACGGCCGCCAGCGGCAGCAGCGGGATACCGGCGGCACCGATCACATCATTAGTCGGGCGACGCTCGAAGAAGACATAGGAGGGGTTCTGCTCTACCAGCTCCTTGACCCTGTGCTCAGGTTGCTGGTTGGCCCACTCCTTGATGGCCTTCATCGACATCTGCTCCTTGGGCACTTCACCGCGGTCAATCAGCACCCGGCCAATGCTCACATAGCCGTGGCCGTTCTTGCCGCTGTAACCCAGATATTGCAGCCTATCGTCGTCACCGTAGTGAACAAAGCCCGATCCCTGCACGTCCATCAGGAAGTTGTCGATAAGGGATTTGCTGTAACCCAGCTCCAACCCGCGGTTGGCAAGGGCGCCCTGGTGGATCTGTGCCCGGGTCGGACAACGGCTGCCGCAGTTGGGCATGGCATAGATGGGGTACTTATACTCGGCATCCGGGCGGTGACGCACCTCCAGCACCGGCGAGTAGTAGCCGGTAAAGAGCACGTTACCCATGCGATCGGCGCCGCCCAGCTGAGCCAGGCTGATACCGTAACGGGTGATGTCGGCAGGATTGCCGCCGCCCGCCACCCAGCGGGAGAGCTGGTGATAGAGCTCGCCATAACGGCTCGCCATCCGCCCTGAACGCTGCATGACAATGCGACTCTGGGGGCCAAACTTGCTGTAATCGGCACTGGCACGACTGTTGACCCGCTCGACCCGCACCAGATCCCCCGGCAAGGTACCGTCCAGATACTGCTTGCCCAGATTTTCCGGCACCTCGCAGTTGAGAAAACATCTGTCATCAGTCTGTTTTTTTGGCACCTCTGCTTTGTCAGAGTTACCCGCACACCCGGCCAACCCCAGCACTATCGCGGTCAGCCAGAATCCGTGTTTGTTCATATGTCCTCATTTAACACCAAGAGTCCTGCTCGGCGGCAAGATGCCAAATTTGCAGGGGGAAAGCAAACGACATCAATCACTTGAAGAGAGATTTCTCCAAAGGGAGGATGCTGGGTTATAACAAGGTGACAGGATATGCGAGGTAATGGATGGAACAGCTCGAAATATTCCCGTTGCAGAGCCCCTGTATCGGGGTCTGCGAGGTGAACAACAAGGGCTATTGCAAAGGATGCCTGCGCAATCGCGAGGAGCGTTTCAACTGGCAGAAAATGAGCCCGGCCCAGCAACAGGATGTAATGCGTCTGTGTCGCGCCCGCAAGGCGCGGGTTGAGGCTGCGCGGCGCAAAGCGCTGGAAGGAGCGCAACCCCAGTTGCCAGAACAACAAGGCTGGGAGTTTTAACCACTCCCTATCTTCCCCTCACAGGTTACCTATCCTCCCGACAAAACAAAAAGCGGCCCACAGGCCGCTCTTGGTTATGACGTCTTGCCGGGTGGCGAGGCTTATGCCGTGGCCAGCTTGGCCTGCTCTTCGCCGCGCTTGAGCATGGCGTAGGAGACACCGGTCAGCAGCGATCCTGCCGCAATCGCCACGATATACATCATGACGTTGCTGATGGCATGCGGGATAAAGAGCACGAACAGACCGCCGTGAGGTGCCATCAGCTCGCAGCCAAACAACATGGAGAGCGCACCGGTCAGGGCGCCGCCAACCATGCAGGCCGGGATGACCCGCATCGGATCCTTGGCGGCAAACGGAATGGCCCCCTCGGAGATAAAGCACAGACCCAGCACGAAGGAGGCTTTACCCGCTTCCTGCTCCGCCTTGATGAACTTGGTGCGGGCCAGGAAGGTGGCGATCCCCATGCCCAGTGCCGGCACCATACCGGCGGCCATCACGGCAGCCATCGGGGCGTAGGTTTTGGAGGCCAGCAGGCCGACACCGAAGGCGTAGGCTGCCTTGTTGACCGGGCCACCCATGTCGAAGCACATCATGGCGCCGATGATGACCCCCAGCAGCACGGCGTTGGCAGAGCCCATGTTGTTGAGGAAGGTGGTCATGGCATTCATGATGCCGGCCACCGGGCCACCTACGACGTAGATCATCACCAGACCGGTAAAGAGGCTGGCAAAGAGCGGAATGATCAGGATCGGCTTGAGCGCCTCCAGGGTCACCGGCAGGCGCACCTTGTCGCTCAGGTACTTGGCGCTGTAACCGGCCAGGAAACCGGCCACGATGCCGCCGAGGAAACCGGCGCCCAGCGAGCTTGCCAGCATACCGCCGATCATGCCGGGGGCGAGACCCGGACGGTCAGCGATGGAGTAGGCAATGTAGCCGGCCAGCACCGGGATCATCAGGGCAAAGGCGGAGCCACCACCGATCTTCATCAGGGCGGCGGCCAGAGTGCCTTCCACCTTGAACGCCTCAATACCGAACACGAACGAGAGCGCGATGATAAGACCGCCCGCCACCACCATGGGCAGCATGAAGGAGACACCGGTCAGCAGGTGCTTGTAGGGGCCTGCTTTTTCCTCTTTCTTGGGCTGGCTGGCGCCACTGTGGCGATAGAGTGTCGCCTCGTTCCACGCCTTGTCGAGCTCGGCGCGGGTTTTCTTCAGTGCCGCCCCTGTGCTGGTGCGATAGACCGGCTTGCCGTCGAAACGGGCCATGTCCACCTCGATATCGGTGGCGAGGAACACCAGATCGGCAGATGCAATCTCCTCGGCAGTCAGGGCGTTCTGGGCACCGACCGAACCTTGGGTCTCGACGCGGATCTGATAACCCAGCTGTTTGGCCATGGTCTCCAGCGCTTCTGCCGACATAAAGGTGTGAGCCACCCCGGTCGGACAGGCAGTCACCGCCACGATGCGCTTGCCAGCGGCGGCCGGTTTGGCGGCAGCGGGCGCGGCTTGATGACGATAGACGCTGGCACCGCTGGTGGCAGCTTCCAGCAAGGCAGCGGGATCCTGCAGGGCGACATCCATGCTGCCCTGATAGACTCGCTTGCCATCATAGGCAGCGAGATCCACTGGGGCACTGGCGACAACCAGCACCAGATCGGCGGCAGCAATCTGCTCCTTGCTCGGTACTTGGCGGGGCTGCACGCTGGAGCCGACGTCGAGGGTGAGTTCCCAGCCAGCCAATTTGGCCTGCTGTTCTATCCGTTTTGCAGCGAGAAAGCTGGTGGCAATGCCCGCCGGGCAAGCCGTAACCAAGATTGCTTTCATTGGGCATCTCCTGAGTTTTCCATTGAGGGGGTATTGCACTGAACCGGTGCCAGCGCATCCAGACGCTCTACGCGCACCTGTTCAAGTAAGGGGTTGAGCATATTGATATCGTCAAAGCCGACCGCCACCTGACTGACCGCCAAGGCCGAGACGGCGGTGGCCAGCCGCAGGGTCTGCTCCGGCGCCCAGCCAAGGCTCAGACCATGGGCGAGACCGGCGACCAGGGAGTCGCCAGCACCGACCGTGCTGACCACCTGCATGCGCGGCGGAATGGCCTGCCAGACGGCATCCGGGGCAAACCAGATGAGGCCATCGGCGCCGTTGGAGATCACCACGTTGGGGATGCCGCTTGCCTGCAGCGCGCGGGCACACTCGGCCTGCTCGCTCAGAGTCTTGATGGGGCGGCCCGCCCACTGGCTCAGCTCCTCCAGATTGGGTTTGACCAAGGTCGGCGCCGCCTTGATCCCTTCGCTTAAGGCCGCGCCGCTGCAATCGAAGATCACCTGCTTGCCCTTGGCCTTGAGCAGGTGGATCAGATGGGCGCAGTAATCGGGGGCCACCCCTTTGGGCAGGCTGCCCGCCAGCACGAACCACTCTGCATGCGTAGCCAATTGGTCGATGGCCTGCTCCAGCGCGCTCACCTCCCCTTGCTGGATGGTGAGCCCCGGCAGGTTGAGATCGGTAACCCGACCGGACTGCTCGGAGATCTTGACGTTGATGCGGGTGCTGCCCGCGACACGGACAAAGTGATCATCCAGCGCCCGCTCTGCAAACAGGGAGACAAAGCTCTGCTCATTGTCTGCGCCAAGCCAACCGGTAACGCCCACCGCGCGGCCCAAGTCCTTGAGCACCATGGCGACGTTGATCCCCTTGCCCGCCGCACGCAGGTTGGCCTCGCTCACCAGATTGACCTCACCCAGGCTCATCGCCTCGAGGCGAGTAGTGAGATCAAGGGCCGGATTGAGGGTGATGGTAACAATCTTCATCAATGCGCCCCCTCGCCGAGACCAGCGGCGATGGCCTCACCGATCCCCTTGAGAGCCGCTTCGGCATCAGCCCCTTCGGCGCGAAACTCCAGACGGTGCCCGCATTTGACCCCAAGACCGATCACTTTCATCAGGCTCTTGGCGGAAACCGCTTCGCCGCTGCCATCCAGATTGGCCACCCGGATGTCGGATTCAAACTCTTTGGCCACCTTGACCAGCATGGCGCCGGGACGAGCGTGCAAGCCGTGGGGATTGATGATGGTGAAGGTTTCGGAAAGACCGCTCGCGGGGCCTGCTTGCAGCATGGCCAGTCCCTCGCCGCCCGCCAGCGTCGCCAGCTGACCAGCAGCCGCCAGTTTGGCCAGATTCTCCAGCTGCGGCAGATGGCCGCTATCTGCGGCGCACAGCAGTAGCATGGCGCTGACCGGCAGCTCCCCTGCGCGAAGTTCGCTGCTGGGCGTTGCCAACACCCAGCCAGTCTGGGCCGCTTGCGCCCGGGCCAGCCAGATTCCCTCGCCCAGATAGGCGGGATCGCTTGCCAGCAGCGCGCTCACCATGGCGGCATCGCCCCAGCCCGCCGATTTGGCGCGGGCGGCTGCTCCCAGCAGCAGTTGGTCGCGATCATCGGCCGGGAAGTCAGCCAGGCTAAGGTATTGCACCTCTTTGGCGGCAGTGGCGCCAGTCAGGATGTTGATGATGGTGTCGGCATCGGTGGCCTCTTTGAGCTGGGCAGCCGCCTGCTCGTCACCCAGCACATGGGTGAGCTGGCGCAAAATGCCCAGATGCTCGTCGGACTTGGCGGCGATGCCGATGGCGACGTAGGCGATCTGCCCCTCGTCCCACTCGATGCCATGAGGGAATTGGGCCACCATGACGCCGGTGCTCTTCACCAGATGACGGGTATCGGTGGTGCCGTGGGGAATGGCGATGCCGCTGCCAAGATAGGTGGCATGCTGCGCTTCACGGGCCAGCATCCCATCCACATAGCCCGCTTCCACCAGACCGGCTTCGGTCAGTTTGCCTGCCAGCAGGGCAATGGCGTCCGACTTGGTCGCCACCGACTGCCCCAGCAAGATCTGCTCTCGCGCCAACTTCAACATAGAGACTCTCCATCAGGTTCCGGCCACGCCGGTACGTCACAATTGAACATTCGGATAACTCGCCAGCTGACAATAGACCTGAACACGGTTCACTGTGATCGGGGCCTGATTTTCAGGCCACTGGGTCTCTTCGTTGCTGACAGGCTGAATCGTTTCACTTACACTCAGACTGAATCGTTTCAGCGAATTGATCAAGTACCCACAAAGAGTGCTTTTCAATGATATGATCCCGCGCACACTTTTCGGTGCCCTCACCCGGCAGTGACCGTGGGCCTTGCAACTCAAACAGAGCCAATATGATGAAACTGGATGAAATCGCCGCCCTCGCCGGTGTCTCGCGCACCACGGCAAGCTATGTGATCAATGGCAAGGCCGACCAATACCGCATCAGTCAGGCCACCCGCGACAAGGTGATGGCCGTTGTCACCGCCCATAACTATCAGCCGGACAGCCGCGCCGCCTCCCTGCGTGGCGGCCAGACCAAGACCCTCGGCTTTATCCTGCCCGACCTTGAGAACGCCAGTTACGCCAAGCTGGCCAAGCGGCTGGAGCAGGGAGCGCGGGCGCAGGGCTATCAGCTGCTCATCGTCTGCTCTGAAGATGAACCCGCTACCGAAAAAGAGCTGGCCCAGATGCTGGTGAGCCGTCATGTGGATGCCCTGCTGGTGGCCAGCTGCCTGCCGCCGGACGACCCCTTCTACGGTAAATTGCAGGCGCAAGGCAGCCAAATCCTCGCCATCGACCGGGCGATGGCAGCCGACAAGTTCGTCACCGTCGCCAGTGAAAACGAGAAGGCAAGCTTTGATCTCACCAGCTCCCTGCTCACCCCGAACTTACGCCATATCGCCTTGATCACCGCGCTGCCAGCACTTACGATCAGTCAGGAGCGAAAAGCCGGTTTCGAGCAGGCGGTCGCCAGTCATAGCGCGACTCGCCACCTGTGCGAGGGGGATCACTTCTCCCGCCTTGAGGGGTATCGCCTGATCAAGGATCTGCATCAGCAGCTGGGTCAGCTGCCCGAAGCGCTGATCACTACTTCCTATATCCTGATGGAGGGGGTGCTGGACTATCTATTGGAGCAAGAGATCGATATGAGCAAGCTTGCCATGGCCACCTTCGGGGACGATCGCCTGCTCGACTTCCTCCCCTTTGGCATCAACTCCCTGCCCCAGCAGCACGACGCGCTGGCGAGCCAGGCGCTGGAGCTGGCACTCAAGGCGGTGAATGGCGACTACCAGAACGGGCTGCACTATGTGAGCCGCACCCTCAAGCGCCGTCGCTAACCTGACCGCAGCAGACCCGATTTGCTGTCAATGGGTGGTAAAGCGAACAGATGACAATAAGGCTGCCGGCATCGGCAGCTTTATTGTTTTCCCCCACAACCCTACCCGCCCGCTTTGCTTTCTCTACCGTCTGGCCGACTAAACAACCGGCCTCCACACTCCTTTCACCCCGCAACTAAACGCCAACGCCACGACAAGGCACTCCCCCATCCGTGCTGCAACCACTTGGCTGACCTGTATCAATGAGCCCCTGCCAGTCATTTTCTCGGTGCTTTTTTCTGCAATTAGCCATCACTGTCATTATTTATTTCCACTTATTGCTACAAGCCAGCACAATATCCGTATAAAGGGGGTTGTTTCCGCTATTTTGATCCGCTAACGTGGCAACCATCTTTTACAACTGACAGGTTTTAGGTACAGATGTTCCCGTTCCGATATTGCTAGCCTCCGGCCCTATCACCGGAGGCACCTTCTGATAACGCCAATCGGCCCCCTCTTGTTGACGTCACTGCTGACATCGCCTGTTTGCACTGATACCGCTATGTTCGGATGGATAACATGAATACCAAAACTCTGGGTTGTACCCTGTTGATTGCCGGCACCACCATAGGTGCCGGCATGCTGGCCCTGCCGCTGGCCTCCTCCTCCCTCGGCGGCCCCGCCACCCTGATGTTGATGGTCGGCCTCTGGGCCCTGATGGCCTTTACCGCCATGCTGCAAGTAGAGGCAAGCCTAAACACCGGCAAATGGTACCTGCACCAGCTGGCGGACCATCTGCTCGGCCCCTGGGGCAAGCGTATCGCCTCCTTCTGTATCCTGATGCTGTTCTACTCGCTGGCCTCCGCCTACATCAGCGGCGGCAGCAGCCTGCTGGCACAGGCGCTGGCCGATGCCGGCATCACCCTGAGCCAGGAGCAGGCCGCTTGGGCCTTTACCCTGCTGTTTGGTGGCATGGTCTGTGTCGGCACCCGCTCGGTGGATTACCTCAACCGACTGATGTTCACCGTCAAACTGGTGATCATGGTGGTGGTGCTGGCGTTGCTGCTGCCCCGCACCGAAGGGCAGCATCTGCTCTCGATGCCGCTGGGTCAGGGCCTGTTGCTGGCGGGCCTGCCGGTCATCTTCACCTCGTTTGGCTTTCACGGCTCCATTCCGAGCGTGATGCTCTACCTCGGTGACTGCCCAAAACAGCTGCGTCGGGTCTTTGTCTGGGGCTCAGCCCTGCCACTGATCCTCTACGTGCTGTGGCAGGTAGCGATCCTTGGTTTGCTCGGCCAACAAGCCCTGCTGCAAACCGGTTGTGCGCTGGACAGCCTGCTGGCAAACGTCGGCAAACTGGTGAGCTGGCCTGTGTTTAATCAGGCGATGCACTTGTTTGCCGACCTGGCGCTCGCCACCTCCTTCCTCGGGGTAACGCTGGGACTGTTTGACTTTATGGCCAAGGTGACCCGCCGCAAGGACAACTGGCAGGGCCGCACCCAGACTGGCCTTATCACCTTTGTGCCGCCATTGCTGTTTGCCCTCTACTTCCCGCAGGGCTTTATCATGGCCCTCGGCTACGCTGCCATTGCGCTGGCGATCCTCGCGGTACTGCTGCCGGTGGCGCTGGTATGGCAGAGCCGCAAGCAGGCGCCTGCCCATCACTACCGCGCCCCGGGTGGCGTAGTGGCGCTGGGAGTGGCCGCCGCCATGGGCGTGCTGATTGTTGGCGTCCAGATCAGCGTCAGCCTTGGAATGTTGCCAGCGCTGTAATCCCCGATACTGAATGCCCCAAATAGCCAAGCCCCGCCAATCTGATTGGCGGGGCTTTTTACACTCAACTAACTCCATTTAATTCATTTTTTCGAATGGTGACGTCCAAAACCGGATTTATTTGGCCAAGTACGCATCTTCCTTTTCTCTTCTATGATGTAACTTTCTCGCCATAACCAATCACCCAATAAATTAGCTACGGTATGATTTAGTCGCACACGAGCGGTCTCATCACTAAAAGGTAACTTTTCAAGCTGGGCCATTACCTTAGGATGATTAAAATCAATGCCATTCCAAGCATGTCCATACATATTTCGAATTTTCCGTATTGCCTCAACTTCAGAAAACTCTTGTTCTTCTATTAGTCCAAGTGAATACGCGGCCAGAATGCGAGAACTAAATGTACCTAAAGGAGCATTAAATCCTTCAAGTAATTTTTTACTTTCTGTAGAGTCTATAAGAAAGGCAGAAATCATACCCGCGAGCACCTCATCAAGAATAGAGCCTGCCATCAACACAGCCCCTCTATCAGACTCTTTATAAAAATCATTCAAGAATGTTGCGAGTCGCAAAATTTCAGGTGGTGTATCTTCCCAAGCCATTTACCCAATCTCCAATTTTTAAAGTTAGTTAAAAATACCATTTAATACCCACTAAATATTGGAAAGCCAAGATGGTTCCATTTTTCTCGTTATGATTGATTTGCTATCAAAAACTTCATATCACAAAAACGCCAACAATACCTCATAGCAACCAATAATAATGTTATCTATTTGTAATTTACCGAGTCTCAACATCATTATATTTTGACTGGGATTATATCAAACGCATATCAGCTTAGTGAGTGAAAAGTTATTTGTCATGCTGGTTTCGTTCAGTCTTTTGATAATAATCAGCTGTGGAGCGAATGAGAATATGCAAGCACATTAACACCAGCTCTTAACCCCTCCATCAGCCATGCCCCCCCCAAACCTTCAGCTATATACCGACCTTTTTACTACCCGACCCTGAATAATCAGTTCAAAAACCGTTCATGCCCCTTCGCTACACTGCCCGCTCGTTTATCGCGTTCAGGAGTTTGAAAACAATGATGTTGCACCTCAAGAAGAGCACCCTTGCCCTCATCCTGCTTGCCGCCAGCGGCGCACTTAGCGCCGCCGAAATCGCCAACAACAATATTACCGAGGCGGAGATCAAGGCCGCGCAGGATAGTTGGGGCACGGCGCTTATCAAGATCAGCGATGACTATCGCGCCGGTGGGATTGAGCGCGCCAAGGCGACTGCCGAGTCGGTGCTCGACAGCGCTTATGGCTACCAGCAGGGGCCGGTGCTGTTCAAACCCACTCTTGCCGGTGGCGAGCAGACCTTCCGCACCAACCGCGAGGGGGCGCTGGCCTACTTTGTCGGCAACAACAGCGCCTACCCCACCGACAAAGGGTTCGCCCTGAAAAACTGGCAGAGCTATCGCTATGACAATGCCGCCGTCTATATCAACGGCGACATGGCGCTGACCATGGGCAAGGTACATCTGGTAGATCGAGATAACAAGGAGACCACTGTCGACAAGACCTGGGGTTTCAAGAAGGGGGATGATGGCAAGGTGCGCATCGTGCTGCACCACTCCTCCCTCCCTTACGAGGGGTAATGACGGGGCGCAGCCCACCATCAACACGGTCAAAATACAGCCCTGCCACTTCGGCAGGGCTGTTTGTTTGCGCCTGCGCTTGGCAGATGGCGAGTGAGTGGATGACGGTCGTGCTAAGGCAGTTTGCTGCTACCCTCAAGGCAAGCCATTGAGATGCCGAGCAATATCGCGTCTCTGAACACCAGCCACTCGTTATCATCACACAAGGAGCCAGATACCATGACCATACTGCCTGTTTACGCGGCCCTGCTCGCCCTGTTGTTTGTGTTGCTGAGCATTCGTACCATTCGCACCCGCCATAGCCGCAAGGTGGCGCTGGGGCATGGGGATGACCCCGCCATGTTGCGCGCCATGCGGGTACACGCCAACTTTGCCGAGTATGTCCCCCTCGCCCTGCTGCTCATCTATTTCGTCGAAACCGGCAGCCATGCCCCCTGGCTGGTTCATCTGCTAGGGAGTGCCCTGTTGCTTGGTCGCCTCTGTCACGCCTTCGGCATGAGCCGCACGCCGGAGAATTTCCGCTATCGAATATTGGGAATGGGGCTGACTTTCACCGTCATTTTGCTGAGTGCGGCCTGTCTCCTGATCACCGCCCTGCTCTCCTGACCAGAGCAGGTCAGCCAAACGCGGAGCCGCAGAAGCAGAAATAGAAAAGCCCTGCCGATATGGCAGGGCTTTTCGTTTAACCGATCAGGGTGGGAGAGTGGCTCTCCTTGCCCTTACTGGTTATGGCTGGCGCGACGGGGGCGACGGGCCTGAGCCGGCTTGGCGGCGCCATCAGCCGGACGCTGACCCCCCTGGGGCTTGGGCTTGCCGCCGTTGCCGGAGCGAGCGGCACCCTGACGCTGGCCTTGACCTTGCGGACGCGGCGCACGGCGCTGCTCGCTCGGATCACGGGGCTCTTTGCGCAGCGGCGCGCCGATACCACGGGCGATGTTGTCGAGGGTCTCGCGGGACGCTTCAAAACCAGCCACCTGCTCGCAGGGGATGTTCTGCTTGGTCAGACGCTCGATGGCTTTGATCAGTTTGCCTTCATCGGCCGCAACCAGGGAGATGGCGTGACCGGCCGCGCCGGCACGACCGGTACGACCGATACGGTGCACGTAATCTTCCGCCACGTTCGGCAGCTCGAAGTTCACTACCTGCGGCAGCTTGTCGATATCGAGGCCACGGGCCGCGATGTCGGTCGCCACCATCACGCGCACACTGCCATCCTTGAAACCGGCCAGCGCGCGGGTACGGGCGCCCTGGCTCTTGTTGCCGTGAATGGCGGCAGCACTGATGCCGTCTTTTTCAAGCTTCTCGGCAACGCGGTTGGCGATGTGCTTGGTACGGGTAAAGACCAGCACCTGCTGCCAGTTGTTGCTGGAGATCAGGTGGCTCAGCAGGGCAATCTTGTTGGCCTTGTCGCACGGGTGCACCAGCTGCTCGATACGCTCGGCGGTACTGTTGCGCGGGGCAACTTCAATGACAGCCGGGTTGTCCAGCAGGCCAGTGGCCAGCTCGCGAATTTCATCGGCGAAGGTGGCGGAGAAGAGCAGGTTCTGGCGCTTCTTCGGCAGCAGGGTCAGGATGCGGCGGATGTCGCGGATAAAGCCCATGTCGAGCATGCGATCCGCTTCGTCCAGTACCAGGATCTCCACTTCGTCAAACTTGACGGCATTCTGGTTGTAGAGATCGATCAGACGGCCAGGACAGGCCACCAGCACGTCCAGACCACGGCGAGTCGCCATCATCTGCGGGTTGATGCTCACGCCACCGAATACCACGTGGCTGCGCAGGGGCAGATGCTTGCCATAGTTGCGCACGCTCTCGCCCACCTGGGCGGCCAGCTCGCGCGTCGGGGTCAGTACCAGCGCACGGACGCGGTTCGGAGAGACCTTGCGCTTGCTCTCCATCAGACGTTGCAGCATCGGCAGGGTAAAGCCTGCGGTCTTGCCGGTCCCTGTTTGGGCCGCCGCCATCAGATCGCGGCCAGCCAGAACGGCGGGGATCGCTTGTTGCTGAATGGGAGACGGGGTGTCGTAGCCTTGTTCGGCAACGGCACGCAACAAGGGTTCGGCCAGACCGAGGGAAGTAAAACTCATAGTTACCTGCTAGGGATAGGGGCGCCGACAATCCGGGATGGGGCTCCTCTGCTGAGCCGATGCCATCTCGCCAGACTCGGGCCTGTTGAGAACACAACGATTTCCCCGGGGAGCAGAGCAAAGGGGAAAGAATAGGGGCGCAGTCTAACGGAGTTGTGCCGGATAAACGAGAAAAATGTGATGCTCCTCCCAGCACGCACAGAAAAGCCCTCTGCTCTCCACCGAATAATCCCGTTGACCAGTGAAGCACGCACCACACTATTAACTGACAACTTATTACCTGTCCCGCCATCGTGATGCGCGGGTCGCAGGCGCACGGGATAGCAGAGAACAAAAAGCAGAATAACGAGGTTAAGCTATGAGCACGCAATATCGTCCCCACGGCAACTGGCAGGCCAAGCTCTGCCTGCTGCTGCTTTTGCTGACCCCTTCCCTGCAGGCCAGTCAGACCCTGACCGTGGCCTGGAGCCACTGGCCCCCCTTCAGTCAAATCAACAACAGGGGTGAGCTGGACGGGCTGGATGTCAGCCTGACTCGCCAGATCCTCACCCAGGCGGGCTTTGCCCCCAAATTTCGTGAGATCCCCTGGGCGCGGGCACTCCATCTGGTGGAGCACGATCAGCTGGATGTGGCGATGGCCGCCCTCCCCCTGCCGGAGCGGCAGAAGTATGCCCGCTTCTCTGCACCCTATCGCCAGAGCGCCTATGTGCTGTTGAGTAATAACCCGATTCCAGGCCATCAGGATCGCTGGGGAAAGCTCGATACCTTGTCCAAACTGTGCCACAACAAGGAGCTCAAAATTGGCAAACTGCGCGGTACTCGCCCCATTCATCAAATGGACGAGTGTCCTGCCCTCAAGGGGGCGACCGAGTACAATGCCGATGATCGACTAATCGAACTGCTGCTGGCCCGCCGTCTCGATGGCATCATTATGGAGTGGCAATATGCACGCTATCGGCTCTCCCAATTGGGTGCCGAGGGATTTATCAGCTGCCAGCTATTACTGCATCACCAGCCGGTCAGCCTGATGTTTGCCAAAAATAGCGTGAGTGACGCGCAGCTCCTCAAAATCAACAAGGCCATCGAGGCCTTGCCCAAGCACCACAGCAAGTTCTCTCCACCCAGTTGCCGCCTCGATGCCGATCCGGGGGCAGCGGATCTGCTGACTCGCACCCTCCGCACGCATTGACGGAATAAGCAATGACCAGAAATAACAAAGGCGACCCGGAGGTCGCCTTTGATGTGTTTGTAGAGCCAGCCCCCTGAACAGGGCGCGCTCAGTCGATAGGCTACAGCGCCGATCAGCGCAGCTGCGGGGTATGGGTCAACACCCCCTGATTCTGGGCACGATGGCGCAGCAGGTGATCCATCAACACCAGTGCCAGCATGGCTTCGGCGATGGGCACGGCGCGAATGCCGACACAGGGATCGTGACGCCCCTTGGTGATCATCTCGATTGCCTCGCCTTCGGTATTGATGGTCTTGCCCGGCACAGTGATGCTGGAAGTCGGTTTGAGCGCCATGCTCACCACAATATCCTGACCCGACGAGATGCCGCCCAGAATGCCGCCCGCATGGTTGCTGGCAAAGCCCGCCGGGGTCATCTCGTCGCGATGCTCGGAGCCTTTTTGCTCCACCACCGCAAAGCCATCACCGATCTCCACCCCTTTCACCGCATTGATGCCCATCATGGCATGGGCAATGTCGGCGTCGAGACGATCAAACACCGGCTCACCCAGGCCCACCGGCACATTGCGCGCAATGACCTGCACCTTGGCACCGATACTGTTGCCCTCTTTTTTCAGGTCGCGCATATATTGATCGAGCGCTTCCAGCTTGCCCGCATCGGGGAAGAAGAAGGGATTCTGCTCAATCTGCGCCGCGTCAAACGCCTCAGCCTTGATGGGGCCGAGCTGGGAGAGAAAACCGGTGATCTCGATGCCATGTACCTGTTTCAGGTACTTCTTGGCAATCGCCCCCGCCGCCACTCGCATCGCGGTCTCGCGGGCAGATGAGCGACCACCGCCACGATAGTCCCGCTGACCATACTTCTGGTGGTAGGTGTAGTCAGCATGACCCGGCCGGAACAGATCCTTGATATCGGAGTAATCCTTGGAGCGCTGATCGGTATTCTCGATGAGCAGCCCGATGGAGGTGCCGGTGGTCTTGCCCTCGAACACCCCGGAGAGGATCTTCACCTCGTCCGGCTCGCGGCGCGGCGTGGTGTAGCGGGAAGTGCCGGGCTTGCGCCGATCCAGATCCCCCTGCAGATCCGCTTCGCTGATCTCCAGCCCAGGCGGGCAACCATCGACCACGGCGCCCAGCGCCAGGCCGTGGCTCTCGCCAAAGGTGGTGACCCGAAAGAGTTGACCAAAACTGTTCCCTGCCATGCGCGCTCCTGCTTAGTTCTTGTAGATGGCGAAATGATCCTGATACTGCACCAGCTCTTCACGGGTCATCACAAAGACGCCGTGACCGCCGTTTTCGAATTCAACCCAGGTAAAGGGGATCTCGGGGAACTGGGCTTCCAGATGGATCATGCTGTTGCCTACTTCAACCACCAGCACACCGTTATCCTTGAGGAAATCGGCGGCATGGGCCAGCAGACGCTTGGTCAGCTTGAGACCATCGGAGCCGGACGCCAGCGCCAGCTCAGGCTCGTGACGGAACTCGTCCGGCAGATCCGACATATCTTCGGAGTCCACATAGGGCGGATTGGAGACGATGAGATCGTACTTGTCGCCCGCTGGCAGATCGCGGAACAGATCGGAACGGATCGGAATGACCTGCTGCTCCAGCCCGTGATCGTTGATATTGCGCTCGGCCACGTTCAGCGCATCGATGCTGATGTCTATGGCATCCACTTCCGCTTCCGGGAACTCGTGGGCCATGATGATGGCGATACAGCCGGAGCCAGTGCACAAGTCCATGATCCGGGTCGGTTCATGTTTGAGGAAGGGCGCGAAACGGTTGGCGACCATCTCGGCAATAGGGGAACGGGGAATGAGCACCCGCTCGTCCACGTAGAACTCCCAACCGGCATACCAGGCCTTGTTGGTCAGGTAGGCGGCCGGTACCCGCTCCTGTACACGGCGGATAATCAGCTCGGCGATGCGGTGACGCTCGCTGCTGGTGAGACGGGAGTGGCGCATGGCCGGGTCTACATCCGGTGGCAGATGTAACGCGGGCAGTACCAGCTGCACAGCTTCATCCCAGGCGTTGTCGGTTCCATGACCGTAAAAAATCCCGGCGTCGTTGAAACGACTCATGGCCCAACGCAACATGTCCTGGATGGTGTGCATCTCGGCAACCACCTCATCGATAAATATCTTGTCCAAATCCACCTCCAAGTCGAGTAATATCCGGCCCGAGCCCCGTTTACGTTGCGGGCAAGACGCATTCCTAATACATGAGCATCTGATGAAAAAAACGCCCTCACCGACAGACGAGGAAACCCTGCTGTTCCGCGATGCGATAAAAGGTACCCGGAAAATCAAGCAAGATACCATAAGGGCCGAGTTACGCCCGGTCAAGCAGAAACGCGAATTGCGCGAAACCCGCGAAAAGCTTGGGGTTGACCACTATTTCAGCGATGAGTATCAGCCCCATCTCGACGATGATGGGCCGACCCGTTACGTGCGGGAAGATGTGTCAAAATTTGAGCTGAAAAAGCTCAAGCGGGGCATTTATCCGCCGGATATCTACCTGGATCTGCACGGCATGAACCAGCAGCAGGCAAAACAGGAGCTGGCCGCCCTGCTCACCCTCTGCCAGAAAGAGAACATTCACGTCGCCTCGGTGATGCACGGCATCGGCAAACATATTCTCAAGCAGCGCATTCCCAGCTGGCTGGCCCAGCACCCCAATGTTCGCGCCTTCCATCAGGCTCCCCGCGAATGGGGCGGCGACAGCGCCATTCTGGTGTTGCTGGATATCGAAGAGTAGAAAAAGCAGCGCACAAACTAACTCTGCCCAACCGGTCGATTGAATCGCAATGGTGATATAGAGGAGTCAAGATTGACCACCAGCATGCCGCCGTTGGGCAACTGCCACGCGAAGAAGTCATCAAATCCGGCGGTCGTTAGGGCGCGGGTCACCTTGGCGACCACACCGTGCGCCACCAGCAATACCCGCTCCCCCTGCATGGTCGAGGCCAGTGCCGTTAGTCCCTGCGAGACTCAGGCAATCACCTCATCCAGCCTCTCACCGCCAAGCGGAGCCTCCGCCCAGCGCCGGGTGATGTTGCGCACCCACAACTCGGGATAACGCGCCTTGGCCTCTAGGCCGACATGCCGTTCACGAAAGTCCGGAGCAAGTTTCACAGGCAAGCCCAACTGACGTGAGAAGATCGCGGCGCTCTCTCTTGTTCGCAGCAGGGGCGACGCCAGCAACCGATCGAAAGGGGCCAGTGTGGTCGCTATCTCATCGGCCAGCCAGCATATATGCCGCGCGCCATCTTAGTTAAGCCCGATATCCAACGCCCCTTGATAGCACCCCTCGGCGTTGGCTTGGGTCTCTCCATGGCGGATCACTATCAGCTCCATGGTTTACTCCTCTTTCTACGTGGAATATCGCAAAACTACTTCCCTTTCGGATAACGGGGATGATCGTCCTGGATCGGCAACCAGGAGAGCTGGCTGACGGTATGGATGTGATAGGTTGGTGCGACCGTTTCGGGGTTATCAAGTGAGACAATAGCCAGCGTCAGGTACTCGGGGTATTGAATGCTGCGATAGCTGAGGGTGGCGCCACAGGTTGCACAAAAGCCGCGTCGAATCGCCTCCGACGAGGCGTACTCAGTCAATACGCCGCATAGCCATTGCACCTGTTTCACCCGAAAATCCATCCAGGCGCCGGTCGTGCGCTGACAATCCCGGCAGTGGCAAAAATCGGTAGCAAAGGGAGCAGCTAGCACCTTGTAGCGGATTGCACCACAATGGCAACCCCCCCTCTAATATCCCGTTACGAGAAATCACCATCTTGTTTACCATCCAGTCCACGTTTGAAGGCATAT
The DNA here is from genome assembly GCF_029479985.1 of Aeromonas sp. A600620. NCBI lineage: Bacteria > Pseudomonadati > Pseudomonadota > Gammaproteobacteria > Aeromonadales > Aeromonadaceae > Aeromonas > Aeromonas sp. A600620. The sequence goes on along the minus strand of NZ_JAAKXB010000001.1, from coordinate 612,261 downwards.
ATTGCCAGCCTAACATCCCGTTACACTAAGTTGATTAGTGCAGAAAACCAATGAAATTTGCGATTTATCAGCGCTCATTTCAGATAGGATTGACACATTTCACCATTGTTCAGACAGAAGATAACCACTCTCACCTCCCATCATAACAACTATGGGGGCTCTGATTATTCATCCCCCTGACAATATGAGATATTGCCACTCACTACTGGCCTGCGAATATAAGACAAGCTCACCCGAGCCCATATAAATCTGTTCGTCGCAGCCATATTCCACGCTATTTAATTGGAACCTGCATGATGAAGTTATTCACTCCCCTGGTGGTTGCCACGGCGATCTTCTCTTCCGTGGCGATAGCAACCCCCTCTCCCCATATCGTCGGCGCCACCCTTGGCTATGGCACCCAGTCATTCAAAGCACAAAATGGGGATCAGGCCGATGGCGGTGACAATATGACTGCCGATCTCTATTACCGTTATATGTTCAACGATTATATCGGTATCGATTCAGGAATATTGTTTGGTACCGGTGGCGTAGTCAGCGCCCTCTTCGATGCAACCCTCAATGACGTAAAAGATATCCATTACAAAGGGATCCGCTCTGCCTTGTATGCACAATTCCCGGTCTCTTCCGGCAACAGCTTTTATGCCAAACTGGGTGCCAACGCCCACAGAGTCGAATACACCATCAACAAGGAAGATCAGAGCAACTCCGGGGTCGGTTTGTATGGCGCTGCGGGTTGGCAATATCGCTTTGATTCGGGTATCGGACTCAATGCAGAGTACCAATATATCCCCATGCCTCGACTCGATGTCAAAGGGGTCAGTGTCGGTCTCAACTACCGTTTCTGATCCCGCCTGATGGGGCGACAACAGGCCGATAACGGGTAAAAAGCAGGGAGATATCTCCTCCCTGCTGCCTGCTTGTTTCCACTACCGATAGATCATGGTGATTGACCATGATCCCAACGGCAACCTTATTTGGTCACCACCACAGCCCAGGGGCCACCTTTGGCGGGATCATCCCCTTGCGTCCACCATTTGGCCTGATAGACGGCGCCCTTGTAGCTCACCTTGTTGCCCGCGGTATAGACCTTGCTGGCCTCCCAGGCAGGCTGGCCATCAATGGGCGGGTCAACCGGATCGACCGGGGCAGGATCGAGCTTGGCGACGATCCGCACTTTCGGCCAGTTGGCGTGGGAACCGTAGAAGTTGGTCACGCACTTCTCGTAATCACCCGGCACCAGCGCAGAATAAGCGGTCTGGAAGCCCACCAGCTCACACTCGAAGGAGTAACCGCCCGGGCGATCAGGATAGTACTTCCAGTTGCCATCCCAGTTGGTGTAGAGCACGTCGGTAGCGCCGTTGAGATTGAGGCTGCCATAGGGAGTCTGCTGCCAGCAGGTGTTCTTCTCATCCGCCTTGACCGGGATCTGGTAGTGGTTGGCCAGCCCTTCCCAGTAGCGGATGCGATTGACCGGCTGCCCTTTGTCCTTGTTCTGTTCACCACACTCGATACCGCCGTTGATGACGTTGATGGTGGTACCGAAGCCATAGCCGATACCGGCGTCAGCTTCCCGTTTGGAGGGTACCCAGGTGCGATCAATCACGTGCAGCATGGCCGGTTTCGGGGCCTGCGGGGTGAGGAAGAACCAGATGGCAGAAGCGAGGTTGAGCCAGGAGTCCGCCACCAGCCCCGGGTTGTTGAGCAGCACTGAGGCATCGCCATCAAACATCGCCTCGGAGAAGGCACCGTAGTTGAAGTGGTAAGAAAGCTGCTTGGCGCCGCGGCCAAAGTAACCTTGTCCGGTACTGCAGGGCCACTTCTTGTTCTGCCAGTCGTTCTGGCCACAGCCGGTGGTATAACCGGTCTGTCCCTCTGACCAGCCCATCTCCCGCACATGCACCAGCGCCTGTTGCCACTCCTCCAGCCCCAGCGGGTTATCGGAGACGTTCTCCTTGGCAATATGGCCGCCGGTCTCCTGAGAGAAGTGGGCAAAGGCCGTCACAATGGATTTTTTACAGATCGCATCAGAATCGCGCCCGTCGGTATATTCGCCGCAGAACGCAGGAAATTTACCGATGGCCCGCAAGAAGCGGACATAGGTATATTCCGGCGCGGCCATCTGGGTTAAATATTCCCATTCAGATTGGGGAAATACCCGTTCAACCCGTTTTACGTTGTCAGGATTGCTTGCCAGACCCGGTTCAATGGCATCGACTATTTTATTTGACCGGGTGGCCAGTGCCTTGGCCCATATTGTATACATGGGGTTGGCCGTCTTGGCCTTTTCCACCGCGGCCAGATCCGGGGCCGCAATCACATATCCACCCACATTTTGCGGATCGGGTTGAATATTCATGGTTGCACTTATTACGGCATAGCTTGGCAATGTGCAAGCGGCAGCGATCAGCCAGGCACAACGCTTGGGTTTGAACATGTTTATCGTCCTTGTTTGAATTAATGCGCTCCAAGAGTAGGTGTTCCAACAACTAAATTCACGATGAAAATTAAGAAATGCGCGTAATTTGTGAACCATTTCACCTTGTGCTACTCAACGCAGCTAAAACGACATAAAAGAACTCAAACGATGACCATTTTGGCCTGTTTTGCCACCCGTATGGGGAGGCGAAAGACGATCAGATGATCTGTCACCAATTAATTATTCGTGGCAAAAAAAATGGCTGACCCGCTTCACCAGTCAGCCATCAACAATGTTCAAATCACGCTCACAAAGAGCTCGGTGTCAGGCGCGCACGGCACGGATCAGGATATTGCGCGGGGTCATGGGTTTGGCACAGAACTCCCCCACTTCGACCCGATAACCCTGCTCTTGCAAAAAGAGCGCGCGATCCAGCGCCAGCCAGATCTCGAGAGGACGGCGAAACAGATGACGCACCAGCTCCATGCGGGCGACATCACCAAAGCGACGCTCCCCGTGCTCCAACCAGGCGGGATAGTCGAGCCCGGCGGGCAGCACAATCCCTTTGCGTTCAGCAGCCCAAACGCAGAATGCCTCGAAGGTGCCGGTCAGCAGGCTCTTTTGCATATTGGGCACCGGCAGATACTCATCCACCCCGCGCACCTGACGCTGCAGGCAGTCAAACCCGAGCCGCCACACCACTTCCTGCTCGCGCAGGCGGGCGATCCGCGCACCGCCGGTGACCGTCTCCTGTAGCGGCAACTTGAGATCCGCTTTGCTCAACACCAGCTCGCTGGCGCTGGCCGCGGCCGACAGCGGGCGATAGTGGCTGGTACGGATCAGGTGGTAACAACAGGGAGAGATGGTCACTCCGCGGGCACCGCGCTCGGCCACCCGCTCCAGCAGATGGGTGTGGAGCTCGCCGCAGGCATGGAGTGCCATGGCGTGATGTTCGGGGGCGATCAGCGCCGCCGATTCAGGGGCAAAGGCATCGGCGCAGGTAAAGGTCATATTGGCGCCATCCCGCTCGGCCAGCAGCCGACCTTCGTCACAAAGCTGTCCTTGCAGCTCCAGACTGAGGATAGGAGCCTGTCGATGAAGTGACACCAGCCGCCCAAGATGTCCCTTGCCAGCACACCACTCCAGATAGGGGCCCTGATGGGCAGGCAGACAGGCGGTGAACGACTCGATCTGGGCCTGCTTGCGCCCCGGCATATGCAGCGCCATCTCCTTGCTGCAAGTGATTGGCTCAGGGGTAAACGGGGCAAGCTGACTGAGTTGCTGCAGCTCGGCTCCCTCGGCAATCCAGGGGGCAAGCAGACTGCTGAGGGCATCCATATCCGCATCGAGCTCTGCCAACTGGACGAGCGTCAGCCCATTGAGCAGTACCGCCAGCTCGGGCGCCTCATCGGCAAAGGCCATGGTCAGATGATGATATGGCTGATACTGCCACCAGCGTCGGTAGCGGGTGAGCAGTCGATCCAGGTGTTGAAAACGTTGAGCCAGCACGAATGCCCCTGCCTTGCAGTCATAAAGGAGGCTCATTCTAGCGATCCCGCTTCAAATTGCACTCTCAATACCAAACGATCAGCGCCGCGCAACAGCACAGCCAACCTTGTGAGCCAGGGCAGACCTGACAAAGTACGGGGTTTTATGCTATATTCCGCCCCCTCTTTCACGCGCCCCGCCAACGCGGGACGCTTTATCACTAGCTATGGGACCAACAACATGACCATCAACGCCATTCTGCAAGCGCGCGCGGGCGCCAAGTGTGAACTGTGCAGCGCCGAGCAGGCGCTGACCGCCTTCGTGGTGCCTCACTCCCCCGCCAGTGACGATGATCACAGCGTTACTATCTGTGACACCTGCCGTGGTCAGCTGGAACAACCGGATACCCTGGTGGTCAACCACTGGCGTTGCCTGAGCGACAGCATGTGGAGCCAGGTGCCTGCGGTGCAGGTGATGGCATGGCGCCAGCTGAAAGCACTCTCCGGCAAGGGTGAAGTGTGGGCTCAGGATCTGCTGGATATGATGTACATGGAAGACGAAGCCAAGGCCTGGGCTGAAGCTGGTATTGCTGACGAAGATGACGACAGCGTACCGACCGTTGACTCCAACGGCGCCGTGCTGCAAGAGGGCGACTCCGTTACCCTGATCAAGGATCTGGACGTGAAAGGCGCCGGTTTCACCGCCAAGCGCGGCACCCTGGTCAAGGGCATCCGTCTGACCAACAACCCGCTCCATATCGAAGGCAAGGTCAACGGCGTGCAGATCGTACTGGTTGCTGCCTACCTGAAAAAGGCCTAAAGCCAAGGGCGATTGCTCTGCTGTCTGCTGCCAGAGCACAAGCACAACGAAAAAGGATGGCGTCACGCCATCCTTTTTTATACCCGCTTGCCGCAAACGGCCAACTTGAGCCCATAACAGGCCAGCCAAAGCAAAAAGGCGCATCCGGATGGACGCGCCTTCTTTACAGGGCCGATACCGTTAACCGGCAGCGGAAACGGTCACTCAGGAGGAGAGTTTGCCGTCCAGCTCAGCAATCTTGGCCGACCAGTAGGCCGGGCCGGTTTCGTGGATATTGTTGCCTTCGGAATCGACGGCAACGGTCACCGGCATATCTTCCACTTCAAACTCGTAGATCGCTTCCATGCCGAGATCGGCAAAGGCCACCACGCGCGCCTTCTTGATAGCCTTGGCCACCAGATAGGCTGCGCCACCGACGGCCATCAGATAGACGGCCTTGTGCTGTTTGATGCTCTCGACGGTTTTCGGGCCTCGCTCGGATTTGCCGATCATGCCGATAAGGCCGGTTTCACCCAGCATCATGTCGGTGAACTTGTCCATCCGGGTGGAGGTGGTGGGGCCAGCCGGGCCAACTACTTCGTCACGCACCGCATCGACCGGGCCAACGTAATAGATGAAGCGGTTGGTGAAATCGACCCCTTCCGGCAGCCCTTCGCCATTTTTCAGCATGTCGGCGATACGCTTGTGGGCGGCATCGCGACCGGTGAGGATCTTGCCGGAGAGCAGCACGGTATCACCGCTCTTCCAGCTGGCCAGCTCGGCCTTGGTGATGCCATCGACGTTGACGCGGCGCACATTGCCACCCGCTTCACGGGTGATCTCCGGCCAGTCACTCAGTTTCGGCGGGGTCAGTTCGGCAGGGCCTGAACCATCCAGCTCGAAGTGAACGTGGCGGGTGGCGGCGCAGTTGGGGATCATCACCACCGGCTTGGAAGCGGCATGCGTCGGCGCAGATTTCACCTTCACATCCAGCACGGTAGTGAGGCCGCCCAGACCCTGGGCACCGATCCCCAGCTTGTTGACCTTGTCGTAGAGCTCGACCCGCAGCTTCTCTTCGGTGGTTTGCGGGCCACGGGCGATCAGCTCCTGAATGTCGATGTGCTCCATCAGGGCCTCTTTGGCCAGCACCGCCGCTTTCTCGGCGGTACCGCCGATGCCGATGCCCAGCATGCCGGGCGGGCACCAGCCTGCGCCCATGGTCGGCACGGTTTTCAGCACCCACTCGACGATATCGTCAGAGGGGTTGAGCATCACCATCTTGGATTTGTTCTCGGAGCCGCCACCTTTGGCCGCGATGCTCACTTCCACCTTGTTGCCGGGGATCATGTCGATATGCACCACGGCAGGGGCGTTGTCTTTGGTGTTTTTGCGACTGCCGGCCGGATCGGCCAGCACGGAGGCGCGCAGCGGGTTGTCAGGATTGGTGTAGGCACGACGGGTCCCTTCGTCCACCATCTCCTGCACCGTCATGTCGCTGTCCCACTGGACTTGCATGCCGATCTTGACGAAACAGGTCACGATGCCGGTGTCCTGGCAGAGCGGGCGATGACCTTCGGCGGACATGCGGGAGTTGATCAGGATCTGGGCCAGCGCATCTTTGGCGGCCGGGTTGGCCTCACGGTCATACGCCGCTTTGGCAGCCTGAACAAAATCCAACGGGTGGTAATAGGAGATGTACTGGAGGGCATCTGCGATAGAATCGATGAAATCCTGTTTTTTTATAATGCTCATATCATCCTCACTGGTCCTTGTCTCTGCCACGGAGCAGGGCAAGGGCTTCCATATGATGGGCCGTGCTGACGTGCTGGCTAAAAACTATCAACCAGCAAAAAACGAACGACACGGCAGTTTTTTCTTAAGTCACCGACACCTATGATACGCTTGCCCACCAGCACCGACTAGGGTTCGGGAACCAAACTGTTGCCTGTGTAACATAAAATGACGCCAACACTTCATATCCATCATCTAGACCATAGTGCTGAGCTCCATCAGCTTTTTGCCCGCCTGCAACATCAGCCGTGGGCCATGTTGCTGGAATCGGCGGGGCCACTCGGCGCCGATAACGGCTTTGATATCATCACTGCCGACCCGCTGGCGACCCTCGAAACCCGTGGCGAAGTGACCACTCTGCGTGTCGGGGCGAATATCAGCAAACACCACGAAGATCCCCTCGCCCTGCTGGCCCATACCCAGCAACAGTTGCTGGGGGAGCTGGAACTGTGCGCCACTCACCTGCCCTTTATTGGTGGCGCCCTCGGCTTGTTTGGCTATGATCTCGGCCGCCGCTTCGAACGACTGCCGGTGCAGGCCGCCGCCGATATCGCGGTGCCGGACATGGCGGTAGGCATCTACGACTGGGCGCTGCTGCGCAATGTGGCGACCGGCGACTGGCAGCTGGTGCACTGGGGGGATGAAGCAGGCCTTGCCAACCGGCTGGCCTGGTTTGAACAGCAGCAGGCCAAACCGGCCCCTGCTTTTGCCTTGTTGGGGGCGTGGCAGAGCAATATGAGCCGCGCCGAGTATGGCGAGAAGTTTGCCCGCATTCAGGAATATCTCGCCGCGGGGGATTGCTACCAGATCAACCTGACCCAGCGTTTCAGCGCCCCCTATCAGGGGGATGAGTGGCAGGCCTATTGCCTGCTGGCAACCGCCAACAAGGCCCCCTTCTCAGCCTTTATCCGCCTGCCGGAGAGCGCGCTGCTGAGCCTCTCCCCCGAGCGGTTCCTGCTGCTCGATGGCCGTCATATCGAAACCAAACCCATCAAAGGCACTCGCCCTCGCCACCCTGATCCGGCCACCGATCGGCAAGTCGCGCGGGAGCTGGCGCAGGCCGACAAGGACAGATCAGAGAATCTGATGATCGTTGATCTGCTGCGCAACGACATCGGTCGGGTCAGCCGGCCTGGCTCGGTCAGCGTGCCTCATCTCTTTGCGGTGGAGTCGTTTCCGGCGGTACATCATCTGGTCTCCACCATCCACGGTGAGCTAGATGCACGCTGGCAAGGGGTCGATCTGCTGCGCGCCTGTTTCCCGGGTGGCTCCATCACCGGCACCCCCAAGATCCGGGCAATGGAGATCATCGAAGAGCTGGAGCCACAGCGCCGCAATGCCTATTGCGGCAGCATCGGCTATCTCAGCCAGCATGGCCGGATGGATACCAGCATCTGCATTCGCACTCTGATCGCCGAAGCGGGTCGTCTGCACTGCTGGGCCGGTGGCGGCATCATCGCCGACTCCGACGCCGACAGCGAATATCAGGAGACTTATGACAAGGTCGCCCGCATCCTGCCGCCGCTGTCGGCGCTGTAACCCTCCCCACAGTCAGGCCAACGCACAGGAGAGCTCCCCGCCATGGATCGCCACGAACTGCTGACCCGCTTCCAGTTGCAGCGACCCGCCCCGGCCCATCGCCTCGCCATTGGCGGGCTCAGTCCGGCTGCGGTGTTGATCCCGGTGGTGATGCGCGATGAGGGGCTCAGCGTGTTATTGACCCGGCGCAGCCCACGGCTGCGTCATCATGGGGGGCAGATCAGCTTCCCCGGCGGACGACAGGATCCCGGCGACGAAAACCTGATTGCCACGGCGCTGCGGGAGACCGAAGAGGAGCTCGGCATTCCGGCCCGGCTGATTGAAGTGATCGGCACCCTCAACCCGCTCAATACGGTGTCACGATTCGAGGTGCTGCCTGTGCTGGGGCTGCTCGATGGCAACTATCCCCTCATTCTGAGTCCGGATGAAGTGGATCACGCCTTCGAAGTGCCGCTAACCCATCTGCTGGATCGGCGCAACCACATCCCCCTGACCCTTTCCAGAGGGGGGAAAGCGCACACCATCTACTGGATCCCCTGGCAACAGCACTTTATCTGGGGGGCTACCGCCAGCATGATCAACCAGCTAGCCCAGCATCTCGCAAAATAACAATTTACCTACATTTGACTGAGCGAGATTTAATCATTAACACTAAAATAACGTGCCAATTGATAAACAATAATTGAATTTTTCTTGTTTTGATCACATTTCCATAAGAAAGTGCGGTTTTTCGTGCCGTAAAGATGAATTTGATCAACATTTTTGATTAGAAAAACCGTATCCTTGCGCCGACTTAATAAGAACCACACATTCGGGGTGAGATAGATGTCAAACACAGTCACTGGCACGCAGGGAGTTGCGGCGTCAACAGAGCAAGGGATCAGCTCTACTCAAACCACTCGTTGGGAAAAACGCGACTCTACCTGGGTCATCAGTCTGTTCGGGACCGCAGTTGGCGCGGGGATCCTGTTCCTGCCGATCAACGCGGGTATGGGCGGTTTCTGGCCGCTGGTCGTCATGGCGCTGCTGGTAGGTCCCATGACCTATCTGGCCCACCGTGGTCTGGCCCGCTTCGTGCTCTCCTCCAAAAAGCCAAACGCAGACATCACCGAAGTGGTGGAAGAGCACTTTGGCGTGGGTGCCGGTAAATTAATCACCCTGCTCTACTTCTTCGCCATCTACCCCATCGTGCTGATCTACGGCGTGGGCATCACCAACACCGTGGAAAGCTTCATGGTCAACCAGCTGCAGATGAGTGCCCCGCCGCGCTGGATCCTCTCCATCGTGCTGATCATGGGCATGATGTCGGTAATGCTGGCCGGTGAGAAGCTGATGCTGAAAGTGACCGAGCTGCTGGTTTATCCGCTGATCGCCATTCTGGCCGGCATCTCTTTGTACCTCATTCCGGACTGGACCGGAGCCGCGCTGGAGCAAGTGCCCTCTGCCAAGGATTTCGCCACTACCCTGTGGCTGACCATCCCGGTACTGGTCTTCTCCTTCAACCACAGCCCGGCCATCTCCAGCTTCTCTCTGGCCCAGCGCCGCGACCACGGTGATCAGGCTGTCGAGAAAGCCGATGCCATCCTCAAGCGTACCGCCATGGTGCTGCTGGGCTTCGTGATGTTCTTCGTCTTCTCCTGCGTCATGAGCCTGACTCCGGCTCAGCTGGCAGAAGCCAAGGCTCAGAACATCGCCGTGCTCTCCTATCTGGCCAACCAGCATGCTAGCCCCATCATCTCCTACTTCGGTCCGCTGGTTGCGTTCGTGGCCATCGTCTCCTCCTTCTTCGGCCACTATCTGGGTGCCCGTGAAGGACTGAAGGGGATGATCGTGCAGAACATGCGCAAGTCAGGCAAAGAGCCAAACGCCAAGAAAGTCGAGATGTTCATCATCGCCTTCTTCATCCTGACCCTGTGGGGCACTGCCATTGCCAACCCCTCCATCCTGGGCATGATTGAATCCTTGGGCGGCCCGATCATCGCCACCATCCTGTTCATCATGCCGATGTACGCCATCAAGCGCGTACCGGCCATGGCGAAGTATCAGGGTCATATCAGCAACGTATTTGTCGCTGTGATGGGGATGATCGCCATCTCCGCCATCCTCTATCAGCTGGTCGGTTAATCCCCTACCTGCCGCTGATAGCAAAAAGCCAGCCGAACACTCGGCTGGCTTTTTTATCTCTGCAATCTGTGCATCCGCGATTGCCCTGCTCTCTCCTTATTACTCTCCTCACCTTGTTGGATATCTGCATGCTCACCAGCGCCATGGCAGAGCACTTCGGATATCAACATGACGCCCCCCTGCCCGCAGCTCAATATCGCCAACACGTTTACTCCCCCTCACCAAACCATGATGGCGTGTCTGATAGGACGGGCTCATCTGCCGCAGCCAGCCATCTTCGTTCTTCTGTGATGCTGTGATTGTCCTGAAGATCTGAGGTAAGCCATAGCAACCGGCTGTTAGCAGAACAGACAAAGATGTGTAACGCACAACAGAAGGAGGAAGCACGACTCAAAGGGATAAAGATAAGGCAGCGCCCTGGACAAGGGCGACAGAATGTCCGGCACATCAGCCAATGAGATTGATCAAGGAGGAAAAGAGAGCAAAGCCAACAATAAAAAGCGCCCTCCGAAGAGGGCGCAAGTGTGTTGCGAAACTGAGCGTTACGAGATCAGGCTTCGCGGCTCGGTATCGGAGCCACATCCAGCAAGGTTTCATCTTCGGCCATGCAAGCTGCGGCAGTGAACAGCACGTCGGTGGAGCTGTTCAGCGCTGTCTCGGCAGAATCCTGCAACACACCGATGATAAAGCCGACAGCAACCACCTGCATGGCGATGTCGTTACTGATGCCAAACAGACTGCACGCCAGCGGGATCAGCAGCAAAGAGCCACCGGCGACACCGGACGCGCCACAGGCACTGATGGTGGCTACCACAGAGAGCAGCACGGCCGTTGCCATGTCCACTTCCATCCCCAGGGTATGTACCGCCGCCATGGCGAGCACAGTGATGGTGATGGCCGCACCCGCCATGTTGATGGTGGCACCCAGCGGGATGGAGACCGCGTAGGTATCTTTGGGCAGGCGCAGTTTTTCACACAGCGCCATGTTGACCGGAATGTTGGCGGCAGAGCTGCGGGTAAAGAAGGCGGTCACGCCGCTCTCTTTGAGGCAAGTCAGCACCAGCGGATAGGGGTTGCGCTTGATCTTCCAGAAGACGATCAACGGGTTGACCACAAAGGCGATAAACAGCATGCAGCCGATCAGCACCACCAGCAGTTGGGCATAGCCAAACAGGGCGTCAAAGCCGGTCTCTGCCAGAGTGGAGGCAACCAGACCCAGGATCCCGAGCGGAGCACAGCGGATCACCGCTTTCACGATGGCGGAGACACCGTGAGACAGGTCAGTGATCAGCGCCTTGGTGCTCTCGTTGGCATGGCGCATGGCGATACCCAGACCGATGGCCCACGCCAGGATCCCGATATAGTTGGCATCCATCAACGCCTTGACCGGGTTGGTCACCACGTTGAACAGCAGGGTCTGCAGTACCTCGGTGATCCCGCCGGGCGGGGTGATCTCGGCAGTATTGGCCACCAGATGGAGGTTGGAGGGGAACAGGAAGCTGGCAATCACCGCGACCACGGCCGCAGAGAAGGTACCAAACAGGTAGAGCGCCAGCAGCGGGCGAATATTGGTCTTCTGACCCTGCTTGTGACCAATGATGGCCGCCATCACCAGTACGAATACCAGCAGCGGAGCTACCGCTTTCAGTGCACCAACGAACAGACTGCCAAGCAGACCTGCCGTTTTCGCCCACTCGGGCGCAAACAGTGCCAGCAAGATACCGAATACCAGACCAACCAGGATCTGGCTGACCAGGCTGGTGCTATTGACCAGCCGAAGGAGGGGGTGTTGTTGTGTCATCAAAAAAGTCCCTAAGCACCGTAGTGCATGAATCATGAGTCCTGTCTGCAACCACTCATCGGGAGACCCCTGTCGCCCGAATGTGGTGTCTGTGGCCAGCCTTCTGCCGGGCCGATCCGCCAGTCACCGGATTGCATGACGGAATATCCCATTCGCCATCTTTTTTTTCCAGAGACTCACCAAAAAATATCCCGTTTCCATCACAAAAAACCGCAACAAAACCTTAACCACAGCGCAACCACCCATTTTTGTACGTTTTATCGACACTCTCTGCCCTTACCCTCACGACCATTCCTGTGTCACCCGTGACCGGCATCGCTGTGCTATCATCCCCCATTTGCCGCGGAGCCTTGCCATGATCCCATCCCTGCTCAACCAATATTTTGGTTTCTCCGCACTCAGGCCAGGTCAGGAAGCGGTGATCAGCCGGGTGCTGGCAGGTCAGAGTGCCGCCGCCATCTTTCCCACCGGCTCCGGCAAGTCCCTCTGTTATCAACTGCCGGCCCTCGCCCTGCCTCACCTGACCCTAGTTATCTCGCCGCTACTGGCGCTGATGCACGATCAGCTCGCCTTCCTTAAAAGCAAGGGAATAAGCGCCGCTACCCTCGACTCAAGCCAGAGCCCGGAGGAGAGCCGACGAGTGATGCAGCAGGCGCTGGATGGCCAGCTCAAGATCCTGATGATCTCGGTGGAGCGACTCAAGAACGAGCGCTTTCGCCGCTTTATCCAGCAAGTGCCGCTCTCGCTGCTGGTCGTCGATGAGGCGCACTGTATCTCGGAGTGGGGCCACAACTTTCGCCCCGACTACCTCAAGCTGCCGAGCTATTGCCATGATCTGAAGATCCCGCAGGTATTGCTGCTCACCGCCACCGCCACACCGGCGGTGATTCAGGATATGCAGACCAAATTCGGCATCGCGCCGGAGGGGGTCGTGGTCACCGGTTTCTACCGCCCCAATCTTGATCTGGCGGTCATTCCCCTGTCGCCCGACGCGCGGGATAGCTGGCTCGCGCAGGAGTTGGCCAACGATCCGGCGGCCCCCACCATCGTCTACGTCACTTTGCAACACACCGCAGAAGCCTGTGCCGAGCAACTCATTAGAGAAGGGATCAACGCCCGCGCCTATCATGCCGGACTCGACTCGGTGCTGCGCAGTCAGATCCAGCACGACTTCATGGCGGGCAAGGTGGATTGCATCGTCGCCACCATCGCCTTTGGGATGGGGATCGACAAAGCGGATATCCGGCGGGTCATTCACTACGATCTGCCCAAATCCATCGAAAACTACAGCCAGGAGATTGGCCGCGCCGGAAGGGATGGCCAACCATCGCGCTGTATCGTGCTGGCCAACCAGAGCCAGCTGCCGGTGCTGGAGAACTTCGTCTACGGCGATACGCCGGATTTGAGTGCCATCCTCCAGCTCCTTGCCATCATCAAGCAGAGCGGGAGCGAGTGGGAATTCACCCTGCTGCGTCTCTCCAACGACACCAATATCCGCCAGTTGCCCCTTAAAACCCTGCTGGTCTATCTGGAGATGGCAGGCATCATCACACCGGCCTACAGCTACTACGCCGACTACCGCTTCAAGTTTGTGCTGGATAAAGGCGAGATAGTGAGCCGCTTCAATCCGGATCGTCGCCAGTTTCTGGAGCAACTGTTCGCCTGCGCCCCGCAAGCCCGCAGCTGGTGCACCATGGACTTTGACGCCCTCTGGCAGGGCTATCAGGGGGAGCGACAGCGGGCGGTTGCGGCGCTCGACTACCTGCAGCAGCAAGGCTGGATCGAGCTTGAAAGCAAACAGATGACCGAGGTCTACCGGATCACCCGTCAGGGGTGGGACAACGAGCAGGAGGCTAACGCGCTCCATGCGCTCTTCTTGCAAAAAGAGCAGAGTGAGTTGGCCAGACTGCAAGCCATGCTCGACTTTTTCACCTCGGATGAGTGCCTGAGCCACCGCCTCGCCCGCTATTTTGCCGATGAGGTGGCGCCGGTTCATTGTGGCCACTGTTCGGTTTGTCGCGGCGAGGTGGCGCATCTCCCGCCCCTGCCCTCACTGACCATGCCAAACGAGGCGGGGATCCGCGCCTGGTGCGATCCGCTGATTGCCAAGACCGGTTCCGTGGATGCGCGTGTTCTGGCCCGTTTCCTGTGCGGTATCGCCACACCGCTGACCAGCCGGGTCAAGGCCAAATCGCTGGCGGGCGCAGGCCAGTTGGCCGCCCACCCGTTTGCCCGCGTCCTGGCGGCCGTGCAACAAGCCTACCCTTGCTAGGTGAGTGCTGGCTGCGTCAATAGCCACCAGCAGTAACAAGCGTTTACAGACGCAGAAAAAGAAGACCCTCGCGGTTGCGAGGGTCAAGCCAACGGAAACGTGCTTAAACAGAGCTTGGTGAGGCAACAGTCAACTCTCTTGCTAAAGCATCTTGCTGCTCACACATCGCCAATCTAGGGCACTCAAAATGTAGCGTCAATGTAAAAATTAGAGCCAAAACTCCAAACAAAGTGATTTACGTTGACGTTCACGTAATGACATTCTCATCCATAACCCCGCCAACCCGCAGCCCCATTGCCTTTCGTCAAACCCCTTAATCTTTTCGCAATAAGTTCCCTGTTTCCCATAAACATTTATTTTTTATGTCTTTGACATTTACCTCGCTATCGTGGCAAAAATAATTTAACAGTCAGTAACATAGCGGTGTTGTTGACTGACCCTCCCCGCACAAGGATCGGGCAGGTTTCTTCAGAATTTAACCTATCAACCGTGATGGATTACTGGAGTCTGTTGACTAGGCTTTAAAAGCGCACAACACAAAAGCAGTCATCTACTTTTTTCAGGGTAAGCGACTATAACGAGGGCAAAGTTATGGGCATATTCGAGCATTACCAACAGCGATATGAAAAAGCGAGAGAAGAGGAATATACCATCCAGGAGTTCCTGGATATGTGTAAGCAGGACAAAGCCTGCTACGCCTCCGCAGCCGAACGTCTGCTGACCGCCATCGGTGAGCCGGAGATGGTAGACACCTCAGCCAACCCCAGACTGAGCCGGCTTTTCTCCAACCGCGTCGTGGCACGCTATCCGGCATTCAAGGATTTCTACGGGATGGAAGAGGCTATCGAACAGATCGTCTCCTACCTCAAACACTCCGCCCAGGGGCTAGAGGAGAAGAAACAAATCCTCTATCTGCTGGGCCCCGTTGGCGGCGGTAAATCCTCGCTGGCAGAAAAACTCAAATCCCTGATGCAGAAGGTGCCCATCTATCGCATCAAGGGCTCACCGGTCAACGATCACCCCTTCTGTCTGTTTGACATCGAAGAGGATGGCGAAATTCTGGAAAAAGAGTACGGCATTCCGCGCCGCTATCTGCGCCCCATCATGTCCCCCTGGGTGGCCAAGCGTCTGCACGAGTTTGGTGGCGACATCACCAAGTTCAAGGTGGAGAAGGTCAACCCCTCCATCCTCGATCAAATCGCCATCGCCAAGACTGAACCCGGTGATGACAACAACCAGGACATCTCCTCACTGGTCGGCAAGGTCGACATTCGCATGCTGGAGCACTTCGCCCAGGATGACGCCGATGCCTACTCCTACTCAGGTGCGCTGTGTAAAGCGAACCAGGGGGTTATGGAGTTTGTGGAGATGTTCAAGGCCCCCATCAAGGTGCTGCACCCGCTGCTGACAGCAACCCAGGAGGGTAACTACAACGGCACCGAGGGGCTCTCCGCCCTCCCCTTTGACGGCATTCTGCTGGCCCACTCCAACGAATCCGAGTGGCAGCAGTTCCGAAACAACAAGAACAACGAGGCCTTCCTCGACCGGGTCTACATCGTCAAAGTGCCTTACTGCCTGCGCGTCTCGGAAGAGGTGAAGATCTACGAAAAACTGCTGATCAACAGCGAATTGACCGAAGCCAAGTGCGCCCCGGGTACCCTAGAGCTGCTGGGCCAGTTCTCGGTGCTGTCACGGCTGAAAGAGCCGGAGAACTCCAGCATATACTCCAAGATGCGGGTCTATGATGGCGAAAGCCTGAAAGACACCGATCCCAAGGCGAAGAGCTATCAGGAGTATCGCGACTACGCCGGTGTGGACGAGGGGATGAATGGTCTCTCTACCCGTTTTGCGTTCAAGATCCTCTCCCGCGTCTTCAACTTCGACCACGCGGAAGTGGCCGCCAACCCGGTGCACCTCTTCTATGTGCTGGAGCAACAGATCGAGCGCGAGCAGTTCCCGCAAGAGCTGCACGATCGCTACCTTGAGTTCATCAAGGGCTATCTGACCCCACGCTATGTGGAGTTCATCGGCAAGGAGATCCAGACTGCCTATCTCGAGTCCTACTCCGAGTACGGCCAGAATATCTTCGATCGCTACGTCACCTACGCCGACTTCTGGATCCAGGATCAGGAGTACCGTGACCCCGAAACCGGCCAGCTGTTTGACAGAGCGTCTCTCAACAGCGAGCTGGAGAAGATTGAAAAACCCGCCGGGATCAGCAACCCGAAAGATTTCCGCAACGAAATCGTCAACTTCGTGCTGCGTGCCCGGGCCAACAATGCAGGCCGTAACCCCAACTGGACCAGTTACGAGAAGCTGCGCACCGTGATCGAGAAGAAGATGTTCTCCAACACGGAAGAGCTGCTGCCGGTTATCTCCTTCAACAGCAAAACCTCGGCCGAGGAGCAGAAGAAGCACGATAACTTTGTCGAACGGATGATGGAGAAAGGCTACACCCGTAAACAGGTGCGACTGCTCTCCGAATGGTATCTCAGGGTACGCAAGTCATCCTGACCCTGACTGTTCAAGGGGGAGTTATGGCGCATTTTATCGACCGCAGGCTCAACGGCAAAAACAAAAGCGCTGTCAATCGGCAGCGCTTCATCCGCCGCTACAAGAAGCAGATAAAACAAGCGGTCTCGGATGCTGTCTCCAAGCGCAGCATTCAGGACGTAGACAAGGGTGAGAGCATCAGCATCCCGACCAAGGATATCGGCGAGCCCCATTTTCATCAGGGGCACGGCGGTAAACGGGAGATGGTGCATCCCGGCAATGATCAGTTCGTCTCCGGCGACAAGATTGACCGCCCCAAAGGAGGGGGCGGTGGACAGGGTTCCGGCGAGGGACAGGCATCCAATCAGGGTGAAGGGGCCGATGATTTCGTGTTCCAGATCTCCAAGGATGAGTATCTCGATCTGCTGTTTGAAGATCTGGAGCTACCCAGGCTGCAGAAAACCCAGCTCAATCAGCTGATGGAGGTCAAAACCTATCGGGCGGGCTACACCTCAAACGGGGTGCCCGCCAACATCAACGTGGTGCGTTCCCTGCAAAATTCGCTGGCGCGGCGCATGGCGCTGCAAGCGGGCAAGAAACGCCAACTGCACCAACTGGAAGAGCGGCTGGCTCTGCTGGCCACCGATCCCAACGAGCACTTTGCCGAAATAGCCCTGCTCGAGAAGGAGATCAGGGAGCTGAAACGACGGATAGACGCGGTGCCGTTTATTGACACCTTCGACCTCAAATTCAACAACTTCGTCAAACGGCCCGTCCCTTCCAGTCAGGCGGTGATGTTCTGTCTGATGGACGTATCGGGCTCCATGGATCAGGCCACCAAGGAGATGGCCAAGCGTTTCTATATCCTGCTCTATCTGTTCCTGAGCCGGACCTATAAGAATGTCGAGGTGGTCTATATCCGCCACCATACCCAGGCCAAGGAGGTGGACGAGCACGAGTTCTTCTACTCCCAGGAGACCGGCGGCACTATTGTCTCCAGTGCGCTCAAGATGATGAATGACATCATCAACGAGCGTTACCCCGCCAACCAGTGGAACATCTATGCGGCGCAGGCGTCGGATGGTGACAACTGGGCTGATGACTCACCGCAGTGCAGGGAGATCCTGGCGCGGGACATCATGCCAAGGGTGAGGTACTACTCCTACATCGAGATCACCACCCGTGCCCACCAGACCCTGTGGCACGAATATGAGTCGGTAGCCAGCCAGTTCCCCCACTTTGCGATGGAGCACATTCGCAAGGTCGAGGATATCTATCCGGTGTTCCGCGAGCTGTTCAAGAAACAAGCGGCGTGAGGAGGTCACATGATCGAAACAGAAAAACGTGTAGCGCCACTGGATGACGGACCAGACTGGAACTTCGATCTGCTGGAGACCTATCACCAGGAGATCGCCCGGGTCGCCCGTTTCTACAAGCTGGATACCTACCCCAACCAGATCGAGGTGATCACCGCCGAGCAGATGATGGATGCCTACTCCAGCGTCGGCATGCCCATCGGCTATCAGCACTGGTCGTTCGGCAAGCGCTTTATCCATACCGAGCGAAACTACAAGCGCGGCCAGATGGGGCTGGCCTACGAGATCGTCATCAACTCCGATCCCTGCATCGCCTACCTGATGGAGGAGAACACCATGCCGATGCAGGCGCTGGTGATGGCACACGCCTGCTACGGCCACAACTCCTTCTTCAAGAACAACTACCTGTTCAAGGCCTGGACCGATGCCTCCTCCATCATCGACTACCTGCTGTTCGCCAAGAACTACATCACCCAGTGCGAAGAGAAGCATGGCATCGAGGCGGTGGAACAGCTGCTCGACTCCTGCCATGCCCTGATGAACTTCGGGGTGGATCGCTACAAGCGTCCACAGAAGATCTCGATGGCTGAGGAGAAGCGGCGTCAGAAGGCGCGGGAAGATTATCTGCAGACTCAGGTCAACGAGCTGTGGCGAACCCTGCCCAAGCAGCATAAAGCCGCTGGTGTGGAGGACAGGCGCTACCCCGCCGAACCCCAGGAGAACATTCTCTACTTTATCGAGAAGAATGCCCCCTTGCTGGAGCCCTGGCAGCGGGAAGTGGTGCGCATCGTGCGCAAGATAAGCCAGTATTTCTATCCGCAAAAGCAGACTCAGGTGATGAATGAGGGGTGGGCCACCTTCTGGCACTACACCATCCTCAATCACCTCTATGACGAGGGCAAGCTGAGCGATCGCTTCATGATGGAGGTGCTGCATAGCCACACCAACGTGGTTTATCAACCTGCTTACAACAGCCGCTACTACTCGGGGATCAACCCTTATGCGCTGGGGTTTGCCATGTTTACCGACCTGCGCCGCATCTGCGAGAACCCGACCGAGGAAGATAGATACTGGTTCCCCGACTATGCCGGCAGCAACTGGGTCGACACCCTCCACTTTGCCATGCAGAACTTCAAGGACGAGAGCTTTATCAGCCAGTTCTTAAGCCCGAAAGTGATGCGGGATATGAAGCTGTTCGCTATTGATGACGACGATCTGAAGAACTATCTGAAGGTCTCCGCCATCCACAATGACGAGGGGTACCGTCAGGTGCGCAATACTCTGTCGGCCCAGTACAACCTCAGCAATCTGGAACCCAATATTCAGGTGTACAACGTCGCCGTGAAGGGGGATCGCTCCCTCACCCTGCGCTATGTGCCCCACAACCGCATCCCCCTTGGCGACTCTCGCCATGAGGTGCTCAAGCACCTCCATCAACTGTGGGGATTCGACGTGGTGCTGGAGCAGGACAACGGTGAACTGCCACCCGATATTATCGGCCGCTGCCCGGAGCGTAAGCCGGGTATCTGAACCATGCTACCTCGCAAATTGCCCACTTCGGTGGGCCATTTTTTCGGCCTTCGCCTCTGCCTGCATCATCGCAGCACTACCTGAATAACCCGAACAAACCACAACATAGAAAGAGGCCCGCATGGGTGCGGGCCTCGTTGTCTTGCGGTCACTCTGCAGCGATTATCAGTAGAAGGTCTGCTGCTCTGCGGCCATCGCCTTGAGACGGGCACAGGGGGCGAACCGGTCGCCGTGGCGCTTCTGGTAATACTCCAGACGGCCAACCAGATGATCGATCCCGAGCGTGTCCATATAACGGAACGGGCCGCCAAGGAAAGGCGGGAAACCGATGCCGAAGATGGCGCCGATATCGCCATCACGGGCCGAAGCCACCACACCGCTATCCAACGCCATGGCCGCTTCGTTGAGCATCAGCAACACGCAGCGCTCGGCGATTTCCTGGCGAGCCAGCTTGGCAGACGGCTTGATGCCGAGCACGCCATAGACGCTCTCGTCCACCGTCTTCTTGCCCTCTTTGCCTGTCAGCTTGTTGCGCGGTGCCGCCTTGCCATAGAGATAGAAGCCCTTGCCGTTCTTGCGTCCCTTGCGATCATTTTGCAGCAGCTTGTCGAACGCCTTGGGCGCCTGGAACTGCTCGCCGCCCAGCTCTTTCTCGAGAATGGGGGAGATCTTGGCGCCCACATCGATCCCCACCTCGTCCAGCAAGGTGACGGGGCCAACCGGGAAACCAAAGTCCAGCAGCGCGCTGTCCAGCACCTCCACCGGCTCCCCTTCCAGCACCAGTCTTGCCGCCTCATTCATGTAGGGCGCCAGGATGCGGTTGACGTAGAAACCGGCTTCGTCCTTCACCACGATAGGCGTTTTACCCTGAGCACGGGCAAAGGCCAGAGTGGTGGCGACCGTCTCGGCACTGGTGCCAGCGTGGGGGATGATCTCCGCCAGCGGCATCTTGTCCACCGGGCTGAAGTAGTGCAGCCCCACGACTCGCTCCGGGTGCGCCGCCTCTGCCGCAATCTGGTTGATGGGCAGGGAGGAGGTGTTGGATGCAAACACTGTGTGCTCACCGCACTCACGCTCCACGTCCTTCACCATCTGGTGTTTGAGCGCGAGATCTTCAAACACCGCCTCCACCACCATGTCGACCCGGTGGAAACCGGAGTAGTCGAGGGTGCCGGTCAGCAAGCTCATCTGTTTTTCCAGTTCGCTGCGCAGAATGTGACGACGCTTGAGCTTCTTGGCCAGAATGTCGTAGCTGTAGCGCATGGCATTACCGATGCCACTACTTGCCACATCCTTGATCCGTACCGGTACGCCCGCCTTGGTGGCGGTGACGAACGCAATGCCGCCCCCCATCAGACCACCGCCCAGCACGGCCGCGTGGCCCACCTTGCGCGGCTCGGCCCCCTGATAGGTGACCTCTTTCTTCATCTCGGTGGTGGCAAAGAAGATGGAACGCAGGGCGGCAGACTCAGCAGTCATCACCAGCTCGCCAAAGTGACGGGATTCGGCAGCCAGGCCGGCCTTCATCCCCTCCTCCACGCCGATGCGCACAACGTCCAGGATCCGCTCCGGCGCCGGATAGTTGCCGCGGGTCTTGGCTTTCACCCCCTTGCTGGCCTGATCGAACAACACCTTGCGGCCCAGCTTGTTGGTCTCCAGCACCTTGCCCTGCAGATCCCGTTTCAACTGATGGCGCGGTTTGCCCTTCTTGGCCAGCTTGATGGCAGCATCCAGCAAGATTGACGGCGGCACCACATCGTCCACCAGCCCCAGTTTTTTGGCTTGTTTGGCCCGGACCTGCTTGCCGGTCAGCATCAGATCCAGCGCCTTGGCCACCCCGATAAGGCGCGGCAGACGCTGGGTACCGCCAGAGCCCGGCAGCAGGCCGAGCTGAACTTCCGGCAATCCCAGCACAGATTTGCCATGATCGGTCACCACCCGACCATGACAGGCCAGCGCCAGCTCCAGCCCGCCTCCGAGGCAGGGGCCGTGAATGGCGGCGATCACCGGAATGGTCAGCCCCTCGATCTCGGCAAAGATCTCCTGTCCTTCTCGTGACAGGGTCTCGGCATCCTTGGCACTGGTGCAGGCGGCCAGCATAGTGATATCAGCACCAGCGATGAAGGAGTCCTTCTTGCCGGAGGTGATCACCAGACCGATCAAATCTTTGTTGCGTTTCACTTCGGCCAGCACGGTGCGGATCTCCTCCACAAAGGCGGCCTTCAGGGTATTCATGCTCTCGCCCGGCACATCCATGGTGAGGATGCCGATGCCATCTTTGCGAACATCCAGGGAAAAAGTCTTAGCGCTCATCATTCAACCTCCAACACCATAGCCACGCCCAATCCACCCGCCGCACAGGCGGTGTTGAGCCCCAGTCCCCCACCGCGACGACGCAGCTCGTGCAGGGTCTGGGTGATCATCCGCGCACCAGTCGCGGCAAAGGGGTGGCCATAGGCCAGCGAACCGCCGAGGACGTTGAACTTCTCCATGTCCACCTCGCCGATGGCCTGATCGCGGCCCAGCTTGTCGCGGGCAAAATCGGCACTGGCAAACATCTTGAGGTTGGCCAGCGTCTGGGCGGCAAAGGCTTCGTGCATGTCGATCAGGGTGAGATCACCGAGCGTGATGCCGGCTCTGTCCAGCGCCAGCGGCGTGGCATAGGAGGGGCCCATCAGCATGTCTTGCCAGACATCGATGGCCGAGAAGGCGAAGCTGCGGATATAACCCAACGGTTCGAGTCCCAGCTCTTTCGCCCGACCTTCGCGCATCAGCAACACGGCAGCGGCGCCATCGGTCAGCGGCGTGGCGTTGGCCGCCGTCACTGTGCCATGGACCCGGTCAAACACCGGCTTGAGCTTGGCGTAGCTCGCGAGATCCGAGCTTTCACGGATATTGTTGTCCCGCTCCAGCGGTGATTTGTAAGGCGGTACATGAGCGGTAAACACCTCACCGCTGAGCTTGCCATCAGCCCAGGCCTGCGCGGCCAGGGTATGGGAGCGGTGCGCCAGCGCATCTTGCGCTTCGCGGCTGATCTGGTGGCTCTTGGCCATCTGCTCGGCGGTCTGCCCCATGGAGAGGCCGGTGGAATATTCCGCCACAGCGGGCGGCACCGGCAGCAGATCCTTGATCCTCAATGTCCGCAGAATATTGAAGCGCTGCTGCAGATTACGCGCCTTGTTGAGATCCACCAGGGCGCGGGCCAGCTTCTTGCTCACCCCGATAGGCAACACGGAGGAGGAGTCAGCACCGCCGGCGATGGCGATGTCTACGGTACCGGCCATGATGGATTCGGTGACGTTGGCCACCGCCTGAAAACTGGTGGCGCAAGCGCGGGAGACGCTATAGGCATCGGTATTGACGCTCATGCCGGTGCCAAGCACGATTTCACGGGCAATGTTGGGGGCTTCCGGCATCTGAACCACCTGACCAAACACCAGCTGGTCGATAAGCTTGGGATCGAGATCGGTACGGGCGAGCATTTCGCTCACCACCAGTTTGCCGAGATCGACTGCAGGCACGCCATGAAAGGCGGTGGCCTGCTTGGCAAAGGGGGTACGCAGCCCCGCCACGACGGCAATCCGTTCGCCCTGGCGAGTCGTCAGTTTCAATGGCTGTTTCATCCTGGCTCCTTGGTTTAAAAGGCAGAGGTCTGACCTCATTGCGCCACATCTTAACAATCCAATCACAAGTTTCATACAGCTGATTGAAACTAAATTAAGCACGGCAAGGCCCCTTTGCTCGCCCTTGGGGAGCAACTGGAGTATAAAAAGATCAACTTCCATAAAAACAACGGGTTTATCGCATGGCAGCGGCCGAGTTCAGAGCACTTAGGGACTATCTTGGCAGTCAGATCCTGGGGCAGGAGGAGCTAATAGAAGGGCTCCTGATTGCCCTGTTATGTGAAGGACATGTGTTAATCGAAGGGGCTCCCGGGCTGGCCAAAACCCGCGCCGTCAAGGCGCTCGCTGGCGCTGTCGAGGGGCGCTTTGCCCGTATCCAGTTCACCCCCGACCTGCTTCCCGCCGATCTCACCGGCAGCGAGGTGTTTCACCCGCAGGATGCCAGTTTTGTATTCCAGCCAGGCCCCCTCTTCAATCATCTGGTGCTGGCAGACGAGATCAACCGGGCGCCAGCCAAGGTACAATCAGCGCTGCTGGAAGCCATGGCTGAACACCAGATCACCGTAGGCAAAAAGAGCTGGCGACTGCCGCCTCTCTTTATGGTCGCCGCCACCCAGAACCCCATCGAGCAGGAGGGAACCTATCCCCTGCCGGAGGCGCAGCTCGACCGATTTCTGCTCAAGCTGATGGTGGATTACCCGAGCCCCACGATGGAGCTCGCCATCTTGCAGCTCAACGCCAGCGGCGAACAGCTTGGCGCGGCGCCGGTGACACTGAGTCAGACCAGCTTGCAGCATGCCCGCAGCGAAGTGCTGGCGGTGACCATGCAAAGCAGACTGGAGCACTATCTGGTGGAGCTGGTCTGCGCCACTCGCCCGGGCAGTGGTCTTTGCCCTGCCCTTGAGCCATTGATTGCCGTGGGGGCCAGCCCTCGGGCTACGCTGGGGCTGGCTCGCTCCGCCCGCGCCCGAGCCTGGCTTGCCGGACGAGATTATGTGCTGCCGGAAGATATCCAGCTGCAAGCCTATCCTGTGCTGCGCCATCGCCTTATACCCAGCTATCAGGCACTGGCCGACAATCTGGATAACGATATCCTGATCGCCCAACTGCTGGATCAGGTGCCATGCCCCTAGATCCCGGTCTGCATCCCGATATCGTCCTGTCGCTGCCACGGCTGCTCAGTATCCGGCTATGGGCCAAGGCCAGGAAGCCACCTCACGCGGGCAGAAGCAGCAGCGAACGCGGCAGACCGGGCCGCTCTCCCGGGCTCACCTTTCGCGAGCTGCGCGCCTATCAGGCTGGTGACGAGGTACGCCATATCGACTGGCGAGTGACCGCACGCCTCGGTCGTCCCTATACCCGCCTCTATAGCGAGGAGCTGGATCAGGCGCACTGGCTGCTGCTCGATCTCTCTCCCGCCATGTATTTCGGCTCCACACTGCAGCTCAAGGCGCGCCTCGCCTGCGAGCTGGCGGCAGCCTTGATCTGGCAAGGGGAGAAGCAGCACAACACCCTAATCTGCCACGGGCTTATCCCCCATCACCAGAACCAGCGCGGCAGCGTGCTGCCCCTGCTCGAATCCCTCTGCCATCACTATCAGCAAGGGCTGGCCCGCCGGGCGCTTTCTCACTCGCTGGCCGACACCTTGTCCGGCGTGAAGCTGCCTCACGGTGCCAAGCTGACGATCATCACCGATCACAGATCCTGCGAGTCGGCGCTCTGTCAGCAATTGCAACTGCTCTCCCGCCGCCACGATATTCACTATTGGCAGATCCGTGACCCCCTCGAGGCAGCCCTTCCCCCTGACGGCCAGCTGCCAGTGGCTATCGATCGGCCAGGGCAGCACTATCAGGGCTGGCTGGATGGGAGCCATGCCTGTTTCTCCCAGCGCTACCGGCATGCCGCCGAGCAGCAGCTGGCCCACGGCAAGCAGTTGCTGTTGCCATTGGTGCAGCGCCTCTATCTGCTCGATAACAGCCAGACGCTGCAACAGCAGTGGCAGGAGGGGCTATGTCATCAGGGATGATCTCGCCCGCCGAACTCGACAGCGCCAGTCCAGCCTCCGACGCCATCACTCCGCCGCTGGCCGCCCTGATGCGCGACATCCACCCGGGACCTGATCTGATTGAACAGAGTCTTGATCCCAGAGTGCAGGCGCTACTGTGGCTATTGATCACAGCGTTATTGCTGCTGCTGATCGTCTTGATTGCCCGGAGAGTGATACGTTACCGCCGCTGGTGTCATCAGCTGGAGGGAGATCCGGCGCTGCTGGTGGCACGCATACAGGAGGCCCTGCGTCATGAAGCACTGCAACGCTGGCCCGAGGCGCGCCAATTGCAGGGAGAGGCGTGGCTCGCCTTCGTCGATCGTCACGGCGGCAGCAATTTTAGCCAGTTTTCGTCTCACTGGAGCAGTTGGCTCTATGGCAGCCAGAACCCGACTCGCGAGCAGAGCGAACAACTGCGGCAACATTATCGCCGCTGGGGTCAGACCCTCTTCTTGCAACGCTCTCCCCGCTCGGGGCGTAAAACCGCACGGAGGCATTCATGATCCTGGCCTGGCCCTGGTTTGCGCTGGCGCTGGTACTGCCCTTGCTGGTGCGCTTCGGCTTGCCGCCCCTGCGCCGCGGCTATCTGGCTCACCCCGGGTTTGCGCTGCTGCGTCCTCAGGCCGGATTACCGCTCTGGCGCGCCATGCTGCTCTGGTGCGCCCTTATCCTCGCCCTCTGCCGCCCCCAGTGGTGGGGAGAACCGGTTATTCAATATGAAGGGAGTCGGGATCTGCTGCTGGCGGTGGATCTGTCAGACAGCATGCGCACCCCTGATATGCTCGATAACGGCGAGCAGCAAGCACGGCTAACGGCGGTGCGCCAGCAGATCAAGACGCTGATCGCCAAACGGGCCGGAGACAGGGTGGGCCTCATTGTCTTTGCCGATCACGCCTACCTGCTCTCTCCCCTCACTCAGGAGATCCCGGCGCTGTTGACCTTGAGCGACGAGCTCGATTTTGATCTTGTCGGCCGAACCACCGCCCTTGGCGAAGCCATCCAGCTGGCACGTCAGCATGGAGATCCGGGTCACCCCACCGCCCTGCTGCTGGTCACTGATGGCCGCAATACCGCAGGCAATGCCGACCCGCTGCAGGAGGCCAAACTCGCCGCGGCACAGGGAATACGGATCTACACGCTGGGGGTCGGGGCCGATCCCGATACCTTTATTCAATCCTACGATGAGGCGGGCAGCGGTCAGGCCGATCCCAGCAGCGAACTGGACGAGCCGCTCCTGAAAGAGCTGGCACAGACAGGCCAGGGGCGTTACTTTCGGGCACGCACCCAAAGCGATCTCGATGCCATCAACGCGACCCTCAATGCCCTTGAACCTGCCCCCATGCCGATTGCCCAGTACCAGCCGGTGATCGAGCTCTACCCCTGGCCGTTGGCACTGCTTTGTGGCTTGCTGCTTCTGCCATCAGGGCACGGCAGACTGGAGTTTCGCATGGTGCGTAACTGGCTGGCACGAGGCGCGCGCAGATGGAGTTGATCTTGCTCCGCCCCCTGTGGCTGATCGCACTCATCCCCTGGCTCTGGCAAGGGTGGCGCCGTCGTCGCAAGCCCACGCTGCTCGCACCTGCGATGCAGGCTTATCTGCTGCCAGCATCCCCCCCTCAACGCCCCTGGCTTTGGTTGGCGACACTGCCCGTCATTTTGGCTCTGAGCGGACCGGCACTGCGCGGCGAGCTGCAACAGCAGCCTGCAGCGCCGCTCGATATCTGGCTGCTGGACTTGTCACGCTCGATGACCGCCACCGACCTCAAACCGGATCGGGCGACCCGGGTCAGGTGGCAGTTGCAGCAACTGCTGAGCCGTGCTCAGGGCGAGCGCATCGCGCTGATCCTCTACGCAGGCGATGCCTACCTCGCCATGCCGCCCACCCGGGATCATCAAGCCCTTTCGCTGCTGCTGCCCGACTTGCGCCCCGATATCATGCCGCTGCAGGGCAGCAACCCGGCACGGGCGGTGGAACTTGCCATGAAGCAGCTGGCCCCTGGAGAACAAGCGCGTCTGCTGCTGATCACCGACGACCTCACCCGGAATCAGATGACCCAAATCGCCGCCCTGTGGCCCTGCCAGCAACGCCTTCTTTGCCGCGACACCCAGTCGGCACGCCTCGATATTCTGCTTGCCAGCAGTGGTCAACCGGCCCCCATGCCCGCCATTCCGGCCAATGAGTTGGGGTTTGCCGCCCGCATGCCCGCGCAGTTGCCCGCCCCCGATAGTCAGGCCATTGCCGCACTGGCCAATCGCCTCGGCGGTGAGCTGCAGTGGCTTGGCAGCAACACACCCCGCTTTGCTTCCCTCCCCACCACGACCTCGGCCCTCACCCCGGCACCACTGGATCTTGGCCCCTGGCTGCTGATCCCCTTGTTACCACTGGCCTTGCTGGCCAGAGTCGGCGCCCGGTTGATGATGGCGCTGATGGTGGGTGCTCAGCTGCTTGCGCCACAAGACCTGCAAGCGGCAGAGAGGGGAGACCTGCAAGCGATGCAGGCTTATCAAGAGGGGGATTTTCAGCGGGCAGCCCGCACCTTCAACGATCCAGTCTGGCGCGGCAACGCCTGGTATCGAGCTGGTGCCTACCGGCAAGCCATCTCAGCCTATCTGGAAGCGGCGAGTGCCACCGCCCACTACAACCGCGGCAATGCCCTGCTGCAACTGGGGGAGTTTGCCGCGGCCAAGGAGGCCTATCTGGCGGCCCTGGCACTGGAACCCGGCCATGAAGATGCGCTCTATAACCTCTCTCTGTTACAGGGCACAGCGGCGGCCGCTCCCGATACCAGCAACAGCAAGCAGCCCGAACCATCGGCAGCTCAGCAGGCGACGGCAATGCCCTTGCCCTCCTCTCCCCCGGTGTTGCTACTGGAGCAGCGACTGCGTAAAGAGGCGCTGCGCCGGGATCTTATCAAGGTGGAGGAGCCCTGGTGACGCGGGCAGGATGGGGGTTGTTGCTCGCACTGGCGAGTCCACTTTGCTGGGCCTTACCCCCCCGGGCAGAGCTGCTGCCGGGGGCTGACCCCAGCGATTGGCTGCTGATCATCGAAGCGGATGGCGAGCGCCAGAGCAACGAGCTGGAGATCTCCCCCCTACTGCGCCAATTTGCAGTGGGCAGAGTGACCATGAGCCGGGTCACGACCCCGGTACAACAACTGACTCGCTGGCAGATCCCGCTGCACCAGAGCAATTCAACCGCAAATACCGAGGTGGTGATTGCCCCGCTCAAGCTGGGAAATGAGTTCACTCCCTCGCTCACCCTGCCATTGAGAGAGGTGAAAACAGCGGCGCTGCCGCAACCCGCAGCCCCCTCGCCCCTCGAGATGCAGGCCAGCCTTGATCATCAGGGCCCGCTCTATCCCGGCCAGCCGGTGATCTACCGGCTGACACTATGGCTGCCCACCAGTATGCAAAACCCGGCCCTGAGCGAACTCAGCTCTGCCCACTTCACTATCCGTCGCCTCGGTCGCGACGAGTGGATCGCCCCCGCTCAGGCTGGTCTGCCCGGCAGGCTCACCCGCAGCTGGCTCGTTCAGGCAAAAGCGCCTGGGCTCTGGCACCTCGACTCGCCCCGCTTGCAGGGGCAGCTCACGCAGAAAGGGGGCAAGCCCCAAAAACTCTCGGCCCGCGCGGCACCGCTCGAGGTAAGGGTTGACAAGGCCCCCGCCACGCCGGTGGCCACCCGGCTGACCCTGAGTCAACGACTTGAACCGGCCACCACGGGGGAAGTGGGTGAACCGCTGATCCGGATCCTCACCCTGACCATGGAAAATGGTGACAGTGCCCAGATCCAGCTTGCCCCCCTGATGGCCCATCAACTGCCAAGCGGCATACAGGCACATCCCGATGGCGAGCAACAGCAGGAGCGTTACCGTGATGGCAAGCTGTTGTTTGAGCGACAGTGGCGCCAGACTCTGGTCGCGGATCAGAGCGGCGACTATCAGCTCCCCCCCATTGATCTGCCCTGGTTTAATACCCAAAGCGGCCGGATTGAGCAGGCCAGCCTGCCTGCCACCACGCTGACGTTTCAGGCAACGACAAATCGGCAACCTGATCAGCAGACATCGCAGGTGGCACTGCGAGAGAGCCTTTGGTGGGTCGTGCTGGCCATAACGCTACGTGCACTATGGCGCCACTGGCCCCGCTGGCGCGCCTTCTATCAACTGCAAAGTGCCCTTGCCCAACACCAGCCGGATGCCAGTCGCAAGGCGCTGATCAAGTGGGCGACCATGCGCTGGCAGGTCTCCTATTATCAATTAGGCCAGTTGCCTGACGCTGGGCATAATCGGCTCGGCAACGCGCTCGCCACACTCGAGCGAGCCTGTTTTGCACTGCCCTCTTCTGGCCTGCCCATCGAGTGGCGCGCTCTGGCGCGTACCCTCAGGTCTGATGAAACGGCCGGTATTGCGCATCTGATTTACCTGCTGGCGCACGGGAGTTCCCGCTCCCGCCGCTACGCGCCCTGACAAGGATTGCCCTATGGCACTGCTGTTTTTTAGAAAAAAACGTGCTCAGCAGCATATTGGTGGAAATGATCCGGCCACTTCGCCGGTCTCTGATCCCATGGCTGACAAACAAACCAAATTTGAAGCACTGGTTCATGCGCTGCATGGCGATCTCTATCGGTATGCCTACTGGCTGACCCGGGATCCCAACGTGGCGGAAGATCTGGTGCAAGAGACCTTTCTGCGTGCATGGAAGGCTATCGACACCCTGCAGGATGACAAGGCGGCCAAAGGGTGGCTGATCACCATCCTCAGACGGGAAAACGCCCGCCGCTTTGAACGTAAACAGCTGGAGCTGGTGGATCTCGACGATCACCCTCAACCCCAGCACGATGCGCTGCACAGCGAACAGGAGATGGAGAACGAGTGGTTGCACCGTCACATCGCCCGGTTGCCCGAGGAGTATCAGGAGCCACTGCTGCTGCAAGTCGTGGGAGGATTCAGTGGTGAGGAGATTGCCGAGATGCTCGGCCTCAACAAGAACACCGTTATGACCCGACTGTTTCGCGCCCGCAACCAGATCAAGGAGGCGATGGAGCAGAAGAACCAAGCAAGAGGACACGGACATGGATGAACTCGAATTTCGCCGCAACGCCATGATCCAGCCCAACGATCAACAACCGGACTTTCTCAAAACTGCTGAAGCAAGCCAGGCCAATCGGAACTACCTCGACGAGATGAAGCAGTTCGACAGAAGCCTCAAGCGCACCATGCAGGTAGAGGTTCCCGCCGGGCTGGCCGAGCGGATCCTGCTCAGGCAAGCCATGCTGCAAGACAGTGACGCGCCAGATGATATGCCGCCATCCCGCCCCCTTGGCACGGCGCCGGTCAAGATCCGGACATCGACATCCTGGCGCCAGATCGCCCTGGCTGCATCGGTCGCCTTCCTGCTGGGAATGAGCACCCGCTGGATCACGCTGCCAGAAACGGCTCCTGCGGCCCTCTCCCTCGCACAGGTGGCGATGGCTCATGTCTATGGTGAAGAACCCTTTATTGAAGGTGTCGATGAGCAGGTCAATCTGCATAGCATCAATGCCAAGATGGAGAAGTATGGCGCCACCTTAAGCGGGATGAATGGACTCAAGGTGACCTATGTCAATCACTGCTCATTTTATCAGGGACCGGCCTTGCACATGGTGATCCAGGGAAAGATGGGGCCAGTCACTCTCTTTTTAGTGCCCAAACATGTGCCATTAACCCTGCAACAGGACACCTTTGATGATGGCACCCTCAAAGGGGAGATAGTCCAGCTCAAAGGCGCCAATATGGTACTGATTGGCGAGATGAAAGAGCCACTTGCCCCTGTTGCCAACGCCCTGCAGTCACGTCTGCAGTGGGACATTTAACATCGCTGGTTAACAACCTCAGAGCCATCCTCAATAGCAGGCGGCGGTCACGAGCCGCTGCCTGTTCCCTCCCTGTTTACTCCCCTTTGTCACTCATTTGCCTCAAGATTTCGAAAAATTGACAAAATTATTTTTGTGACGGAGATCGGCAATCCAGGTCAATATTCCGCCTTTAGACCCTGAAAATGATGAATTAAACAGCAAGTTAAAACAAATGATTAACACATCGATCACTTTTATGTATTCTGCTGTCACTGGTCTGATTTCTTACCTCCTACCAGATCCATAGAATCACGCCAGAATTGATTGGGAAGAAGCTGAAATAAAAACGGATTTTGTCGAGGTTTGCATTGAACGTGCAGCCAATATCGGCAAAAAAATCTGCCTACAAGAGAGAACACCATGACGACAACTATTTTCAAGAAGAGCCTGATTGCCGCCACCATCGCGCTGGCCACCGGTCAAGTCCATGCCGCGGCATTCCAGTTGAACGAGCACTCGGCCTCCGGTCTGGGTCGCGCCTATGCCGGTGAAGCGGCTATCGCCGACAACGCCTCCGTGCTGGCCCGTAACCCGGCCGCTATGACCACCTTCGACAAGATGGCAGTTTCTGTCTCCGGCACCTACATCAAACCGGATGTGGATGTGGATGGTGCTGTTTACGCGGGCGCGAACAAAATGGCTCCAGCCAGCGAAAGTGGCATTGCTCCGTCAGCATTCGTTCCTGCCGCTTATTTTATCCAGCCGCTGAACGACCAATGGGCTTGGGGTATCGGCCTCTTCTCCAACTACGGCCTCTCCACCGAGTACTCCAAAACCTTCCCGGCTGGTGCCGGTGCCGGTGATACCGAGCTGATGACTCTCAATATCAACCCGAACATCGCCTATCGTATCAATGAGCACTTCAGTGTGGGTGCCGGTATCAACGCCGTTTACGGTGCCGCCGAACTCAACCGCTATGCCGGTCTGCTGGGCCCTGCAATTGGTCAGAACAGTGACGCACGCATCGCTCATATGAAAGGCGACACCTGGGGCTTTGGCTGGAACGTTGGCACTCTGTACGAAGTCAATGAGAACCATCGCTTTGCTCTGACCTACCGTTCACAGGTCGATATGAGCTTTGATGGTGACTTCCAGGGGCTCACTTCAGGGAACCGCACTGTTGATGGCAATCTGAAACTGGATCTCCCTGCTCAGGCCGAGTTTGCCGGTTATCACCGTTTGAATCAGCAATTCGCCGTTCACTACTCTGTCAACTGGACTGACTGGAGTGCCTTCCAGGAGCTGAAAGCAACCAGCGGCCAATGCGCTGGCGGCGTATGTCTGCAAAAGGATGAGAAGTTTAAAGACTCTACTCGTTACTCAATCGGCGGTACCTGGTATATCAACCCGGCTTGGGAAGCGCGTATTGGCTTTGCCTATGACAACAGCCCAATCGAGCCCGAATACCGCAGCCTGAGCATCCCGGATTCTGACCGTGTCTGGTATAGCGCTGGCGCCACCTACCATATCAATACTGATATGAACGTTGACTTTGGTATGGCCTATCTGGATGGTAAAGAGGTTGATGTCAACGAAGGTCTGCGTAACCACTCCGACAGCCTGCGTTGGAAAGGCTCCTCCCACGGCAATGCCTTCCTGGCCTCTGCCCAGTTCAATATGAAGTTCTGATTAGAACGCCACCGAAAAGAGCGCCGACAGGCGCTCTTTTTTTATCCCACAAAACCATCTCAGCGCACACATGTAGCGCACACGTGTTTATTTTTCTTTTCTAATCAAGCTATTAGAGTGCATCATCCCAGCATTTAATCTTGTTTTATCCAGATACTGGCCATTACCGTTGCCTTACTGGTCATACCATATAAAATCCTGCCTCCATTCATATGACCGATTGAACCTTCGGGTAACAGCAAGGATTTTGCCATGCATCCCATCATCAAACCGTCCGCCATCGCCCTGCTGGTGATCGCGGGTCAGACTCATGCCGCCGGGTTCCAGCTGGCTGAACAGTCCGCTACAGGACTGGGACGCGCCTTTGCCGGTGAGGCCGCCATCGCGGATAATGCCAGTGTGCTCTCCCGCAATGCAGCAGCCATGACCCGCTTCGATCAGATGGCACTCTCTGGCGGAGTCATCTATGTCAGTCCTGACGTCAATATTGAAGGTAACACCCGCTTGCCGACCAAAGCCGGTATCGTCACCTCCGATGCCAGTGCACACGATATCGCCGCCTCAGCCTGGGTACCCAACGCCTATCTCATCATTCCACTCAACGAGCAGTGGCGACTCGGCTTCTCGGCAACCTCTTACTACGGCCTTGGCGTCAAGATGCCGGATAACTACAGTGCGGGACACTTTGGCAATGTCTCCGATATCAAGACCATGGATCTGGGTACCTCACTCGCCTATCGCATCAATGAGATGTGGTCAATTGGTGCCGGGATCTCTGCTATTCAGGGCGAAGGGGAAGTCGGTGGCACCTTCCCTTCTCGCAACCTGATCGCAAAACATTTGCAAGGGGATGGCTGGGCATGGGGCTGGAATGTCGGCACCTTGCTGGAGTTGTCCGAACAAACCCGAATTGGCCTATCCTACCGTCACGATGTCACTTTGACCCTCTCGGGAGATGCCATTCTTGGCCTGCCCAACGGCAAGGAGCTAAAAGACACAGGTTCTCTGGATCTTCCGCTACCCGCAACGGCAGAGCTTGCTGCATTTCATCAGCTGACTGACAAGCTGGCTCTCCACGGCAGCCTGAACTGGACCAACTGGAGCAAATTTGTCCAGCTGGAAGCCGATCTGGATACACTGCCCAACATGCATATCAAGGATGAACACTGGGAAGATAGCTGGCGCTATGCGATCGGGATGACCTATCAACTGACTCCCCAGTGGCAGCTGCGCTCGGGAGTTGCTTACGATGCGAGCCCGGTACCAGCGGATCGCCGTACTATCTCCATTCCTGATGCCGACCGGATCTGGTACAGCCTGGGGATGGGTTATCAGTTCACCCCCAACCTGACCATGGATCTGGGGTTAACCCTGATCGATGGCAAGAAGGTTGATGTTACTGAAAAAATGGAGTTGCAACCGGGCAACCCGCAGAGCACCTCCACCTTCCAGGGCACCTCCGAGGGAGATGCCTGGCTGGCTGGCGCCCAAATGAGTTATCTCTTCTAAGTTCCCTCCCTGCAGAAAAACACTATGCCAATTATTGCCTTACCGAACAGGGTCAAAACTGGCATAGTGTTCTGCAACACCATAAAATCAACCCAGTACCCATACTGGAGCAAGGCATGTATTCCTACGTAGCCAGACAGCCGATCCTCGACAGAGACCTCAAAACTCATGCCTATGAGCTGCTCTTTCGCGATAGTCTGAATAATGTCTTCCCGAGCATCTCCTCCCAACAGGCGACGTCACGCCTGGTGGTCGAACAGTTCCTGCAACAAAATATCGATCAGCTCTTGGGCGGCCGCCCCTGCTTTATCAACTTCCCCCACTCACTGCTGCTGGAGGGATTGGCAGAGTGCCTGCCGCCCGAAAAAGTGGTGATTGAGATCCTGGAAGATTCCCCACCGGATGATGCCCTGCTGGAAAAGGTGAGACAGCTGCACAAGCTGGGATATCAACTGGCACTCGATGACTTCACCATGTCACCGGATTGGGAGCGCTTCCTCCCCTTTATCCACATCATCAAGTTTGATCTTCGTGCCACCCCCCTGATGCAGATCAAAGTGTTTATCCAGCGGCATCAGACGCTGGGGCTCACCTATCTGGCAG
Organism: Aeromonas sp. A600620; assembly: GCF_029479985.1. Taxonomy (NCBI): domain Bacteria; kingdom Pseudomonadati; phylum Pseudomonadota; class Gammaproteobacteria; order Aeromonadales; family Aeromonadaceae; genus Aeromonas; species Aeromonas sp. A600620. Next base: position 577,386 of record NZ_JAAKXB010000001.1, on the reverse strand, counting down.
AAAAAGTAGAGGACAAGGCGGAGTTCGAGCGGGTCAAACAGCTGGGGATCCAGCTGTTCCAGGGTTTTTTCTTCAGTCGACCCGAGATGGTCAAGCAAGCCACCATGGAGCCGGCGCAAGTCGTGGTGATGCAGTTGCTCAACGTGGTCAACGAGGCAGAGCCTGATATCAACAAGATTGAGCAGCTACTCGGTCAGGATATCTCCCTCTCTCTCAAGCTGCTGCGCTATGTCAACCATCTCAAAGGTCACACCAACCCTATTTCGTCATTTCGCCAGGCTGCCATCTATCTGGGGAACACCCAGCTAAAGCGCTTTGTTTCGCTGGTAGCCGCGACCAGCGCCGGCAAGGGCAAGAGCGCCGAGCTCTACCAGATGTCGATGATCCGAGCCCGATTCTGTGAACTGCTGGCCCACGCCCACGCCCCGAGCCAGCAGGCACAACAAGCCTTTATCACCGGTCTCTTCTCCCTGCTGGATGTACTGATGGAACAGCCGATGGACAAACTGCTCGGCACTATCCCTCTTATCGACGATATTCGGCTGGCGCTGCTGGAGCGAAAAGGCAATCTGGGTTTCTACCTCGCGTTTTGTGAAGATTACGAGAGCGCCAACTGGTCACGGGTAACGGCCAGAACAGCCCGCCTGGGGCTGAGCGAGGATAAGGTGAGTCACCTCTATCTGGCCGCCACCACCTGGGTCACGGAACAACTGCTGGCGATGGAAGCCACCAATTAATTCGCCTCGTCATTCACTTCGACCGCGATAGCGGTCGCCTCCCCGCCCCCGATACAGAGCGCGGCCACGCCTCGCCGCAAACCCCGTTGCCGCAGCGCGGCAATTAGCGTCACCAGAATGCGTGCGCCACTCGCCCCTAACGGATGACCGAGCGCGCAGGCCCCTCCATGCACATTGACCTTGTGATGAGGGATGCCGACCCCGCTCATGGCCAGCATGGTGACCATGGCGAAGGCCTCGTTGATCTCGAATAGATCCACCTCTTCCACCGACCATGCAAAACGCGCCAGCAAGCGTGAAATGGCGCCAATGGGCGCAGAGGTAAACTCGGCGGGCAATGCTGCATGGCTCTGATAACCGACGATCCGTGCCAGCACTGGTACCTGCCAGGCTTGCGCCATGGTGCCATCCATCAATATCAGCGCCGCCGCACCGTCCGAGATAGAGCTCGAATTGGCTGCCGTAATGGTGCCCTCCTTGCCAAATGCTGGCTTCAGGGTAGGGATCTTCTCCGGTCTGCCCTTGCCGGGCTGCTCGTCTTCGGCCAGCAACAAGCGATCACCGCGATAGACACTTGCCAGCTCGGATGCAAACGCGCCGGCTTGCTGCGCATCGCGCGCACGCTGCAACGATGCAAGAGCAAACTCATCCATGGCACTGCGGGTCAAACCGGCCTGATTGGCGCTGCGCTGGGCATGTATCCCCATCAGCTGGCCATCATAGGCATCTTGCAAACCGTCGAGGAATAGGTGGTCCAGCACCTTTTGATGCCCCATCCGAAAGCCGCTGCGAGCATTATCCAGCAGATAGGGGGCACGGCTCATGCTCTCCATCCCCCCTGCCACCACCACCCTGTTGTCACCAAGGCGGATGGTATCCGCCGCCAGCATCACTGCTTTCATGCCGGATCCGCACACCTTGTTGACCGTGGTAGCAGGCACACTCTCTGGCAACCCTGCTTTCAACAACGCCTGCCGGGCTGGCGCTTGCCCCACGCCCGCCGCCAGCACATTGCCCATAAACACTTCATCGACCTGCTCCGGACGCAGCCCACTTTGCTGCAGTGCCGCCTCGATGGCACAGGCTCCCAACTCAGGCGCAGTGACCTCTGCCAATGCCCCCTGAAACGCCCCCATCGGAGTCCGTTTTGCCGCCACAATTGCAATATCCATTTGCCTGCCTCTGTTTGTTACATGGCCATAACATAGGGGTTCTGACGCGATGGAACAAGAGTTGCAGTGCAGTTTACGTTTAGGTAAGGTGCAGACAGGATTTAGTTCGCCAAGAAGTCTGTATGAACAACAAGGATGAAGGACGGCGCTTCAGCATCAGTGAGCTGGCCCGGGAATTTGATATTACGACGCGCAGTATCCGTTTCTACGAGGATCAGGGGTTGCTCAATCCCGCCAGAGAGGGACAGACCCGCATTTACAGCAAGCAGGATCGGGTTCGCCTCAAGCTCACCCTGCGCGGCAAGCGACTCGGGTTCAGTCTGGCCGAGATCCGCGAGCTGTTTGATCTCTATGATGCCGACAAGAGCAGCCGCACCCAGTTACAGACCATGCTGGGACTGGTTGAGGCGAAACGGGAGACACTGCAACAGCAGATGGAAGATATCAGGATGGTGCTGCTGGAGCTGGATGCTGCCGAGCAGCGCTGCCAACAGGCCCTTAGCCAGCTGGGATAACCGCCTCGTTGGCTTATCAGGTAAGTCCTTTCAGCCCGCTCACAAGATGCCAGATAGCAAAAAGCCACTCCTGAGAGTGGCTTTTCTTCAACCTGACGGTTCGCAATTAAACGCGAACGAAGTCCAGATGGATCAGCTTGTAACGTACCGGGTGACGCTGGATAGCTTTCACTTTAACGTTAACTTCTTCACCGTTGATAACCAGAGTCAGTACGGACTCATAGAATTCCGGCTTTTCTTGGGCCAGGATGAATTTCTTGTGGTCAACAGTGATGGACTGGGCTTCTTTGCCTGCACCGTAAACGATGGCAGGAACTTGGTCAGCTTGACGCAGGCGGCGGCTCGCACCTTTCCCCAGGTCAGAACGGACTTCAGCTTGGAATACGAAAGACATAGTATGTATCTCTTTTAAAGGAATGTATGGTGCAAACTGCGACCGGTCAGCACCTCGCAAAACGAGCGCGAATACTACCATGGGCCAATAGCGGATACAAGGCTCATCCCGCGCTTTAACGCCCCTGCTCAAGACGAGCAAATTGCTGTTGCCGCTGGGCCGGACTCAACGCATCAAACTGCGCAAGCGTCTCGGCGCGAGGACAGTAGAGCCCCTCCCCGGTTTTGACCCGGATACTGTTACCGAGGCCCGCCCTGTTTTCTGCGGCCAAGGCCAGCAGATAGCTGTAAGTATCTGCCCCCACCCTGCTGGATAGCTGATTGGCGATGCGCCACAGCGTCTCACCCGCCGCGACCCGATGGCACACTGAGCGCCCCTCGCCAACCGCCGGCGCAGAGAGTGTCAGTGTGGTGCTATCAGATGACACGCTGGCCGCCAGCAGACCATCACTGCGACTCCCCCTCTCGCCAACTGCGGCACCAAGCAACGCCAGCAATGGCTCTGCTTCGTAGCGGGGGGCGACCGCCAACTGAACCGGCATGGCACGAGGAACGTTGAACTCGGCGATAAAGGGCGCTATGAGTTGCGATGGCTCAAAAGGTGAAACACTGCCATGCTGCACGGTTGCAGCGACCTGGCCGGGGGCGACCCCGTAAGCCATCTCGTCGATGCGCCGCAATCTTGCCAGATAGGTTTTGGAGAGCTGCGCCTCCCCCTCGAACAGATCGAAAGGGGGGACCAGCCGAGCGGGAAAGAGGATCTGCCAGCGACCATGCTTCTGCTTTTGGGCCAGCGGCGGAAACTGATTGCCACGCCAGGCCACAAACATCGCTGGTGGCGTGCGCGCCAGCGGGTAATATTCCGGGTTCAACTGCACCCAGGTTTGTTCCGCAATGGGTTGATAACCGCTGATCACCACCTGCGCCACACTCAACCAGACCCCCAGCATCCTTGCCTCCCTGACTTGCGGTTTGAAGGGGCTACCTGACCGGCAACCCCTTCTTATCACGCGCTATCATGCTGTTAAAACAGTTAGATAGCAGCTTAGCACTGAGCGATGGCGTTAAGCACCCGTTTATCGGAGACCGGATAAGGGGTGCCCAGATTCTGGGCGAAGAACGACACCCGCAGCTCCTCGATCATCCAGCGGATATTGGCCACCTCGGTGGGCACCAGCTGGGATTTGGGGATCTTGGCCAGCAGCGCCTTGTACTCCGACTCCACACTGTGCACCTTGAGCATGTAGACCCGATCCCGGTTGGAATCGATGGCCAGCTTCTCCAGACGTCGCTCGATGGCCCGCAGGTAACGCAGCAAGTCAGGCAGCCGCTGCCAGCCGGTCTCGGTGACAAAGCCCTTGTGAATAAGGTTGCCGAGCTGCTGCTGGATATCTGACATGGCAAAGGCGGTGTCGAGCTGCATCTTGCCCTTGAGCCGCTTCTTGATCTCATGGGAGAGCGTCAGCACGGCTTCCACCTGCTTGGCCACCTCCACCACCGCATCGTTGAGCTCGGCGCGAACATACTCCTTGAGCGCCTCGAAACCGGCCTCGTCCCAAGCCAGCCCGCCATGCTGCTCGATCAGCTTGTCGCAGCCACAGGCAATGCAGTCGTCAATCAGCTCCGCCACCTTGCCAAACGGGTTGAAATAGAGCCCGAGCTTGGCCTTGTTGGGCAGCTTCTCCTGCAGATACTTGATGGGCGATGGCACGTTGAGCAGCACCAGCCGGCGCTGACCGGCCCACATCAGCTGCTGTTGCACCACCGGGCTCTCCACCAGCTGGATGGCGACCGAATCTTTCTCGTCTACCAACGCCGGATAGGCTTTCACCTCGAAGCCGCGGCGCTTCTGGCTGTACTCCTGCGGCAGCTCGCCAAAGCTCCACAGGGTGAGGCCGGACTGCTCGATGTCATCGTCCGCCACTTGCGACAGGGTCTCCTGTACCTTGCCACGCAGCGACTCTTTCAAGGCTTCCAGATCTTTCCCTTCCGCCACCTTCTTGTGCTTGTCATCCACCACCCGGAAGGTGAGTTTCAGGTGATCGGGCACCGCAGCCCAGTCCCAGGATTCGCGGGGTACGGTGACGCCGGTCATGCGGCGCAGTTGGCGCTCCATCTCGTCCAAGAGCGGCCCCTGCTCGGGGTTGATGCTGGCAAGCAGCGCATCGGCGTAGTTCGGCGCCGGCACAAAGTTTTTGCGCATCGGCTTGGGCATCGACTTGATCAGGGCGACCAGCAGCTCATGACGCAACCCCGGGATCAGCCATTCAAACCCCTTCACCTCCACCTGATTCAAGAGCGGCAGCGGAATATGCAGGGTCACGCCATCGGCGGACTCCCCCGGCTCGAACTGATAGGTCAGTTTGAGTTTGAGGCGTCCCTGCTGCCAGAAGTTGGGATAGTCGAGATCACTGATGTGAGCGGCATCCCCCTTCATCAGCATCTCTTTTTCGAAGTTGAGCAGCTCGGGATCCTGCTTTTGCACCTCTTTCCACCACTTGTCGAAGTGGCGGGCGGAGATCACCTCCTCCGGCAAACGGGCATCGTAGAAGCGGAACAAGTCCTCATCATCCACCAGGATGTCGCGCCGACGGGACTTGTGCTCCAACGCCTCCACTTCGGTCAACAGCTTGCGGTTATCGCTGAAGAAACGGTGACGGGTCTCGAAATCCCCCTCCACCAGTGCGCGGCGGATAAACAGCTCGCGGCACAGCGCCGGATCGATACGGCTGAAGTTGATGGTGCGCTCATTGACCAGAGTCAGACCATAGAGGGTCACCTTCTCCTTGGCCATCACGGCACCGTTTTTCTTCGACCAGTGGGGGTCGCTGTGGTGCAGCTTGATGAGGTGACCTGCCAGCGGCTCCACCCACTCGGGTTCAATCTTGGCGTTGATGCGGGCGTAAAGACGCGAGGTCTCCACCAGCTCGGCGGCCATCACCCACTTGGGCGGCTTCTTGAACAGACCCGAGGCCGGGAACAGGTGGAAGCGGCCATTGCGAGCACCAAGGAACTCGGGCTTTTCCAGATCCTTGTTACCGATGTGGCTCAAGAGGCCGGTCAGCAGGGCACAGTGCACCGTCTTGAAATCCGCCGGTTCATGGTTGGCTTTAAAACCCAGCTCCTTGACCGTCTGACGCAGCTGGAAATGGATGTCCTGCCATTCGCGCACCCGCAGATAGGAGAGAAACTCCTTCTGGCACATGCGGCGGAACGGGTTGCTGCCAAGGGCATCCTGCTGCTCTTTCAGGTAGTTCCACAGATTGACGAAGGCGAGGAAGTCGGAATCCTTGTCCTCAAAGCGCCTGTGCTGTTCGTCGGCGGCCTGCTTCTTCTCCATGGGCCGCTCGCGGGGATCCTGAATGCTGAGGGCCGCGGTGATCACCATCACCTCGCTCAGGCAGCCAGTTTGCGCCGCGCTGATCACCATCTTCGCCAAACGCGGATCAAGGGGGATGCGCGAGAGCTGGCGACCGGTCTCGGTCAGCTGCAACTTGGCTTCGCGCTCGCCGGTGGCGGGCAGCTCGCGCACCGCCTCCAGCTCTTTCAAGAGAGTCAGGCCATCCTTGATATGGCGGGACTCTGGTGGCTCGACGAAGGGAAACGCCTCCATGTTGCCAAGGCCGAGCGCCAGCATCTGCAGGATGACCGATGCCAGATTGGTGCGCAGAATCTCGGGGTCGGTGAAGGCAGGGCGGCCGTTGAAATCCTCCTCCGAGTAGAGGCGGATACAAATGCCGTCCGCCACCCGACCGCAGCGCCCTTTGCGCTGGTTGGCGCTGGCTTGGGAGACCGGCTCGATGGGCAGGCGCTGCACCTTGGTACGCCAGGAGTAGCGGCTGATGCGGGCGGTGCCCGGATCGATAACGTAGCGAATGCCTGGCACCGTCAGCGAGGTCTCCGCCACGTTGGTAGCGAGCACGATGCGTCGCCCTGCATGGGGCTGGAACACCTTGTTCTGCTCGGCGTTGGAGAGGCGGGCATAGAGCGGCAGCACCTCGGTATCGCGCAGGTTGAGTTTGCGCAGGGCATCGGCGGTATCGCGGATCTCCCGCTCGCCGTTCATGAAGATGAGGATATCCCCCAAACCCTCGCGGGCCAGCTCTTCCACCGCATCGAAAATCCCCTGCAGCTCATCGCGCTCTTCCAGCCCTTCACTCTTGTCACTGACGAGTGGGCGGTAGCGCACCTCCACCGGATAGGTGCGACCTGACACTTCGATCACCGGCGCCTTGTTGAAATGGCGGGAGAAACGTTGCGGGTCGATGGTGGCCGAGGTGATGATCACCTTGAGATCGGGGCGCTTGGGCAGCAGTTGCTTGAGATAGCCCAGGATGAAGTCGATATTGAGGCTGCGCTCGTGGGCCTCATCGATGATGATGGTGTCGTACTGGGTGAGCATCCGGTCGTTCTGGATCTCGGCCAGCAGGATACCGTCAGTCATCAGCTTGATGTGGGTCTGCTCGCTCACCTGATCAGTAAAGCGCACCTTGTAACCCACGTAGTGACCGAGTTCGGACTCCATCTCCTCGGCAATACGGGCCGCCACAGTGCGGGCCGCCAGACGGCGCGGCTGGGTGTGGCCGATAAAGCCCTTCACCCCGCGCCCAAGCGCCAGACAGATCTTGGGGATCTGGGTGGTTTTGCCCGAGCCTGTTTCCCCTGCAATGATCACCACTTGATGTTCTTGAATGGCCTTGGCGATCTCCGCCTGCTTCTGGCTCACTGGCAGGTTGTCAGGATAAGTGACCTTGGGCACTCCGGCCAGACGGGTTTGATAACGCACTTCGGCGACGGCCAAATCAGCGGCGATGGTCTCCAGTACGGCGGCCTGTTTGCCTTCAGGCAGCTTCTTGACCCCGTGCAGACGGCTGGAGAGGCGGCGGGCGTCGAGATTCATGCAGGCAGAGAGACGGCGGCGCAGCGCCTCGATAGAGAGAGACAAGGTACGAATTCCTTAAATAGGTGCCCAAAGGGGCCATATCGATAAGCTGGGAGCGATCCTAAAGAGCGAGCGGGGGCGGTGCAAGCCTTAACGTAGCGTTATATATGGGAAGACAGAGAGATTGGCCGCTCCTCAAACATGACAAAACAACCATTGTAAGATGGCATAACATGAATAAATGGCAGCATATTAAATAGCCAAGGCAAGCCGAAGCTTGCCTTGGGAGAGAGAAAAACAGGGTTAACCGTGGGAATGATGGACAAAACAGGTGGTGAGCTGGGCGTGAATGGCCTGCATGACGTTGTGGCGATTGATGACACCGAGCAGGCGTCCCTCCTCCACTACCGGATAGATCTTCGGCTTTTGCCCCATCATCATCTCCGCCAGACTCAAAATGCTGGTATCGGGTCCCACCGACAACACCTCCTTGCGCATCACATCCTTGACCTGCGCCACCTGTTCGCAGTGATAGGCCTCTTTAAGCAGCACTGCGATGCAATCCTGCTCGGAGATCCAGCCAATCAGATGGCCCTGCCCATCCACCACCGGGCCACCGAGCTGATGACTGTTCAGAAATTTCTCGACCGCAGCCTGCACCATCATGTCTGCAGTGAAGGTAATGGGTCTGCTCTGCATATAATCCCTGGCTTTTAGCGATTCCATATCAATTCCCCTATCCATAGTCCAATCAGGCTGGCGTCTTGCGCGTCAGTACCGGCACCACGCACGGCTTGCTCCAAGCATAGCTGGCTCACTGCCGGATGGGTCAGCCTCTCCTCCCCCATCAACCGATTGCATATCTGTTTTCATTGGCCGGCATGGCCGCAGCCATCATCTGTGGCAGATGATCCGCTAACGTCGCCACCACGACAGGATCTACCCGACCCTGAGCCGCCAGTTGTTGCATAAAGGCCAGAGCATCACGAGCAGGCAGCCCACGTCGATAAGGTCTGTCCTGCACCATGGCCTGGAAAATATCGGCTACCCGCAGGATGCGCGCTTCGAGCGCCATGGCGGATGCCGGCAGATGGAACGGATAGCCCTCCCCGTCAGGCTCCTCATGGTGATAGGCCGCCCAGCAGGCTATCTCCTCAAACCCTTCGATATGACGCAGGATCTGGTAGGTTTCGAAACTGTGGGTATTGATGATTGCCCGCTCCTCCGGCGTCAAGCCGGCAGGTTTGTCCAATATTTCATCAGGAACCCTCAACTTGCCGAGATCATGCAACAGCCCTGCAATTTCGAGCATGTCACAATGGACACTACTAACCCCCAGCCGCTCAGCCAGGGCACGCGAAAGACGGCTCACTCCGAGGGAGTGTGTCATAGTGAATGGACTTTTGGCATCAACGATACCCGAGAAGATCCTGGCCAACGCTTTTAGCTCACCATTATCGGTGATGCAGGACTCCCGCTGCCTCAGCATCTCGTGCATGTAATCATTGATGGCTCGCGCCTCCAGTTGCAACCAGAACGCCTCCGAGCGGGAGGCTTGGAGAAAACCATCCAACAGATCGGTGGCAAAGAACTCGTCACGGCAATCCTGCAGGCGTGCACGGATCTCGTGTGTATGCATTAACAATGAGCCATCGCCATAGAATGGGGCAGCCAGCGCATCGCAACGATCCACCAGAAAGATAAGGTTGGCCTGACGAGCAACCCGGGGGTCCACATCGGCCATCTCGCGCAAGAGATGCCAGTGGGTATGATGATAACGGATAGGCAGTGCCAACGGGGCCAGCAAGCGGAAATCCTTGAGCAGCTGATATCCTACCTCGCAGTGACGCTGGGAGGACTCCCAATCGAACTCACTAACCAGATGGTGATGGGTGATGGTCGAGGAGACACCAATATCGTGCAGCACGCCGAGCTCAAACAACAAACAACATTCAGCTGTATCCAGCCCCAATACCCGACCACACTCGGCCGCCATGATCCCGACCCGTTTACCATGGGCCACATCGCCAATTCCTACCAGATCCAGTGACGCAGACAAGGCATAAACGACCTGTCTGAGATCCACCTGAAGCGAGCACGAACCGGCTTCCTGCGCTTTGTTCATGATCCCTGTCCCATGCTGTTTTGTGATGATGCAAGGGTGTCGTTTTACTCCTTGCTACTGATAAATCTAGTCATTAATCCCATGGTTTACCTCATCACGGTTTTGCAAAAAGCAGTGCAAAGAGGCTTATAGAGCCCTTGTATCCCTACTACCGCTCAACCGGGCCTCTTTCACGCGAACAAGACCTGCTGCTCGATGGCATTGCCGGGATACACCCAACCGGCGTAGAAGGATAAAAGCGATCATCGCACAGCATGTGCGAGCAGTCGCGACACCATAAGGTTCCGCACACTGGTGTTAAACAAAGCTCGTTATTGCAGCTAAATGCAGTCGCGCGGTGCTTCGGATGGCTGAAGAGGTTTCAGATATGAAAAACAGGCGAGAGGTTATGCTGTATGGAAATGGTATTCACCTGACAGTTGCCCACAAAAGGGAGTGGTCATACGGCTTCAAACCGGATAACAAAACGGTACCCCTACCGTGTTATCTTGAGTCACCATATGACCACCAACGAGAAAGTAGCACGTCGTAAACTCAGCCTGCTAGAGCTTGCCAAAGAGCTCAATAATGTCAGCAAAGCCTGCAAGCTCATCGGCTACAGCCGTCAGCAGTTCTACGAAATTCGCCGTAATTACCAGACCTATGGCGCCGAGGGATTGCTCGACAAATTGCCCGGCTGTAAAGGGGCTCATCCCAACCGGGTTGCGCCCGAGAGTGAACAGGCCATCCTCGATTACTCCCTCACCAGACCAACTCATGGCCCGCAGCGGGTCGCACAAGAACTGGCTCTGCAAGGCATCAACGTCAGTGCGGGCGGTGTGCGTGGCGTGTGGCAACGGCACGACTTGCTCTCCAAACACGACCGCTTGCTGCGCCTTGAGAAAACACACCGGGAGCTGACCATTGAGCTCAATGACGAGTAAATTCGCCTGTTCGAGCGTCTCAGCCCAGAGTTTCGAGAACGTCAGATTGAGGTCCACTACACCGGAGAACTGGTGGCTGTCGACACCTTCTTCGTCGGCGCGATCCAAGGGGTTGGCAGGTGTATCAGCAAACCGTGCTGGACTGCTACAGCCGCCACGCCTGGGGACGGCTCTACATCAGCAAGCTGCCGGTGACCTCGGTCTATGTGCTCAATGAAACGGTACTGCCGTTTTCCGAGGCCCACGAGGCACGGGTCTATACCATTCTGTCGGATAACGGGCGCGAGTTCTGTGGGCGCCCAGACCATCATCCCTACGAGCTGTTCCTGCAACTGGAGGGGATTGAGCACCGGACAACCAAGGTACGCAGGCCGCAGAGCAACGGCTTTATCGAACGGCTGCATCGCACACTGCTGGATGAACACTTCCGTATCAAGGGGAGGACGACCTGGTATGAGTCGATAGAGCAGATGCAGACAGACCTGGGTAGCTACCTGGCGCACTACAACACCCAGCGGCCGCATCAGGGCAGGATGATGGAGGGACTGACGCCCTACAGCATGTTCAAGAAGGGTCTGAAATTGATACCGAAGGAAGTGCGCTCTAAAGTAGCGTAAACAAGACACCGGCTTGAGGCCGGTGTCAGGTGATAACTAGATCTGTACACACTTGCGCATGAGGGATACCACCTTTCCCAAACCCATCGACCACCAGCCACTGCGCTGGATAAAGTCACACATCATGGCCTGGATTGACAGCCACAACCGGATCAGTGGCAACGCCTAGCTCCCGCTGGATCACTGTCCACCAGCGCTCATAGGCAGCCGCTTGATCCTCAAGCCAGTCATGTTTGTTGTAAACAGCCATCACGCCAGTCAGGGTGTGCCCCAGCATCACTTCGGTGATATGGGGCGACACCCCCAATTCCGATAGCCTGGTCGACAGCGTTCGACGAGCATCATGAATCCGCCAATGGGGGATCCCCAGGCTGCTGCGCAAGCGGCTCACCAACCGATTACATGAGTGGATCTCTAGCGGACCATTCCCCTCCCCCTGACCGGGGAACAGATAGACCGGGTCCACCGACGCCATGGCGGCTCGTTCGAACAATTGCTTGCCCACCGATGTGATGGGGCGGCGGATAGGCCTGCCGGTCTTGCTGATCTCCGCCGGCACGGTCCAGACCATAGACTCGTAATCCAGGTCCTGACGCCTGAGCGTTCTGGCCTCGGAAAGCCTGCCCCCATAGACCAGGCAGAGCAGATGAATCACCTTGTTGCCGGTGCCAGTCCGACTGGCCTCAATGGCCCGCCAGATCTTCGCAACCTCTGGCACCGTCAACACCCGGTGACCGGTCTTAGCGGGAGCGCCAACATCCCTGGCCCGCAGACTCATCTGTTGGGCATGTAGATCGTGCCGCGGCGAGCCTGCCAGTTGAAGCACGCCTTCAATGCCGTGATCACAGCCCGGGTTACCCCTGGTGCCCGCTCACTGATGGTATCGAAATAGCTCAACCACATGTCCATGGTGATCTGGTTGATTGGCCGGTCAGGCAAGCGGTTCTTCACTGACGAGAAGGTATAGCGATAGTATTTCTGGGTGCCTTCTCGGCACTCCCGCATCACGTACTTCTCGAACCACTCATCAAACAAGGCTGCAGGCGTAGGCTCGTCGCCCGAGGCACTGATCCGCGCAACACCGCTTTTGAGCTTATCGGCCTTTATCCGGGCCTCTCGCAAGGTCAGAACCGGGTACCGACCAAGAGAGGTCCGAACCCGCTTCCCGTCGACCACATGCCGAACTTGGAACGCAACTACCCCTTCGGTGAGACCTGGACACTCAACCCATCACCGTCGCTCACTTCGCTCGGGCCAGCATATGGTTTACCATTCACCCCTCGAAGCCAGCTATCTGATAACGCCATTGCTACCCCATTAAAATTTTGTACCACTCTCATGGGGGTATTTTGTACCAGATAATGTACCAGCAGGCCATTGAACAACGTCAGGTTTGGGTGAACGATGAAAGTGTCTTCGGAATTTTCACCTCACCAGAACGGCACTAAACCCTGAAAAATCAATCAGAAGCGCGAACACACAAGAACACATGAGCACATCAGCGAAGCAGACCACCCAGCCCACTTACTACTTCCACGACTACGAGACCTTCGGCATCAGCCCCGCCAAGGACAGGCCGTCGCAGTTTGCCGGTATTCGTACCGATGCGGATTTCAACCTCATTGGCGAGCCACTGGTCATCTATTGCAAGCCTCCGGCAGACTACCTGCCGGATCCGGAGGCGTGCCTGATTACCGGTATCACGCCGCAAAAGGCGATGAAGGATGGGCTGTGCGAGGCGGATTTCATTCGCCAGATCCACGAGCAGTTCGCCACGCCGAATACCTGTGTGCTTGGCTACAACAGCATCCGCTTCGATGATGAAGTGACCCGTTATACCCTCTATCGCAACTTCTATGACCCCTATGCCTACAGCTGGCAGAACGGCAACTCCCGCTGGGATATTCTCGACATGCTGCGGGCCTGCTACGCCCTGCGCCCGGAGGGGATCGAGTGGGCGTTTGATGATGAAGGCAAACCGAGTTTCCGGCTGGAGAAGCTGACAGTCGCCAACGGCGTCGCCCATGCCAATGCACACGATGCGCTCTCCGACGTACTGGCCACCATCGAGATGGCCAAGCTGGTGAAAAAGGCCCAACCCAAGCTGTTTGGTTATCTCTTTGACCTTCGCAACAAAAACAAGGTGAAAGCGCTGATTGACGTGGTGACCATGAAGCCACTGGTGCACGTCTCCGGCATGTTCTCTCCTTGGCAAGGTTGTGCAAGCTGGGTCTCGCCACTCGCCTGGCACCCCACCAACCAGAACGCGGTGATCATGGTCGACCTGACCCGCGACCCCACCCCGCTTATAGAGCTCACGAGCGAGGAGATCCGCGAGCGCCTCTATACCAAAAAAGAGGAGCTGGGGGATCTGGCGGGCATTCCGGTGAAACTGGTGCACATCAACAAGTGCCCGGTGCTGGCGCCGGCCGCCACCCTGACGGCGGAACGGGCCGACGAGCTCGGCATCAATCGGGAGCAGTGCCGCAAGAGCCTGGATCTGCTGCGCGCCCACCCCGAGGTACGGGAAAAACTGGTGGAAGTGTTCAATCAGGAGTTCGCCGGCAGCAATGAGAGCGACCCCGATACCCAGCTCTACGCCGGATTCTTTGGCCACGGCGACAAGTCCACCATGGATCTGGTGCGCGCCACCCCGGCGGATCTGCTGGGTGAGCGGGAATTTGCCTTTACCGACGCGCGGCTGCCGGAGATGCTGTTCCGCTACCGCGCCCGCAACTGGCCACACACCTTGAGCGAAGCAGAGCAGAAACGCTGGCGCCTGCACTGCAGCGACTACTTCAGCCGCCGTCTGCCGGACTATGTGCCCCGTCTCGAGGCGCTGGCCGAGCAGAACCAGAGTAACGAACGGAACTTCGCGATTCTAAAGAGTCTCTATCACTATCTGGAAGATTTATGAGTTGTGAGTAGTTTCACAATAAATCCTCCCCGCTCATCCCCTTCTTCAGGTCATAATGACGAAGGGGATTTCCCCAAAAACCAATATCTTGCAACATCCTGAGCGGATGTCTCACAAGCAAGAGATCTCTTTGGCCGAACGGAAGCCATTTGCTGATGCCTCGTCACCACGCACTGCTCGGATTACTGGCCCTGCTGCCGCTGGCAGCCAACGCCGCATACCGGTTCGATGTACCGGATTATCTTGCTCGCCTGCCCGAGCAGACCTATCGCATCGTAGAACAGAACTTCAACACCCTTTATCAGCAGACTGATTTCACTCCTCTGATCACCAACAGCTACTTCAACGGTTCCCATCTCTACAAGTTTGTCGGGGTACCGCTGGCCATCAGCGCCCAGTCAGGTTTCCAGCTGGAGGTGTTTGGTCAGGTCTATAACCGCGCTTCGCAAGCCTATATGCACCTGAGCGAGGATATGTCCCTCTATCGGGTGATGCGGGTCGATCTGATGGGGAACCCCAATGATCAGTTGGCCATCGGTTTTGGTCTGGGGGTGCCCATCACCCCGCTGCTGACCCTCAAGGCGATCGCCTCCGGCAGTGACATCCCGGGCTATGGCTCAGCCAAATACGCCGTCGGCTTTGAGTGGCGTTACTGAAAAAACGTGACTGATAACCGCTGATTGAAACAATTCAGGCTCCATGATGGAGCCTGAATTGTTTGGTGACGCAGTGATCAGGTGTAGCGGATCACCCGCCCCTCGCCCCCTTGCAGGGTCACAGCCGTGCCGACTGCCTGTCCCAGCCAAAAATCGCTTCCCCCTTCCGGCAGCAGAAACTCCTGTGGTTGCCCCTCCCAGTTGAACAGGCAGAGCAGAGTGCCGCCCTCGGGCAGGCTTACTTCTCCGCAGGCAAAGTCCATCGACTCGAAACGGGCAGAGGGTGCTCGGGCTGCGCAGAGCGCAAGCAGCTTATGCAGTTGCGCCGCCTGCTCCTCATCGAGATCTTGCAGTCGATCACCAGCCAGCATCATGCCGCCGCTCGCCACCAACGCCGCCAGATGGAAACTGTATTCAGCTTTACTTGCCTGCTGGCTCGGTAGATCCCGCAGGCAAATGCAGTCGGGGTCGAGGGCCCAGAGCTTGTCATTCTGCCAGGCGCGGCAGAAGGCCTCGCGGGCAATCTGGCGATAGCGGTGGCCATTGCGCTCCACGTCATCGCTCACCCGCATGCCGTGCACCAGCCCAAGGCTCGGCCATATGGGGGCATTGCAACCGAGCAGGAAAGCGCCTTCACCTGCACCACGCAGGATGGCCGCCATACCACGCCGATAGGCCTCGACCCGGGTGGCGGCCGGATCGTGGAAACGACCACCGTGGATGGCGCCCCAGAAGTTGGCATCGAGTTTGAAGTAGTGGATGCCCCACTGCTCGCGCAGGGTACGAAACACCTGCTCAAGGTGCGCTTGCACCTCGGGGTGGGTGCCGTCCAGCACATACCAGGGGGTGCAGCGCCAGCCGCCATAGGTGACCCGCTCGGAAGGGAGCGGCAGGCCATCATCCCCCTTCACAAACCAGTCGGGGTGATCCTGAAACACCTGCGAACCGGGCTCTGCAATAAAAGGAGCGACCCAGAGGGCAGGCTCGCAGCCAGCCTGTTTGATCTCCTCAGCCAGTGATGCCACCCCCTGCTCGAACTTGGCCGACGGGGTGAGCCAGTCGCCCATTTTGGCCTGATAGCCGTCGTCGATCTGCACATAACGCAGGGCCGGGAAACGCTCGGCACGCACCTGCAGGTTCTCGCGAATATCGGCAGCGCTCACCTCGGCGTAGTAGTGATACCAGGAGCACCAGCCGCTCGGGCGCTCAATTACCTTGCCGATCAGCGAGCAGTGCTCGACCTCGATCAGCTGTGCCAGTTCGGCCAGCAGATCCTCGCGCTCAGCTCCTTCGAGGCAGATCAGCGCCTCGCTCTGCCAATGCTCACCGGCCGCAAGTTTTCGCCCTTCGCAGTTCATCAGGATCTGCAAGCGACCATCGGGGTAGAGGCGAAACTCCCCGCCAAAACGGTGGCAGCTGGCAAAGGCGAGCAGCAGCCACCCCTTGCCATGCTCCACCAGCAACAGGTTGTGAATGGTGTGATAGTCATTGTCATCAGTGATGCGATAAACGCTGGCATCGGGACAACGGCCGACATGTTGCGGTGATTGCCAGCTACCCATGGTCTGGGCCAGCATCTGGAATCCTTCGCCATAAATGGCGCTCTCCACCGGCAGGCCAAGCTTGCCGTCAAACAGCACCCAGCGCTCGACCGGGGTGGCATCAGAACCGGTGTTGTCGAGTCGCACCCGGCACAGAGGCCCTTCCCACTGACGGGTTTGCAACAGATGGGGTGGCAACGCAGTATCGTTCGCCAGCTGGCGAACTCGGGACAAGAGGGATGTCATCACTACTCCTTGTAGTTCGAAAAAGGGTTCTATCAGACGATGTTCAACAGATAATCTGCATACAAATCAGCTTCAAACGAACTGATTTCAGTTGTTATTGTTTTAATGCCGCGACCAGGCCTCTCTGGTAAACTGCGATTTTTCTTCCCAGTCGATGAGGTTCACGTGATCGCGCAACGCGCCTTGCTGTACTTTCGTGACTTTATGGTCATCGTCGCCTGCCTGCTGGCAGGCAAATCCGTGGCAGCCATCCTGCCGTTTGCCTTTCCCGGCAGCATCATCGGCATGCTGCTGCTGTTTGTGCTGCTCTCCCTGCAACTGATCAAGCTTCATTGGGTCGAGCTGGGGGCTGGCCTGCTGCTGCGCCACATGGGCGTTTTGTTCGTGCCGGTTGCAGTCGGACTGGTGGCCTGGCTTGAGCCATTGCGCCAATCCTTCGGCGTCATCATGCTCTGCATCGTGCTGGGTATCGTGCTGATCCTCGCCACCGTCGGTCGGCTCTACCAGAGGATGAACAAATGATCTTCTGGCTAGCGATCCCTCTGACCCTGGCGCTCTATTTCGCCACCCGCGCCCTCTATCGACGCCTGCCCTGGCCCATCATCAATCCGGTGCTGGTGCCGACCGCGGTGATCATCGGCCTGCTGCTCTGGCTCGATCTACCCCTTGAGCAGTACGAGCACGGCAGCAGCCCCATTACCATGCTGCTGGAACCCGCAGTAGTGGCACTGGCGCTGCCGCTCTATCAACAGGCGCGCCAGATCCAGGCCAAGCTCAAGCCCATCCTAATCTGTACCCTCGCCTCCGTCTTGATCTCGGTGTGCACAACCCTGCTGATCGGTCATTTTATGGGCACAGATCCGGCGCTACTCGCCTCATTGGCGACCAAATCCATCACCACCCCGCTCGCCATGAGCGTCAGCCAGTCTATCGGCGGCATTCCCGCCATTGCGGCCGCTGTGGTAGTGGTGGTGGGGATTGTCGGTGCCCTGATCGGCTACCCGCTGCTTAAAGTGTTCAAAGTGACAGATCCGGAAGCGCAAGGGCTCGCGATGGGGGCCTGTGCCCACGCCATCGGCACCGCCACCTCCGCCGAGAAGGGGATCACCCAGGGGGCCTTTGCATCGCTCGCCATGGTGGTATGCGGGATCCTCACCGCTGCCGTCGCCCCGCTGCTGTTTGCCATCTATCACTGGCTGCTCTGATGACCCCATTGACCATCTGTTGACCATTCCGGGGGGCCTGCTGGCCTCTCGGGGTGCGACCTGCCGCACAATTTGCACAAGACAAACGTTTCCATTACCATCCCCCTCCGTTTGCCCGTCAGGGCGTGAGCCTGCTCACACATTTACCCGAGCTTGCTCCCTACAATGGCCGCCCAATTGGCCTTTGAGGACACACTATGCATCCCCGTTTTGCCAAGCCATTCGATACCCTCTCTGCCCCGCTCAAAGCAGCCGTGCAGCCCATGCTGGATAGTGCCGACTTCACCGCCCGCTTCACGCCGGAGCAAGTCGCCACGCTGAAAGCCGCCACAGGTCTCGATGATCGCGCCCTGCGCCTCGCCCTGTTGCCGCTGGCCGCCGCCTGCTCGGTAGCGCCCATCTCCAAGTTTTATGTCGGTGCCATCGCCTGCGGCCTGAGTGGCACCTGGTACTTCGGTGCCAACATGGAGTTCGCGGGGCAAGGTCTGTTCCACTCGGTCCACGCCGAGCAGTCCGCCATCTCCAACGCCTGGCTGGGTGGCGAGACCGGGATCAGCGAAATCACCGTCAACTACACCCCTTGCGGCCACTGCCGTCAGTTCATGAACGAGCTGAGCACCGCCAAGATCCTGAAAGTCTCTCTGCCCGATGACTTGAGCGCCCTGCAATCCTTCCTGCCCCACTCGTTTGGGCCGGCGGACCTCGATATCACGGATGCGCTGATGAGCCCGCAGGATCACGCCGAGCTCGAGCTTCAAAGCGAAGACCCGCTGTGGCAAGCCGCGCTGGCCGCCGCCCGTCAAAGCTACGCCCCCTACAGTCAGGGCTATGCCGCGGTGGCGCTGCAATTTGCCGATGGCCGCATCTTCTCTGGCCGCTACGCCGAGAACGCCGCCTTCAACCCCAGCCTGCCGCCGATGCAGATGGCCTGCGCCCATGCGGTGCTGAACGGTGAAGATCTCGCCACCATCCGCCGCGCCGTGCTGCTGGAGAACAAAAACGGCCAGATCAGCCAGCGTGACTCCGCCCAGTCCACTCTTAAGGCGCTGGGCTCCGTCGAGCTGGAGTATCAGGCGGTCTGACCCCGGCCTTGCTTCGATAAACGAAAGCCCCCGCACCTTGGTGCGGGGGCTTTTTACTTGGCCGTTTAACCGGGAGCGACCGGTGATCTTCACGGTTTGGCGCGGTTGATTAGCACATCTAACCGGTTGCTGATCAGACAGGTTTCAGCCGCGCCGTGAAGTGGCGCAGCAGCGGCGGCTCGTAATCAAAGGTGAGCCCGCGAATGTCGCTGGCCCGCGCTTTCACCGCGATCAGGCAGTCGGCCACATAGTCCATGTGATCCCGGGTGTAGACCCGCCGCGGAATGGTGAGGCGCAACAGCTCGAAGTCCGCCGCCTCCTGCTTGCCGGTGGCGGGATCGCGCCCGAGCAGCAGGGAGCCAATCTCCACCCCGCGCACGCCCCCTTCCAGATAGAGCTCGCAGGCGAGCGCATGGGCGGGGAACTGCTCGGCCGGAATATGGGGCAGCAGCTTTTTGGCATCCACAAACACCGCATGACCGCCGGTGGGGGTCTGGATGGGGATGCCCGCCTCGGCCAGCCGCTCGCCGAGATAAGCCACCTGACTGATACGGTAGGTGAGATACTCCTCATCCATCCCCTCCCGCAGGCCGATAGCGAGCGCCGCCATGTCCCGTCCGGCGAGGCCGCCATAGGTGACAAACCCCTCCATCGCTACACAGCGCACCTGCACCGCGCGAAACAGGTCGAGATCTTCCTTGAAGCAGCAGAGCCCGCCGATATTGACCAGCCCGTCCTTCTTGGCCGACATGGTGAAGATGTCCCCCAGCGCGAACATCTGGCGCACTATCTCCTTGATGCTGCACTTGGCATAGGCCGGATCCCGCTCCTTGATAAACCAGGCGTTCTCGGCAAAGCGGGCGGCGTCGATCACCACCGGAATATGGTGGCGACGGGCCAGCTCGGAGACCGCCTCCATATTGGCCATGGAGACCGGCTGGCCACCAGCGCTGTTGCAGGTCACCGTGATGATGATGCCGGCCACGTTGTCGGCCCCCAGGGTCTCGATGGTGTCGCTCAGGCGAGGGAGATCAAAATCCCCCTTCCAGGCATAAGGGGCCGTGGTGTCGAGCGCTTTCGGGGTGAGCAGGTTGATGGCCCGCGCGCCAGCCAACTCCACATGGGCCTTGGTGGTGTCGAAGTGATAGTTGGAGATAAAGACAGGTGCCTTGCCCTTGCAGCGCTTGACCAGCTCGGGGAAGAGGATTTGCTCGGCCCCGCGCCCCTGGTGGGTGGGCATCACATGCTGGTAACCAAAAATGTCGCGCACCGTGCGCTCCAGCTCGACGAAGTTGCGGCTGCCCGCATAGGCCTCATCCCCCATCATGATGCCGGCCCACTGACGGTCGGACATGGCACCTGTGCCACTGTCGGTCAGCAGATCGATATAGACATCCTCGGCCAACAGCAGAAAGGGGTTCCAGCCAGCGGCCTCGAGGGCGGCGCGGCGCTCGGCGCCAGTGGTCTGTTTGATGGGCTCGACCATCTTGATACGAAACGGCTCGGGTATACGACGCATATAAGACTCCTCACCGGCGCAAGGCCAGTGTGTTTGAAATTGGAATTGGCAAAGAAACCGGGGCGATCAGGGTCGTCCGGCTGACAAATTCAAACGGCGGGTGCCGCCAATCAGCGGTGAGGAAAGTCGAAGGTGAGAATGGGATCCCGGGTATACCAGTGGGCGAGCAGGCAAGCTGCCCGGGGCGTAGCTGTCATGATTGGCATCACTCCCCTCCATATCGGTTGTAGACAGTCGGTGGCCAACAAGATCCATAGATGGATGCTGCCAACGGGCAGCCTCGCCACGTTAACGGCTGGTTAATTTGCAAACAAGGGGTGCACCGACGGGCTGTGCGCCCGCTCACAAAGTGGGCATCTGCGCGGCAAATCGGCAGTGAGGTTGATCCGTCCACGCCCCCGGTTCGTTATTCTCCCTACCCACACGCCACATCCCCCATCAGCCAAGGCCGGAAACCCTCATGCATCGCAAACCCCATCTGCCCGAGAAGATCTGCCCCGTCTGCCAACGCCCCTTCAGCTGGCGGCGCAAGTGGGCGCACAGCTGGGAGGAGGTTCGCTACTGCAGCGAGCGCTGTCGCCACGCTCGTCACCGCAGCCAGCAACCTGAGGGGGAGCCAGTCTGATGGAGCTGCGCCTTGTCCTCGGCGATCAGCTGAACGCCGCTCACAGCTGGTTTCGCACCCCGGATCCGGCAACCTGCTATCTAATGGCGGAGCTGCGCCAGGAGACCGACTACTGCCGCCACCATCGCCAGAAGGTGCTGGCCTTCTTTGCCGCCATGCGCGCCTTCGCAGCGGCCCTTGGCAAGGCGGGCCACCGCGTCTGTTACCTGACCCTTGATGAGAGCGCCCGCTGGCCCAATTTGCCCGGCTTGCTGGAGGCTCAGCTCGAAGCACATCAGGCCAGCAGCTTTGCCTGGCAGAGCCCGGATGAGTGGCGCCTCGCCAGCCAGTTGAAAAGCTGGGCGGCGGGCCTGGCCATCCCTGCTACCGAGGTGGATAGCGAACATTTTCTCACCCCCCGCGATGGCTGGCAGCGCTATCCCCACAGCAGGATGGAGTTCTTCTACCGCTCCTTGCGCAAGCAATACCGAGTGCTGCTCGATGAGCGCGGCCAACCCCTTGGCGGGCGCTGGAATTTTGATGACGAGAACCGCGCCAAACTGCCGGATCGTCAGCCGATCCCGGAACCCCTCACCTTTGCCAACGAGGTGATCGAGATTGATGCCATGCTGACCCGCCACGGGGTCAGTACCATCGGCGAGGCAGATGCCAGCGGGCTGCCCTGGCCCATCACAAGGCGCCAGAGTCGCGAGCTGCTGGCCCATTTTCTGGCCCACTGCCTGCCCCACTTTGGCCGCTATCAGGATGCCATGAGCGAGCGGGGCTGGAGTCTGTTTCACAGCCGACTGTCGTTTTCCCTCAACAGCAAAATGCTTCATCCGCTTGAGGTGATTCGGGCCGCCGAATCCCACTGGCAGGCCAATCAGGCCACCATCACGTTGGCACAGGTGGAGGGGTTTATTCGCCAGATCCTCGGCTGGCGCGAGTTTGTCCGCGCCCTCTACTGGGAAAAGATGCCGGGCTATCAGCAGATCAATTTTCTCGGGGCCAACCGGCCGCTGCCCGGTTTCTTCTGGAGCGGCGAAACCAGGATGGCCTGCGTGCGACACGCCATTCGCCAGTCCCTCGAGCATGGCTACGCCCACCATATCCAGCGGCTGATGGTGACCGGCAACTTTGCCCTGTTGGCGGGGCTTGATCCTGACGAGGTGGATCAGTGGTATCTCGGCATCTATGTGGATGCCATCGAGTGGGTGGAGCTGCCCAACACCCGCGGCATGAGCCAGTTTGCCGATGGCGGCCTGATGGGCAGCAAGCCCTACGCCAGCAGCGGCGCCTATCTCGAGCGGATGGGCCACTACTGCAAGGGGTGCCACTATCAGGTCAAAGCCCGCCACGGCGACGGAAGTTGCCCCTTCAACAGCCTCTACTGGCACTTTCTTTGGCGCAATCGGGACAAACTGGGCGGCAATCCCCGCCTCGCCCTCCCCTATGCCAACTGGGATGGCCAAGCCGCAGAACAACAGCAGGCCATTTTGGCGACGGCGGAGCACTATCTGATCCAGCTGGAGCAGCTGTAAGCGGACCATGCCCCCTGACACATACCCATGACAACAGCGCAGCGATTTACCCTGGCAATCAGGCACGTCATCGCACCAAACACCAGCCTGTGACTGGCAGGCAGACGGAGATCCCAATCCTGCGCAGAGCGGTTGAATATCCTGTGGCGGCTGATTATGGTGGTGGCCACATCAAGGTTTCCATCAACCAAACATCAGAAAAACGAGTCTAAGGAAAGACGATATGGAGATAGTGGTTCTCGGTGGCGGCGTAATTGGGGTAACCAGCGCCTGGTATCTGGCCAAAGCGGGTCACAAGGTGACCCTGCTGGAGCGACAAGGTGGCGTCGCCCTTGAAACCAGCCATGCCAACGCCGGGCAGATATCCCCGGGTTATGCGGCCCCCTGGGCGGCCCCCGGCATTCCCCTCAAGGCCGCCAAGTGGATGCTGCAAAAGCATGCCCCCTTCACCGTGCGCCCCACTGCCGACCCCTTCCAGCTACGCTGGATGCTCAGAATGCTCGCCAACTGCACCCCGACCGCCTATGCCACCAACAAGGGGCGCATGGTGCGTCTGGCCGAATACAGCCGCGACTGCATGAAGCTGCTGCGCGACGAGCTGAACATCGATTACGAAGGGCGCCAGCTCGGCACCCTGCAGCTGTTTCGCAGCCAATCCCAGCTCGATGCCAGTCAGCGCGATATCGAGGTGCTGGAGGAGTATGGCGTCCCCTACCAGTCGCTCGATGCCAGCGGCTGCGAAGCGGCAGAGCCTGCGCTGGCGCGGGTGCGCGGCAAAATCGTCGGCGGCTTGCGCCTGCCCGGCGACGAGACCGGCGACTGCTTCCGCTTCACCAAGGCCCTTGCCCTTGAAGCCGAGAAGCTCGGGGTCAAGTTTGTCTTCAACTGCGATATCGACGAGATTGAGCAAGCCCGCGGCCGCGCCGTGGCGGTGCGGGCGGGCGAGCAGCGCTATCGCGCCGATGCCATCGTCTGTGCGCTCGGCAGCTATGCCACCGGTTTTTTGCGGCCGCTGCTGCGCCCGCTCGGGCTGGAGCTGCCGGTCTATCCGGT
Source organism: Aeromonas sp. A600620 (assembly GCF_029479985.1). Classification (NCBI taxonomy): domain Bacteria; kingdom Pseudomonadati; phylum Pseudomonadota; class Gammaproteobacteria; order Aeromonadales; family Aeromonadaceae; genus Aeromonas; species Aeromonas sp. A600620. The sequence goes on along the minus strand of NZ_JAAKXB010000001.1, from coordinate 553,658 downwards.
CAAGGGCTACTCCCTCACCCTGCCGATGATCAACGCCGAGGCCGCACCGCGCAGTACCGTGCTCGACGAGACCTACAAGGTGGCCATCACCCGTTTCGACGAGCGGATCCGGGTCGGTGGCATGGCGGAACTGTCGGGCTACAACCTCGCTCTCAACCCCAGACGCCACGACACCCTGGCGATGGTGGTGGGCGATCTCTTCCCCGAAGGGGGCGATATCAGCAAGGCCGAGTTCTGGACCGGCCTGCGTCCCATGACGCCGGACGGCACCCCGCTGGTGGGACCAAGCCCCATTCCCGGCCTCTGGCTCAATACCGGCCACGGCACCCTGGGCTGGACCATGGCGGCCGGTTCGGGTCAGCTTCTGTGCGATCTTATCAGCGGCAGCGAACCCGCCATCAGCGATGAGGGGCTCACTCTGGCTCGTTACGGCTAAGCACCCAAGCTGTCGGGCTGTTTCACTCGCCAACTACGCCCAGCAGAGGACGTCCTCAACCGCTTTATTGACAGGCCACCGCCATAAACGGTGGCCTTTTCGTCTGATGTTGACCTTCTCCCTCCCCGTCTGCCTGAGCGGTGCTCTGGCTGCCGGTTAATGCAGCAAACGGCACAGAATATTGCGCAATTCGACTTGCGCAAGCCGTCACAATCCGTAATGTGGATAGACGCATTTTTCGCAGCGCATATTTTTTAAATGGCCTGTAAACCGCTTGTAAACAGGCGTCGCCAGACAAGGGGTTACGGGTGTCATCGCAAGTTTCTTTAGCAGCAATCCAGGGTAGGACAATATGAAAAAAGTAGGTTTGGTCGGTTGGCGTGGCATGGTGGGATCGGTTCTGATGAGCCGGATGCAGGAAGAGCAGGATTTCGCCCATATTCAACCCACATTCTTCACCACCTCCCAGGCCGGTGAGGCCGCCCCCAACTTCGGCGTCGATGCCGGTACTCTGCAGGACGCCTTCGATATCGAGGCGCTGGCCAGGCAGGATATCATCATCACCGCGCAAGGCGGCGACTACACCAAGGATGTCTATCCGCGCCTGAAAGCCGCTGGCTGGCAGGGTTACTGGATTGACGCCGCCTCCTCCCTGCGGATGGAGAAAGATGCCGTCATCATTCTGGATCCGGTCAACGGCGATGTCATCGAGCAGGCCCTAAACGATGGCATCAAGACCTTCGTTGGCGGCAACTGCACCGTCAGCCTGATGCTGCTGGCCCTCGGTGGCCTGTTCAAGGCCGATCTGGTGGAGTGGGTGAGCGTGGCCACCTATCAAGCCGCCTCCGGTGGCGGTGCCCGCCATATGCGCGAGCTGGTCACCCAGATGGGGATGCTGCGTGACGAAGTGGCGGTCGAGCTGGCAGACCCTGCCTCCGCCATCCTCGACATCGAGCGCAAGATCACCGAGAAGACCCGCTCCGGCACCCTGCCGGTGGACAACTTCGGCGTACCGCTGGCCGGTGGCCTCATTCCCTGGATCGACACCAAGCTCGACAACGGCCAGAGCCGTGAAGAGTGGAAAGGTCAGGCCGAAACCAACAAGATTTTGGGTATCGAGAACGCCGTCATTCCGGTGGATGGTCTCTGTGTGCGGATCGGTGCCCTGCGCTGCCACAGTCAGGCGTTTACCATCAAGCTGAAAAAGGATGTGCCGCTGGCGGAGATCGAAGCCCTGCTGGCCGCCCACAACGACTGGGTGAAAGTGATCCCCAACGATCGCGATATCACAGCCCGCGAGCTGACTCCGGCGGCCGTTACCGGCACCCTCAGCATTCCGGTGGGTCGTCTGCGCAAACTCAATATGGGCCCTGAGTATCTGGCCGCCTTTACCGTGGGTGACCAGCTGCTGTGGGGCGCCGCCGAGCCGCTGCGCCGCATGCTGCGTATCCTGCTGGCGCGCTGATCCGCCACAGAAGCAGATACAACAAGGGCGGGGAGTCACACTCCCCGCCCTTTTTTATTGCCAGTTTTTATAAGCCCTTTAGCAGGCTCTCACTCTTGCAGTCACTTAAAGCAGAATACGCTGACAGCCGCTGTAGATCTCGGCCCGCCCGGGGCGGCAAAAGCCCACCAGGGTGAGCCCCGTCTGCTCGGCCCGCTCGACCGCAAGCTCGGTGGCGGCGGAGATGGCGAGCAAGATCTCCACCCCGGCGCTGGCGCACTTTTGCACCATCTCGAAGCTGGCGCGGCTGGTCACCAGAATGGCGCCATCCCGCCGACCGCTGCGTTGCAGATGACCCACCAGCTTGTCCAGCGCAATATGGCGCCCCACATCCTCGCGAATGGCGAGAATGTTGCCTTCCCCGTCCAGATGCACCGCCGCATGGGTGGCGCCGGTGCGCTGGCCCAGCAGCTGGAGCGGGCGCAGCGCGCTCAGTACCTTGTCGATATGCCCTACCGCCAGACGCTGGCTGTCGGGCAAGCTTGGCTGGGTGCGGATCACCTGCTCCAAACTCTCGCTGCCACAGATGCCGCAACCGGTGCGCCCCGCGAGCGTGCGCCGCTTCTCTTTGAGGCGATGGACGCAGCGATTGGCCAACGTGATATGCAGCTCAATCCCCTGACAGCCGTCGATCTGCTCGATATCGTGGATATCGAGCAGGCTGTCGATGATCCCCTCGGATAGCGAAAACCCGATGGCGAAATCCTCCAGATCGGAGGCCGAGCACATCATCACGCTGTGGGCGATGCCGTTGTAGACCAGCGCCACCGGCGTCTCGGAGGGGAGCGCCATTTCGCTGTCGCAGGTCAGTGTATCGGCGCGGTAGTGCACCACCTCGCGATGGATGGCGCAGCGTGCCAGTTCGCTCTGCTCGCTTTGTTCTCTCTGCTCACTCCGCATCTCAAGCTCTATGGCCTCTCTCATGGTGCGACCCCGTCAATGCTCTCGGGATCTCTGGCCGAAATGCCGAGCCGTTTCATTTTCGACAGCAAGGTGGTGCGCTTCATGCCGAGGCGCTGAGCGGCGCCCCGCTCGCCGGCAACGATGCCGTTGCACGCCTTCAGCGCCCGGATGATGCTGACTCGCTCATCCTCCCCCTGAGCCTCTTCCCCCTGCGGCAAGGCGGGCAGCGGCTCACGGAACAGCTCCCGGGCCGGCTCGTCATAGACCAGGGTCTCTATCTTGTGAAAGCCCTTGAGGGGCAGCAGCTCGTCCGGCGAGAGGTTGAGCACGTGGCCGCGGGTCATCACCACCGCCCGCTCGATGATGTTTTCGAGCTCACGGATGTTGCCGTACCAGGGGAGCGACACCAGCATCTTCATGGCGTCGGCCGGGATGGAGGTGATGGTGCGGCGCATCCGCTTGGCGATTTTCTTGATGAAGAAGTTGACCAAGAGCGGAATATCCTCACGCCGCTCGCGCAGGGGCGGCAGCTCGATGGGAAAGACGTTGAGGCGGTAGTAGAGATCGCTTCTGAAACGCTTGTTCTTGACCATGGTGAGCAGATCGCAGTTGGTGGCGGCCACCAGCCGCACATCCACTGCGATGGGGTTGCTGTTGCCGACCCGCTCCAGCTCGTGCTCCTGCAATACCCGCAAGAGTTTGGGCTGCAAGTCCAGCGGCATATCCCCCACTTCGTCGAGGAACAGGGTGCCCTTGTGGGCCCGCTCGAAGCGGCCGATGCGCTGGGTGAGGGCGCCGGTAAAGGCCCCCTTCTCGTGGCCAAAGAGATCGCTCTCGATAAGGCCGGTGGGAATGGCGGCGCAGTTCACCTTTACCATCTCGTGGTCGTGGCGGGCACTCAGGGCGTGAATGGCCTGGGCGATCAGCTCCTTGCCGGTGCCGGTCTCGCCGAGGATCAGCACGGTGCTGTCGCTCTCGGCCACCAGCCGCACCTTCTCCAGCACGCTCTCCATCACCGCGCTCTGGTAGATGATGTGGGGGAACTCCCCCTGCATCTGCGGCTCGTTGATGCGAATGGTCTTCTCTTTTGCGCCGTTGGTGTTGGAGATCTCCTGCTGCGCCTGCACGTTGTTCATGGCAATCGCCGTGCGCGCCGCCACCTGCTCCAGCAAGGAGATATCGATATCGGCAAAAAAGTCGGCGTTGGGGTGCGAGAGGATCAACACCCCCAGCAGGTTGCCCCGATAGCGCAGCGGCAAAATGCAGGAGCTGTCGGCCTCGGGCGGCAGGATCTGGGAGGTAAAACGGCAGCGATTGCTGCAACCGTGGCTATGTTCGCGATAGACAAAAAACGGCTCGCTGTGGCCAAGGGCCCCCTGCAGGCACTTCTTTTCAAAACAGGAGTGATCGATGATGCCCGGCTGATCGCTCTGGTGCTGATTGACCAGATAGCTCTTGAAGCTGTCGGAGGTGGCGTTGTACTCCGCCAGACACAAGCTGCTGATGCCGAAGTGGTGGTGCAGGATGGCAAACAGGCTCTTGGGCAGCTCGGCGATGCGCACCAGTTTGATCACCGCGTTGGTCACATCCACCAGAATTTTGCAGCTGTCGCGCTCAAGGCGCAGGGAGTTGGCCTGCTCCAGAGTGCGCTCCTTGTCCTGCACGTTCTCCAGCGCAATGGCGATAATGGCCGCCAGCTGGGTCAGCTTGGCGAGGGTCTCCATGGTGAAGCTGTCGAGCTGGGTGTTGATAAACTCGACCCCGCCAAGGTGGCTGCGGGCAGTGGTGATGGGGAGCTGGCAGTAGGAGCGCAGCCCCCCGTAGACCCCTTCGCGATCCAGCGCCGGGCAGCGATTCTCAAAGCGGGCGGCAGCGAGAATGATGGCCTGTTCCGGGGTCTCTTTAGTGGGACGGGGGGAGAGGTGAAGCTCTGCCTTGGGGCAGACCAGATGCTTTGGGCCGGAATGTCCCATGAAGTAGAAGATGGCCTCCTCGTCCGCACCCATGTTGAGGATCAGGTTGACCCGGGTTACGCCGCCGAAGCTGGCATCTATCTTGTTGAGTTTGTGGATAAAATCATCGAGCGTCACGGCCGACAGGAGGGATTTGGAGAGCAGGAGAAAACCGTCGTCCCAGATGGGAGAGATCTCGTCCAGGGGGATGGCACTCACATTTAGCATTGCGGCCTCACGTTATATCGATTTAGTCACCAGTCAGGCTGTCCATGCCATCGCATCACGACAAGCACTCGTCACCAAAATAAATAGCCGCAGCCCGTAAAAGCGGCTGCCAATAAGAAAAGCGGTGACGGAAATTGTCGCATGTTGCAATTCCAGAGTTGTTATTAACGAACGACAACAAAAAGTAACATCGTTATCGGGGGATATATTGGAATGGCGACTCATCATAGATGAGCTCAAATTTCATTACAATCCGATTCAATATATCTGATGGCCATATTTAACCGGTTATTTCATCAGTTCTTGATCTCAATTAAGGCGCCTGAAAAGTGGGCCGCCGTCAACTGTCAGATCTGCCCTTTCCTCTTCGCTGGCTGCGGGTTTCAAGATGGCGTTTGCTGCCCATCCATCGGCAATTTACGAGGTGATGATCCGGCTGTGGCAGCACTTCAGGCCACCGAAGATAAAGAGGGCCGACAAGCTCTGGAAGGCCATCAGCAGCCAGCTGGCGTTGTCGGCAAGCTCGGCGGTGACGCTCTGGTGCGTGAGGTAGATCAGCAGGGTGATCACCCCTAACAGCAGGCCGTTGATCAAGGTGGTGGAGATAAACCCGATCAGCCAGGCACTGGAAATACTCAAGGCAGAAAATACGCTGCTCATGGCGAGCCTTGCTGCCATAAAACAGCCGAAAAAACCGAAGCCCAGCAGAAATATCATCTCGTCGCGCCAAATATAGCAACCTATTCCCAGCAATATCGCCGCCAGATAGGTGCCAATATAGAAAAGTCCGAATAAGCGACCAATTTCATGTTGCATCATTTACTCCCCTTTTTTTGGGTAATAAAAGGGTGCCCGACTCGATAAATCCGAGTCGGGTTCCCTTATTTGTGCAGAACCTCGTTTTTAGGGCGATCAGCCCTTGGCTGCGCTGCGCAATTTCGCCTTGAGCGCGCTGTATTCAGTCTGGACGTACACTTCCGCCTCAGGCTGATTGTCAATGCGCTCGATCTTCACCGCGCAGTACTTGTACTCCGGCGTGTGGGAGACGGGATCGACGTGCTCGATGGTGAGCTCGTTGCAGGCCCCGATCCACCACTGGTAGGTCATGTAGACCACCCCGGCGTTGACCCGGTCGTTGTAGTTGGCGCGGGTGATCACCTTGCCACGGCGCGACGAGATCCAGACCAGCGCCTGATCCTTCACCCCGAGCTTTTTGGCATCGCTCGGGTGGATCTGCACATAGCCGGGCTCATCGGCCAGGGTCTGCAGCGCCGAGCAGTTGCCGGTCATGGAGCGGCAGGAGTAGTGACCCACCTCGCGCACGGTGGAGAGCACCAGCGGGTACTCGGCACAGGGCTGCTCCAGCGGCGGCCGCCACTCGGAGGCAATCAGCTGACCCTTGCCGCTCGGGGTGGTGAACACGTTCCCCTCGAACAGAGTGCTGGTGCCCGGGTGATCCTCGGTCGGGCAGGGCCACTGCACGCTCTTGAGATCGGCCATCTTGTCGTAGCTGACCCCGGCGTAGAGCGGGCAGAGCGCACGCATCTCGTCCCAGATCTCTTCGGTGTTGTGGTACTCCATGGGATAACCCATGGCGGTCGCCATCAGCGAGAAGATGGCCCAGTCCGGCTTCACGTTCTCGGGGGGCGTCACCGCCTTGTAGAAGCGCTGGAAGCCGCGATCCGCCGAGCTGTAGACCCCTTCATGCTCGCCCCAGCTGGTGGCGGGCAGAATGACGTCGGCCATCTCGGCGGTCTGGGTCATGAAGATATCCTGCACGATCACCAGCTCCATCCCCGCCAGAGTGCGGCGGAACTGACCCAAGTCAGCCTCGGTCTGGGCCGGATCTTCACCAAAGATGTAGAAGGCCTTGCACTTGCCCTCCTCCACCTTGTGGCCAAGCTCGGTCAGGCGATAGCCGGGCTTTTGGGAGAGCGACTCCACGCCCCACGCCTTGGCGAACTTGGCGCTGATGGCGGGATCGGCCACCGACTGATAACCCGGGAACTGGTGCGGCAGCATCCCCATATCACAGGTGCCCTGCACGTTGTTCTGACCACGTACCGGCCCGCAACCGGTACCGCGGCGACCAAAGTTGCCGGTCAGCAGCGCCAGACCCGCGAGCCCCTTGACCACGTCCACCGCCTGACCGTACTGGGTCACCCCCATGCCCCACAGGATCATGGAAGCAGGCGACTCGGCGTAGGTGCGAATGGCGGCGCGGATATCGGCGGCTTTCAGACCAGTGATCCCCTCCACATATTCCGGGGTGTACTTGGCCACCGTCGCCTTGAAGGTCTCGAACCCTTCGGTGTAGTTGGCGACAAAGGCCTTGTTGTAGAGCCCTTCATTGATCAACACGTTGGCGAAGGCGTTAACCAGCGCCATGTTGGAACCGTTTTTGAGCGGCAGCCACTGATCGGCGATACGGGCGGTCTCCACCATGCGGGGATCACACACAATCACCTTGGCCCCGTTTGCCTTCGCCTTGAGGATATGGCGGGCGACGATGGGGTGAGAGTCAGCAGCGTTGTAACCAAACACCAGCAGGCACTTGGTCTCTTGAATTTCGGGAATGGCGTTGCTCATGGCGCCGTTGCCTACAGTTGTCTCCAGACCGGAGACTGAGGGTGCGTGTCACACCCTCGCGCAGTGGTCGACGTTGTTCGTCCCAATCACCGCACGGGCAAATTTCTGCATCACATAGTTGGCTTCATTGCCGGGGCCACGGGCAGAGCCGGTGGTCATGATGGCGTCCGGGCCATATTTCGCCTTGATGGCGGAGAGACGGCTGCTGGCGAACTCGATCGCTTCATCCCAGGAGACTGCCTCGAACTTGCCACCGCGCTCGCGGCGGATCATCGGGCTCTTGAGACGGGGGGTCAGCAGGTTGGTGTCGTTCAAAAAATCCCAACCGTAATAGCCCTTGAGGCAGAGCTGCCCCTCGTTGGTCCGGCCGTTGGCGCCTTCGGCCCCCACCACCTTGTCGTTTTCAACCAGCAGGTTGATTTTGCAACCGGTGCCGCAATAGGGGCACACGGTAATGACTTTTTTCATGACTCACACTCTTGTTTGTTAACGAAAAACGGCTCGGCAAGCCCGCTCACACCCGCGCCGGCATCGCCAGCAGTGCCTCGGCACTGGCCAGCTGTTTCTGCCGGTTCAGGGTCTCAAGATGCTCCGGCGTGACCAGCCGCAGCGCCTGGGTCGGACACACCTCGACACAGGCCGGGCCCGCCTCGCGGTGACGGCAGAGATCGCACTTGAGCGCCTGCGCCTTGGTCTGCGGACGCTTGAAGAGCGAATCGGCAGTCGGGGGCACCTCTTTGAGCACCACCGCCATGGCGCCGTAAGGACAGGCCACCACGCAGGACTTGCAGCCGATGCAGCGCTCCTGCAACACCTTGACGCAACCATCCTCGCTGACGATGGCATTGTTCGGGCAGGCCATGGCGCACGGCTTGTCTTCACACTGGCGGCAGAGCACCGGCGTGGTCACCTTGCTGCCCACGATCACCTTCAGGCGCGGCTGAAAATAGCTGTCCTTGGAGACCAGATGTCCATCCTCGATGGCAAGATGCAGGCCGCCCTCCCGCTCAAGGGTCCCGCTGCAAGACCCTGACTGGTGTGAAACGGCGCAGGCCACCTCACAGGTACGACACCCAATACAGAGACTGGGATCTGCAATCACGAAGCTGTTCATAGAGAGGGATCCTAAATGGTTCGTTACACCGGGCCGCCCGCCGACAGGCAAAGAGGCGGCCAGCCCCCCACAAAGCATTTATCAGACCAAAACGGGCAAAGGGTGCGATAAAAATTCACAACAACTTGAAAATAAAGGAGTAATCAGAAAGAGATGCGTGCTGAATGCCACTACTGACGAGAGTGACGACGGGGTGGGAAGTGTGATCGACACGACAAAAGTGACGAGCTCGACACCGGCTGACCAGCATCTGCCCCAGCCGTGTGACGGAACCATTCGAAGGAGTTGGCAGCCAGGATCGGCCGCCCCAAACCGGGCAAGCGGAGCAACGAAATCCCGGGAGAAAAACCATACCAAGGGCCAAAAATGGGCTGCGCAGCACACCAAAGCAGCTTGAGGCGATGACAAGTTGTTTGGTTTTACTGTCGAGCTAGCAGGCTATTATCAAGTAACACCGAACAAAAATGAGCCAATTATTGACTAATTTGTTGAGCCAGAGCCGGTTTTAGGCCCCTGCCCCTTCAGTTTTCTATCCCTCCGGTTAATATGTGCCAGTTGGCAACCTGTTCTGATCAAAACAACTTTATACACAGCTAAAATTGCAGATTTTGATTCTATAGCTATATGTAGATAATTTTATTAAAAATATTTATGTATAAATTGTCGTTTTGGCCGTTTAGGTCATCTTTTTATTCACAGCACACTTTAGAATAACTTCAGCATGATAATATATCCGTAAACTGCTTGTATTAATATACAAGATACTCTAATAGCTACCGTCTCTTGAACAATCAAAGCGACAATGTTATTTATATTACGAATCAACACTTGCATTTTTTTCAAAAAAAATATATGATTACAAGTGGCTTATATAGCCTATTAATTACATGAGATTATACTTTTTGATATCTACTATTTTATTATGTTGGAGAAAAATATGAACGCATTTATAAAACTTGATGAATGGCCTATTTTTTAACTCCATACTTTATATTCAAGCGAGCGAAAGCTCGCTTTTTAATTATAAAACGAGATGATTATGCAATTGCACTACAGCCCTTTCATTTTATGGAATTTGCAAATTTCAGAATGGTCTATAGCTGATATTACTGTTTTTTTACTCCAGATTCTTGACCCTGCATATGTCATTTTTTTGATCACTATTGGTGGCTTTTTTGGTAGCGTTGCCAAACGTGATGGTCGAAATGAAAAGATTAAAATACTCCTTGGTATATCTACTGCTTTCATCGCCGTGCCTTTCACAGCTTCTTTCGTAAAATTAGACTACTCATCGCTTCAACTATCGATGCTGGGGCAAGATATTGATAATGGCACAAAGCTAGTTTTTTCAAAATTTATAGAACATAGTTTGATGCTGATATCTATCTCGGGGCTTTCCTCTTATATTGGTTCCGCAATGCTAGATAACTTGGCGAGCAAAGTGATTCAACAAGATTTAGAAAAAGTTAAACAAGATGTCGATGATGAAAATAAGAAAATGACTAGAGAGGTCGACAGACTTAAAGCAAAAATGAACTTCATGAGATTAAACAATCTGAAGGAAGATTCTAGCGAGGCAAAAGAATGTTGCGATGATGCGATTAAAATCCTTGCCAAATATAATAATCCTTCTCAAGACTATGAGTTAATGGTGCTGCGAGGATGTTTTTTAAAGCGTTTAAAACGATATCAAGATGCTCTTGACATTTTAAAACGTCTGAATGAATACCGTAAAACACCTGTTGTCACATATAATATTGCATGTTATGAGTTTTTGCTTTCTAAAGAAAAGTCATCAGTAGATATAGATAAAATTAAAAAAATGATTCTTGAATCAATCAAACAGCCATGTACTGGTGCTGATAAAGAAGTTCAGGATAGAATGAGATTAAAAATAATAAACAACACTGATCCTGATCTTAAAGATTTATTTAATGAAGAAGAAAGAAAAACTATAGGTGATAATGCTTAAACTGTTCAGGATGGCTCTACATAGTCATTAAATTGAACTCCTTTATTTTATTGATTTATTGTGACCGTATTTATTACGGTCACATCTTCACATCACATCGTAGCATTGCTACCTCTTACCTCTTACCTCTTACCTCTTTCAATATTTGGTGCAATTCACTTCGTTCATTGCACCCTACATTTTTCTCCTTTAGCAAATAAAGACTCTATTGCTACCCAATCCTCTGCCATCCTGCCCGCAATTAATTAGTCACTATTTTATCGTCTGTTTTTCACTCAGCCCGATAAAAAATAGTGGCCAAAGCACTTCCTCAGATAAAACAAACGGTTGCCCGCAGAGCGGGTGAATATTTCAATCAACGGCCAATTAATAACCTTACTCAAAAGGACGTTTTGATTATTTATACCTGAGCATGAACCCGCAGAGTGTGTGTCATTATAAGCTTAACGACAGATGAACAGACTGTGTCCCATGAAACGCATCTTTATATCCGATTAGCTCCCTTCCCATCGCAATCCTTTGATTTCCCCCGATGTTGTATCCACACATACCTGATGTGTTCGGGGCGATCTGCTGTGGCAAACGTGTAAACATCAAACTGACAAGATGAACTCATGAACTGTGATAAACAACAAGCCATGTCCGGCGTCATGCTGGCGGCGATTGGCGTAGTCTATGGCGATATCGGCACCAGCCCGCTCTATACCTTGCGCGAGTGCCTGTCAGGTCAATTCGGGTTCGGCGTCGAGCCGGCCTCCATTCTCGGCTTTCTCTCGCTGATCTTCTGGCTGCTGATCCTGGTGGTGTCGGTCAAGTACCTCTCCTTTGTGATGCGGGCCGACAACGCCGGCGAGGGTGGCATTCTCACCCTGATGTCGCTGGCGACCCGCAACGCCTCCACCCGCTGGACGCCGCTGCTGATCATCCTCGGCCTGATTGGCGGCAGCTTCTTCTATGGTGAGGTGGTGATCACCCCGGCGATGTCGGTGATGTCGGCCATCGAGGGTCTGAGCATTCTCACCCCCGCCCTCGACCCCTATATCGTCACTCTCTCGGTGCTGGTGCTGACCCTGCTGTTTGCCATCCAGAAACATGGCACCGCCATGGTGGGCAAGCTGTTTGCCCCCATCATGCTGATCTGGTTTATGACGCTGGCGGTGCTGGGGCTGCGCGGCATCATCCACAACCCCGAGGTGCTGGGTGCGCTCAACCCCGTTTGGGCGGTGCGCTTCTTTATCCAGTACCAGACCACCTCCTTCTTTGCCCTCGGCGCCGTGGTGCTGGCCATCACCGGGGTGGAGGCGCTCTACGCGGATATGGGCCACTTCGGCAAAAATCCAATTCGCCTCGCCTGGTTTATCGTGGTGCTGCCCTCTCTGGTGCTCAACTACTTCGGTCAGGGTGCGCTGCTGCTGAGTAACCCCGCCGCCATTGCCAACCCCTTCTTCTTGCTCGCGCCGAAATGGGCGCTGGTGCCGCTGCTGCTCTTGGCAACCATGGCGACGGTGATCGCCTCGCAGGCGGTGATCTCCGGGGTCTTTTCGCTGACCCGGCAGGCGGTGCGGCTCGGTTATCTCTCCCCCATTCGCATCGTTCATACCTCCGAGCAGGAGTCCGGCCAGATCTATATTCCGGTCATCAACTGGATGCTCTATATCTCGGTGGTGATCGTCATCATGAGCTTCGAGCACTCCAGCAATCTGGCGGCCGCTTATGGCATCGCGGTGACCGGCACCATGGTGCTCACCTCCATCCTCTCCTGCTCGGTGGCCAAGAACAGCTGGCACTGGAACAAATATCTGGTGGCCATCCTGTTTGCCGCGCTGCTCTGTATCGACGTGCCGCTGTTTGCCGCCAACCTCGCCAAGATCTTCTCCGGTGGCTGGCTGCCGCTCACCCTGGGCGCGGTGATGTTCACCGTGATGACCAGCTGGAAGAGCGAGCGTTTCCAGCTTATTCGTCGCCTGAACGAGCACGGCAACTCCCTTGAGCCGATGATCGCTTCGCTGGAGAAATCCCCGCCGACCCGGGTGGCCGGCACTGCCGTCTATATGTCGCGGGTGGTCAATGTGATCCCCCATGCGCTGCTGCACAACCTCAAGCACAACAAGGTGCTGCACGAGCGGATCATCCTGCTCACCCTGCGGGTGGAAGAGGTGCCCTACGTCCACAATGTGCGCCGGGTCTGCATCGAGCAGCTCTCCCCCACCTTCTGGCGGGTGGTGGCCAGCTACGGCTGGCGCGAAACCCCGAACGTGGAGGAGATCTTCCACCGCTGCAACGCCGAGGGGCTGAGCTGCCGGATGATGGAGACCTCGTTCTTTATGGCCCACGAGTCGCTCATTATGAAAGACCGCCCCTGGTATCTCTATCTGCGCGGCAAGCTCTTTATGCTGCTGCAGCGCAACGCCCTGCGCGCCCCGGATCAGTTCGAGATCCCGCCCAACCGGGTCATCGAGCTGGGATCCCAGGTGGATATCTGATGGCGGGTTGATGGCCTCTTAAAGGCATAGAAAACCTCAGCAAGTAGAGAGGGAGGCATGGGCCTCCCTCTCTTGTTTCCGTTAACTCAGTTACCGGCCCCCTCATCCCCAACCCTTCTCCCGCGAGGGGAGAAGGGGGCAAACCACATCGCCCCCCACAGACATCCCACCGTAGGGTGCAACAAGCGCAGCGCCGTGCACCGCGAACATATGGCTGACCTCCCCCCTCATCCCCAGCCCTTCTCCCGCAAGGGGAGAAGGGAGCAAACCACATCGCCCCCTCAGACATCCCACCGTAGGGTGCAACAAGCGCAGCGCCGTGCACCGCGAACATATTTGAAAGCGGTGCAATTCACTGCGTTCTTTGCACCCTACTTATGCTGCGTTTTCCAAGGTGACGAACCCTCCGGGCGGCTTCGTCACAAGTGACGAACGTCACAGTTCGACAGCTACATCAGCGCGTTCACTCACCCACACGAAGATTTTTATTTATTTAAAAACAGCCACTTAAAACCAATTTAGCTGCAAAAACCAATCTGGCCCGTATCTTGCCAACCTGCCCCTACTTTCTCCGTTCGCGACACGACAAGGTAGGCTATGAACCGCTTCGTTATCGCTGACCCCAAGCTTTGTATCGGCTGTGGCACCTGTATGGCGGCCTGCAGCGAGGTACACAAGGCGCAAGGTTTGCAGCAAGCCCCCCGTTTAACCGTTATGCGACACGAGCAGGCGACCATGCCGGTTCAGTGCCGTCACTGTGACGATGCTCCCTGCATCAAGGTGTGCCCGGTCGAGGCAATTCGCCAGACCGGCGATTGCGTGCAACTCAACGAGTCGCTCTGCATCGGCTGCAATCTCTGCGCCGTGGCCTGTCCTTTTGGCGCCATCCAGAGCGGCGGCAGCCGTCCGGTGGCCGTGGCCACCAGTTACGACACCTATATCCCCTGCTCCATCCGCTCCAGCAACCCCTCCACCTCCGCCGGCCTGCGCTGCTTTGGCGAGGACCTGCTGAGCTGGGAGCCGGGGGTGCGCAGCATCGCGGTCAAGTGCGATCTGTGCGAGTTTCGCGCCGAAGGGCCAGCCTGTGTCGATGCCTGTCCCTCCCAGGCATTGAAGCTGGTCAATGACGGCGACACCGAACGCGCCGCCCGTATCCGTCGCCAGCAAGCGGCCGACACCAACCCGCAGGGGGCCTCTGCCTTCTCGGCGCCCGCCACGGCGCTCCCTGCATCCGATTTATCCACCACAGAGGGAGCGTGCTGATGTTGTCCCCCCTTGTTATGGCCACGCTCCTGCTCTTTTTGCTGGGCGCTGCCGCCTGTTTGCTGCTGCAAAAGCTGCCCGCACTGGCCAACCGCCTCAACAGTGGCTTTGCCCTGCTGGGCTCGCTCGCGGGCCTGGTCGCCGCCATCCAGATCTTTGCCCAAGGCGCCCCCGTCGACGGCCAGCTCTGGCTGCTGGGCTCGGTGCACCTCGATATGCTCTCCGCGCTGATGCTGCTGGTGATTAGCACCGTCGGCGTCGCCGTCGCCCTCTACTCCTTTGCCTATATCCGCGAATATCAGGGCAAGGGGGATGTGGCCATCGGCGCGCTGATGAACCTCTTCCTCTTTGCCATGGTGGGCATGGTACTGGCCGACAACGCACTCGGTTTCTTGCTCTGCTACGAGCTGGTGACCCTCACCACCTACTGGCTGGTCAAGACCAACCCCGAGGCCGCCAAACAGAGCCGTCTCTACTTGGTGATGAACCATATCGGCATGGCGCTGGTGCTGATCGCCTTCTGGCTGCTCTGCCGCGAAAGCGGCTCGCTGGAGTTCGCCGCGCTGCGTGAGCACCATCTGGCGGGCGCTTTGGCCTCCCTGGTGTTCCTGCTCAGCTTCTGCGGCTTTGGCCTGCGCGCCTGTTTCGTGCCGCTGCACGGCTGGCTGCCGGTGGCCGAGCCCGTTGCGCCGTCCCATATCTCGGCGCTGATGTCCGGCGTCATGGTGAAGCTGGGTCTCTTTGGCATCTTGCGAGTCAGCATCGATTTTCTCGGTGCCAGCCAGCTCTGGTGGGGCTATGTGGTGCTGATCTTCGGTGCCTGTTCGGCAGTGCTCGGGGTGCTGTTTGCGCTGGCCGAGCACGACCTCAAGCGGCTGCTCGCCTACCACACGGTGGAGAACATCGGCATCATCCTGATGGGGATGGGGATCGGCATGATCGGCATCGCCAACCAGCAACCGGCACTGGTAGTGCTGGGGCTGCTCGGCGCCCTCTATCACCTGCTCAACCACGCCATCTTCAAGAGCCTGCTCTTTATGGGTACCGGCTCCGTGATGTTCCGCCTGCACACTCGCGACATGGACAAGATGGGTGGCCTCGCCAAGCTGATGCCCTGGACCGCGCTGGCGTTCCTCATCGGCGCCATGGCCATTTCGGCGCTGCCGCCGCTCAACGGTTTTGTCAGCGAGTGGTTTATCTACCAGTCCCTGCTCTCCATGACCAAACTCGGCACCTCTGTCGTTGCGCCGCTCGCGGTAGTGATGCTGGCGGTGACCGGCGCCATGGCGGTGATGTGTTTCGTCAAGGTGTACGGCATCTGCTTCTGCGGCGCACCGCGCAGCGAGAAAGCGAGCCACGCCCGCGAAGTGCCGGGCGCCATGGTGGCAGGCACCCTGCTGCTGGCCGCGGTCTGTCTGGTGCTGGGTCTGGGCGCCCCCTGGATTGCCCCCCATATCGCCAGCTATGGCCAAGCCTTGGTTGCCAGCCAAATGAGTGTCGCCACCGGCGCCACCCTGCTGCCACTCGATAGCAGCCAGGCAATCCTCTCCCCACCCGTTATCGCCATCACCCTGCTGGGTCTGTTCCTCATCCCGTTGCTGGTACTGGCCATCTTCAAGGGGCCCAAGCTCGGTCGTCGTCACGCCGGCACCCCTTGGGCCTGTGGTTACGCCTATGAGGAGCGCATGAGCCTTACCTCCGGCGGTGTCACCCACACCTTGCGCCAACTCTGCGCGCCGCTCTATCGCAAGCAGCCGCAGCTCGATCTGACCAGCGCCCTGCACGGGGTGAGCGATACCAGCGGGACGACCGGCTGGCTGCTGCACGGCATTGTGCTGGCGCTCTTTATCCTGATGGCTGTAGGAGTCTGATATGCCTGTTCTTGAAATGCCGAGCTGGGGCATGGTAGCCCTCGCCCTGACCCAGGCCATCGCCATGCTGGCGCTGGCGCCGCTCGCCACCGGTTTCAACCGGGTGCTGCGGGCCAAGATGCACTCCCGTCAGGGGCCGGGCCTGCTGCAGGATTACCGGGATATCGCCAAGCTCCTGCGCCGCCAGGAGGTAACCCCCGAGCCTGCCGGCATTATCTTCAACCTGATGCCTGCGCTGCTCATCGCCGCCCTCTTGCTGGTCGCGATGGCGCTGCCAACCCTGACCCACGAGTCCCCCTTCCCCATCGCCGGAGATCTCATCACCGACATCTATCTGTTCGCCATCTTCCGCTTCTTCTTTTCGCTGGCGGGGCTCGACAGCGGCAGCATGTTTGCAGGTATTGGTGCCCGCCGCGAACTGACCCTCGGCATTCTGGTGGAGCCCATTCTGGTGCTCGCCTGCTTCATCATGGCGATGATGGTGGGCAGCTCGGATCTGGGCAATATCAGCAACTATGTGGCGACCCAGCCGCTGGCCGCGCCGGTTGCCACACTCTTGGCCGGTGCCGCCTGCGCCTTCGCGGTATTTGTCGAGATGGGCAAGCTGCCCTTTGACTGCGCCGAAGCCGAGCAGGAGCTGCAGGAGGGGCCGCTTACCGAGTATTCCGGTGCGGGCCTGGCCCTGCTCAAGCTCTCCATCGGCCTCAAGCAGCTGGTGGTGGTGCAGCTCTTTCTGGTGATCTTCCTCCCCTTCGGAAAGGCGGCCAACTGGAGTCTACCTGCGCTCATCGGTGCGGCGCTGATCCTCGCCTGCAAGCTGCTGGTGGCCTTTTTACTGGCCGGCATCATCGAAAACGCCATGGCCCGTACCCAGTTCGTGCGCACCCACAAGCTCACTCGCTATGGCTTGGGGCTGGCCCTGCTGGCGCTGCTCGCCTATCTGGTCAGGATCTGAGCCATGCCCGCCAGCACAGCAATTTTTCCGATTTCATCATTTGTGAATGCTCATTCCCGAACATTAAAGTGAGAACTGCATGACCATCGCCATTTCGGATCGCATCGGCTGCGACTACATCCAGCAGGTGCGAGCCCAACTGCCCCACGCCATCATTGACGAGGAGTGGCAAACCGCCGATCAGGCCACCATCACCGTCAAGCCCACCAGTCTGGTCGAGACGGCCAGCCTGATCTTCCATCAGCTGGGGGGCTGGCTTCCGCTCTCCTTTGCCAATGACGAGCGCAGCCTCAACGGCCACTTCGCCGTCTACCACGTCTTCTCCATGGAGGGCGACACCAAGTGCTGGATCACCGTCAAGGTGCTGGTGGATGCCGATACCCAGGAGTACCCCTCCATCACCCCGACCATTCCGGCGGCGGTGTGGGGCGAGCGGGAGATCCGCGACATGTACGGCCTGCGCGCCATCGGTCTGCCGGACGAACGTCGTCTGGTGCTGCCGGATGACTGGCCGGAGGATATCCATCCCCTGCGCAAGGATGCCATGGATTATCGCCAGCGCCCGATGCCCACCACCGACACCGAGACCTACCCCTTCGTCAACGAGCTCGGCAGTGATGCCAACCGCATCGTGCCGGTCGGCCCGCTGCACATCACCTCCGATGAACCGGGCCACTTTCGTCTGTTCGTCGATGGCGAAGACATCATCGATGCCGACTACCGCCTCTTCTATGTCCATCGCGGCATGGAGAAGCTGGCTGAAACCCGGATGGGCTACAACGAAGTGGCGTTTCTGACCGACCGGGTCTGCGGCATCTGCGGCTTTACCCACAGCGTCGCATACACCACCTCGGTGGAGAACGCCATGGGTATTGTGGTACCCGAGCGGGCGAAGATGATCCGCGCCGTGCTGCTGGAGGTGGAGCGCCTGCACAGCCATATCCTCAACATCGGCCTGTCGAGCCACTTCACCGGTTTCGACACCGGCTTTATGCAGTTCTTCCGGGTGCGGGAGAAATCCATGACCCTGGCCGAGCTGCTGACCGGCGCCCGCAAGACCTACGGCCTCAACCTGATTGGCGGGGTACGCCGCGACATCTTCAAGGAAGATCGCATCAAGGGTGCCCAGCTGGTACGGGAGCTGCGTGATGAGCTCAAACCCCTGGTGGCCATGCTGCTGGATACCGCCAACATCTCTTCCCGCCTCATCGGTATCGGCAAGCTCGAGCCGCAAATTGCCCGCGATTTCAGCTGCGTCGGCCCCATGGTGCGGGCGAGCGGCTTCAAGCGCGACGTGCGTCGGGTTCACGACTTTGCCGGCTACCGCGAGCTGCCGATGGAGATCCAGACCAAGGCGGGTTGCGACGTGCAATCCCGGGTGCTGGTGCGGATCCACGAGCTCTACAACTCCCTCGACATGATTGAGTTCGGCCTGGAGCACCTGCCGGAAGGACCGCTTTTGACCGAAGGGTTCACCTACCAGCCGTGCAAGTTTGCGCTGGGCTTTACCGAGGCGCCCCGCGGCGAGAACGTCCACTGGAGCATGACCGGGGATAACCAGAAGCTGTTCCGCTGGCGCTGCCGCGCCGCCACCTACGCCAACTGGCCTGCTCTGCGCTACATGCTGCGCGGCAATACCGTGGCCGATGCGCCGCTCATCATCGGTAGTCTGGATCCCTGTTACTCCTGTACCGACCGGGTCACCCTGGTCGACCCCAGGAAGGGCAAATCCACCGTGGTCTCCTACAAGGAGATCGAGCGCTACGGCATCGATCGCAAAAACTCTCCGCTGAAATAAGGGGTCATCATGATCAAGCTGTTCAAGACCATCCTCAAGGCTGGCACCCCGACCGCCAAGTACCCCTTCGCACCTATTGATGTGAACCGGGATTTTCGCGGCAAACCGAACTATCAGGCGGATCAGTGCATCGCCTGCGCCGCCTGCACCAAGGCCTGCCCGGCCAATGCGCTGGTGATGGAAGTGGACATGGAGACCGGCGAACGGCGCTGGGAGATCTCCATGGCGCGCTGCATCTTCTGCGGCCGCTGCGAGGAGGTCTGCCCGACCCGCGCCATCGCCCTCTCCCCCGAATTCGAGCTGGCGGTGACCAACAAGGCGGATCTCTATGAGGAGGCCCGCTTCGCGCTGGCCCCCTGCACCCTGTGCGGCACCTACTTTGCCCCGAGCAAGCTGGTGGCACTGGTGGAGGACACCCTCAAGCAGGCGGGCACACCGCTCGCGACCCCGGAGCGGCTGCACCACTGCCCCGACTGCAAACGAAAACAGAGCATGCTGAGCCAGCCTGACTCGGCCCTGATCACACCGATAGCCACACCGATGGCCGCACAAAAGGAGTGGATGTGATGAGCAAGATCAAAGGCATAGAACCGGTTGTCGGCCATACCCATACCCGCGCCGTGCCGCTGGCACAGGATCCCGAGATCACCAAACTCAAGAAGACCCTGCTCAAGGACATTCGCCGCTCGGCCTATGTCTACCGGGTCGATTGCGGCGGCTGCAACGCCTGCGAGATCGAGATCTTCGCCACCATCACCCCGCTGTTTGATGCCGAGCGTTTCGGCATCAAGGTGGTCGCCTCCCCCCGCCACGCCGACATCCTGCTCTTTACCGGCGCGGTGACCCGGGCGATGCGGGTGCCAGCCCTGCGCGCCTACGAGGCAGCGCCCGATCCCAAGATCTGCATCGCCTACGGCGCCTGCGGCTGTGACGGTGGCATCTTCCACGACCTCTACTGCGTCTGGGGCGGCACCGACAAGATAGTGCCGGTAGATGTCTATATTCCGGGCTGCCCTCCGACACCGGCGGCCACCATCTACGGCTTTGCCGTGGCGCTCGGCCTGCTTGAGCAGAAACTCAAAGCCACCAGCCACGAGGTGCAACCGGGTGAGCGGGTCGAACTGCGCCACACCGGCATCCCCAATGAAATCCGGGTGATGATCGAGCGCGAAGCGCGCCGCATGGCCGGTTATCGTCAGGGACGGACCATCGCCGACGAGTTCATGGCCCTGCTCGAAGGGGCGACCCAGCAGGATGTGGATCTGCGCATCCAGAGCTACCTCGATCAGCACGACGATCCGCGCCTCTCGGAGATCGTCAACAACCTCGCAAACGCCTGCCTCAACCGGGCAGCCGGCAAGGGAGAGGCAGTGCATGGCTGACGAGGTTTTCTTCTATCGCCTCTCGCGCAAGTTCGTCGACGAGCAGTTCGACGTGCCGGAAGAGGCCAAAGAGGTGATGTACTACAGCCTCGCCATCGGCCACCACCTCGGCATCGTCGATTGCCTGCGAGCAGACCTGGTCTGCTCGCTGACCGGTTATCGCGACTGGGTGGCCAAGCTGCCAGAGGGGAGCGAAGCGCGCCGCAAGATGGAGGGATTTCTCACCTTTGGCGAGATCACCATCTATCGCGAGCACTGCCATATGCTGGCCTGCGCCTTCGACCGACTGCGCAAAGCCGACAATCTGCTCGATGAGCAGGAGCTGGGCTGGACCAACACCTTTATGGATCAGCTCACCGCCCTCTATAACGACCCCCATATGTACCTGATGGTAAGGAGCCGCTGATGGGCTGCAATCTCGTGTTGACCGTGGGCAATGCCATGATGGGGGACGACGGTGCCGGCCCCTATCTTGCCGACAAACTGCAAGCCGCCCCTCTGCCCGGCTGGATCCATATCGACGGCGGCATCGCGCCGGAAAATGTGGTCTACAAGGTGCGGGAGCTGCAACCGGAGCGAGTGGTGCTGGTGGATGCCGCCGAGATCGGCGAGAAGGCGGGAACCCTGCAGGTGATCCCCCCCGAGACCATCGCCGAGATGTTTATCTTCTCGACCCACAATATGCCGCTCAATTTTTTGATCGACGAGCTCAAGACCTTTGTCCCCGAGGTGATCTTTGTCGGGGTACAACCGGCCATCGTGGCGTTCTCCTTCCCGATGACCGAGATGGTGAGCGAGGCGATGGATTATCTTTATCAGCATCTTGATGCCGCCAGTGACACCAGTCTGTTAATAGATAAACTGGATCAGTGGAATATTGCCAACGCCAGCCGGTGATTATTTATCGAGTTGTTAACGACCGTTATTGACCGACGGTTACGGCAATGTGATCAAGGCCCGATGTTAAATTAAAAACATCGGGCTAATTGTGCTGAACTTGATATAAAACAAGGTTCTTTGATTTTTTCAAAAAATCGCTAACTCTCGCTTTTTTATGACAAAAAAAGCGTTGCCAGTCACAGAAATTTGCCACAAAATGGCGACCGTTACGGAAGTTGATGGGGTCTGGTGGCCTCCTCGGTCTTCAAAACCGATGTGAGCCGAGAAGGCTTTGGCAGGTTCGATTCCTGCCTCTTCCGCCAAATTTATCTATTGAACAAATACTCTCCCGCTGAATTTTTCGGCCTGGATGTTATTTCCATTGTTTGTTCAATATGTTTTAAGTAATACCTTAAAAAAGGTGCTTGCCGCTTGCCAATATAATCCGAACTCAGGTTATCTCGCTGGCCAAAAATTAATTTATCAGCATCGATGCAGCATTAATTTATACCCGCATCATTGATGCACCCAGTTTGCAGTTATCCGCAAATCGCCAGCAGTGCCATAACCCGTCAGCTCGGTCTCTCTATCGGCAAACCGGTGCGCATCCCGAACCCACGCACTGCACTGGTAATCCCATGCCGAACTCGTCTCACGCGTCAGCTATCCCCCACCGCCAGCCCGCATCAGGTACGGCTGCCGACGATTCACTGCCAAATTCACAGCAACAGCCCAGCCAGCAACAAACGCGCCGTTTGCCGCAAGTGGAACAGCTGCTGCAGCAACCCTTTCTCGCCGGTTTTATCGAGGCGCTGAGCCGCCCGCTGGTGACTCAGGCTGTGCGCGATACCCTGAGCGAGCTGCGCCAGAGCGAAGATTTTCGCCAGCATGGCGTCGCCCCCGAGCAGATCGAGGTGCTGATTGCCAAACGCTGCCAACAGCAGCTGCGCCAGCGTCAGACCCGGGTGATCAACGCCACCGGCACCCTGGTGCATACCAATCTGGGGCGCTCACCGCTAAGTGCCGATCTGTGGGACGAGGTGCGCGACCTCAACACCCGGTACAACAATCTGGAGCTGGATCTCGCCACCGGCAAGCGCGGCGGGCGCAAGGGGCTGATCGCCCCCCTGCTCCGTTGCCTCACCCAGGCCGAAGATTCGCTGGTGGTCAACAACAACGCCGCTTCCCTCTTCCTGTTGCTGCAGGAGGTGGCCAAGGGGCGCGAGGTGATCGTCTCGCGCGGCGAGCAGATCCAGATTGGCGGCGGCTTTCGCATCCCCGACATTCTGGCCCTCTCCGGCGCCAAACTGGTGGAGGTGGGCACCACCAATATCACTACCGCCAAAGATTACCTCGATGCCATCACCGATCAGACCGCGCTGGTGCTGATGGTGCACAGATCCAATTTCGCCATTCGCGGCTTTACCGAATCCCCCGATATCGGCGAGGTGGCCCGCGCCCTGCCCGAGCACGTGGTGCTGGCGGTGGATCAGGGCTCGGGCTTGACCACCGAAGAGTTTGCACCGGATGAAACCTCGGTGCGCCAGTACATCAAGGCGGGGGCGGATCTGGTCTGCTACTCAGGCGACAAGCTGCTGGGTGGCCCGCAATCGGGCATCATCAGTGGCCGCAGCGACCTTATCAAGCGGCTGGAAAAACACCCCATGATGCGTACCTTCCGCCCGAGCCGCATCGTCTACTCCCTGCTCGAACGCCTGCTCATCCACAAGCTCAACAAATCTCCCATCGGCGAGGGTATTGCCCAGCGCACCTTGAGCAACCCTGCCGCCATGCAGGCCCGCGCAGATCAGCTGATGGCCGCCCTGCCCGGCTCCTTTGTGCCGGTTCCCGCCCAGCTGGTGGTGGGCGGCGGCACATTGCCGGACGAGTTCTACCCGGCCCCTGCGCTCGAATGCACCGACCCGCGCCCGGCCCAGCAGTTGCTCGACGCCCTGCGCGAACTCCCCGTCCCTGTCATCGCCACCGTGCGCCAGCAGAAGGTGCTGCTCAATATGGCGACCCTGCTGCCGACCGAGATGGAGCTGTTGATCGCCCAACTCAGGGAGTTGCTGCTGCCCGCCCCGTTCAATGCAACAAATGCGACCGAGGAGCCCTGATCCCATGACCCCCTATCGCGCCGTTATCGGTCTTGCCGGCCACGTGGATCACGGCAAGACCCTGCTGATCAAGGCCCTTACCGGCATCACTACGGCCCGCGCCCATGAGCAGGCCATCGGCATGACCCAGGATCTCGGCTTTGCCCACTTCGACGACGGTCAGGGCAACGCCATAGGCGTCATCGACGTGCCCGGCCACGAGCGCTATATCCGCAATATGGTGGCGGGGCTCTGGAGTCTGGATCTGGTGCTGCTGGTCATCGCCGCCGACGAGGGGTGGATGCCGATGACCGGCGATCACCTGCGCCTGCTCAAGGCGATGGGGGTGCCGCGTCTCTTGGTCTGCATCAACAAGTGCGATCTGGTCTCCCCCGACGAGCTTTTGCTGTTGGAGGAGAGCCTGCTGGAGCGGGTGATGGACGAGAGCGGCATGGTGCCCGATATCGTCAGCGTCAGCGCCAAAACCGGCGAGAATATGGCTGCCCTGCACACCGCCATCGTGCGCCAGCTTGCCGAGCTACCTGCCTCACACGCTGCCCGCGAGCAGAGCGCCCCGCGACTGTATGTAGACAGGGTCTTTACCGCCAATGGCACCGGTACCGTGCTGACCGGCACATTGCAACAGGGCCGCCTCAAGGTGGGGGACAAGCTGCGCCTCTACCCCGCCGATCGGGAGGTGCAGGTGCGCTCCCTGCAGGCCTATCACCAGAGCGTCGACGAGATCGGCGCCGTCTGCCGGGTGGCAGTGGGCCTGAAAAAAGTGCCCCACAAGGAGGTGGCCCGCGGTCACTGCCTTACCAACGCCGCTGGCCAGTGCGAGGCGGCAACCCACCTTATCGTGCGACTCAACGCCGAGAGCCTGAGCGGCAAGGCACTACGCCCCTCTCTGCACAACAAGGAGGTCGAAGTAGCCCTCGGCAGCTGGCATGGCCGGGCCCGTTTCGTGCCGATCAAGGACTCCCGGCTGGCGCGGCTGATCTTTGCCAGCCCCATCCCCTGCTTCTTTGGCCAGCCGCTCGCCATCATTCGCCACGGCAGCAGCGAATTGCTGCACGGCGCCCGCATCGTCTGGTGCGGCGACATCCATCCCGCCAGACGCAAGGCGCTGCACACCCTGCTTGGTGAGCTGCCTGATGAGCTCGAGCACTACAACCCGGCCACCCTGCAGCTTGGCCTCAATGGCTATGTGCTGGCCAGCCGCTTTGACCAGCGGCCCGAGCAGGTCACCCCCCTCGGTGAGTGGCTGCTGGATAACTGCTGGCTGGCCCAGAGCCGCGACCAGCTGCTCGGCACGCTGGCCAGCGAACCGCTGAGTGCCGCCGAGCTGGCAACCCGCTTCGGCATCGCCCTGCCGGTCACTCAGGCCCTGCTCCAGCAGCTCAAGAGCGAGCAGCTGATACGCCTGCACCATGACAAGTGGCAGCAAGGCAGCGGCGAGTCAGAAGATGATTTGGGGGAAGAAGCACAGCTGGTGCTCAAGGTGGTGCGAGATCAAGGCAAGGAGGGTTACGAGC
This sequence comes from Aeromonas sp. A600620, assembly GCF_029479985.1. Lineage (NCBI taxonomy): Bacteria > Pseudomonadati > Pseudomonadota > Gammaproteobacteria > Aeromonadales > Aeromonadaceae > Aeromonas > Aeromonas sp. A600620. The sequence continues at coordinate 528,698 of NZ_JAAKXB010000001.1, read as the reverse complement.
CCGGTAAACTGGGCCCCGGCGGCGTGGAGCTGGATCCCTTTATCACCCGCAAGCTGCCCGCCGCCCTGCAGCAGGGCTTGCAGCAAAAAGGCGCGTTGCAAAAGCAACTGCGCAATCTGGCGCGACTCAAGTATCTGGTGCAGCTCGATGGCCCCATCTACTACGACGCCGAGCTTTACAACCAGATGGTCGCCGAAGTGCTGGCGGGCCAGCAGGTGGGAGATCTGATCGACATGGCATCCCTCAAGGAGATCACCGGTTTGTCGCGCAAATACGCCATTCCGTTCTGCCTGCGCATGGAGATGGATGGCTGGGTACGGCGCGAGGAGAACGAGCGCCGGGTGCTGCGTTTGCCGCAGACTCAAGATGAGATGGAGCCGGCATGAGCACCACCATCGCCCCCTCTGGCTCTTCCAATCCAGTGGCCAACCGGCTGCGCCGCGAATTTCATATCGACGGCATAGTTCAGGGGGTCGGCTTTCGCCCCTTCGTCTATGGGCTGGCGCTGCGCCACGGCCTTGCCGGCTATGTGTTGAACGATGCCAACGGCGTCACCATAGGTGCCGAAGGATCGCCTGAGCAGCTGGCCGCCTTTGCCCGCGAACTGCGGGAATTGGCGCCGCCGCTGAGCCGTATCGATCATTTCAGCGAGCGGGAACTGCCCCTTGCTCATGATCCCGACTTCGATGACCAATTTCATGGCCAGTTTCGAATTAAAGCGAGCCAGCAGCAGAGCGCGGCCACGGTCGCCATCTCGCCGGATCAGGGGATGTGCGAGGCATGCGCCCGGGATGTGGCCAACCCCGCGGATCGCCACCATCGCTACCCCTTTACCAACTGCACCCACTGCGGCCCGCGCTACACCATCATCCGCCGCCTCCCCTACGACCGCCCCCACACCGCCATGGCGGGCTTTGCCATGTGCCCGCGCTGCGCGGCGGCCTATGAAAACCCGCTGGACAGACGCTACCACGCCCAGCCGGTGAGCTGCCCCGAGTGCGGGCCCCATCTCAGCTGGCGAAATGGCTATGGCGATACGCTGGCCGAGCGCGAGGATGCCCTGCAAGAAGCTGCAAGCGCCCTGCAAGCAGGCAAGCTTATCGCGGTCAAGGGGATGGGGGGCTATCACCTGATGTGTGATGCCCGCAATGAACAGAGTGTTGCCAGATTACGAATGCTCAAACGGCGCGAACGCAAACCACTGGCGGTGATGATGGGCTCCCTTGCCGAGGCCAAATTGCATGTCACCGGCAGCAAAGACGAGTGGCAACTGCTCGCCTCTCAGGCCAGACCCATCGCCTTGCTGCGCAAGCGCGAAAACGATGATCGGCTCTCAGAATCCCAACTGACAACTGCGCCGCTGGCCGAGGGGATCGCCCCCGGCATCCCCTACCTTGGGGTCATGCTCCCCTATACCCCGCTCCATCAGCTGCTGCTGGACGCCTGCGCCATGCCGCTGGTGGCCACCAGCGCCAATGGTCGCGGCAGCCCAATCCTTATCGAGTGCGAGGCGGTGGTCAGGGAACTCGGCCGCGAGATTGACGGCATCCTGGATCACAACCGCCCCATCCTGCACCCGTGTGACGACAGTCTGGTGCAGTGGGCAGGCGGGCGGCGCCAGACGTTGCGCCTCGCCCGGGGCTATGTTCCCTGCACTCCCAGCCTGCAAGAGGCGGTCAAGGCGCCACTGCTGGCAGTCGGAGCGCAGCAGAAGAACCAGCTGGCGCTCGCCTTCGGCCGCCAGCGCATCTACAGCCCCTATATCGGCGATCTGCTCAGCCTGCCGATGCAGGAGCACTTCGAGCAAACCCTGGCGACCTTTCGCGAACTCTACGATCTCAACCCCGAACTGCTGGTCTCGGATCGCCACTCGGGCTATCTCAGCCATCAGTGGGCCAGAAGCTATTGCCAGAATCAGGGTGCCACCCACCTCGAGGTGCAGCACCATCACGCCCACCTGCTGGGGGTGATGGCCGAGCACAACATCACGGGCCCGGTGCTGGGTGTTGCCTTCGATGGCACCGGCCTTGGCGATGACGGCACCCTCTGGGGCGGCGAGCTGCTGATCGCAGACGTTCAGGGATTTGAGCGGGTTGCCCACCTTGCCCCCTTCAAGCTGATCGGCGGCGAAGCGGCCATCCGCGAGCCAGCGCGCCAGCTACTGGGGCTGCTGTTTGAATCGTACAGCCCTGAGCAGATCAGCGCCCTCGATATTCCTTTGATCAAGCAACTGCCCGCTGAACGGATCCGCAACCTGCACCAGCTCTGGCAGTTGGGTCGCAACGCCCCTTACTCCAGCTCCATCGGTCGGCTGTTCGATGCGGTGGCGGCGCTCTTGGGGGTGATCAACACCCCGGATTACGAGGGCGAAGCGGGACTCCTGCTGGAGGCGGCCGCCTTGCAGCTGGCCCCCGATGAACAGCCCTTATCCCTTGCCTTTGATCTCAGCCAATCAGCGGAAGGGCCGCTGCAGATCGAGTGGGCCGAGCTCATCAATACCCTTATCAACGAGCGGCGCCAAGGCACCTCCACCGCCAGCCTGGCCGCCGGTTTTATCCGCGCCATCAGCGCTCTGGTCATCGCTCTGGCCGAGCGCTTCCCCGGCTATCCGGTGGCGCTGGGGGGCGGCGTCTTTCAAAACCGGGTGCTGATGGATCAGCTGGTGCCCGCGCTCGAAGCCGCCGGTCGGCAGGTATTGACCAGCGAAACCCTGCCGCTCAATGACGGTGGCATCGCCGCCGGTCAGCTCTGGTTTGCCATCCACCATCTTGCCACGCATCAGCCTGTCACCACCGGTTGTACCACCTTGTCGGAGTCCTGAAATCCATGTGTCTATCCATCCCCTCTCAGGTGGTGCAGCTGCACCCCGAAGATAACTGCGTCACCGTCGATACCCTGGGGGTGCAGCGGCGCGTCAGCTGCATGCTGCTCGAAGAGCCTCTCAACATTGGCGACTATGTGCTGCTCCACATCGGCTTTGTGATGAGCAAGATTGACGAAGAGGAGGCGCAGGCCAGCCTCGAGAGCTTCCGCCAGATGGTGGCCCTGATGCCCAAACAGGATATCTTGCCATGCTGACCTTAAATGACCTGTTTCAGGGCTTTCGCCAGCCCGAGGTGATCCGCGCCCTCGCCGCCCAAATTACCGAGCTTGCCAAAGATCTGCCCGAGCCGCTGCGGGTGATGGAGGTGTGCGGCGGCCATACCCACACCATCATGAAGTACGGCCTGCACCAGCTGCTGCCGGCCAGCATCGAGTTCGTCCACGGCCCCGGCTGCCCGGTCTGCATCATGCCCAAAGAGCGCATCGATCAGGCCATCGAGCTGGCTTGCCAACCGAACGTCATTCTGGTCACCCTTGGGGACATGATCCGGGTGCCGGGCTCCAGGGGCACGCTGGCCCAACAGCGGGCCAAGGGGAGCGATATCCGCCCGGTCTATGACCCCCTCGATGCCCTGCGTATCGCCCGTGAGAACCCGGACAAAACCGTGGTCTTCTTCGCCATCGGTTTCGAGACCTCTACCCCCATGACCGCCGCCTTGCTGGCTGCGGCTGAAGCTGAGGGGATTGAGAACCTGCTGTTTCATATCAACCATGTGTTGGTGCCCCCCGCCATTCATGCGGTGATGGCCGACGGGGTTGCCAAGGTGAACGCCTTTATCGGCCCCTCCCACGTCAGCGTCATCACCGGCGCCGATATCTACCTGCCTATCGTCGATCGCTATCAGGTGCCTGTGGTGGTGAGTGGCTTCGAACCAGTGGATGTGATGGAGGCGCTCTTGATGATGGTGCGCCAGAAGGTGGAGGGTCGCTACGCGCTGGAGGTGCAATACAGCCGCGCCGTCACCGCCAGTGGCAATAAAGCCGCCCAGCGGCTGGTCGAGCGCTTTTTCGAGACCCGCGAGCACTTTCGCTGGCGAGGTCTGGGGGATATCAACGCCTCCGCCCTGCGCCTGCGCGATGCCTTTGCCAAGCGCGATGCGGAGCGTCACTTTGCGCTCAGTCAGACACCCATCGATGACCACAAGGGGTGCCAGTGCGCCGATATCCTGCGCGGCCTGGCCAAACCGAACCAGTGCAAAGTCTTTGGCCGGGGCTGCACCCCGACCCAGCCCATGGGCAGCTGCATGGTCAGCTCCGAAGGGGCCTGCAATGCCTACTACCGATATATGGGGATCCAATGAGAGAAATTCAGTTAAGCCACGGCGGCGGCGGCGTGGAGATGAACCAGCTGATCAACCAGCTCTTCTTTCGCCACTTTGGCAACGAGATCCTGCTGCGCGGTGAAGATGCCGCTCTGTTGCCGGTGAACGGCCCCGTTGCTTTCACCACCGACAGCTTTACCGTCTCGCCGCTCTTTTTCGAGGGGGGTGATATCGGCAAGCTGGCCATCGCTGGCACGGTCAATGATCTCGCCATGATGGGGGCCAAGCCCGAGTATCTGAGCTGCAGCTTTATCATCGAGGAGGGGTTCCCCTACACCGATCTCGCCCGCATCGTCGAGTCGATGGCCGCGGAGCTTGCCAAGAGCGGCGCCCGCATCGTCTGCGGCGACACCAAGGTGGTACCCAAGGGAGCGGCCGACAAGATCTTTATCAACACCAGTGGGGTAGGCACCTTCCCGTTGCCTGAGCAGAGCCGGGGCATCTCGGTACGCAACCTCAAGGCCGGTGACGCCATTCTGGTGTCGCGGGATATCGGCAGCCACGGCGCCTGCATCCTGATGGCCCGCGACGCCCTGCAACTGGGATCTGATCTCAAGAGCGACTGCACCACCCTCTGGCCGCAGGTAGAAGCGCTGCTGCAGGCGGGACTTACCCCTCACGCCCTGCGCGACGCCACCCGCGGTGGCCTTGCCGCCGTGCTCAACGAATGGAGCAGCGCCTCCGGCGTTGCCATCGAGCTGGAGGAGTCCGCCATTCCGGTGTGCGATCCGGTGCGTGGCCTGTGCGAGCTCTATGGCTTCGAGCCCCATGATCTCGCCAACGAGGGAACCATGGTGCTGGCCCTGCCTGCCGAACAGGCACAGGACGCGCTGGGCATCTTGCGGCAATTCAACCCCGCTGCCAGCCAGATCGGCGTGGTGCAGGCAAGCGATCGTCACAAGGTGATCCTCAACAACCCCTGGGGTAGCCGCCGTTATCTGGAGCTACCGCAAGGGGAGCTGCTGCCGCGGATCTGTTGATCGGCCATGCCGTTCCGTCAATTACAGGGAGGAGTCACTGCTCCTCCCCATATCGGTTAAGGAGCCACCATGCACGAAATGTCTCTGGCCATGGCCGCCATCGATCTGGCGGCCGAGCAGGCCACCCAGCGGGGCTTTAACAAGGTGACCGCCCTCTGGCTCGAGGTCGGCAGCTTCTCCTGCGTCGACCCGGACACCATTGCCTTCTGTTTCGAGGCGGCCGCCAAGGGCACCGCCGTCGAGGGGGCCCAACTGCACTTTCAGCACCAAGCGGCAGAGGCCTGGTGTTACGACTGCAACCAGACGGTCACCCTCACCGAACGCGGGCAGGCCTGTCCCGAATGTGGCGGATACAAATTACGAGTCGCGCAGGGTGATAGCCTGCGCATCACCGACATCGAGGTAAGTTGATATGTGTAGCGTATGCGGATGCGGCCAGGCGCGGATCGCCGGCCATGAGCACGATCATGAGCATCATCACGAACATGAACATCACCATGAACATGGGCATGAGCATGAGCATGAGCATGAGCATGAGCATGAGCATGGCCATCATCATGCTCATGACGCCCATCACCATCATGACCACGAGCAGAGTGCGCCGCGAACCCTGATCATTCACCACCACTATCACCATCAGGGAGATGTCCATCACCACTACCACGGGGTGCGAGCTCCCATAAGCCACGAGGGTCATGATCACCCCCATGAGCACCACAATGATCACCCCCACAGCCATCATCATGATCACGCCCACTCTCATGACCACGGCCATTCCCACGCACATCCCCATGATCACAGCCATGACCATGACCATGACCATGACCATGACCATGACCATGACCATGACCACCAGCAGGGTGATCTGCACTATGGCAAAGGGGAAGCGGGATTGTCGGTTCCGGGCATGGGGCAGCGTCAGCTGATCGCCATTGAGATGGATGTGCTGGCCAAGAACAATGCGCTGGCCGCCCACAACCGCGAGCACTTCACAGCTGCCGACCAGCTGGTTCTCAATCTGGTCTCTAGTCCGGGTTCAGGCAAAACCACTTTGCTGTGCGAAACCCTGCGCCTGCTGGCCGAAAAACGCCCCTGCGCCGTGATCGAAGGGGATCAGCAGACCAGCGCCGATGCGGATCGCATCCGCGCCACCGGCGTCCCTGCCGTGCAGATCAACACCGGCAAGGGCTGCCATCTGGACGCCAAAATGGTTCACGACGCCTGCCACCAGCTGCCCGCCAATCAAGGGGGTATCCTCTTTATCGAGAACGTGGGCAATCTGGTCTGCCCCGCCAGCTTCGATCTCGGTGAGAAGTACAAGGTGGCGATCCTCTCCGTCACCGAGGGGGAAGAGAAGCCGCTGAAATACCCGGACATGTTTGCCGCCGCCCAGCTGATGGTGATCAACAAGATCGATCTGCTGCCCTACGTCAGCTTTGACGTGACCCGCTGCATCGAGAACGCCAAACGGGTCAACCCCTATATTCAGGTGATCCAGGTCAGCGCTACCACGGGCGAAGGGATGGATGCCTGGCTCAACTGGCTGGCTACAGCCTGAACCAGAACCGGTTAAATGCCGTTACCAACGGCGGATAGCAAGAGAGGGAGGCTGATGCCTCCCTCTCTTTTATCTGTAGACCTTGTCGGCCGTGCTATCTGTCTCGAATGGCCAGCGCCTCACACTCGCGTCCCCTCACCCAGGCCCTCTCCCCAGGGAGAGGGAACCGGTTCGTGGATGCCGCATTCCGTTCCCGTCTCAACATGGAAAAGGGAACCTATTCGTGGATACAGGCAATATGCTGCAACAATACGACTCCCTCAACCCCCTCAGGGAGGCTTCGAGCATAACAACCAGCCATATTTTCAAACCCCAAGGTTCTCCAAACCCTAAACCCTGAGCGTATTGAGATGGCACCTTCAACTCCCTTCTCCCCTTGCGGGAGAAGGGCTGGGGATGAGGGGGGAAACACCAATCCTCAGGCCACGCTACGGGCCATCGCCTCCTGCTCCGCAGGCACCTCACCAAAGCGCAGCACCCGATGGCAGATCTGGCGCAACAGCGCCTGCTGGTGACTGAAGATCACCATACCAAGCCGGCGCTGTTCGCACTCAATCATCAACTCCCGCCAGAGCTGGCGCTGAATTTGCGGATCCAGCTGGGCAGTCACCTCGTCGGCAATCAGCAGTCGGGTGCGGGGATCGAGGGCGCGCAGCAACGCGATGCGGACCAGCTCGCCACCGGAGAGCTGACCGGGTTTACGGCCAAGCCATTCGGGCTTGACCATAAAGCGGGCCAGTATGGCGTCATCGGGGCGCCATACATCCCACAACGCCTGCCCGGTGGTGCGATAGGGATTGAAGGTGAGTTCCGGGTGCTGGGGCACCAGCTGGATGGGGTTATAACCTTTTACCTGTTCAGGTACTGGCTGCCCATCCAGCAGGATCTGCCCGCCGGCCCCAACCGGTTGCCAACCCGCCAATACCCGCCCCAGCGTGGTCTTGCCATAACCGCTCGGGGCGGAGATACCGAGCCGTTCGCCCGCTTTCACCGTCAGCGACAATCCCTGCCAAAGGGGGCGTTCCCCCTGGGCGATAGTGAGATTTCGTACTTCCAACATCAGGAAACCTCCGGCACAGAGAAGATCGCGTTGAATTCCGGCAGTGCCTGCCACTGAACACCCGCAACCAGACAGACGATCCATTCCTGCAACTCAATCATCAGGAGATCTCCGACGTAGCAGCAAAGAGCGCATTGAACTCCGGCAGCGCCTGCCAGTGGGCACGGAGCATCTCGCTCCCCTGCCCCTGGCGCAGATGGTGGCAGCTCAAGGTATCGCTCACCTGCCCCTGATGCAGCGCCACAATGCGATCGGCAAAGCGAGCCGCCAGCGCCAGATCGTGGGTCACCCAGAGGATACCGCTGCCCTGATTGGCCAATTCACGCAACTGGCCGAGCAGCAGACAGGCCAGCCCCTCTTCGAGCCAGGCAGTGATCTCGTCTGCCAGAATGAAGCGGGCACCGCCGAGCGCCGCAGTGCAGGCCAGAATGCGCTTGGCCATGCCCCCGGAGAGCTGACGCGGATAGCGGTCCAGAGTGGCAGCGGGCAGCTGGTAGCGCAGCAGTTGCTCGCCGAGCCGCTCGCGAGAACCGCTCTGGCCGCAGAGGCGTGCCGCACGTCCCAGCTGACGCTCCACCGTCAGCAATGGATTGAGGGCGCTTACCCCCTGCGGCACATAGCAGAGGGTGTGCCCGCGCAAACGGGCCCGGCTGGCATCGCACAGAGGAGTGCCATCAAGAGAGATGGCGCCGCGCATCCGCAGATTGTCCGGCAGCAATGTCAGGGCGCTTTGCAGCAGCAGGCTCTTGCCCTCACCGCTCCCCCCCACCAGCGCCACTATCTCCCCCGGCGCCAGTTGCAGGCTGATATCGGTCAGCAAAGGCTGCCAGCTGCGCCGCCCCAGCCAGGAGTAGTGGGCCGCCTCTATGGTCACCTGATCAAAACTCAGCATGGTTCACTCCTGTGCCACAACAGCTGTTGCAAGGCGCGGGTAGCCTGATCAAACAGCAGAACCAGCAGCAGCAACATCAGGCCGGGGAAGAGCGCCAGCCACCAACCGCCACCGGCCAGATAACGCAGGGCATCGGCCAGCAGCAGGCCCAGCGAGGCCTCGTGGGCCGCCAGCCCAAAACCGAGAAAGCTCAAGGCCGCGCTGTGCAGCACCGCATGGGGAAACATCAGCAAGGTGCCGATAAACCACTGGGGCAACAGCCCCGGCAGCAGGTGGATGCGCCAGCGACGCAGCGCCCCCATCCCCTGACAGCGGGCCAGCACCACGTAGTCGCTGCAGGCGATCCGCCGCGCCTCGGCGCAGAGAATGAGCGCCAGCTTGGGCCAGTGGGTGAGCGCCACCGCCAGGATCACCCCGCGCATGCCGCCCCCCACGGTAAAGCAGATCAGGATCAGCAGCAGCATATGGGGCAGCGCCAGCATGGCATCGATCAGCAGCCGCACCGCCACATCGCATCTGGGATGAATGAGCGACACGCTTGCCGCCACCATGGCGAGCAGCCCGCTGCACAGCGCCGTGCTGATACCCAGCTCCAGACTGGTGAGGGTGCCCTGAAATGCACGCAACCAGAGATCCCGCCCCATCTGGTCGGTGCCGAACCAGTGGGCCAGCGAGGGGGGCTGCTGGCGCGTCAGCAGATCCATCGGCACATCCTGATGAGATAGGCTCCAGCCGTAAGTGGCCAGCAGCGCCAATCCGAGCAGGGCAAAACCCAGCCGCAGTATGGAGGGAAGCGGATTAAACAGCATGCTCACCCTCCCAGCCCCGATTGATGCGGGCCAGCAGCAAACTGGCCACCGTGTTGCCAATAAAGACCAGCAGGGTGCAGAAGAGCACGATTCCCATCAGCAGGGGGATATCGCCCCTGAGCCCCGCATCCACGGTGGCCTGGCCGAGCCCCGGGTAGGAGAAGACCTTCTCTGCCAAGAGCGATCCGCCAATCAGCTCGCCAAGGGAGGCAAACTGCAGGCAGAGCGCCGGGGTCAGGGCGTGGCGCAGCACGTGAAAACGCAGCATGGGCCAGCCGCCATCCCCCTGAGCGCGGGCGTAGCGGATAAAGTCGCTCTCCAGCACCTCGGCCACCCGCCCCCGGGTATGCAGGGCAATGTTGCCCACCCCGAGCAGCGCCAGGGTCGTCACCGGCAGCAATAGATGACGCAGCCGCATGGCCCAGTCCACCTCATCGGCAGCAAGCCCCGGCGTCCAGGCGCAGCAGACCGGCAGTAGCGGCCAGTGCACCGCAAACAGGGCGAGCAGCAACAGGCCGACCCAGAAGGTGGGCAGGGAGGCGAGCAGGTAGGCAAAGCGGCAAATCAGGCGATCGGGCCAGCGGTTGAGATAGCGACCAGCGCAGAGGCCCAGCAAAATCCCGAAAAAGCCGGAGAGCAGCCAGGCGCCCGCCAGCAGCAGGAAGGAGGCAGCAAAACGCTGGCCAATGACCTCACCCACAGGCGCGTTGTAGAGCATGGAGTAACCGAGATCCCCCTGCAGCACTTGGGTAAACCAGTGCCAGTAGCGCAGCCAGAGCGGTTGATCCAGCCCCCAGCGGGCTGCGATGCGGGCGTATTGCTCCGGCGGCACATGGAGCAGGTCGTTGCCGATATAGGCCTTGATGGGGTCGATGGGGGAGTAACTCAGCAGCACAAAGGTGGCGACCGAGACCAAACATAACAACCCTGCCAGACGCAGCAGGGCTTTTAGCAACAGATAACCGGAGTGACTCAAGGGCGAACTTAACGGCACGTCCACCGCCAATCCTGCAGGTTGTTGAGCAGGGACCAGCTACCGTGGATTTCCGGCGCCCCCTTGCCAAGATCGATGCAACGGTTGGCCAGATAGGTATGCTGCACATTGAGCAGCCATGCCCAGGCGGCATCTCCCTGCACTCCGGCGCCCGTTTTGCCATCCCACTCCACCTGCTGCCAGAACGGCACGGCCGCCTGCCAGTTCGGGGCATCCAGCGCCTGCTTGAGGTGGCTATCCACCACAGGGTTGCTGTAGTAGCCCGGGTTGTAGAACTCCACGCCACCTGAGCCGCTCTGGTAGTGGTGATAGAGCTCCATGGGATCCAGACTCCCCCACCCCATCAGCACCGTATTGGCATGCATCTCCCGCTCCACCTGCTCCCAGCTGCCGGACTTGAGGCTCACCTCAAGACCGATGGGTTTGAGCATGGCCCGCACCGCTTCCGCCAGATCACGGCGGGTGCTGTCGCCACTGGTGTACCAGAGGGTAAAAGCGGCGCGCAGATTGCCCTTGTGGCGAATGCCGTCACTGCCCATCTTCCAACCCGCCTCGTCGAGCAGGGTGTTGGCGTGGGCGGCATCGCCATCCTTGAAGGCGGTGGCTTTGTTTAGCCAGGGCAAGCCTTCCACCGCGCTGTAGGCGGGGATGGCGTGCCCTTCCAGCAGTTGATCGGCCAGCAGCTTGCGGTCGATGGCGTAGTTGATGGCGCGGCGCACCGCTACATCCGAGGTCACGTCGTTGCCGATGGGATAACCCTTGGCATCTTTTTTACCCGCAGGAGGAATGGGGAAGACGATACCGCGGTTCTCCACGCTCGGCCGCACCCAGAGCTTGAGGGAGGCAGGCACGGTGGGCGCCAGCGACGGGGCAATGCGCACCACATCGAGCTGGCTGCTCTGGGCGGCGGCATAGGCGCTCTCTTCATCGATAAAGACAAAGACCAGCCGTTTGAAGTCATTGTTGCCACCGGCGTAATAGGGGTTCGCCTCCACCACCAGCTGTTGACCGGGCAGGAAGCTCACCAGCCGGTAAGGGCCGGCACCGACCGGCTTTTGGGCATATGCTTTTGCGTCGTAATCCTTCTTCGACACTATCCCCAAAGATCCCAGCACGTTGACGAAGGTGCTCTGGGGGGCACTCAAGGTGATGGCAACCTCGGTGGGCGAGAGCACCTTGGCCGAGACAAAGTTGCCCATGTCGATCTTGCCGCCGCCCTTGGCTGCGCTGTTGTAGGTGAAGGCCACATCCTCGGCGGTGAGCGGCGCGCCGTTGGAGAATTTCAGGTCAGGCTTGAGGGTAATGAGCCACCCCTTGCCATCCTTGCTTGGGGTCACCGCTTGGGTAAGTACATTCTGCCAACTGAGATCGGCACTATCGCCAGCAATCTGTTTGAGCAGCGGGCTGTGCAGCAGCAGGTAGCTGCCGTGGCTCCAGCCAAGTAGAGGGTCAAACCCTTCGGTGGGCTCACTGCCGATGGCGAGCTTGAGCTCGGCAGGCACAGGTTGGGCAGCGGCCAGAGCCACGTGAGAGGCAGTGCCCAGCAGCAGAGTCAACAGGACGCTCGCGCTGGATCTAGCGTAATGGAGAAGGGAATTGCGAGAAACAGTCATGGGGATCCTTCTTGTTTTGTACCACTCACGGATCATCACTCAAAAAAGAGGCGAAATGCGTGTCTGAACATGGGAGTGAGGGGCCAAAATGGCCCCCTATTCTAAACTTGATTTCGCGTGAAACCTAGCGACTATGCCGGTTAACCGCGCCGGGCACCGAATAGCCGTCTGCGACCCAGATCCACGCCGCCAGCCCCTTGCTGCACCGGCAAGGAGAGCAGCATCTTGAGGGTGCTGCTCACCAGCGCCCGCCCCTCCCCGGCACCGAGATGGGGATCGAGCGGCGACATCAGGGAGCAAGCCAGCAGCTGTCCCGTCTCGGGCAATTCCCCCACCATAAAGGTCATGTTGCCGCAGGGGAGCTGCAGGGCGAGCCGATCGATGCTGCTGCGAACCGGCCAAAGCTGATCCGGCCCCGGCAACACCACCACGCTCAACATCCAGGGGGTGAGCACGCAGCCGAGCCACTGACCTTCAAACAACGTGCACTCCGCCACTATAGGCATGTCCGGGTGATAGAAAGGCAACGCCTGCATCTCTTCGCGAGCGATCCGCTCGTACTGGGCTACCAGCAGAGGCGCGGGATCGCTAGCAAAACCGGCAAACTCCTGCGCCGTCTCCGGTACTATCTCCAGCACTCTCTCAGCCTCGCTTAAATGGGACTGCGCCATAGACCCTCCCGTGCTTGTTCAGCTTTCTCCTGCTCAGAGAGCGGGATGGCGGGTGCGCCAACGGCGGCCAGCAGAGTCAAAATCCGATCCGTCGCCTCCCCCATGGCAGCAGCCACCACAGGAGTGAGGCCGATGCGGGGTTCGAGGGATTCAGGCTCGACCCCGATCAGGGTGAGCCGCTTGGGCGACTCCCCCGTCATGTGCAGCGCCGAGAGCACGTCCGCCAGCCCCAGCTGGTGCGGGGATATCTTGCGACCAAACAGGGTCGGGATCTCCTCATCCTTCAGGGTCACGACGGTGCCCGGCGGATTACCGCTGCGCACCGCATCCACCAGAATGATGTGATCGCGACTGGCCATCGCTTCGAGCAACTCCATGCCGGCGGTACCGCCATCGAGCAGCTCGATGCCGGGGGCGAAACGGTATTCACGCCCCAGCGCCTCGACGATGCGCACACCGACGGCTTCGTCGCTCAAGAGCAGGTTGCCTACGCCCAGGATCAGGGTATTCATCACAACACCTTCACCTGAGTCGTTTCGCCATTCTGGGTATCCACCACGTGGACCGCGCAGGACATGCAGGGGTCGAACGAGTGGATGGTGCGCACCACCTCCAGCGGTTTGGCCGGATCGGCCACCGGGGTGCCCACCAGCGCCTGCTCGTAGGGGCCGGGCTCGTCATTGAAGTTGCGCGGGCCCGAGTTCCAGGTCGATGGCACCACCGCCTGATAGTTCTCGATCTTGCCCCCCTTGATGACGATCCAGTGGGAGAGCATGCCGCGCGGAGCCTCTTCAAAGCCCACTCCGCGAAACTCCTTGTCCGCCGGGATCTCCGCCTTGATATAGGCGGTGGTGTCCCCCTTGCCGATGTTGTCCACCAGCGCCTTCCACTGATGAGACAGGGTGTCTTTGAGCACACAGCAGCGCACCGCGCGGCCGATGATGCGGCCCAGGGTCGAGTGCAGCTGTTCAGTCTTGATGGCAGAACCGGTGAGCGTTTTGTAGAGGCCGTTCAGCTGATCGAAGTGCGCCACCGTCTCCGGGTGTTTGGCGGCGAGCTTCACCAGCAAATCGGCGAGGGGCCCCACCTCCACCACCTTGCCGTAGAAGGTGGGGGACTTGACCCAGGAGTATTTGCCGTCATCCTGCCAGCCGGTGTAGTCGGGCTCGGTCTTGCCCTCCCACGGCTTGAGGGGCTCGTCATCCTTGTACCAGGCGTGCTTGTTGCTCTCGGCGATGCCATCCATCAGCCAGCCATCCTGATGGCTCTCGATGGGGCGATAACCCGCCAGATTGCCATTCTCGATATAGCCGCCCGGCATCAGGAAGCTGCCGCCGTTGGCATCGGTGGGCAGCTCCGGCACGCTCAGGTAGTGCTTGGCACCCTGCCCCAGGTTCAGCCACTCGGGGTAGTGTGCGGCGATGATGGCGGCATCCACCTTGTAGACCTGCTCGATAAACTCGCCGAGCCGGTCGATAAAGCTCTTCACATAGAGCAGCCGCTCCAGGTTGAGCACGCTAGGTGCATCCAGATTGATGGGGTTGGCCACGCCGCCCACCGCCAGATTCTGGATGTGCGGGCTCTTGCCACCGAGGATGGCGACAATGCGGTTGGCATCGCGCTGGCACTCCAGCGCCTGCAGGTAGTGGGCCACGGCGATGAGGTTTACCTCCGGGCTCAGCTTCATCTCCTTGTGACCCCAGTAACCGTTGGCAAAGATGCCGAGCTGGCCGCTCGCCACCAGCGCGCGGATCTTGTCCTGCACCTTGGTCAGTTCATCGGCACTGTTGAGGGACCAGGTTGATACCCCCTTGAGCATGTCCGCCGCTTTTTGCGGATTGGCCTCAAGGGCCGCGGTGATGTCCACCCAGTCCAGCGCGGAGAGCTGGTAGAAGTGGACGATGTGATCGTGGATGTTGTGGGCCGCGATGATGAGGTTGCGGATGTACTGGGCGTTGACCGGCACCTTGGCGCCAATGGCGTTCTCCACCGCCCGCACCGAGGCGATGGCGTGAATGGAGGTACATACCCCGCAGATGCGCTGCACTATCATCCAGGCATCGCGCGGGTCGTTGCCCTTGACGATCTCCTCCATGCCGCGCCACATGGTGCCGGACGACCAGGCTTTGGTCACTTTACCGCCTTCGATTTCGCAGTCGATACGCAGGTGCCCCTCAATGCGGGTGATGGGGTCTATGGTGATACGTTGGCTCATACGTTGGCTCATACGTTGGCTTTCCCTCGGGCCTGATAATCTTGGTGAACACGTTCAAGTGATGGCAGTACCGGCAAGAGCCGGATCAACAGCAAATAGGCACACACCTCGATGGCAACAAAGCCCAGGGAGATCAGCACCTCCTCCGCAGAGGGGAAGTAGTGGTAGCCATTGCCGGGGTTGAAGGCGAGCAGGGAGTAATCCAGCCGCCAGAGGGCGGCGCCCAGCAGCATGCTGAGGGCCCCCAGGAACAACATGCGCGAATCCCGGCGGCTCTTGTCCCAGTGGAACACCAGCAACGGGAAGATCATCAGCGCAATCTCGCTCCAGAACATGATGGAGTAGCGATTGAACTCGGAGAGGTAGGCCGACTTGTCGTGGATGACGATCTCGGCAAAACGCAGCGCCACAAACAGGATCAGGAAGATATCGATCACCTGGGTCAGCTTGTAGAAGAGCGACTTCTCGTTGGGGCCCCGCCCCGCCAATCCGGCCTGCACCAGGGATCCTTCAAACACCACAATGGAGAAGCCCATGATAAATGCGGTCAGCAGCGAAAAGACCGGCAGCAGCTCGTAGCTTTGCCAGAGCGGATGGATCTTCTCCCCTGCCACTATCATCAATGAGCCCATCGAGGACTGGTGCATGGTGGGCAGCAACGCCCCCAGCGCCAGCACGAAGAACATGATCTTGTTGAGGCGAATAAGTGACGCCTTCCAGCCGAACTTCTCCAGCAGCACGGGAGCGAACTCCAGCGCCATCACCCCGATATAGATGGTCATGCAGACCGCAGTTTCGAACAGCACCGAGGAGGTGTTGAAGTGACCGGGCAGGTAGAAGTACGGCAGGTTCCAGTAACGGCCGACGTCAATGGTGATGGAGAGGCCGCCCAGCGAGTAGCCAAACAGGCTCGCCAACAGGGCCGGTCGCACCAGCGGGTGATACTCGCCCCGGTTGAACACATAGACAGCCCAGGCCAGCGCCCAGCCGCCACAGGCGAAACCGGTACCGATCAAGAGATCAAACGAGATCCAGAGCCCCCAGGGGTAGCCGCCATTCAGATCGGTGACCGAGCCCAGCCCGAAGACGAGGCGTTTTAAAATCAACATGCCGCACAGCACGGCAAAGGGGGCCAGCACCAGTACAGGCCAGCTGACCAGCTTGCCACCGAGGGGATACGCCTTGTGATTACTCATGATCCTTGCCTCCCTTTGTGGTGCCCTGATCCTTGATCTGCGCACTCCCCTGATCATGGCCATCGTCATGATGGTGTTCGTGACCATTCTTGGTGTTGCGGCGAATGAGCACCGAAAGGCCGGTCAGCACCACCATGGGCAGCACCATCCCCTTGTAGAGGGTGTGCTGGATATGCTCGGAGCGGGCACCGGAGGAGAGCTCCGGCAGATCGGGCATATCGAGCTTGGTATAGGGCACCCCGGCCAGCACCAGCACCTGGGTGCCGCCCCCCTCCTTCTCGCCATAGACGTAAGGCTGGTAGTGGGGTACCTCGTGCAGGTAAGGGTCGTTGGCAGAGAGGGTCTGGCGCGGATAGGCATATGCGCTGCCCGGGGTCGCCAGCAGGCGACGCTTGGCCTCGGCCATCAGCTCCTCGCGGGTGCCGAAGATCACAGCGCCGGTGGGGCACACCTCGACACACCCGGGCAATTTCCCCTGATCGATCCGCTCAAGCCCTTTCTGGTTGCAGAGCTCGCACTTGTGGATCGCCCCCAGCGGGTTGTCATAGTCATATTTGGGCACATCGAACGGGCAACCCACCATGCAGTAGCGACAGCCGGTGCAGACGCTCGGGTCGTAGTGAACAATGCCGGTCTTGGGATCTTTTTTAAGAGCCTGCACCGGACAGACAGAGACGCAGTTGGGATCGACACAGTGCATGCACTGCTTCTTGATGTAGGCGTAGCCATCCACCAGCTGATCCTTGTGCTCGCCAGTGCCGCTCTTCCACACCTGAATGATGTTGTTGGTGTAAGGGGTCAGCTTGTCGTTGTTGGACCAGGTTTGCGCCCCGGCTGGGTTGGTCGGGTTGCCGTTGAGGCGCTGACACTCCGCCACACAGGCCTGACAGCCGACGCAAAGGGTAGAGTCATACAACATACCGAGCGCGCCGGGAATGGGCGGCTTGTTCTTGGCCGCCGCCAGTGCGGTGCCGGGTACGGCTGTGCCCGCCGCCAGCGCACCGACGGAGGCAAATTTGAGGAAGTTTCGTCTGTTCACGGCTACTCCTCCCGTGATGGGTGCTGCCCGGCTTCGTGGCGTTTCTGCTGGCGACCGAGTTCACGCACCGTCATCAGACTCACCCCCACCAGCACCCCGAGGGCGCCACCGATCAGGCCAGTCGCGGTGGGCGAGGTATAGCCCCCCTCCTGGATCTTCACATCGGGTTTATCCACCCTCGGAGTCGGATTCTCTACCTTGGCGAGCTGGAAGATCCCCTTGCTAAAACCGACCCCCTGCTCGTTACAGCCATAACAGGGGTGACCGATGCCGACCGGCCAGATGCCGCCGCCCACATCGCAGAACTCCAGGGTCGAGCAGTTGCCGTAGGTCTCCGGCCCTTTGCAGCCCAGGTGGTAGAGACACCAGCCCTGCCGGTGGCCCTCATCGCCAAACTCCTTGGCAAAACGCCCTGCATCGAAGTGCGGACGGCGCTCGCAGTTCTCGTGGATCAGCCGCTCATAGGCAAACAGCGGACGCTTCTTGCTATCCAGCGCCGGCAGCTTGCCGTAGGTGATGTAGTAGGCAACCGTGGTGAGGAAGTTGTGGGGATTGGGCGGGCATCCCGGGATATTGATGATCGGGGTGCCGATATTGCCGAGCGCCTCTTCCAGACTGACGGCACCGGTCGGGTTGCCGCCGCTGGCTGGCACACCGCCCCAGGCGGCGCAGGAGCCGATGGCGATGACGGCAGCGGCATCACTGGCGGCACGGCGAATATGGTCGACGATAGGCTCACCGGCCACCATGCAGTAGACACCACCATCTTTGAGCGGAATGGAGCCATCCACTACCAGCACATACTTGCCTTTATAGCGCTTGATGGCGTTGTGCTTGTTCTCTTCCGCCTGATGACCAAAGGCCGCCGAGAGTACCTCGTGGTACTCCAGCGAAATGGTGTTGAGGATCAGGTTCTCGATGGTGGGGTGGGTGGCGCGCAGCAGCGATTCGGTACAACCGGTGCACTCCTGCGCCCCAATCCAGATCACCGGCGGCCGTTCGGGGCTGGTGAGCGCAGTGGCCATCTTGGCGACGGCATGCTGACTTAATCCCAGGGTTGCGGCCATCCCGGCACACAATTTCATAAAATCACGGCGATTAATCCCATGAGCCGATAAAAAATTATCCTCGACCATTCTACTTATTCCCGTAGTGAGCACTTGTTTGATAAATGCTTAATAGCGGAAATGCTAAGGACTCACCCACCCTGCAGTATTGATCTCTATCAATTTCGACCGACTCCCCCCTATTTTCATAGCGAGCCACATCACAAATGAAATTAATTACCCCCAAAGAGATATTTAGCAGCCCCGTAAATTTTATGAACTTAATTGGATAGTAAATAATTAATCACCGCATATCCTCTCTTTCTCTGTGAGCCAAATTAACATGATTGAAATCTTGGCTATACCGCTCATTTAACAATACTGATGCCCACCAATAAATGATCCATTGAATATATCTTTACTCATCTCATTGCATATTCCATACAGTCTCCACGGGACAACCTCCTGACTTGCCTCCCCATAC
Source organism: Aeromonas sp. A600620 (assembly GCF_029479985.1). Lineage (NCBI taxonomy): Bacteria > Pseudomonadati > Pseudomonadota > Gammaproteobacteria > Aeromonadales > Aeromonadaceae > Aeromonas > Aeromonas sp. A600620. The sequence goes on along the minus strand of NZ_JAAKXB010000001.1, from coordinate 509,936 downwards.
CAGAACTGTCTCACGGCCAGCTACCACCGGTAGCAAGCACGGCCTGCACGGCACGATTTACCTGCTGTCGCTTGATATCTGCTTGCATCTTGCCTGCGCTGAAGGGCGATGATTGCTCCTGCTAGCCCACGCAGTACAACCCTGCTTGGCCTCCCTGCCGTTTAACACCGCTTAATGAAAAGGTGCCGCAGAGGTATGCATATCAATACGCTCCCCCCCACTCTTTATTGTCTTGGATGCTGGTGAGTAAAATATCGCACTCACGGATATGTTTACGCATCATCGTGAATCTGCATTCAAATTAATGGTAAGAGAAAAGGCAAGGTGGAAGGCTGCCTTCAACATAGTGATCATATTTAACTCGCGATACATTCGCTCATCCGGTTACAGATGTTACTGCACGTATTCACACTATTTACCTTCACGTCACCCTGCGTAATTAACCAGAGCGTAAATATCCATCTCTATCGATATAGATGATAATTGTTCTTGTTCAATGGCAACCCTAAAAAATGAGTTGGGATGACGATGAACATGACAAGCGATAAGGGTGTTAACCATCACCCAAGCAGTGGTACCAGCAACTGCAGCGCCTTATCGAACTCGAACTCGTTGACCGCCCGACTCACCTCTTGAAATGCAGCACGCAGCGGCAATGCACTGCCAGCCAGATCAGCCTCAATCTGCTGACAAAGCGCCAACGCCTGGGCATCGCTCTGTGCCAGCAAGGCCCCCAACTGCTGGAGTTGCGCCGCCAGCATCCCGGCATCGATGCCTCGGGAAGCGCCCATCGTCACAGGGGACACTGCCAGCGCGGCTTCCAGCCCAGACAGCAGGGGCTTCAGCTCGGCCATCAGGGATGGCAAGCGGGTTGCGACCCCTGCATCATCCCCCTCTTCACAGGCTTGCTCGAGCAGCGCCGCCTGATCCGCCACACCGGTCGCCCCTATGGTGCTGGCACTGCCCTTGAGGGTGTGAGCCAGACGTCGGGCCGTGACCTTGTCATCCGATACCCACACCGAGTGGAAACTGGCTTCAAACCCCTGCTGCCCGTTACAGAAGCGCTGCAACATATTGCGGTAGAGCGCACTGTCGCCCCCCATCACGGCCATGCCCCGCTGCACGTCAAGGCCGGGCACGCCTTGCCAAGGGGTCGCATCGTCAGTCACCTGCAACTTGCTGGCGGCAGCCAGAGGTCTGGCGGGTGTGATCCAGTGCGAGAGGGTCGCCAGCAACAGCGGCATATTCAAGGGTTTGGCGATGTGGTCATTCATGCCTGCCGCCAGCGCCTTCTCTTTATCCCCGACCATGGTGCTGGCTGTCATGGCGATAATGGGGATCCGGGCCAGCGCCGGATCGGCGCGGATCAACCGGGTCGCGGTGTACCCGTCCATCACCGGCATCTGGCAATCCATCAGGATGCCGTCAAACCCGCGATCTTGCGCCAGCAGGGCGAGCGCCTGTGCCCCATCGCAAGCACAGACCAGGGAGATCTGCTCCTTGCCCAGCAGGGCCAGCGCCACCTCCCGGTTCATGTCGTTATCATCCACCAACAGCAGACGAGCACCCGCCAGCCCATGAGCGGGCAGCGCAACCTGATGATGGGGGCTTGCATCCGATAACGCCTCTCGTCCCACGGCATCGCCCCCCTGCGCCTTACACAATGCCTGACACAGTGCCTGCGGGGTAAACGGATGGGCCAGCACATCACACGGCGCCAACCCCAGCGCAGCAACATAGCTGGCAAGCGGTGCGGGATCGCCCGAGGTGATCAGCAAGATCGCGGGCGGCGCTGCCAGCGTGCCAACCTCCTGCAGCACCTCTGACAACCAGCTCTCCCCCTCCAGCCAGCCCAGCACAACTCGATCACAGGGCTTGCACGCCGCGATGCCTTGATGCAGCAGTGCCAGCAGCGCGGCGGGCTCGTCCGCGCAGACAAGCTCAACAGGCAGCGCCGCCAACTGGTGGAGAATGGCCGCTCGCGAAGCAGGACACGACTCCAGCAACAGCAGACGCTGCGGCGCCAGCGGCATGGCTACACGTTGCTCTTTCTCCTTACCCTGATCCGCCAGGGTGGCGAGACAGATACGGAAGTGGAACTCGCTGCCCTGCCCCGGGGCGCTCTCCACCCGGATCTCACCGTCCATCAGTTGCACCAGATTGTGCGTGATGGCCAAACCAAGACCGGTGCCACCATATTTGCGGGTGGTCGAGCTGTCAGCCTGTTCAAAGGAGTGGAAGAGACGCTGGCACTGCTCGGCTGTCATGCCGATACCGCTATCCTGCACACTGCCCTGCAGCCAAATCTTGCCATCTCGCTCGTTACTGCGTGCCAGCCGGACAATCACCTCTCCCTGCTCGGTGAACTTGATGGCATTGCTGGTCAGGTTGAGCAGGATCTGGCCAAGTCGCAGGGGATCACCGCGTAAACGGTCAGGCAGATCACCGGCCAGATCGAACAGCAGCGCCAGCCCCTTTTCCCGCGCCCGAAACGCCGTAAGATCCGCCAGCCACTCGAACACCTCGTTGAGCCGGAAATCCACCTGTTCCAGTTGCAGCTTGCCCGCCTCCATCTTGGAGAAGTCAAGGATGTCGTTGAGGATCCCGAGCAGGTTGTTCGCCGCTCTGTCTATCTTGCTCACATAGTTGTGCTGCTCGGGGGAGAGGCTGGTTTGCAGCACCAGATGGGCCATGCCGATGATGGCATTCATTGGCGTGCGGATCTCATGGCTCATGTTGGCCAAAAATTCGCTCTTGGTTCGGGTGGCATCTTCGGCGATCTGCCTAGCTTCTAGCATGGCGGCCTCAGCCTGCTTGCGGTCGCTGAAATCGAAGATGATCCCGTCCAGATAGATGGCCTTACCCTCGGCATCATAGGTGGCGAGTCCGATGGAGTAGACCCAGCGGAGCTGACCCCAGCGATCGAAGATGCGGTACTCGTTGATGTATTGCCGATGTTCGGCAATGGCATCGATGGTATTGCGGTTGCTCAGTTCGAGGTCATCAGGATGGATCAAGTCACCAAAATCGCGGCTGTTATCGACAAAATCGCTGGCGGGATAGCCAGTTAATTTTTCCGCCTCGTCGCTGACGAACAACATGGTCCAGGGATGATGAGGCAAGCAGCGATAGACCATACCCGGTACGTTGCGCACCATGGACTGGATCCGCTGCTCGCTCTCGTGCAGCCGCTGGCGATCTGCCGCTATCCGGTCATGAGCCTCCCGCATGGCCTGCTCGGCGGCACGGATCGGGGTGATGTCGACCAAGCTGCCGACCGCACCGCTTCGCTCGCTCTCGGCAAGCTCGATCCCCGAGAGAAAATAGAGCATGTCCAGAGGACGGCCATCCGGCGAAAACAGGCGCACCTCATGCTGCGTTCTGGCCTGACTGCCCGCCACCCTTTGCAAGGTGTTACCCTCATCCACCGCATCCAGTCCGGCCAGTTGCGGCAACTCCGCCAGCCGCTTGCCTTCGACCGGCCGGGCGCCACCAAATGCGCTGGTAAAGGCGCGATTCACCCCCAGCAGGCGCCCCTGATTGTCGGTATAGAAGAGAGGATGTGGCAGGGTATCGATCAACGCCTGCTGGAAGGCAAACTGCTCGTTGCGCTCGCGAATGCTGCGGCGACGCAACATCCGCCCCTGCCAGAGCAGGGCCGAGCTCAGACATATCAACAGGGCGGTGCCGAACAAGGCCACTCGCCGCCATCCTGACACGGCCTGTTCCACATTGCCCAACAGCAGCAGCGTCCACTGCCCTTTGGCATCGTGCCACTCGATAGGCATGCGGCTCACCAGATAGCTATCTTTCCCTATCCGAACTTCACTGCCATCGAGTGCAGGCAGGATCACCGGTTTGCGATCCGGGGCAAAGTAGTGTCCATATAGGCGAGAGGCAAAGAGCTGCTGTTGCCTGGCGGCAGAGTTTGGCCCCACCACTGCCATTTGCCAATCGCTCTTGTTGCTGGCCATCACCACTCCATCTGGCGAGACCAGCAAACCGATGGTATCGCCCCACCCGGCCAGAAAGGTATCGAGCAGCGCCATCTCGTAACGCGCCACCACCACCCCAGTAATGTCGCTTCCTTGCGCCCGATCGTGAGAGACTGGCGCCGCCACATAGATCATCCGCTTGCCGGTATTGAGGCTAACCCCGGCATCTACTGTTTCCAGCCCCTTGAGCCCTTGCCTGAAGTAGGAGCGAAACGACACATCCTGCCCGACGACATGGCGGCCAAGCGCATCCCAATCACGGACAATCACCCCTGCTTTATTGGTAACAAAGGCATGATTGGCCTTCACCCCCTGCGCCAACACCTGCAGAGCTTCGCTCGGGCTCAGCTCCCCCCGCTCGAGCAGTGACGATTGCTGGATCTCGCGGTTGAGGCGGCCAGCCAGTTGCACCGCCCCCATCCCCTTGCTTGAGAGGGTCAGTTGCTGCAGATTGTCGCCCTCGCGCTGAATGCGGGTATCCAGCGACTGGCGATACTCCTGCCGCTCCAGCTCCAGATAGAAGGCATCGACCAGCGTGGCCAACATCAGGGAGAGCAACAGCACGGCAGTAATGTGCCAGAGACGCGATTTCATGGTTGACAGCATGCTCCATCGTTCTGCCTGACCATCATCAGCACCGCCTCACAGGAGAAGACGTGCAATAAAAGGCACTCACCGAGCAGCGTATTCATCAAATTGTGGCAGCCACTCTTATCATCAACCAGCAGCACCATAGGATGAGCCGCGCTCGGGGCAAGATGTTCCATATCTCGTGATTCTCCCTGCCAAGATGGAGGATGGCGACCCCTGCCAACCTTTCTCACACCATAACGGATCCCCCGACAGGCAGCCATGACAACCCGGTTGAAATGTGCGCACAACCCGACAGGAGCCAGCAACTCACAAGGGATAAATCGGATACAAGAAAAAGTGGATATGGGGTAATGGCGGTTGTACACCATCAGAAGATGGGTCAGCACCAACGGTATGATGATATCGGATTGCTCTCTTTATCACGTTGGGTCATGAGCCAGCTTGCAGATTTATATTTCCAGCGCAAGGTAGCAGAGGTATCGGTTGACCAGGGTCATGCACCCTATATTATCATGCTCAAAATGAGCTGGCAGGATACAGCGACAGATGGGCACATCAGATAGCCATATGGACATAGCAAAAATAATTTCCGGCCCCACGCTGGTACTGGAAAAAGATAATGTGCACAGCGATGCGCTATGCAATCAGTTACGAGCCATTGGCATAAGCCAGATTACGGTGGTGGAGAGTGTCGAGGCGCTGGAACGTTGCGTGGCTGATGGCCCTGCCGCCATGATCATCTGCAATATCGATCTCGATTCGGCAAACTTGCTCACGCTGCTGAAAAATATTCGCAGTAGGGCACCTCATCACACACTGCCTTTTTTGACCCTGACCTCAGGGACAGATCGCCCATTGATCGAACAATTTGTCCAGGCGAAAGTCTCTGACATTATCTTGACCCCGCTCAAGCCCGATACCCTTAAAACCAGGATTACTCGGCTACTGTTGGCAACCAGCCAGTCGCAGCCACCACTTTCACAATTTGAATTCGGTCGTTTGCACCGTTTTTCCAACAGCGATCTGGTCGCCAGCAATCAGGATAGTCCAACCATTCTGGTGGTTGACGATGTTCCAGATAATTTGATGCTGATCACCTCGGTATTTCGCAAAGAGTTTCATCTCAAGTTGGTCAAGGATGGCGAAAAAGCGATCAGGATCTGCCAATCGGATAATCCACCCGATCTGGTGCTGCTCGATATCATGATGCCCAACCTGAACGGATTCGATGTCGCCAGAATTTTGCGTGAACATCCCCACTCTGAGCACATCCCCATCGTCTTTATGACGGCACTGGATGATATCTATTCCCGTAAACGGGCGATGAAACTGGGGGCCGTCGATTTTATCACCAAGCCGATCGACATCGAGATGCTGCGTTTTCGCATTGCCAATCTGATGCGGCTGGTGCATGCCAGAAGAGATCTTCAAAAAGAGTTCGATCAGATGCTTGAGCTCAATGCGCTCAAAGAGAGCCTCGAGTTCAATATCCGCTATGAAATTCGGGAGCCCCTGCTCAACGCGCTACACCTGCTGGAAGAGCTGGCGGCCGACTCATCGCTCAACATGCTCCAAAAAACCCAGCTATCCATCACCAGAAAATCTGTAGGCGATGCGCTGGCATTGACCCGGCTGGCCAGCGAGATTTACCAGATTGAAACCGGCACCTTTGTTTTGAAAGCGGGTAAAGTCCAGCTCTTTAATATTTTCAACCGGCTTTCGGTGCAATTCAAAAATCTCTATGCCGGGAAAAAGCTCGATATCAAGCTGACCAAACCCAAAAATTACCTTTATGACGAGCTATTCATCGCAGGTGACGAATTTCTCTGTTATTCCGCGTTTCAAATATTGACACGGCTCGCTTGTGAGCATGCGGCGCCCTCCTCCTGCGTGGAAATTGTCTGTCTGAAATTCCCCGACAGCATTATTTTAAATATTGATAGCTCGACCTTGCTGGATATCAACAATGTCCTCTCTCTGTTCGACAGATTCCCATCCTCTAATAACAACAAAGAAGCACACAGTCACAATGGCTATCATGGCAAAATCATGCTGGAAGCCCATGGCGCTACCGTTACTGTATCGCTGGATGAAGAAACCAGGCTGCTGAATATCTCGGCGTACTTCCCACAAAAAGAGGGTTTCAATCCATATCCAGAGTGAAAAGAATCACGATCACAGAACTCTGCGGTAACATCGCCGTGGATCATTTTTGGCTACTGCGATGGGTGAATAAACAAAAGGATTTATCACCCCTTTCCATTTATCGTCATCTGGTGGTTTACGCAACGGGGTCTCTTTAATGCAAGCAGCAAGGGCGAACACCATGAAGCTACCCATTATCCTGTTGGGTTATCTCATTTATACCCCACTCAACAAACCCATCCATTTAAGGAGATAACATGAGTCTCATTCGCCGCGTTATCCCCTTGTATGTTCATATTGCCCATCTTTTTCTGGGTTTATTGCTGGTGTTTGCCTTGATCACTCTTGGTCACCAATATCGGCAAACCAAAACCATGCTGATGAAAGAGGCGGAAGACAGATTCACCCTGATTGGCCAAATCACCACTCAGGCTTTAGAAGGGCTGTTCAGCACCTCAGCTTTAAGCGTCAATCTGCTCGCCCAACAGCGCCTGACCGAAGCCAAGACCCTGTCAGAGCGAATGGCCAGCCTTCCCTACATGACAACCCTGCTCAAAGGACAACCTTCTGCCAACGCGGTGTATGCCGGTTACAACAACGGCGATCTATTCTGGCTCATGCGCTGGCCTGCCGACACCGAGGTACAACACCTAACGCCGCCCGCCAATACCCGCTGGATCGTGAAGAGCATCCGGCATCAAGAGGCAACCACTCTTACGGAGACCTTCGCGCTGGCCGACAATCTCACCATCATTGAACGGCAAGAGGAATCAGGACAATTTTTTGATCCAATAGAGCATCCATGGTTTATTCAGGCCAAGCAGAGTGGACAGCTGGTGCAATCCCCTCTCTATATCTCGCACGATACTCAGGAGATGTACCTGAGTTTTGCCGAACCAATGCAAAATGGGGCTGGCGTCATAGGGATGAGCCTGAACCTCCGAGCTATCGAGCGCCTGCTCAAATCCGCCAAGATAACCCCCAATATGCGTCTAGCCATCGTCAATGAGCAGGGCGAGCTAATGACAAGTCATAAAGGTGGGATGGTGATTCATGAAAATGGCGCTTATCGACTTGCAAGAGTGACCGAAGCCGACCTGCCTATGATCCAACACTTGATGAATGCCAGTCAGAATCAGAAGGCAGATAGTCTTTCCTTTAAATCAGAGGGCAATGATTGGCAAGGAATGCGTATCACTTTACCGGAAGCCGATGGGTCAAAATTAACCCTCTGGATTGCAGCACCTGTCGATGAGTTGCTGGCCACCGCCTTCACCATTCGCAATCAGACCTTCTTTTTGTCAGGGATCTTTCTGATCCTGGCCCTCTTCGCCGCCATCGTGCTGGCCAGAACCGCCGCCAGGCCCCTCGATGCCCTGACGCAAGAGACGGAGAAAATTGCCAGCTTCGACTTCAACGACCCGGTCAGGGTCAACACCTATATTGCCGAAATCATCGATCTCTCCCGAGCCATGGGCGACATGAAATCGACCATTCAGCGCTTTTTGCAGCTTTCCACCTCCCTCTCCAGCGAGACCAGTTTCCCCCGCTTGCTGGTGCGGCTGCTCACCGAAATGCAGCAACTGACCGGTGCAACAGGCTGCATGCTCTACCTCTCCGATAGCGGCAACAAGACGCTGGATCTGGCAGGGTTGTGCTGGAATGGCGAGGTGCAGGAGCAAACGCCGATCCACAGTATCGGAACCCTCAATCAGCCAAAACATCCACTGTTCCAGAGCTTGCAAGGAGTAGAACTGGAACCCGTTGCGTTGGTCACCAGCGAATTGCAGATCCTGTTTCCCTACATTGAGGAGAGCGACACGCCGCTGACCTTCTGGCCGATTGCCCTGAAAAACCGTGATGGCCAACTGCTCGGCACCCTGGTGTTTCTGATCGATGAACGGAAGAAGTCCCTGACCCCGCAGCGGATGGCATTTGTCAACGCGCTCTCTTCCACCGCCGCCGTGGCACTCACCACCCAGCGGCTGCTGGAGGAGCAGCGCAATCTGCTGGAGGCCTTTATCCAGCTCATCGCAGGGGCCATCGATGCCAAGAGCCCCTATACCGGTGGCCACTGTCAGCGAGTCCCCGAACTGACCAAGATGCTGGCAGAAGCGGCATGTGAGGCCAAGGAGGGCCCCTTCCAACACTTTTCGCTCGATGAAAAACAGTGGGAAGCAATACATATCGCGGCTTGGCTGCACGATTGCGGCAAAGTCACCACTCCGGAGTTTGTGGTCGACAAGGCCACCAAGCTGGAAACCCTGTGCGATCGCATTCACGAGGTCAGGATGCGCTTTGAAGTGCTGAAACGGGATGCCGAGATTGCCTACTGGCAGGCACGTCTCCATGGGGGTGATGAGGCCGCGTTACAGGCCACGCTGCAACAGCAGTGGCAACAGCTGGATGAGGAGTTTGCCTTTATCGCCCGTTGCAACGAAGGGGGCGAATTTATGGCCACAGAGGATATTGCAAGGCTGCAGCAGATCGCGGGCCGCACCTGGCAGCGCACGCTCTCCGATCGGATTGGGATCTCTCAGGATGAACTGGCGCGCAAGCAGCGGGCCGCGGAGTCACCGCTGCCGGTCACCGAACCCTTGTTGGCCGATCGCCCGGATCACCTCTTCACCCGCAGCAACCGCGACCGCCTTGCCCCTGACAACCCTTGGGGATTTCAGGTCAACACCCCTGAATACCTCTATAACCGCGGCGAGCTCTACAACCTCGCCATCCGCCGGGGCACCCTCACAGATGAGGAGCGCTACAAGATCAACGAGCACATGATCCAGACCATCATCATGCTCGAAAAACTCCCCTTCCCCGCCAACCTGAAACAGGTGCCGGAAATCGCAGGGGGACACCATGAGAAGATGGATGGCACTGGTTATCCCAAGCGGCTGAAACGGGACGAGATGAGCATCCCTGCCCGGATGATGGCCATCGCCGATATCTTCGAGGCGCTGACCGCCGGCGATCGCCCCTACAAGAAAGCCAAATCTCTCTCGGAGGCCATCCGCATCATGGGATTCATGCAACAGGATCACCATATCGACCCCGAGCTGTTTGCGCTCTTTCTCCGCTCTGGCGTCTACCTGCGCTATGCCAAGCGTTACATGAGCCCGGAGCTCATTGACGAGGTGGATATCAGCCCCTATCTCGCCAGCCATTGATCGCCGCGAGGCACTCTGGGTTACCTGATGCCTGCAGTCTGGGGATCTGCATGCAGACCCGCTGTCTTGTCACCGGTGGTCACCCCGATGCGTAATAGAGATGGGGAGGATATGCACCGGACAGCCATGCTAATCCTCTCCATGGCGCCTTGTTCTGACTGACCTTACGGACACTTGCCAATAACGGTAATCGAATAAAAAAACGATAAAAATCAAGATAGATAGCCAAATGAAATGACATTATTGACTATAGTTCAATCGAACGTTTGAAAAACGTGGCCACTTCTCATGGGCCCAGCGCAATGACCACTGAACGGGAACAGTTGATCCGCTCACTGTTTGATGAGTACATCGAGCTGTATTCATCACGGGATGATCGGCTCACCACGCGGTTTAGCGACAATTTCAGCGGTTTTGCCGGCAGCAGTGATGTTCTGGTTACCGATAGGGATGAGTGGATCCGGATAACCCGCCGCGATTTTGCCCAGATCCCGGGCAGGATCCGCCTGGAAACACTCAATGTGACCCTGCAAGATCTGGCCGCGGATGTGGTGGCGGTCACCGCCTTCTTTCATATCCATCTACCGAAATCAGAACCTATCCTCTCCCGCAGAACCGCCAGACTGGTATTGATTTTTCGACACGAAGCCATGGCGTGGAAAATTGCTCACAGCAGTATCTCCATCCCTTACAGTGCGGCTCGGGAAAGCGAAATTTACCCGATGACCAGTCTGGAGGAGCGCCAACATGAGCTGGAGCTCATTATCGAGCTCAGAACCAGGGAGCTGGCGGAAGCGAACCGGAAACTGGAAGCGCTCAGCAATACCGACGGGCTAACCAATATCGGCAACCGTCGTCTGTTCGACAACTCATTGAACCAGGCCTGGGAGCGCTGTATTCAGACAGAGATGCCGATTGCGCTCATCATGCTCGACATCGATCATTTCAAGCAGTTCAACGACCTCTATGGCCACGTTGCCGGTGACGAGTGCCTTCGATTGCTGGCCCATACCCTGGCGCAATCCGGGCGCCGCTCGGGGGAGTTGGTGGCCCGCTACGGCGGAGAGGAGTTTGTCATCCTGTTGCCACATGTCGAGCGTCAATCCGCCTATGAAATTGCCCAACATATCCAGCGGCTGATTTTTGCACTCGCGCAGCCACACGCACAAAATGCCACCGGTCTGGTGACCGTTAGCATGGGTGTTGCCAGCCTCAGACCATCGAGTCACTGGCAGCCATCTGAACTGGTAAAACTGGCTGATGCTGCGCTCTACACCGCCAAATCATCCGGCCGTAACTGCATCAGAGTGGCGGAGTCACCCAGCCTCCCGCAACCAGTCTGCCCATAAGTCCCTCATACGCCACCATCCTCCCCGTGGGGAACCACTGCGCGCTAACCATGCACGGCAAGGCTCAACGCATCCCATCGCAACATGCCTTCCCACTGATCCAGTGTGCTTTGATAGGTATCTGCCGCGTTGTAATGGACCATGGCATGCAGGCGAGCATGATGGCCAAGTCGCTTGACCACGTCGGGCATCGCATTGAGGCTGGCCAGCACCCGCGCCAGATCGCCGGGATCGTTTGGCTGATATTTGCGGCAATTCACGTCATCGGTGAGGTGTCGGTCCCACCAGGCGCCATCGGCCGGGATCACTACACATAATCCTGCCGCCATAGCCTCCAGAATGGAGAGGCCAAACGGTTCCTGATGACTGGTGGAGACAAAAATACCGCATTGAGCTCGGATCTCGTCAAGATTGGCGGGGTTGGCATACCAGTGCGTGTCTGGCAGCTGTGGCTGAGGCTGGCTACAGGGTTGCAGCGTGCCCTTGGGCTGCAGATAGCACACCATCAGCTCGGGGCGAGCATCAGGGATCATTTGATGGGCGGCCAGCATGGTCTCCAGCCCCTTCCAGCGCAGCAACGAGGCCGCCCACAAAATACGGGGCCCCCCCAGGGTCGCTTTGGGCCAATCAATCTCGCTCAACCCATTGGTAAATGGCTGCCAGTGTGACGGGAACTCGGTCTCGCCAAGCCGGGCCAGCAATGCCGCCAGGGAGCTGCGGGTTGATTCGAGATAAAATACAAAACTCGCCCGTTGCAATGCTCTAGCAGAGAGCCCCGAGCACCCCACAGGGCCATGGATCAGCTGAACCACCCGGCACCGCAACCAGCGGGCCGCCCAGTAACAGCAGAGATCCACCCCCGGCCCGGACGCCGCCACCAGGCACTTCACCTCCCCCAGACGCAACACCAGCCAGAGGATGAGCAGGGTCTGCCACCCCTGTTTTAGCAGATAGCCGATGCCGGACTCACGCCCCTTCAATATGTGGGGCAGCCAAAGGGGATGATGCTGACAACGTCGCCAGGAGTCGGGATCCTGGGTCAACACATGGCATGTGAGCCCGGGCATCCGTTTGGCCAACTCATCGAGCAGCACTTCGGTCGCAACCTTGGAGCCCCCGCGAAACGGGATGGGATCAACGACGATGACCTTTCCAAACACCGGCTCAGTTTGCATGCTCATCTTGCTGCTCCCTTACTCTGGCACCTTGCGGCGGCCAAACCCCAGTTGCACTTTTTGCGCCACTCTTGCCATCCCACTCGCCAGCATATTGCGACCTCTGGCAAGGAGTCGTTGTCCCACCCAATGAATGAGTGGTCGGAAGGGTGTGGGGGCCGTTGCGTGCCAACGACCAGCCAGCGCGGCGTCCCACACCGCCGTGACCCCGTCAACGTAGCGCGCCACAGTGAACAGCTGTGCGGCACGCAACTGAGCGGCCCGCCCCATTTCACATCGGCGCTGCGGATTGCTCAATTGCCGCCAGTGATCAGCCATCTCGGCCCAATCCCCCGGGGTTGCCAGCAAGCCAGTCCCCCCCTCCTCCACCACTTCGGGGATGCCGCCCACCCGATAGGCACTGACCGGGAGCCCCAACATGCTCGCCTCCGCCAACGTCAGACCAAACACCTCCTCACGGGCTCCGGAGACCAGCAGATCCACCCCGCCCCGCAAGATAGCGGCACTGTCCGGCCGCTCGCCCAAAAAGTGGACCCGCTCGGCCACCCCGAGTTCGACAGCCAACGCCATCAATGCTTCCCGCTCCGGGCCGCTGCCAATGATCAGCAATTGGGCCTCCTCCCCCGATGCCATCAGGGCAGCCAGCGAGCGGATCAGCAGATCAATCCCCTTGCGTTTGATCAGGGAGCCGATGGTGGCGATGATCATATCCCCCGGGGGCAAGCCCAGCATGCCGACGACCGGCCAGTGAGCACCGCCATTCAGGCGAGCGGCATCGACCCCGTTGGGTACCCGGATCAGCCGATCGGCCGCGCAGCCATCCTGGCGCCAGCCGGTCAACACCGGCTCGCTCACCCCGATCAGCACGCTTGCCTGATGAACCCGCAGGCTGAACCTGTCTCTTGGCTGGTAACGGGCATGGAGGTGGCACACCAGCGGCACCTGCAACACTCGACAGACACCCACCAGCCACTGACAAGGGGCCGCGCTGTTGGCGTGCACCAGCCCAATCTGCCGCTCGGTGATGAGCTCTCTGGCTCGCCGGGAGAGGCGCCGATGGGCCGCAAGATCAAAACGGGGCGCCTGCCATCCCAGCAGCAGGCTGAACGGCTCGACCATGGTTTCTACCCCGAGGGTGGCCGCCTCTGCCGCCAGCGTTGGGCTATTGCACCAGAGCAACGGCGTAAACCGGCTGCGATCGAGGTGGGCCAGCAGATCCAGCAGGCAGCGTTCGCTGCCGCGGATCCAGTCCTCTCCGTAGTGAACCAGCAAAACAGGGGTTGCGTTCATCCTCTTGCTCCCTTGGGTGGCACTGCCGGCAACCGGGTTGCCTCCTGATGATCCTCAGCGGTGGCCTTCACCTCTGTGGCCGCCTGCTGCACGTACTTGATGGCGGCGACGGCCAGCGCCAATTCCAGATAGATGGGCCAGGTAAAGCCCTGGGTCAGGAAGGATCCCGAAATCACAAACCCAACCATGCTGGCCATCACCCCCTGCATCGCCGTGATCACTGCAGGAGGCATGCCAGCAAGCTGGCAACGCCAGCAACTGCGCAGGGTCACCGTCACCATGCCGATAAACAGCGCCAACCCGACAAAGCCGGTTTCAGCCAGCACCCCGAACCAGGTGGAGTGCACCGCATGATTCAGTCCATCCCAATGGGGGCTGTAGAAGAAATAGTTGTAATAGAAATTGGACAAGCCCACCCCTACCAGCGGATGGCCCAACGCCATGCCCCAGGCCGCTTGCCAGGCGTAGATCCGCCCCATGGCCGAGGCATCGACCCCGCTCTCGGCGGCGCCGCCAGATGCCCGATCGCTGATCCCGGCGGCGGCAAAGAGCACCAGCAGCGCGACCATCCCCATCGAAATCAACAGGATTTTCGACTTCACCCGCTGCCAGGCAAACAGGCCACTGACCGCACACACACCAAGCAAACCACCGCGGCTCTGGGTGGCGATAATGGCGGCGGCGGTCAGCGCAAAGCCAAGCCCCCCCAGCAAACGCCCCCCCCCCCCATTCCCCTGATTGAGCAGCAAGCTCAGTGAAAAGCCGGCAGGAAAGAGCAGCACCAGCGCCAGATCGTTGGGATCCCCCAGCACAGAGCCCAGCTCGCGCCCTATGGTCACCCGGGTCCCCTCCACCAGCCCGATCCCGCTCGCCTTGTTGTAGAGGGCCACCAGCGCCACCAGACAGCCCGCTACCACGAAGGTGCGCACCGCCAGCGCAAAATCCCCCGGAGTGCGCACCAGCCAGGCGGTGGCCAGGGTCATCAGATAGATCTTGCTGTAGCTGCCGGTCCAGGTGGCGATCGCCTCACCCCGGTTACTGGCAAACAGCACACCGATGGAGACCATCACAAAGAAAGCCGTCAGCCAGCTCAGCGCTGGACTCCAGTAGGGCTTGATCCGGCCGGTCAGCAAAATGTGCCAGACCAGTGCGCCGATGGCGGCCAGCGAGAAGAGCAGCGGGATCTTGAGGGGATAGAGCTGGGGGAACACCTCATGCAGTCGAAAGAAGGAGAAGGTGACAAACCCCAGCACCATCAAGAAGGGCCAGCGCAAGGCAAACCAGATGGCGGGAATGGCAAGGCCGAGCACCGGCAGCAGCAAGGGATGGGGCAGCCGCCACCAGAGTAGAGCCAGCACCAGACAGATGACGCTTGCCCAGATGGCTGGCGTTAGACGAGCCATGATCCTGCCCACCATTGGCCGAGCCAGACCATCGCCAGCGCCCCAAGCGAACTGGCCCAGAGGGTCGAGAGGCGATACGGCAGTGGCAGCAACCGCTGGCTCACCAGATAAAAGGCGAGCGCCCGCACCAGATAGACCAGCAGCAGAGTCCAGATCACCCCGGCAACCCCGAAGGGGGGGATGGCGAGCAGAAAGCCTGCGACCCCAAGGGCGCTGCAGCCCAGATTGATCACCATCTGGGCATTGCTCTTCTCGCCGCTAAAGCAGCCGACATTGAGCAAGTCCGAAACATTGCGCACCGCCATACCCAGCACCAGCAGCGGAATATAGGCGATCGCCCCGTGATAGCTCTCCGGGGTCAGCCAGCGAATGAGCAAGGGAGCAGTGAGCCCGACAATCCCCGCGGTGACAAACCCCAGTACCGACCCCATCACGCTGTAGTGGGCATTGAGCCGCAGTCCATCCGGCTCGCGCAGCAGCATGAAACGGCGGGGATACCACCAGAGGGCAAAGGGTTGCAGCAACAACCCCACTGCCAACGCTAGCTTGCCCGCCACTGCGTAGTAGGCAAGCAGCGCCTCACCCACCACATCGGCCAGCAGCCAGCGATCCAGTCCGCTCAGGGCAAAACCTGCCAGCCCGCTCACCACCAGGGGCAATCCATAGCGCAGCAGCGGCCGATAGTGCTGCCAGTCAAAGCGGATCCCGCTATCTCGCCACTGCCAGAGGCTCAGCAGCAGCGCCAGTGCAACGCAGGTCAGGGTGCCGGAGGCCAGCACCCCGCTCACGCCCCAACCGAGCCAGAGCCACCAGCCGGTCAGCACCGACTGGATCACCGCCTTGCCTGCGGTCGCCACGAAAAAGAGCCGCGCCTGATTGCGCATCCGCAGCCATGCCAGCGGCACGCCGATCACCCCTTCAAACGGCAGGGCGCAGAGCACCCAGCGCACATCCGCAAGGCGGGTTTCCACTGGCAGCCAGGCTTGCACCACAGGCGCCAGCAGCCAGAGCAGCACCAGACTGGCCAGGGCGATCAGCCAGACCAGACCAAACATGCGGGCCACCACCTGCTGGCGCTCCTGCTCATCTTTCGCCAATCCGGCAAAGCGGTAGAGGGCATCCACCAGCCCGAAGCCCAAAATAAGGGAACCCAGATTGATGAGGGTCAGCAGCACCTCCAGCTGGCCGTATTCACGAGGCAGCAGCTGATGGGTCAACACCGGCAGCATCAGCAGGGAGATCCCCTTCATCAGGAGCAAGCCGCCGGCGTAATAGAGCATGGCAATCTGGTTCACACCAAGTTTCATAGGGCCTCCCAGCCACCCGAAGCATCCCGCTTCGGGTCAGCTACCGCTAATGCAAAGCCCACGCCACTCACTCCCGCCCTGAAGCGATAGCCCCTCTGTGCGGCTTAACCGTCCAAAACAGGCCCAGAATGAGACTGGCATTTGCGTTTTGCACAACGCTGGCTGCAAATTGCACCGACCGGCGCAATCTGCCCCACCTCTTAGCCCCATTTGGCCCGATCTAGCTGGGGCCGTCCTGTTGGCCCGATCCCTGCTTCCTGCTTAGCGAGCAACGGACTGCACCAGAGGGAGAGGTCGCCATGAACACCATCAACCTGCACCGGATGAAAAGCTGGGCCAAACAGGGGGAAACGCCACTGGCTCGCCGGGTATGGCGACTGGCCAAAAGTGCCCGCCACTGGTCATTCCCCGTGATCCCTCCCCTGCATCGGCTGCTTTATCGGCTCTATCTGCTGGGCAGCAACGCGCTGGCAACCCTGACCCGCACCCTCTGGTGGACCCCCTTGTTTCAATCTCGCCTGACGGCCCCCGCCCCGCGCCTCTATCTCTATGGCGGCATCCCCTATATCAGCGGTCCGGTCACCATCGAAATTGGGGCCGACTGCCGCCTCAGCGCCGCCATGACCATCAGCGGCCGGGCATCGAGCCAGACGCCAAGGCTGGTGATTGGCCGCAATGTCGGGATTGGCTGGCAGACCACCCTGGCGGTGGGCAGCAAGATAGTGCTGGGGGATAACGTACGGATTGCAGGGCGTGCCTTTCTGGCGGGCTACCCGGGGCATCCGATCAACGCCCGCGATCGCGCCCTTGGCAAACCGGATCGCGATGAACAGGTGGGGGCCATTGTGCTGGAGCAGGATGTCTGGCTTGGCACCGGGGTGATGGTGATGGCCGGTGTCACCATAGGCGCCGGTACCATTGTCGCCGCAGGCAGCGTCGTCACCCGGGATCTGCCTGCAGGTGTGCTGGCAGCGGGTGTACCGGCCACCGTACTGCGAACCTTGCAGCCACAGGATCACAGCGACCCCGCACACGCTTCGGAGACCTTTGCATGAAACCACACTCACTGCCGCAACTGGTGGTGCTGGGCGAGGATTGGGGCCAGCACCCCTCCAGCACCCAGCACCTGATCAAGCGTCTGATGCCCGATTATCAAGTGCTCTGGGTCAACTCCATCGGCATGCGCTGTCCCCGCTTTACCCTTCATGATCTCACCCGCATCGTCCGCAAACTGGGGGCCGTGCTGCGCGGTGCGCGCCATGCTGGCAGCCAGTCGGTTGCGCCATCAGAGGTCAGCAGCCCTCGGGTACTGCCGCCGCTCGCCTTGCCGCTGCCGGGCAGTCGTCTGGCGGGCAAGATCAATGGCCACTGGCTGGCGGCGCAGATCCGGCGCCAGTTGCCCGAGCTGGATCGCCCCTTGCTCTGGATCTCCCTGCCCAGCGCCGTCGATCTGATTGGCAAGCTCGAAGAGCGGGCGGTGATCTACTACTGCGGCGATGACTTCTCGGCGCTGGCGGGGGTGGATCATCAAGCCATCGCTCACTGCGAAGCCCGACTGGTGGAAAAAGCCGATCTCATTCTGGCCGCCAGCCCCGCGCTGGCCAGCCGCTTTCCCCCTCATAAAACCCGGCTCCTCAGCCACGGCGTGGATCTCGAACTGTTTATGCCCCCCAGAGAGCGTCCGGCGGATCTCCCCTCCGGCCGTCCCATTGCCGGATTTTACGGCAGCCTGAGCGACTGGATTGATATCCCCCTGCTGGCAGAGACGGCTGCCGCCCTGCCCCATTGGGATCTGGTGCTGATTGGCCCGGTCCAGACCGATATCTCCCCCCTCAAGGGGCTCCCCAATATCCATCTGCTGGGGCCCCGTCCCCATCACACGCTGGCGGCCTATGCCCAGCACTGGCAGGTGAGTCTGCTGCCCTTTGTCGACAACGCCCAGATCCGTGCCTGCAATCCGTTGAAATTGCGCGAGTATCTGGCCGCAGGGCGACCCATCGTCAGCACCGATTTTCCGGCCCTCGATGGCTATCGGGATCAGATCCAGCTCCCCCACGATGGGGAGAGCCTGGCCCAGGCCATCAATCGGGCCGCCTTTGATCAATCCAATCCTGGCTGGTTTCAGGAGAGTGGCTGGGAGGGGCTCACCCGCAGCGAAGGGCGCCACACACGCCAACAGCAGGTTGCCCTGCAAAGCTGGGATCACAAGGCTGCCGAGCTGAACAACTGGTTGAAGGGGCTGCCCGGATGAGCAGAGGGCTCTGGCTGGTTATCCTGCTCTGCTGCCATGCAGCAATGGCCACCACCCGGCTGGAGGGGCAGACCCCGCTGCCCCTGACAGACAACCAGACACCCCAGCGGCTCGATCTGAGCACCCACAACTGGCCAATAGGCAGCGATGATGAACTGGTGATCGAGGGCCATAACCCCAGCGCCCGCCCGCAAACCCTGATCCTGCGTATCGACGATAACGCCTCGGTCAACTACCGCAGCCGGGTCAATCTGGAGCGGATTGTCGCACCCGGCCCCTTCACCCAGCGCTTTGCCTTGAGCGAGTGGCGCACCAGCCAGCCCAGAGCACTGGCGTTGGACAAACTCACCAAGCTCTATCTCTTTATGGCCGATAACGCCCCCTCAATGACCATTCACCGCTGGTACTGGGAACCCGGTCTGACCCTGCCTGCGGGCACCATTGCGCTGGATCTGGGGGCGGCGGCTGCGCCCCGCTTTACCGGCTTTGAGCCCCTGAGCCCGGGGGATCCCCGGCTGATTGGCCACCCCACCCCCATCTTGCGTCCCTCCGGCGATGCCCTTGTGCGCGATGGGCTGCGCAATCTCGACGGGGTGCGGCTGGACCTGGCCAAAGGACGCTACCAGCTCACCCTCTGGCTGGATGACCCAGGTGAATGGGAGTACCTGCCCCACCCCTTCGAGCGCAGCGTGCTGGTCAATGGCGAGCCCATCTGGGCCGAGCAGTGGCAACCGCAGGAGTGGCTAACGCGGCGCTATCTGGCGGGGCAATCTCGCGAGGCACTGCCAAATCCGGATCCCTGGCAGCTGTTCGGGGCACGACAGGGCGGCCCGGTCCATGTCACCCTGAACCACCCCGGCGGCCCGCTCACTATCACATTGGTGGGTCACTCACCGGATGCCAAATACCTGGCGGGGCTGCTGCTTGCCCCCTATCCGGCCAGCACCCGCAAAGAGGCTCTCCCGAATAGTGGAAAAGATCTCGCCGTATTGGCTGACGCTACCGCAAGCGTGCTGACCAAGCAGCGCCAGCTGTTTTTGGAAAAGTGGACTCTGGCCCCCTATTCCCCAACCCCAGCCCCAGCCCCAGCCCCAGCTGCGCAGCAATTGAGCCTCACGCCGATTACGGATGCCGCCCCAACCCTGCAGATCGCCCCGCTATCTGCGGCCGATGCGTTGCAGCAGGCTGCGCAACCCGTGCTGGCCGCCCGTGGCAGCCAGCTGTTGCTGGAGTTTGCCATCCACGCCGCCACCGACGATCCGGCCCCCTTGCTGGTGATCCAGCCCCCCGAGCAGGCAGGATCGCCGCTGGCGCTGACCCCCTATTACGGCAAGTGGCATCTGGTTCGCCCGCAGGCGAGCGGCACCCTGCTGGCTCCCTCGGATCAGGAGTTGGTCGAGGGGATCGCCGGGCTCACCCTGCTGGCAGACGTACCTCGGCGTCTGGTGCTGCAGATCACCATCCCCCGCGATGCGCCGGCGGGGCGCTATCTGGGCAATATTCAGCTGCTGAGCCAACAGCAACTGGTGCAGTTACCGCTGACTATCGAGGTGCTGCCGATGACTCTGCCCGCGGCCAACAAGCCGGTCGGCATCTATGTCGAAGCGCCTCCCTATCTGAACTGGCTGAGCCCCAACCCCGAGGCGTTAAAAGAGCAGATCGCCGAGGCCAGTCGCTGCGATCTGCAGCGGCTTGCCAAACTCGGGATCAGCGGCCTCTCACCCGCCCTGCCACAGGATGAAGCGGGGATGCGGGAGATCATGGGAGAGGCGGCCGGGCTCGGCTTTGTGCCGCCCCTGCTGGCCTATACCCCGCTCAAACGCTGGGGGGGCGACCCTGCCAGCCAGCTTGATCAGTGGCAGGCCCGGCAACAGGGGCTGACCGCCAGCGGCTTGCCCCCGCTGGCATGGAGCCTCTTTGATGAGCCCGATCTTGCCACCCTGCCCGCCATCACCACCCTGGCGCGGGAGATGAAACGGCGGGATCCGGCGGTGATCCGCGCAGGTCACTTCAATCATCCGGGTCAGGTTGGTCTGCTGGCAGAGGTGGAGATTGCCCTGATCAACGCAGGCTTTGGCGCCGACAAGGCCGATGTGGCGCGGGTACGCCAGCACAAGGTCACCCCCTGGTTTTACAATCTGGGCACCCCGAGAGCCGCCGGGTTCTATCTGTGGCAAAGCGGCGCCGAGGGCTATTTGCAGTGGCATGGCCGCATGCCCACCGCCCTGCCCTATGACCCCACCGATGGGCGGGAGAGCGACTTTATGCTGCTCGGCCCGCAAGCCTGCGAGGCGCACCGCCTCTCCCACGATCTGCTGCTGTTGCAGCAAGCCATCGAAGATCTGCGCTGGCTCGCCTGGCTGGAGCAGGAGGCCCGCTATCAGGTGGAGGCTGCCCTTCTGCTGGAGCGCCTGCGCGATCAGCTGCCGACCCGCTGGCAGGTGGCAGAGCAACTGCCCTCTGCCGCCTGGATCCAGTGGCGCCGCGAGATTGAACAACTGGCCAAGGGATTGAAAACATTGCAAACTGGTGCCAACTCATCCTCCTGAAGTGACTGCGTATGGCCAACCAGATTCCCCCCGCCACAGCCAAAGACAGCGCCCTGCGCCGCCTGTTGCCCCTGATGCTGCCGCTGCTGCTCACCGGTTGCGCCCGTCAGGAGCCGGTCAATGAGACCCTGCCGATCCTCAACCAGTTGCGGGAACAGCAAATGGCCGAACAGCCCCAGCTGCAACTGCAGTACCAGCAAGCGGAGACACAACTGCCAGCGGATCAGGAGCAACTGCTGCATCAGTTTTTGGGACGCAAGGATCCGGCCCGGATTGCGCTGGTAAGCGGCCCCGGGCTGCAAACCGACATGCTGGAGAGTGCGCGGATGGCGAGCGTGCGGCTGACCGCACTCACCCGCTTGCTGGGAGCTCGCGCCATTGAACTGGAGCCCCGCTATGACCCCATGCTGGCCCCCAATACCTTGCTGATCCGCATTCTGCCAAACGGTGAACCGGGGTCAGTCACCCCAGCGGCGGCGCAATAAGGTCAATGCAAGAAGTCGGCAAGGCCACCCGATAGAGGGGATAAGGGGTCAGCCCCCACAACTTGCGCCAACCCTGGGTCAGACGGTACGAGAGCAGCGGCGGGCTCTGGTGCAGCTCGCCTAAAAACATCACCCCCTGACTCATCCCTTCACCCGCCAGCGTCACTGACATCGCCTCCCGATCCGGCGCCACCAGCATGGCCTGCAGCAGACCATCACAACGAGGATGGGCCAGCTGATAGCTGACATAGGTGCCGCCCAGTACCGGCGTAGCCACCCGCAAGCGCCATCCCAGCTGGACCAGCTCCATCAGCATGGGCTTGGCCCCCTCATTGATCGTCCGGTTCTGATAACGCCAGCCCATGGCGGCAGCACTGCTCAGCGCCACCAGCAACAGCAGCAGATATCCCCTAGATAGACGCATCATGGCGCCCCCTTAGAAACAGGATGGTCATCACCAGCAACATGATGGCCCACTGGTAGAGCTGGGCCAGCGAACCGGTATGCAGCCAGCCATACCAGCGCAGATCCAGGCTCATCAGCACCAACCGCAGCTGATTGGCCCCGATATAGAGCAGGCAGACCAGCAGCAACATGGGCCACTGCCGGTAGAGGGGGCGCTCCGGCGCCAGCCAGCAGCAGGAGACCAGCCAGGAGAGCACCACCAGATAGAGTTGAGAAAACGAGGAGCACCCCTTGAGCACAATCAGGGCATGGCCCCCCAACCGCTCGATGCGATTGCCATCAAGGCGAGTCTCCCAGCCCAGCAGCTGCAACCACTGGCCTACCCCCCAGGCATCAAGCGCCAGCACAGGGCCAGAGAGCAGGGCAAACACCTGCTGCCCCCACAACACCGCCACGGTAAAGGCGAGCACAATCTGCAACACCGCCCGCTCATCGCCACTCTGATGACGGCGCCATAGCGAGGCCACCAGCAACAGACAGGCCAGCGCCTTGCAACTGGCGCTGGGGATCAGGATCAGCAGGATAAACAGGGCGAGCGCCAGTGGATGCGGGCGCCAGCTCGGCGCAACCCGCGATGCAATTTGCCACCAGATAGCAATCAGCAACACCACCAGCAAGTTGAAGTGGCCCATATTGAGCCACACCATGCCCCACTGATTGGCCAAACCAAGTAGCAGCCAGTTGGGTGCCCACTGCCAGGGACGGATCTCCATCGCAACTCCTGCCGGTTATCAGCGCTTTTGACCTCTGTCGCAAGTTCTCGCAAGTTCCATGCCTGCCCGGCCTCACCCGGATCAAGCCAAGTCTGAGGATGCAACAAAACTGGCACGCTTTATTCATTCCCCCTTCTGGCACTAGCGCCAGGGAGAAGGAGTGAGCAATGAAACTCAAACCGTTGGCAGGGCTGCTGGGGATGTTGTTGGTAACCTCCCCCGCATACGCCTTGACCGAAGTCGATACCGAACTGCAACTGCTGATGGATGTGTCGGGCAGCGTCAGTTCATCGGAATTCAATTTGCAGTTACAGGGCTATGTGGACGCCTTTTACAGTCAGGATGTACAGAGCGCCATCCTCGACACCAGCGGCGGCAAACTCGGGTCCATCGCCGTACAGATGATCATGTGGAGCAGCAGCAACCAGCAAAGTCTGATGACCGACTGGTTCCACCTCTACGACATGACCTCCATCAACAACTTCGCCGCCACCCTGGATGCCCTGGTGCGTCCCTATGCGGGGATGACGGCCCCCGGTTCGGCCATGGCCTTTGGTGCCCAGCAGTTTGATACCAACAACTTCACCGCTGCCCGCCAGGTGATGGATGTGTCGGGTGACGGCATCCAGAACAACGGGCTGGATACCTCTACCGTGCGGGATCAACTGCTCGCCTCCGGCATCGATACCATCAACGGCATCACCATAGGTCAGGACTATGCCGATGGGGTGCTGCAAGAGTGGTATGTGGAGAACGTGGCGGGCGGTCAGGATGCGTTTGTGATCAATGCCACCACCTTCGCCGACTTTGGCAATGCGCTGGAGCTCAAACTGGCGGCCGAAATTGAGGGGGGCATTATTCCGGAAGGTGCACTGGCCGCCCCCATCGAGGAGATCCCGCTGGCCGCCCAGCTGCTGCTCGGTATGCCGCTACTGCTGGCCTGGCGCTATCAACGCCGTAATCAGGGACGCCTGCAGCCCGCCAACGGGCAACTGGCACCCGCCATCGGCTGATTTATCACCCCGTGTGTCGCGATTAGGGAGCTATGGCTCCCTGATTTTTTGCCGAGGCTAAGGCCTGTCTATCCTAAATGATCAAAACCTGAGTGATCACTATCTGACAACTAAGTTATTGTCGATAAGGTGCCTACATATCTCCCCCAACACAAGAACCACTTTGGCTACTGTGAATTAGGAACGCTACACGTTGAAATTCCTTTCGAGACATATACTAAGAATTTCCTGTGAGTGCTTTTTTAAGTTTTTCTAACGGCATTGCTGGTACTTCTCTGTGAATCATTGCGTGACAGTTAGGACATAATGGAATTAAATCTTCGATCGGATCGACTGTATGAACCCCATTCTTCAATGCTAAGTCTGATCGATGATGTACATGTATGTATTCTTTACCGATAAATCCATATTTTCTTTCCATGTTAATCCCACAAGCAGCACAGGTATATCCGTAATGCTCGATGCATTTTCGCCTTGCTATTGGGTTACGCTCGATCGCTGTTGATGATACTGAAACTCGTGCACCCTCAACAAGTATCATTTCCCCAGCACTAGTAGATAAATGACAACTTGCTAGTGTCCAACGAATGTTTTGCCCCTTCTGCACATTTGCGCCACATTCTTGCCACAATTTTTCAGCATCGATTTCAGTAAGAATTGCCGAACGTTGATGCATATATCCAAGGATAGGTTCATTCATATTAAAAAAGTAATCCCCTGATATCTCAAACACACAATTACGCCGACTATGAGCATTAACTATAACAAAGTCACCTATCTCCATTTTTCTATAAAGATGCCATAGACTTGGCCCACCTAAATGGGCATTACCTAACTCAGGATATTTCATATTAATTAAATTTGTTATTTCTGCTTGATTGCCTGGGTTAATCTCCGATAGATCTCCAATATCCGACCAACCAATTGCAATACAACCTACATCTTTCATGAGCTCGATTGATTCTAATGCATTTTGGTGATGCGCTATCAGACGCCATATATTCATACACATCCCTCTACACTTATAACCTACAGCCAAGGAGCTAACAATATCAAGAGTTAGCGATTACTCTTAATGTATTTTTGGTGAATCACTCCCCCATAAATACACCACGGCCTGTTTTTTTAAGCTCTTTCAGCCAACTCATTACTGTATCTTTATTGGCTTCGCGAATTGGATATTTTCTGGCCTTGCAAACCTGGCTTGCTCCCGGAGAAAAATATGATGTAGTAACAATCACCCCACTACTTGCATTTTCATCCACAACATCAGCCCATAATGATTTAACAAGAACTTTATCAATTTTAGACTTAGTACGCTTACATTGGACTAAGGTTACAGGAGCGAGACTTTTATTATCGACCTGACCCCAAACCCTAATATCAACGCCCCCATCATTTCTTCCCTCACCAATCTCTACTCTGTAACCAGACCTTTCAAAGTACTCTGCAGTTAGAGCCTCAAATTTTCTCCAATTCATACTAGATAACTTGTCTGGATTCTCTGCCAGATAATTTATATACCTCTGATCCAGAAAACGTCCATACAGTGCGTTGAGAGACTCACTTTCAAACAACTCTTTTAGTTCAATTGGAGATTTCCATTCCATAACTCTTGCACTAAGCCAATCCCAAGGACTAGCTTCCTCACTATCCTTTATCAATTTTACCAATCTTTGGCTAATAGAACATGCCATAACCCCATATTTTTCTTTTATTTTTATAAAAAACTGTTGCTCGTCAAAGTTATCAAATATGGATTTGTGGCCTCTATCGAAGTGGTTTTCACCCAAATGCTGGAGCACTTGTTGAAGTAAAAATTGCTGCTCAGGATTATTGAGAAACTCAAACTTGAGAAGTGTGGGACCATGCCCAACAAATGGTTGTTCTATGACCCCCAATCGGCACAAGATAATCTGAAAGGAATCTTCAATCTGATCTGTCGGTATACGCACAAGTTTTTCATTATCATTTTTAATAATGTTCAACAAAGGATCACTCTTATCTAAAAGATCGACCATTTCGTCTCTCGAAAGAGCCAATCCAGATTTGTATCCAACGCGGTCACTTAAAAACG
The DNA here is from genome assembly GCF_029479985.1 of Aeromonas sp. A600620. NCBI lineage: Bacteria > Pseudomonadati > Pseudomonadota > Gammaproteobacteria > Aeromonadales > Aeromonadaceae > Aeromonas > Aeromonas sp. A600620. Next base: position 483,955 of record NZ_JAAKXB010000001.1, on the reverse strand, counting down.
AAGTGAACGCTGTATTTGTTGTTACCCATTTACCCATTTTTATTTACCTAGAGAATTGATTAGAAAAACTATAAATATGTAAGCAACCCCTTACATCTAGCCTCACCAAAACAGTGTCTTACCAACATCAATAAATAACTTAAATAACGATTTCAGAGCCAATCAGCTCATAGTTTGTTCATGAGCAAATAAAAGTTGCATTAGCTTTACCACTACCATTAGGTAAGGCTACAGTCAAGAAACTAAAATAGAAAATGCAACATCTATCACCCTTGCCAAGAAATAATAAGATAAGTTGCAGTATGTAATATAAAGCAACACCCATCTGTTATAGGCAAGTAACAATAAATAGTTAGCCATCTGTGAGATATAAAAAAGGCCTTATCACAAGGCCTTTTCAGAAATATCCAGATTCCGGCTGGCAGCCTGCTTTGACGGCAATCACCCCGGCTCTGGTGACAAGGGCAGCACCTGCCCATCCAGCGCATGATCACTATTGGATGGATAGTCCAGCACCGGCTCGCAGTAGGGAATGCGGCTTAGCACCGGTGCCTTGACCAGGGCGGCCAGCTGATCGGAGCGGCGCAGGCTGGCATCCGCCAGTTCGGCCACCAGCGCCAGACCGCAGCCCAGCCCCAGCCCGCCAACAATGCCAGCCAGCAGAAACAGCCAGAGCGGGTAGTTGCTCGGCTTGCTGGGGGCAAAGGGTTTGTCGATCACCTTGATCCGCTCCCCCTGCTCGAAGTTGCCCAGATCGCCAGTCACCTTGGCCTTCTCATAGCGCAGCAGCAAATCCTGATAGAGGGTGCGCTTGACCGCCAGATCCCGCTCCAGCTCGGCGAGCTGGCGCTCGGTATCTCCCTGGGAGTCGACCACCTTGTCCAGCCCATCCAGCTGACTCTTCAGGCCGGCGGTGTTTTGCTCCGCCTCCGTCAGCTGCGTCTGGGCCAACTGCCACTCGGGCCCGCGGGCCATATCCGGTTGGGATTTGAGCTGCTCGAACTCCTGCTGCAACTGATCAATTTGATAGCGCAGACTCTGCACCTCGCTGTGCTCGTCGCTGTAGCGGGCCCGCAGCAACACCAGCTCGGTGCGCATCAGTTGCAGCTTCTCATCCAGTTGGCGGGCCAGCTGGCTCTCTTGCCCCAGCGATAGCTGATCGACCCGTGCCTTGGCCTGCTGCAAGGTGATCAGGCTCTCGGCATAACGCTCCTGCAAACCATAGAGACGGGCGACGTTGGTACTCTGCTGCTGGGGCAAGGCGCTGGCATGCTCCCGTTTAAAATCGGCGAGCAGCTGCTCGGCCGCTTGCAGTTCGCTGCGGCGGCTGTCGAGCTGGCTTTGCAGGAAACGTTCGGACGACTCCGCCGACTGGCGCCCCTTGCTGAGCAGGTTGAAGAAAAAACGTCGTGAAATGGCTTCGAGCAAACCGGCGCTGTTGGCCGCCGAATCCGCCTTGACCTTTATCTCGATCACCTCATCGCCAATCAGCCGCAGCGAGACGGCACTCGAGAGCCAGTCCATGATGGCATCGCGCTGGGCTGGCGGGGTCTCGTCATTGACCAGACCGCGATCCCGCGCCACTCCATCGAGCACATAGCGGCTGCGCAGCAGGGCTTCGAGCACCGCAAAGCGATCCTTGAGACTCTCCTGAGTGATCAGATCCTTGAGGGTCGGGGTCTGGTTGGCATCTTGCGGCACCATAAAGGTGGTGCGGCTCTCATACTCCTTGGGGGTGAGCAGGCCGACCGTCACGCCCACCAGCGGCATCACCAGTACCGGGATCACCAGCAGATAACGACGGCGCCAGGCGGCAAAGAGAATGATGTAGAGGTTGTAATAGAACTGAACAGGCATGGCATCACTCCCTGAGAAAAGCCCTCCCCCGGCACGATGCAAAGGCAGTGCCACTACAGGAGCTGATCGCCTCTGTGGGCAGATAGCAAGAGTGGTACAAGATTCGCATTCTCCCGCTATCCGGGGTGTCACCCCTTCCCTTGCCGGAGCGCGAACCATGTTGTCATCAACCCCGTCGCACAGACCCCATCCCCGCAGGGGCGCCAGCGCCCAGCCCGTCGTTCAGTCTGTCGTGCAACCTGTCGTACAAATCGTGCAGCACCTGCAGCCCGGCGGGCTGGAGACCATGGTGCTCAACCTCACTCAGGCAAGCCCGGCCGAGCAACCGGTGCATATCATCTCCCTCGAAGGGTGCAAAGGGGATGTGCTAAGGGCGTGGCCCGCTCTGCATCCCTTTGCTGGCCACATTCACTGTCTGGAAAAGCCCGCGGGCTGGTCGCTGTCGACCCTCTGGCGGCTCACCCGACTGCTGCGCCAACTCAAGCCCGTCGCGGTACATACCCACCATCTGGGGCCCATGCTCTATGGCGGCCTGGCCAGTCGGCTGGCACGGGTGCCCACCCTGGTACACACAGAGCACGATGCCTGGTATCTCGATGATCCCCATCAGCGCACGCTGGCCCTGTGGGGGCTGCGCGCCTTCAAACCCATTCTGGTGGCCGATGCCACGCCGGTGGCCAACCAGCTGCTGGCCAAGCTGGGCCAGCTGTCGCCAACCGTGATCCCCAACGGCATCGATGAGCAGCGTTTTGCCCCGGGCGCCGCCGCCCTCGCCCGTCAGGAGATGGGGCTGCCACAAGGGGTCAAGTTGATTGGCTGCGCCGCCCGCCTTGAGTCGGTCAAGGGTCACACCTTGCTGCTGGAGGCGATCCGCGCCCTGCCGGAGGAGGTGCATCTTGCGTTGGCTGGGGTCGGCAGTTTGCAAAATGCGTTGCAACAACAGTGTCAGCAGCTGGGGATCGCCCATCGAGTCCATTTTCTGGGGCTGGTCGAAAACATGCCGCGCTTCTATCAGGGGCTGGATCTCTTCTGCCTCCCCTCACTGGCGGAGGGGATGCCGCTTTGCGTGCTGGAAGCGCAGGCCTGCGGGGTGCCGGTGGTGATGAGCGACGTGGGGGCGGCCAGAGAGATCGTCTGCCAGGCCAGCGGCCATATCCTGTCGGAGCGGGATCCCGGCCGCCTTGCCCAGCTTCTGGCACAAGGGTTGCTGCAGTGCCATAGCCTGCGTGCCGTCACCCGTGAGTTTGTGTGCCAGCAAAGCAGCTTGAGCCGGATGGCTCAGGCCTATCAGCAGCTTTACAGCCGCTGATCAAGCGACCCGATGACCAGAGGAGCATCCCATGGAATGGATCATGATCGTATTCTGGCTGTGCGCTGTACTGGTGGTCTACCACCATGTCGGCTATCCCCTGCTGCTCAAATTTGGTGGTCGGCAGGCGCGCAAGGTCGCCAATCCGCCCCGCCCCCTGGATCGGGGGTTCAAAACAGACGCCACCGATGAGGCGCTGCCGACCATCACTTTGCTGATGCCGGTCTACAACGAGGCGGCGACCATCGCGGCCAAACTGCAAAACCTCGCCAGCCTCGATTACCCCGCCGACAAGCTGTGGGTGCATGTACATTTCGACGGCTGCAGCGACAACAGCTACCCCATTGCGCTCAGCCAGCTCGGTGATCCCGCCCTGCAGCAGTTGCAGATCAGGCTGTTTGATCACCCGCGCAATCGCGGCAAGGTCGCCGTGCTCAACGAGGCCATGACCCGGGTGCACAGCGATCTGGTAGCCCTCACCGATGTCTCGGCCCTGCTGCCCATCGACAGCCTGCTGCTGGCGGTCGCCCATTTTGCCGATCCCAAGGTAGGGGTAGTTGGGGAAGCGTACCGCTTCTGGCAACCGGGCTCACAGGGCGAGGAGAGTTACTGGCACTATCAAAGCCAGATCAAGCTCTGCGAATCGGCCCTTGGCGGCATGCTGGGTGCTCACGGGGCCTTTTACATGATGCGCCGGGAGTGCCTCACCCCGCTGGCTGCCGATACCATCAACGACGATTTCATCCTGCCGATGCAGGCCATCGCCAAGGGGTATCGGGCGGTCTATGACAATCGCTGCGCCGCACTGGAGCTGGAAGTTTCCGATGCCGTGCTGGAGGCGACACGGCGCAAGCGGATCGGGGCCGGCAACACCCAGCAGCTGCTGCGGTTGCTGCCCCTGCTGCACCCCAAGTTCGGCTGGGTTGCCTTCAACTTTGCCAGTGGCAAGGGGCTGCGGGTGTTGATGCCGCTCTGCCTGACCCTGCTGTGGCTCTGCGCCATCCCGCTGGCCACCCAATCCCTGCTGTTTCAGCTGCTGCTGGGGCTGCAACTGCTGGGGTATCTGCTGGTCATCTTGATCCAGCTGACCCCTGTGCACCCCTGGCCCAATCTGTTTCGCAAAATCCACTATCTGGTACTCGGACACTGGTACAACGGCATGGGCACCCTGCGCTACTGCCTGCGCGCCCCCATACGTTTCATGTCACAGGAGAAAGCCGTATGACACACCCCATTCCAAGATTGACCCTGGTGGTCAAACGCAGCATGGATCTGCTAGGTGCCACTCTTGGCCTGCTGCTGACGCTGCCGCTGTGGCCACTGATCATGCTGGCCATCCGCCTCGATAGCCCGGGGCCTGTGTTCTTTCGTCAGCTGCGGATCGGGCGCAGCCACGCCACCCATACCGAGCTCTTTTTCATGATCAAGTTTCGCACCATGCGCGCCGACGCCGAGGCGGCCACCGGGCCGGTCTGGTGTGGCAAGGGGGACAGCCGGATCACCCGCAGCGGCGACTTTCTGCGCAAAACCCGGCTCGATGAGCTGCCGCAGTTTATCAATGTGCTCAAGGGGGAGATGTCGCTGATCGGCCCCCGCCCAGAGCGACCCGGGATCGCCAACCGGCTGGAAGATGCGGTGCCGTACTTTATCGAACGCACCTATGAAGTGGCCCCCGGCATTACAGGTCTGGCACAGGTCAATCAGGGTTACGACGAGTCGCTCGATGATGTGCGCAGCAAGCTGGCGTTCGATCTGGCCTACTCGGTCGCCCTGCTCCACCCCTGGCGCTGGCTGGTGCAGGATGTACATATCATTGGCAAGACGATCGCCATCATGGTTGGCAAGAAGGGGCGCTAATTCCGCCGCGCCGACCTCAACGATATCTCAACGCCCATCAGGCCATTGCCACTGCAATGGCCTTTTTTTATGGCGCATCTTTGTGGCACATCAATGGTGATCACAAAGAAGTCAGCTATCTGATCGCCATCATCTGGCCCCATCCATCCAAAGGCCTGATGCCAGTTTTACCAACAGCAGAAACCCAAGCGTTGCGTGATCACCGAAGCAATCCGCCCCCTGCTCCCCATAACACCGGCACATAAAAAAACGAGTAGCCAGCGGCCACTCGTTTTGACAGGTTTCTCCGTGATTCAGGCGCCGTAGACAGCCAGAATATCGGTCACTCTGTTGTTGACGCTGTACCCGCGGGCTATGGTGTTGCGGGCCGCCTGACTCATTTTGCTGCGCACCACCCCATCGCTGCGCAGCCAGTAGTTGACCAGCTCCGCCATATCCCGCACATGGCCGGGCTCCACCAGCCAGCCATTGGATTTATGGTCGATCAGATTGACCAAGCCCCCCACTGCAAAGGTACAAACCGGTATGCCGTGAGCCATCGCCTCCAGGGCCACCAGCGGCAACCCTTCAAAGCGGGAGGTGATGCAGAGCAGGTCGATGTTGTGCCACTCATTGGCCATGTTCTGGAAACCATGAAGTTGGACGCGATCACCATACTGCTGCAACAAGGCGCTTTTCATGGGGCCATCCCCGTAGAGATGAAACGCCCCGTCCGGGCAGAAGGCAGCCAGCTGGCAGAATGCCTCCGGCCCCTTTTCCGGCGAGAGGCGGCCGACAAAGGCAATCCGGTTGCCAGTTACCGCAGCCGGCGTCGCCGGCATGGGGACAAAGTTGCTGATCACCGTGCTTGGCACAGGCAATTTGCGAGCGATGGGCTCGCTCACTGCAATACACTTCGCAAAACGCGCTGTGGTGCGATCCAGCCAGCTGTAAAACTTCAGCAAACCCTCCCCGTCATCCCCGCTGTGAAAGGTCGAAACCACCGATTTACCGGTGAACCAGGCCGTCAGCCGCCCCAGCACCCCGGCCTTGTAACCGTGGGTATGGATCAGCACAGAGGCAGGCTGGCGGGCCAGACGGCGCATAAAGTCGCGGCTGTTGTGGCACACCTCGTAGGGCAAGCCCTGTTGTTTGAGCAGGGTCGTAAAGGGGGTCATGCCGTGGTTGCTCACCAGCACTATGGTGGGGCGAAATCCTCTGGCCAGCAGATCGTTGGCCAAGTGGATAATGTGAACTTCTATTCCACCGACCTGACGCGCATCGATGGCCAGCCAGATCTGCTGCATGGGTAACATAAGGCCCTCCTCCCGTGGCTCCATGCCACCTGAAATGAGGCGCTGCATAGAGCGGGCCAGTCAGGCAAAGAGGGGCAGGATCAGGCGCCGGGACAGGCGACCAGCAAGAGGGTCATGTCATCGAGGGCGGCATCATTGATGCGCTCATCAAACCAGCGGGCAATGCGATGAGCCAGTTGCTCAAGACCGGGCCCCGAGGTCAGGCAGATCTCTTTTAGCTGCGACTCCCAGCGCTGGCGCTCTTCTGCATCACGGCTATCGAGCAGGCCGTCGGTCCAGAACAGCAGGATCTCGCCGGGCTTGAGCTGACGCTCATTGGTCACGAAGTGGGGATCCGGGCGCAAACCGGGCAAGGGGCCGGTCACGCCGACCTGACGGATGGTACCAGGCCCGACCAGCCAGGGCGCAGGGTGGCCCGCGCTGGCCCACTGCACCCGCCCCTCGTTGCCGAGTTCAATGCAGAGGGTGGTGAGCAGGGTAGCCCCAAGGAGCGGATCACTGTGAACCGCATTGGACAAGATGGTCAGCAAACGGGCGGGGGCACGCTCCAGATCGTGGGCAGTCAGCAAGCCGCGCAGATAACCGGCATAGGCATGGGCAAAGAACTTGGCTTCCGCGTCGTGGCCCATCACATCCCCGAGCCACAACACCCGATCCTTGACCAGCAGAAAGTCCCCGCCCCCCACGGTGGCGGCCCGGGTTTGCAACGCCAGCTGGTATCCCCCTATGGAGGTGGCAGGCAATAACGGGCGCAGCGCCGAGGTCATGCGCTGGTCCAGCTGCTCGCCCCATTGCGACTTGAGCTGCTGCGAGCGTTGCAGCACCCGCGAAACCGCCAGCAACAGGTCCTGCTTGGTGATGGGTTTGACCAGAAAGTCATCGATCCCCAGCGCCCCTGCCCGACTCTGGGTCCACTGATCCTGATGACCGGTCAGGAAGATAAAGGGCACCCCCTTCATCTTGGGATCCCTCATCAACTGCTGGCGCAGCCCAAAGCCATCGATCCCCTCCATCTCGATATCGGAGAGCACCAGCGCGGGGGGCTGCTTTCCGAGCGCCAACAAGGCAGCATGGGAGTCGGCATAACTTTCAACCCGGTAGTGCTCATGAAGGTAGGCGGTGAGCAGGGCACGCATCACCTTGTCATCGTCGATCACCGCGATCACCGGCAGCTGGTTGACCGGGCCCTGCTGGCGAAGGGTCACGCGATTGCGATCACCGTCGCGAGAGAAGTGCACCTCGGCAAACAGCTGGTGCACCAGCACCAGCCCGTATCCCCCCTCCTGCAGCTCATCGGGTAACGGCGCACTGGCAAGACCGGGTTGCGGGCCTCCATCATCTTCCAGTATCAGACTCAAACCCGTTTCATCCTCTTTCAGAGTGAGCCAGAGCCGGGTCGCGGGAGGCGCTGTGTGTTTGACGCTATTGGTGGCCAGCTCACTGAAACAGAGCAGCCAGTTGGCTTGATCCTTTGGGGAGACCTGAAACAGGGAGAGTCCCTGCGCCAGCCGGTTGCGCAGTTCGCGCACCGCCTGCAAGGTTGCCGGAGCAGATCGCAACCAGTCATCCATATCGGGCCTCCATCAGCGGGCGATCAGATCCGGAAATTGAGCAAGGCACTGCGCCGACACCAGCGCTTGAGCCATTCGGTCACCCGGTTACTGGGCAGCCGGTTGAGCTCGCGCAGGATCTCGCTGGCCAGCCCCGGGTTGAGCTTGTCGTTATAGACAGCGCCAATCAGATTGGCCTCGGCACGGGTCAGTTTATCCACTGCGCTTTGCACCACGGTCGTCGGGGTCACCCCCGCCAGTACCACCAGCAGCGCCCCTTCACAGGCCCCACACACCTGATCGGCCGGAATATTGCCTCGATTGAGGGCCGTGAGCGGTGAGGTATCGAAGATCACCACATCGTAATGCTCGAGCCAGCGAACCAGCAGCTGACGCAAGGTATCCTTGTTGCGAAAAGCCATCAGATCCTTGCCCGGCGCCGGGAGCAAGGACAAGGAGCGGCCAGTGGCCACCGGCTCGGGCACATCATTGGGACCCCAGGCAACCGCCGTGGCGCGGCCGGGGTGATAGAGATTGAGATCCACCAGCAGGGTGCGCAGCCCATCCGCCTCCGAGCGCCTTGCCAGCGCATCGCAGATGGAGCTCACCCCCTCTCCCCCTTCCGACGAGGTGACCGCCAGCGAGCGGATCCCCCGGGCGACCGTCGCCGCGTAGAGGGATTCGAGCTCCAGATATTGAATGGGGATGCTCATATCAAAGCGTCCCGACCAGGGCCACCACCGAGATCGTGGTCAGGATGTCGCGCATGCCATCCATGAAGATGGCCCAGTTGCTGCTTTTGCTGTCAGGGATAAAGACGGTGTCCCCTGCGCGCAGCACCGGCAACTGGCTAAAGTCGGGCTCTTTGGCAAAGCCGTCGAGATCGAAGCTGCGGGCCTGATCCCCCTGACCACTGGTGGCCATGTTGATCACCACAATCTTCTTGATATAGGCGCTGCTGGTCGGGCCCCCCGCCTCGGCCAGCAGATCCAGCAGGGTCATGGAGGAGTCAAAGCGGTAGCGACCGGGACGGGCAATCGCCCCCAACACCCGAATGGTGTTCTCCTTGGGCTCGTCGAGCCAGGGGCGATTCTTCTCCGGCAGGTAGATGGAGTCGCCGGGCAGCACCTTGGGCAGCAAGGTTTCATCGCCGGTTTCAAAGTAGAGAGCAAGGTCGAGCTTGCTGACCCGCGCAGTGCTGCCACTGCGATGGGCGATGCGCACATTGCGCAGATCCGCCGCCGCAGTCGGACCATCGGCGGCCGACAGGATGTCGATAAAGCCCATCTGCTCATTGAAGGCATAGCGACCGGGGGCCCCGACCTGACCGAAGATATAGATGGAACTGTCCGGTGACTGGCGCACCCACTGGGACTTGTTGTCACTGGGATCGGTGGGCAGCTCGGGGATCATGATGGTGAATCCGGCCCGGATCTTTGGCAGGCTGGCGAGCGCCCCCCCCTGATGGAGAAACTTGTCTAGATCAAACAGGGTCGGCGTGGCCTGCCCCCCTTCGGCGGTCAGGATCTGCACCTTGGTGATATCGGCCCGCTCGTTGGGGCCACCGGCGTGGGCGATCAGATCCAGCAACGACATTTCGTCAGACCATTCATAGCGGCCCGGGATCCGCACCGCCCCCATCACCATCACCGCCCGCCCGGGGGCCACCTTCAACCAGGACTTCTCGTTGATATCGGTCTTTTCCGGCACAAAGATGGCATCACCGGGTTTGACTTGGGGCAGCGCCTTTTGCATCCCCTCGGTATAGGCCTGCAAGTCGATGGGGTCGATCGTGCCATCGGTGCGCAGCAAACGGATCTGGCGACTCTCGGCATAGCGGGTCGGGCCACCGGCATTGGCCAGAATATCGAGGAAGGAGTCCCCTTCCCGCCCCTCATAGGCGCCGGGTTTGAACACCTCGCCCATGATGTAGATGGTACGTGCCCCCCGTTTTATCTGCTCTTCATCCTTGGGCACGAAGATGGTGGCGCCCGGCGCCAGATTGGGCAGCAACTTGTTGTTGCCGGAGTCGAGATAGGCTTTGAGATCGAACAGCTCGGGAGCATCACCATTGATCACCCGGATCCGCTCCACCCCGGCAAAGCGGGTCACCCCACCGGCTCGCATCAGCAGATCCACGATGGAGTTGCCACTCTTGAAACTGAAGGCGCCGGGGCTGTTGACCTCGCCAAATACCTTGATCGCCTTGCCGGTATCGCCATCCCCGCCTGCCGCCAGGGTTGCCGCATCAAAATCTATTTGCACGTTGCCGATCAAAGGGGATGCTGGCACGAACACCACATCAAGGGATTGCAATGGCGGCAACAGGCTGGCATCGCCGGTATCGAGATAACGCTTGTAGTCGAAGCTAGAGACCGTGCTGCCACGCCGCACCTGCATATTGTTGAGCTGGGCACCAGGCACCAGACCGCCAGCGGCATCGAGGGCCATCTGCACGTTGCCATCGGGCGCCAGATCATAACTGCCGGGTTTTTTGACATAGCCCATCACGCTGATCAGCAGCCGCTTCTCCAGCAAGGTGACGGTCAATTGAGAGAGGTTGTTGTAAACAGGTTTGAGGGCGGTGCGGATCAGCTCATCCGCCTGTTGCAGGGTCTTCCCCCCCACCACGACGTTGCCGACTTCAGGCAGTACAATCTCCCCCTGCTTGTTGATCTGGAAAGGCTGATCAAAAGCAGGCTCACCGGGCTGCACTATGGCCAACCGATCACCGGGAGCCAACAAGGTGGAGGCCAGTAACGGGCAGGTGAACAACAGCAAGAGAACACAGATCAATCCTTCGAGAGCGCCCCGTTTCATAGACATCCTTTTCGTCTGTTACGTCTGCCCCCATTGGCGTAAGGGGAGCCCTGACCAATCAGCACGACAGCCATCCGCTGTTGTCTGTTGCAGCCGCAAACGTACTTGTTGTAGTGATTGTGCCAACACGGTCTGACGCCAGGCTACATCCGACCAGAGCCGTCCGTGCATATCCCGTTCGATATCAATACGTTGAGATTGTAGTCGTTTCAACTCGGCAGGCATACACCCCTGCAGACTCGCTTGCTTTAATTCCGTCAGCTGCAAGTCGAGTTCCTTCTGACGCTCATCATAACGAGACCAGACCCGCCGTTCATCCTCATTGACCGGAATACGGGTGGGTCTTGCCTCTGCCATGCCGCCATACCCCTGTGGCGGCCACTGCGCACAACCCGACAGCAGAATGGACGAGAGCAGGATACCAAAGCGTTTCATGATGCAGCGGCCATCATGCCACGGGAACGCATATAGGCCTTGATGCTCTCATGGCAGGGGATCACCCGGTCGATATGCAGCATTTCCAGCAGGTCATGAGGTTGACCGGGTCCACAGACAAGGGCCATCTGATGCCCGTTCATAATCAATCTTTTATAGAGAAATACCAAGGCTCCGATCCCCGATGAGTCGATAAAATGAACATCGCTGATATCGGCCAGGATATCTCCCGGGTGGGTCGAGAGGGTTTCAAACAACGGGCGGAGCTCACTGACGGCCATCGCGTCAAACTCGTTTTCCAGTACCACTACCTGGATATCATTAAGGGTGTAAGTCATGCTTTCCATCGCTAGCTCCTTGTCGATTCTCAGACTATTTGCTGTCACGGCATTCAGCACGTTGCAAATGTTATGCCGGGCAGTGCCACGGCTCTTGTTCTCCAAATGATACTCTTTGCGCCTTATTCACCGACACCCACTCCTCGTTTTGATTGCCAAATTGCAATTAACCTCCCCCGCACGTTGCAAACTGCAATTCACCTGGGCCGAGATCGCCCGATAACAGGCTAAATGACTGATAATTCAAGCCCATTACACCGGGCCCGATTATTGCTTGCCCTTAGACACAGCTCACAAGCCACCGTTGGCCCGGCACCCATGCCGCCATTTTCCAGGAAGGAGAGATCATGAAAGCAGGCCTTTACATCGCACCACTGCTGGTAGCCCTTTGCGGCACCGCATACGCAGCCCCCACCCCTGACAGTGCCGTATTGAAGGTTGAAGGCGCCATCAGCAGCCCCACTCATCAGGCTCTGGCCCTGTGGGACAGCGCCATGCTGGATCAACTACCGGTACACGAAATCAAAACCCATACCCCCTGGTATGACGAAGCCAAGACCTTTCGCGGCCCGCTGCTGCAAGATGTATTGGCCAAGGTCGGGGCAACCGGCAAACAGCTCACCATTACCGCGCTCAATGACTACTCGGTACAGGTGCCGACAAGCGATGCCGAGCAGTATCGGGTCATCCTCGCCCGCACGATCAATGGCAAGCCACTGTCGGTGCGTGACAAAGGGCCGCTGTTCCTTGTCTATCCGTTCGATAAATATCCCGAACTGCAAAACAAGCTCTATTACGGTCGGGCTATCTGGCAGATCAGTGCGATAAAAGTGGAGTAGATCCCATCATGCGTTCCATGGCGGCCAGTCAACGTTTCTTGTTTGTGGTGCTTTGTGTGCTGCTCCTAGCCTTTGCCGGTATTGGTACCATTCAGTACCGGCAATTTCAGGATCTGCAGCGCAGTACCAGCCAGGGCGAAGACAACGTGATGTGGAACTATTTCCAGCTCTATAACGAAGCGCTGCGTTTTCAAAGCTCGCTGCTCCATGAGTCGCAACCGACCTTCCAGCTCAGATACGATATTCTGGTCAGCCGCATGGATCTGGTGCTGGAGAGCAAGGATCGCAGCCTGCTTCAGCAAACAGAGATCTACCAGCAGGCAAGCAAAGCCATTCGATCCTACATCTCTCTGGCGGATATCTGGCTCGGCCCGGAAGCCACCAAGCCGCTCGACAATCTTGCCCATCAGGAGCTGCGCCAACAGCTTGCCTCCCTGCTCCCCCTGCTCCATCAGCTGACTCTGGAGGTGAACCAGCAGGCGACCCTGTTTGATGTGGCGCGTCGCGACAGCGTGAGGGAGCAGATCATCACGACGACACTCATCGCGACCCTGCAATTTGCGCTGCTCTTTGTGCTCGCCCTGCTGATCTGGCGGCAAATGAATATCTCGTTTCTGCAACACAAACTGATGCAGCAGCTCAATGACAAACTGCTGCGGGCAAATCAGGCGGCAGAGGCAGGCACAAGAGCCAAAAGCAGCTTTTTGGCCAACATGAGCCATGAAATTCGCACCCCCATGAATGGCATTCTCGGCATGCTCTCACTGCTGGCCGACCGGGATATGGATCCGAGGGAGCGAGACTATCTGGAGACGGCGCGCGAATCGGCAAACCATCTGCTCGGTCTGCTTAACGACATTCTGGATGTATCCAAGCTGGAAGAGGGCAAGATCGAGCTGCAACTGGCCCCCCATCACTTGCCCCAGTTGCTGGAGGATATCCGGGCCCTGATGCAGAGCAACTGCGATGCAAAAGGGATCAAACTGACCCTGGCTGTTGCCCCCGATACGCCGGAGTGGTTGATGATCGACCCGCTGAGGGTGCGCCAAATTCTCTTCAACCTGGTGAGCAATGCCATCAAGTTCACCCATCAGGGGGAAGTAAAGATCCATGTTGATAGCACCCTGTTGGAGCAGGATCGCCACTCGATACGCATCTCGATCCAGGACACCGGGATCGGCATGAGCAAAAGTCAGCTAAAGAACCTGTTTCAACGTTTCGCCCAGGCGGATGTCTCGATCACCCGCCAATATGGCGGATCGGGCCTGGGACTTGAAATATCCCGTAACCTCGCACGCCTGATGGGCGGCGATATCTCGGTAGAGAGCAGTGAGGGACATGGCAGTACTTTTACCTACATCTGGCCCGCTAGAGCCACGACCCCCTCGATTGTTTGCCTGCCGTCCAAGCCGCTGGATCAGGAGAGCTATCGCATCTTGCTGGTTGATGACAATGCCACCAACCGCAAGGTGATCGGCGCCATGCTCGACTCCGTGGGCCATCAGGTCACATTGGCCGTTCAGGGAGAAGAGGCGCTGGAGAAACTGGGTCACACCGAATTTGATCTGGTGTTGATGGATGTCCAGATGCCAGTGATGGATGGCCTGGTGGCCACCACCCGGATCCGCACCTCCCAGATGCCTTGGGCAGATATCCCCATCATCGCCCTGACGGCGGATGCGATGCCGGAATCCAAGCAATACTATCTCTCCCATGGCATGAATGGATATATCACCAAGCCCATCAATAAAGAGACGCTACTGAGCGAGATAAACAGACATATTTCCCATGGGCGGCTCAAATACAACGCCACCCTGCGTGTCACCAAGCAATAATCCCCCCCCTGATTCCTGGCTACTGATTGCTCATGTGGGGCAACATTGACGTCTGCAGGCAACTGAATGGGCTTGGGTCTGGAACGCACGCAGGCAAGCAGCTTCGCAACAGCTGCACGGGCCGTCGGCTTATCTCGGGTATGCAGGGATTTTTTGATCTCTTTGCGGCGACCACAGGGGAGCGTGGTGACTTTCCGGTAATACCAGATGCCGTGGGGACTGAGCCAGAGATTCATCGATGAGCTCCTCGTCGTCCACACAAAGTGGATGACCAAGGGCTTTAGGAAGCTAACTTATTGAATTGCAGAAACAAGTGGTGGCCCTACCAGCCACATCCCGGCACTCGAGTCCCCCGCCTTGGCTGCTACCTTCCGGTCCTGACCAGGTCGACGGGTTATCAATGCGAGAGGACCAATAGGACCACCGGCGAGGAGAATAGGCAAACTGGGCGTTCAATGCAACGGCTTTCTACCCTCCAACAGATCGTTTGCCTTATTTTTCAACAATCTGCCGAATGAATCAGCTAAACAGCATAAATTTCGCCCCCACCAGCAGCATCAGCAGGGCAAAGGCCTGCTTGAGGCGTGTGGGTGACAGGCGGTGTGCCAGCTTGGCGCCAATGCGGGCGAACTGGGTACTGGTCAGCACAATGCCCAGCAGGGCGGGCAGATAGATGTAGCCCACACTCCACTCGGGCAGATCGGCATGATCCCAACCCGCATAGAGGTAGCTGAGGCTCCCCGCCAGCGCTATGGGCATGCTGCAGGCTGCAGAGGCCGCTACCGCATTGCGCATCGGCACCGAGTTCCAGCTCAGGTAAGGGACGGTGAGCGAGCCACCGCCAATGCCAAACAGCGCGGACATCCAGCCTATCACTGTGCCAGCAATGCCGGTGCCGAACGCTCCTGGCAGGTGTCTTTCCGCCTTGGGCTTGAGGTTAAGCCCCATCTGCAGCGCCATAGTCCAGGCGAAGCAGCCGATAATGATATTGAGGGTGCTGGTACTGAGCAGATTGGCCGTCATACCACCGAGCCAGGCACCAACCAGCATGCCCGCCCCCAATCTGCGGATCATCACCCAGTCGACGGCACCCGCTTCCTGATGTGCTCTAAGCGAGCTGAATCCGGTAAAGATCATTGTGGGCAACGAGGTGCCGAGGGCCAGATGGGTAATTATTTCAGGGTCGATACCCTGAGCGCGAAAGGTCATGACCAGCACGGGGACAATGATCAATCCACCGCCAATCCCGAACAGCCCTGCCAGCATGCCGGCAAAGGCGCCCAGCAGGAGGTAACCCATAAACAGCATAAAAATTCCTGTTTTGAACGATAAACGGCCAACACGGCCGGGCAACAGTGGATATCAGCATGAAAAAAAAGAGATGGCGCGAGGGCCATCTCTTCATTGTGCCGCTCAGTTCAGCGGAATGGTACCGTCCATCACCTTGTAGAAGGCCAGCACGGCACAGCCGAGCAGAGCCGCCGTCATCCCCTGCTCCAGCCGGTTAAGGCCACGCAGACCGTGATGCTGACGCGCCTTCCAGTAGATGAAGATGCCCGGACTATAGAGCAGCGCCACCAGCAACAGGTACTCCACACCGGCAGCGTAGACCAGCCAGCAGCCGTAAACGGTCGCCACCAGAGCCAGCAGCAGGTCACGCTTGCGCTGATGGGGTTGACCCTGATAGGTCTCCCCTTTCAATGCCAGCTTCAGGCCATAGGCACCGGAGAAAACGTAGGGCACCAGCGCCGCCGAGGTGGCAATGTTGACCAGCGCCAGATAGGTGCTGCTCTGGAAGTAGATGATGATCAGGAAGATCTGCACCAGACAGGTAGAGCACCAGAGGGATACCTGCGGCGAGCCGTTCTTGTTCTCCTTGGCAAACCAGCCCGGGAAGACGCCGGTCTTGCCTGCGATGTAGGGCACTTCAGCGGCCAGCACGGTCCAGCTGAGTAGCGCCCCCATCACCGACACCACCAGACCGATGTTGATAAGCCAGGCGCCCCAGGGGCCGACTACGGCTTCAAGGATCATGGCGGTCGAAGGATTTTTAAGCGCCGCCAGTTGCGGCTGGCTCATGACACCCAGCGAGAACAGGGTCACCATCACGTAAAGCGTCAGGGCGCCGAGCAGCGCCAGCACGGTAGCACGGCCCACATCCTTGCGATGACGGGCACGGGCAGAAACCACCACGGCCCCTTCAATCCCGATAAAGACCCAGAGGGTCACCTTCATGGTGGACTTGACCTGATCCATCACGGAGCCCAGCTCCATGTTGTTCTGGCCCCAGATATCCAGAGTGAAGGTATCCATGTTGAAGGCCAGCAGGATCGCGACACAGAAGACGATGAGCGGCACCATCTTGGCGATGGTGGTGACGATATTCACCAGCGCAGCGACCTGCACCCCGCGCAGCACCAGCGCATGCACCGACCAGATCAGGATGGAGGCCAGCGTGATGGCGACCGGCGTATTGCCGTCACCGAAGATGACGTTGTCCGGCGTATCGAAGAAGTAGCTCAGGGCGCTAAACACCACGATGGCGTAAGAGACGTTGGCCAGCAGTTGGCAGAGCCAGTAACCCCAGGCGGCGTTGAAACCGATGAAATCGCCGAAACCGGCCTTGGCATAGCTGAAGATACCGCCATCGAGATCAGGGCGGCGCATGGAGAGGTTCTGATAGACCAGCGCGAGACAGATCATGCCCAGACCGGTGATGGCCCAACCCAGGGCGACCGCCCCGGCACTGGCATGTGCAGCAATGTTTTGTGGCAGACTGAAGACCCCGGCGCCGACCATGGAGCCGATCACCAGCGAAATGAGGGCGCCCAGCCCTAGTTTCTTGTCCATTTCAATCCTGTTTATTTAGGCGGCGGCAGAGCGTCCGTATTCATACTGCGCGCAATATGGGAGGGGCTGGGAATCCTGACCCCGTGAAAAAGGCGGCAACTATATTGCATGACTATTCCGACCGCAATCCCTCGTCCCGTCAATCATGCACCGCCTTGACCGCGCGCAATTTTACAGCACTGACCCATATGGCCTGTGAGCTGGCTCAAATTAACCAAGACCCATTGATATTTCTCATTTTTCTGCCAACACAACCTGACTCGCATGGTTCCTATGCATCGCCATTCAGGCGCTCTCTGTATAAATAATCTGCATAAAAAAGCCCCGGTGGAAACACCGGGGCCCATTATGTAAATCCCTATAAACGCAAACCGCCATCCAGTTCTATCATCCGCCCCGACAGATAGTCGTTGGCAAAAATAAAGCTCACCGTCTCGGCCAGCTGTTGCGCCTCGCCAAGGGTGCCGACCGGAATGGCCTGCTGCATCCGCGCCATCGCCTCCGGCTTCATCGCCGCCGTCATGTCGGTGGCAAACACCCCGGGGGCAATCCCCATCACCCGAATGCCATGGCGCGCCAACTCCCGCGCCCAGGTCACCACCAGCGAGGCAACCCCCGCCTTGCTGGCGGCATAGTTGCTCTGGCCAATATTGCCGGCGCGGGCGATAGAGGAGATGTTGATGATGACGCCCCCCTGCCCCCCTTGCGCCATCAGCGCCGCCCCCTCGCGACCGCAGAGGAAGGTACCTGTGAGGTTGACGTCAATCACGCTCTGCCACTGGGCCAGCGTCATCTTCTCCACCAGCTCACCCTCTTTCACCTTGATCAGCATGCCATCGCGCAAAATGCCGGCGCAGTTGATAAGACCGTGCAGCACGCCAAAACGCTCCTTGATGCCAGCAAAAACCGACTCAACCTCGGCTTCGCTCGCCACATTGCAGACAAACAGCTCGCACTGGCTATCTTGATCGCACTGACCATTCTGGCAGTGAACCATGGCGGCGGTCGCCTCCAGATCGGCGCGATTGATGTCGAGCAGCGCCAGCGTCGACCCCTGTGCGCCCAGAGCCAGCGCAATGGCCCGTCCCAAGCCACGTCCAGCGCCGGTAATAACGATGACCTTATCTTTGATATCCATCAATGCTCCTTGTAGCTGGTCGAAGAGAGATGCCTTGAAGAGAGGTGGCCCGTCAGGCGGGATCCTGTTTATCCAGATAGAGTTCGACGATGCTGGAGAAATCGCGGCTCCCCTGCCCCTGAGCGGCATGCAGGTTGAACAGGTTGCGGGCCAGCGCCCCCATGGGCACAGCGCTGTGGCCATGCTCGGCCAGCGCCATGGCCAGCCCCAAATCTTTCACCATCAGCCGAGTCATAAATCCCCCCTGATAGTTGCGGGCGGCAGGGACATTCTCCATCACCCCGGGCCAGGGGTTGTAGCGCTCCAGACTCCAGTTGTTGCCGGAGCTCTTGCCCATGATGGTGGAGAGCACGGCGGGATCCAGCCCCTCCTTCACCCCGAGGGCCAGCGCCTCGGCGGTACCCGCCATATGGATCGCAAGCAGCATGTTGTTGCACATCTTGGCGATCTGCCCGGCGCCCAGCGTCCCGGCGTGAAACAGGTTCTGCCCCATTCTGGCGAGCAGGGGTTTCGCCGCCTCGAAATCCGCCACGTCACCGCCAACGATAAAGGTGAGCGTCCCGGCGACCGCACCGGCGACACCGCCCGATACGGGGGCATCGATAAAGCGCAAACCACGGGCGCGGGCCGCCTCCCCGACTTGACGGGCAGAGTCGACATCGATAGTGGAGCAGTCGATCACCAGTGCACCAACCGGCAGGGCAGCCAGCAGATCCTGCCCCTCAGACAACCAAAGATCGCGCACATGTTCCCCCGCGGGTAGCATGCTGATCACCACCTCGCAGCCGGTCACCGCCTCTCGGGCATCCCCCGCTGCGATACAGCCAGCGGCGATGGCGCGCTCAATGTTTTGGGCAACCAGATCAAACACCTGCACCGTGTGCCCGGCCCTGGCCAGATTGGCCGCCATGGGCCCCCCCATGTTGCCGAGCCCGATAAACCCTATCCTTGTCATCCCGCTTGCTCCTTGCGTTGCTGATGGCGGCGTCCGCCGGTTGCCATGATGTTATTCCTTGCAGGCCAACGGATTGCTCCCCTGCGGCCAGCGATAGAACTCATCCAGCCACTCCCCCTCCGGTAGCAACTGTTGCCAGCGGGGATCTTTATCCTTGTCGATCAGCAGTGCCCGTACCCCTTCCACAAAATCCCCCTTCAGCACACAGTTGACCGAGAGGGTCAGCTCCTCGGCAAATACCTCTGCCAGTGAGTTGCGGCGAGCCTGCCAATATTGGCGCCACAAAATGGCACGGCTGATGGGGCTGCCGGTGCGGCAGATCTGCTGCGCCTGCCTGAGTACCGCCTCCTGTTCATCGAACTGAGCCTCGAACAACCGCGCCAATACCCCTTGCAACGTGCGCCCCGCCAGCAGGGTATCGATTCTCTGTTGATGGGGTAGCAGCACAGGCGCAGGCAAGCGAGCCGCCACCTCGCTGTGCAATTCCCTGAGCAGCAGATCGATCTGCTCACGGGGATCACCACTGCCAGTCCACTCGAGCACGGCGAGGCGTGACAACAGCGCACTGCGCTCGCCACTGGCGATGGCGTGATCCGCCAGCCCAAGACCGATGGCATCACTCCCGTTGAAGCGGGCGCCAGTCAGACCGAGCCAGAGCCCCAGCCGCCCCGGCATCCGGCTTAAAAACCAGCTCGCTCCCACGTCGGGGTAGAGGCCTATGGTTACCTCCGGCATGGCGAACAGGCTCTTTTCGGTGACAACCCGAAAATCGGCACCGGCAAACAGGCCAATACCGCCCCCCATGCAGATACCGTCAGCCACGCAGATAAGGGGCTTGCGGTAAGAGTGGATGTGGTGGTCGAGCCGGTACTCCTGCTCGAAAAAGTCGCGGGCATATTCGAACAGTTCCGATCCGCTTGCCTCCTGCTTGCGGTAATAGAAGGAGCGGATATCGCCACCGGCACAAAATGCCTTCTCACCCGCCCCCTGCAGCAGCACACAGACGATGGCGGGATCCTGCTCCCAACGGGTCAGCGTCTGTTGCAGGATCTGGATCATCGGCAGGCTCAATGCGTTGAGAGACGCAGGGCTGTCGAGGGTCAACACCCCGAGCTGATGACCATCTTCGGTGGGATAACAGCTAACCTTGACCGGCTCACTCATAAACGGCTCCGTATGGATTTACTCTGTTGGGCCATATTGCCAGCGCGGTAAGCGTTTCTCCAGGAAGGCGGCCACCCCTTCACGCTGGTTGGCATCGCTAAAGAGATCGAGAAACAGCGACCGCTCAAGGGGCAAGGCTGCATCCCGCGGGCCACTGCGGCCCTGATTGATCAGGGTTTTGCAGGCGCGCAGGGCGCTCGGGCTCTGGCGCTCCACCAGATGGGCCATCTGGTGCGCGGCCTCCCACGCCTGACCGGTTTTCACCACCTCCTCCACCAGCCCCATCTCGTAGGCCAGCGAGGCACTCACCTTCTCACCGCAGAGGATCATCCGCTTGGCCCAGCCCGGCCCCACCAGCTCGGTCAAACGCTGGGTGCCACCAGCACAGGGAAGCAAGCCCACCGAAGCTTCCGGCAGTCCCAGCAACGCCTGCTGCTCGGCGATGCGGATATCACAAGCCAGCGCCACTTCCAGGCCACCGCCCATGGCATAACCATTGATGGCGGCGATACTGACGCCGTGAAAGCGGGCCAGCGCCTCGAAGGCCTTGCCAAAGGCCTCGGCTACTTCGCGGGCCAGCTCGACATTCCCTTCGACAAACATATTGAGGTCGGCACCGGCGCAGAAAAATTTGTCGCCAGCCCCGCGGATCACCAGCGCCACCACATCGGGACGACTGTCGAGCTCCACCATCATCTGCAAAAAGGCCTGCAGGCTGGCGAGAGTCCAGGTGTTGGCAGGGGGATGGTCGAGGGTGATATAGGCCACGTGGCCATGATATTCGAGTCTGAACCTTGTCATAACATTGTCCTTGTCGATGAAGCTGCCGCCATGATGACAGGCTTGAATGACACCAACCTGTGGCTGGCTCACGAAGCCGAAACCGGCATGGCATGGTGCAAATCGGGTGGCAGGCAACACACCCTTGATGCGACCACCGGTTAGCCCAGCGACAAGCCGGGATCGGCCAGCAGGCGGCGCGCGATGATGAGTCGCATCACCTCGTTGGTGCCCTCCAGAATGCGGTGTACCCGGGTATCGCGCAGATAGCGCTCGAGCGGATACTCGCGGATATAACCATAGCCGCCAAAGAGTTGCAGAGCCTCATCACAGATTCGATAACCCACATCGGTGGCAAACCGTTTGGCCATGGCACACCAGGCACTCTTGTCGGGTGCCCCGCGATCCAGCTTGTCGGCGGCCTGACGTACCAGCAAGCGGGCGGCAGCCAGCTCGGTCGCCATATCGGCCAGGCGAAACTGCACGCTCTGGAATTCACTGATCGGGTGACCAAATTGCTGGCGCTGCTGCACATAGGCCAGCGCATCGTCCAGCGCCTGCTGGGCGGTGCCCACCGAACAGGTGGCAATATTGATGCGACCACCATCGAGGGCCTGCATGGCGAACTTGAACCCTTCCCCCTCCTCACCCAGCCGGTAGCGGGCGGGAATTCGCACTCCGTTGAACGCCACTTCCCGGGTCGGCTGGCTGTTCCAGCCCATCTTCTCTTCGGGCTTGCCATAGACGATGCCCGCGCTATCTGCCGGCACCATAAAGGCAGAGATCCCCTTCGCACCTTCACCACCGGTACGGGCCATCACCACCAGCACGTCAGTGCTGCCCGCTCCCGAGATAAAGACCTTGGTTCCCTCGATGAGGTAGCTATCACCCTCGCGCACCGCCCGGGTCTTGAGTGCCGCAGCATCGGAACCCGCCCCCGGCTCGGTGAGGCAATAGGAGCCCAGCAATTCGCCGCTAGCCAGTTTCGGAACCCACTCTTTGGCAACCACGGTGGGCAACCAGCTACCCAGCATCCAGCTCACCATGTTGTGAATGGTCAGATACGCCGTGGTCGAGGTACAGCCCATGGCGAGGCGTTCGAAGATGAGGCTCGCATCGAGGCGCGGCAGCCCCAATCCGCCAAACGGCTCCGGGGTATAGAGGCCACAAAAACCTAGCTCTGCCGCCTGCTTGATGGTCGGGATCGGAAACTCATGCTCCTTGTCCCAGCGCGCGGCATGAGGTTTGAGCGCCTCATCGGCAAAGGCGGCGGCCGCCTCCACATACGCCTGTTGATCATCGGTCAGGGTAAAATCCATCTTGTCGTTCGCTCCCTTGTTGCCCCGCGCTTATTTTCCTGAGTTAGCGCTTTATGACGCGGCGCCCACACGCTGCGTCAGTCGGATCTGCCACTATGGCGCTGTTGTCGTGGTAGCTGATGACTCTTTCACTACCACCGCTTTATCGACACACAACAGATTAACAATTGATTTACGTTTACGCTAACGTAAACTTGTGGCAGAAGTGAAGTACAAAATGGACCGACCACTGCCAGCCGTAACGCCGAGTCAGCCGGTCGAACCAACCTTCCAAACCGACTGTCATATCCGTAAGGAGAGCATGGATGCAGATGGATGAGACCCTGAATGCCCTGACCGAACAGGTTGCGGCCTTCTGCCAGAAAGTGATCGCCCCGCGCGCCAGCGAGATCGATCAGAGCAACGCCTTTCCCCGTGATCTCTGGCCCCGGATGGGTGAACTGGGGCTGCACGGCATCACGGTGGCGGAGGAGTATGACGGGGTGAATCTCGGCTATCTGGCCCACGTGCTGGTGATGGAACAGGTAAGCCGCGCCAGCGCCTCGGTCGGCCTCTCCTATGGCGCCCACTCCAATCTCTGCATCAACCAGATCCACCGCCACGGCACGGCGGAACAGAAAGCGCGCTACCTGCCACCGCTGGTGAGTGGCGAGCATGTGGGGGCACTGGCCATGAGCGAGCCGGGCGCAGGCTCCGATGTGGTCAGCATGCGCCTCACCGCGGAGCGCGAGGGCGATCACTTCGTGCTAAACGGCAACAAGATGTGGATCACCAACGGACCCGATGCCGACACCTTAGTCATCTATGCCAAGACAGATACCAGTGCGGGCCCCAAAGGAATTTCTGCCTTTATCGTTGAAGCCGGCACTCCCGGTTTTTCTACCGCCCAGAAGCTCGACAAGCTGGGGATGCGCGGATCCAGCACCTGCGAGCTGGTGTTCGACAACTGCCGAGTGCCGCAGGAAAACCTGCTGGGCACCCTGCACGGCGGGGTCAAGGTGCTGATGAGCGGGCTCGATTACGAGCGGGTAGTGCTGGCTGCGGGCCCCCTTGGCATCATGCAGGCCTGCATGGATGTAGTGCTGCCCTATGTGCGCGAGCGCAAGCAGTTTGGTCAAGCCATCGGCGAGTTCCAGCTGGTGCAGGGCAAGCTCGCCGACATGTATACCCGCCTCGCCAGCAGCCGGGCGCTGGTCTACTCGGTGGCGAGCGCCTGCGATCAGGGTCGCACCAGCCGCAAAGATTGCGCCGCAGCCATACTGTTTGCCGCCGAAAACGCCACCCAGATGGCCCTCGACGCTATCCAGCTGCTCGGCGGCAACGGTTACATCAACGAATACCCCACTGGCCGCCTACTGCGGGACGCCAAACTCTACGAGATCGGCGCCGGCACCTCGGAGATCCGCCGCTGGCTCATCGGCCGCGAGCTGATGGGAGAAAATGCATGAGTCGTATCCACTCCCGTCTCGACACGGCGAGCCCGGAATATGCGGCCAATCGAGCCGCCATGCAGGGGCTGGTCGATGATCTTAATGCCCGCATTGCCGAGATCGCCCAAGGCGGCGGTGCGGCCAACAACGCCCGCCATCAGGCTCGAGGCAAGCTGCTGCCCCGCGAGCGCATCAATCAGCTGCTGGACCCGGGCTCCCCGTTTCTCGAGCTCTCGGCGCTGGCTGGCTGGCAGGTCTATGACGAGCCGGTGCCCGCCGCCGGTATCATCACCGGCATCGGCCGGGTCTCGGGCAGGCTCTGCATGCTGGTGGTGAACGATGCCACTGTGAAAGGCGGCACCTACTACCCGCTCACGGTGAAAAAGCACCTGCGCGCCCAGGCCATCGCCGAGCGGCTGCGCCTCCCCTGCCTCTATCTGGTAGATTCCGGCGGCGCCTTCTTGCCGATGCAGGACGAGGTGTTCCCCGACCGGGATCACTTTGGCCGCATCTTCTACAACCAGGCCCGCATGTCGGCCCAGAACATTCCCCAGCTGGCAGTGGTGATGGGGCTCTGCACCGCTGGCGGCGCCTATGTGCCCGCCATGGCTGATGAATCCATCATGGTCAGGGAGCAAGCCACCATCTTTCTGGCGGGTCCGCCGCTGGTCAAGGCCGCCACCGGTGAGGAGATCAGCGCCGAAGCCCTGGGTGGCGCCGAAGTACACTGCGCCCACTCCGGCGTTGCTGATCATATGGCCCGTGACGATGCTCATGCGCTGGCCATCGCCCGCACGCTGGTTACTCATCTGGGTAACGAGCCGATAGAGAGCAGCCCCGGCTACGAGCCCCCCTGCTACCCGATCGAGGAGCTCTATGGTCTGGTGGGCACCAGTCTCAAACGCCCTTACGACGCCCGCGAACTAATTACACGACTGGTGGATAGCTCTGACTTTGACGAATTCAAGGCGCTGTTCGGCACCACTCTGGTGACCGGCTTTGCCCGTATTTGCGGCATGGAAGTGGGGATCCTAGCCAACAACGGCGTGCTGCACAGCGACAGCGCCCAGAAGGGGGCCCACTTTATCCAGCTCTGTAATCGCCGCGCCATCCCGCTGCTCTTTTTGCAGAACATCACCGGCTTTATGGTGGGGAGCAGCGCAGAAAAGGAGGGGATCGCCAAGCACGGCGCCAAGCTGGTCACCGCGGTGGCCTGCAGCCGGGTGCCCAAGATCACCCTGCTCGTCGGCGGCAGCTTTGGTGCCGGCAACTACGGCATGTGTGGCCGCGCCTATGAACCCGATTTTCTCTTTAGCTGGCCCAACAGCCGCATCTCCGTCATGGGGGGCGAGCAGGCGGCCGGAGTGCTGGTGCAGGTGCGTCGGGACAAGCTGACTGCCGAGGGCAAAGATTTGAGCGAGCAGGAGGCGGCCGCCATCCGTGCCCCGGTGATCGAGCAGTATGAGCGCCAGGGTCACCCCTACTACGCCAGCGCCCGCCTCTGGGATGATGGCGTCATTGACCCGGCCCAGAGCCGCACCGTGCTGGCGCTGGCGCTCGCCGCCTGTCAGGGTGCCCGCATTGAACCCGAGCGGTACGGCATCTTCCGGATGTAAGGAGCAAACCTATGTCAGATCCACTTACTTCCTCAGCACTTGGCTCTTCAACACAGGGCCCGTTTCGGCTGGAGCGGCATGGCCCGCTGGCCGAGCTGGTGCTGTCGCGCCCGGCCCGTCACAACGCCTTTGATGCCGACCTGATGCTGGGGCTGCTCGACTGCCTCGATGACCTGGCCCATCTCCATGGTCATGATCTCGCCGAACGTCCTCACGCCCTGCTGCTACGTGCCGAGGGAAAACACTTTTGCGCAGGCGCCGACCTCAATTGGATGCGTAATCTGGCCCACGCCGATTTCGAACACAATCGCGAAGACGCCCGGGTACTGGCCCGGCTGATGCAGACCCTCGACGAGCTCCCCTTCCCCACGGTAGCTCTGGTGCAGGGGGCCGCCTATGGCGGGGCGCTCGGCCTTATCTGCGCCTGCGATCTGGTGCTGGCCAGCGATGATGCCCGCTTCTGCCTCTCAGAGGTGAGCCTGGGTCTGGCGCCTGCGGTGATCAGCCCCTACGTGGTGCGCACTATGGGGATGCGTCAGGCGCGCCGCTACATGCTCACTGCCGAGCCGTTCGATGCCATTACCGCCTGTCGGCTCAATGTGGCACACCAACTCTGCAAACCGGATCAACTGCTGGCGGAGGGGCGGGCGCAGGCCCTTCGTCTGTGCCGCAACGGGCCGGAGGCAATGAAAGAGACCAAACGGCTGCTGGCGGCGATAGAAGCCCATCCTTCCCGCCTGCACGAAGAAAAAACCGTCGAGACCATCGCCCGGGTTCGGGTGGGGCTCGAAGCCCAGGAGGGGATGCAAGCCTTCTTCGACAAACGTCCTCCCGCCTGGCGTCCCCGTTTCAAGGATGAGACATGACCCATCACATTCAGATTAAACGCCTGCTAATTGCCAATCGCGGCGAAATCGCCGTGCGCATCATCAAGACGGCGAAACGCCTCGGCATTCACACCATCGCCCTCTACTCCGATGCCGACGCCCTTGCCATGCACACCCGTCTGGCCGATGAGGCCTGGCATCTGGGGCCCGCACCGGCCAGAGAGAGCTATCTCGACACCGGCAAGGTGCTGAAGATTGCCAAAGAGGCGCACGCCGATGCCATCCATCCCGGTTACGGTTTTCTGTCGGAAAACAGCGATTTTGCCACCGCCTGCGAACAGCGCGGCCTGCGCTTTGTCGGCCCAAGCGGCGCCGCCATTCTCGCCATGGGCGACAAATCGGGGGCCAAGGCGCTGATGCAGGCCGCCGGCGTACCTGTGCTGCCCGGCTATCACGGCACAGATCAGCGACCGGACTTCTTGCGCGATCAGGCGAGCCAGATTGGCTTCCCGCTACTTATCAAAGCGGCCAGTGGCGGCGGTGGCAAGGGGATGCGCCGGGTCGATCAGCTGGCCGACTTTGATGAGTCGCTGGCGGCAGTCAAACGGGAAGCCAAGGCCGCCTTTGGTGACGATCTGGTGCTGCTGGAGCGCTATCTGCCCCAAGCTCGCCATGTGGAAGTACAGATCTTTGCCGATAGCCTCGGCAACGCCATCTATCTAGGGGACAGGGACTGCTCATTGCAGCGACGCCATCAGAAGGTGATCGAAGAGGCGCCCGCCCCCGATATTCCTCCGGCTCTGCGCCGCGCCATGGGGGATGCAGCCGTGGCCGCTGCCAAGGCCATCCACTATCAGGGGGCTGGCACCATCGAATTTCTGCTCTGCAAGGATGAGTTCTTCTTTATGGAGATGAACACCCGGCTGCAGGTAGAGCATCCCGTCACCGAAGCGGTGACCGGACAGGATCTGGTGGCCTGGCAACTGGCCGTGGCCGAGGGCAAGCCGCTGCCACTCACTCAAGATGAAGTGGTGCTGCGCGGCCATGCGGTGGAGGCGCGCCTCTACGCCGAGGATGTGGCGGCCGGTTTTCTGCCCGCAAGCGGCCCCATCCACTGGCTGCACTGGCCCGTTGGCGTGCGCATCGACACCGGCGTCACCGCAGGCGATGAGGTCAGCCCCTATTACGATCCCATGATCGCCAAGCTGATCGCCCACGGTCAGAGCCGCGCCGAGGCGTTCGTCCAACTGGCCGATGCGCTGGCGGCGCTGGATCTCGGCCCGCTGGTACACAACGGCCCGCTGCTGCTGCGCCTGTGTGAAGAGCCTGACGTCTTGGCGATGCGCCACCACACCCAGTGGCCTATCCCCACCACAGCGCAGCCCATTCCTGACCTTGCCTGGCCGCTGGCCACACTCTGGTTGGCGAGCCGCCCTGCCGGCACCTCCCCATGGCAGCAAGCCTGCGGATTTCGCCTTGGGCCAGATCGCTGCTGGACAGCGACGGTGCGCATTGGCGATGAGCGCAGGGTATTGACCATTCACGATCATGGCTGTCAGTTTAGGTGGCAAGGGGAGCTCTATTGCCACCAGAGAGGCGACGACCATATCCGGCTGCAACAGGGGGGCTGCTGGCAGCAGATCCCCATTCAGACGGTCGCAGGCTCGGAGGCAACCTTCATCATGATCCTGGGGGGCCAGCGCATCCGCTTCGCGGCCGATGATCAGCTGCACAGTCACTACCATGATCAGGCAAACGAGAAGGTGCAGGGCGCCATCGCCCCCATGCACGGCATCGTGGTAGCCGTGTTGGTCGAACCCGGCCAAACAGTCAGCAAGGGACAACCCCTGCTGGTGCTGGAGGCGATGAAGATGGAACACCAGTTGCGTGCAGAGCGGGATGGGGTAATTGAAACCCTGCAGTGCAAGCAGGGCGAGCAGGTAAGCCAGGGGACCGTGCTGGTGTGCTTTGCCGAAGAGACTGCTTCACAGGAGGAACACCCATGAACCGATCACAGGACGTCCGTGACGACAGGGTCAGTCTGGTGGAGATGGGGCCGCGCGATGGCCTGCAAAATGAAACCAACCCGCTGACACTGATCCAGCGGCTGGAGCTGATCCAGCGACTGGCCGACAGCGGTCTGCAGCGCATCGAGGTTGGCGCCTTTGTATCGCCCAAAAAAGTGCCGCAGATGGCAGACTCCGCAGCGCTGTTCGAGGCACTGCCGCGCAAGGGCTCAACCCGTTACGGCGCTCTGGTACCCAATCTGCAAGGCTTACAGGCTGCCATTGCCGCCCACGCCGACGAGATTGGCCTATTTACCGCCTGCTCCGACGGCTTTACCCAAGCCAATATCGGCATCAGCGTGGAGGAGTCGCTGGTGCGCTTCTCCCCGCTGGTGCAGGAGGCGCGCCGTCTCGGCATCAAGGTGCGCGGCTATCTATCCACCGTCATCGCCTGCCCGTTCGATGGCCCGACCCGCCCGAAACGGGTCGCCGCCATGGCCGAGCAGTTGCTGGATCTCGGTTGCCACGAAATTTCGCTGGGGGACACCATCGGCGTCGGCACCCCGGGCACGGTGGCGCCCATGCTGGATGCGGTGCTGCACGAGATCCCGGCGGGTCGACTCGCGGTCCATTTTCACGACACCTACGGTCAGGGGTTGGCAAACCTGCTGCCCGCGCTGGAGCGCGGTATTCGCACCATCGACTGCTCGGTGGCAGGCCTTGGCGGCTGCCCCTATGCCCCGGGTGCCTCCGGCAATGTGGCGTCAGAAGAGGTGGTCTACCTGCTGCACGGCCTTGGCATGACAACCGGGGTGGATCTCGACACACTGGCGGCCACCGGCCAGTGGGTCAGCGAGCAGCTCGGTCGCCCCAACGGCTCTCGGGTCGGTCAGGCCCTGCACGCCAATGCTGAGCGGCTGCGTGCCCGCCTCTGCCAGCCACACTCCCAGCAACAGGAGTCATAACCATGTCCCGTTCCCTGCCCGGCAAGGAGATCACCTACAGCATTTCGGAGCTGGCCCACGAATTCGATGTCACGCCGCGCACCATCCGCTACTACGAGGATGAGGGGCTGCTCACCCCGCTGCGGGAGGGGCAAACCCGCATCTACAGCCACCGGGACAAGATCCGGCTCAAATTGACCCTGCGCGGCAAACGGCTGGGGTTTAGCCTGGCCGAGATCCGCGAGCTGTTCGATATGTACGACACCGACAAATCGAGCAAAACCCAGCTCCACTCCATGATCCAGCTGATCTATGAAAAGCGCGACGCACTGCGCCAACAACTGGAGGATATCCAGATGGTGATGGCCGAGCTGGAAGCCGCCGAACAGCGCTGTGTTAATTCCCTTAACAGCTTGAAAACTGGCGCAGATTAACCGAATCTGGGAGCAAGCTATTGCCCTGGGGATCCCATGAGATATTGGTGCTGGTTTTTGCTCTTGTTCAGCCTCTCTGGCTGGAGCCATCCCCTCATCAAGGTTGGTGGATACCCCTATGCCCCCTTTGTGGTCAAACTCCCCGATTCCCGCTATGAAGGGCTGACGCTGGACCTCATCGCCAAGCTAAACGAGATCCAGCAAGAGGTAAGATTCGTGTTTGTTCCCACCTCGGCCGCCAACCGTTACAAGGCGCTCGATCTGGGCCGTTTCTCGCTGATGCTTTTTGAAGACACCAAGTGGGGCTGGGACACAGATAAATTCAAAATGACAGCCCCCTTTCTCGGTGGTGGTGAGGTCTATGTGGCCCTGAACAAAACGGGCCGAGATCAGCGCTTTTTCGATGACCCCTCTCGGCATCATCTTATCGGGGTGACCGGCTACCACTACGGCGTCGGCCAGTTCAATGCCGATCCTCTCTACCTGCAGCGCAAGCTCAATATCACCCTGGTCAAGGACAACATCAGCGCCCTGCAAGCCCTGCTCAAAGGGCGTGGCGAGGTAGCCATTCTCAACGTTTCCTACCTTAACCAGTATCTGCTGGCCCATCCCGACACAGCCAACCAGCTGCTGATCTCGAAAAAATGGGATCAACAGTATCAACACCGCGCCATTCTTCACCCTGCGGCACCCATTACTCCTGCCCAGCTGGAACAATGGCTGGCAGCCCTGCAACAAAAGGGTGAACTGGATCGCCTTTGGACAAAGTACGGCGTACAACAGTACGCAACCCCATGATTACTATCCAGCTTTTCTGTACCATGGTGGGAACCAAATGGGAGTGCACCAAATGAACACTACCGAGCCAGCGTCCCACAAACCCCGCTTTCTGCGCTACCTTGCCTACGCTTTCCTGCTGCTTCTTATCCTGATCACACTGCTGCTGTGGCAGACCCCCCGTCTGATCCAACGCTATCTGCCAGGCTGGCTGGCCGAGCACTACGGCCTGCAACTGACGCTGGGGGAGATTGATGTTGGACTGCGCACCCCTTCTCTTACCCTCGGCGCGACTGCCCTGCTCGATGCCAAACAGCAACCTATCATCCGTTTTGAGCAGCTCTTTATCACCCCCGACCTACAAGCCAGCTGGCAGCAGAAAGGGGTCGTGCTTTCCGCCGTCACCCTGATCAAACCCGTAGTGCTGCTGCAACGGCTGGCAGACAAAAAGGGGGATGTTCGACTCAATCTGACCGATGCGCTGGCGACCGTGCTCACTTCTGCCCCCTCCCCCGAGCCCGAGACAGCCAGCGCCCCGCTACTGGTCGACATCGCCAGCATCGCTGTCACTGATGGGCATGTGCGCTATCAGGATCAACGCAAGGAGAGCGAACCCGGCTGGTTGCCGCCTCTCTATATGGAAAAAGTGACCATCAAGCTCGATAACCTGCGCACCAAGGCAAACCATCCGACTGCCTATCAGCTGAGTGCCGCCATCAACGGCAAAAGCAGCCTCGCCGCTCACGGCAAGCTCGATGTGATGAGCGGCATGGGTCAGGGCAAGGTGAGCCTCAAGCTGGTCGAGCTGAAACCCTTCGCCCCGCTCTGGGCACCCTATCTCAAGCTGGATCTGGCCAAGGGCCACGCTAATGCGGAGGTGGAGTACCAGCTCAAAGAGGGCAAGCAAGGGGTGCAGTGGCAATTGTCCAAAGGCAAGCTGACCCTGGACAACTGGCAGCTTAAAAAACTCAAGGGCGACGAGTTTGCCCGCTTCGGCCAGCTGGCTCTTAGCGATCTGGCTGTCGATGGCCAGAAACAGTCGCTCCAGATCGGCAAGATCACCATGCAACAACCCCTGATCAAGGCCACCCTCAACCCACAGCAGGAGCTGGATCTGGCTGACTTGCTGATTGAACAGGCCCCCGCCAAGCCCGTCAAAGGGGCCCACGTCACAAACGAGGTGGCCAACAATGCGGCGCCCAAGTCGGCACAACAAGCAAAGACAGCCGGTAACGGCAAGAAACATGCGCCAGACAAACCCTGGCAGTGGCAGATCAAGCAGATCCTTATCGACAAGGGCGATCTCACTCTCACCGAATCGAGCAGCGGCAAACCGCAGGCACGCCAGCTCTCCGGCCTCAAGCTGGCGCTGGGGCCACTGGGGAGCAAGGGGGAGCAACCGAGCAAACTAACTCTGGCCACCCACTTCAACCAGAGCAGCCCCCTCGCCTTTGATGGCCAACTGACCCTGACTCCTTTCACCTTAAGCGGCGACATCAACCAGCAGGGGCTGCCCCTCACGCTGGCGCAACCCTATCTGGCCGATCTGGTACGCATCAAGGTGCAAAACGGGCTGCTGAGCAGCAAGACCCGCCTTGATCTCGCCACCACCGCCCAGGGAGATCTTAGCAAGCTGACCCTGCAAGGGGGGCTCGATATCAACGGGCTCAAGGTGGTCGATCGGGCAGACAATCAGCGGCTGCTGGAGTTCAACACCCTGGCTCTCACCGGTCTGACGTACGACGGCATCAGCCAGCAGATGCGGATCAAGGACATTGCCCTGAACAAGCCCTTCGCCCGCATCGAGATCAACGAGGATGGCACCACCAACTTGCAACAGCTGCTGTTACCGCAACCGGCGGCAGCCAACAGCACTCAAGCGGCGGCAGGCAGCAAGGCTCCCGACTTTCGTTTCACCATCGATCAGCTGCGCACCGAGCAGGGCAACCTGCGCTTTGCTGATCGCAGTCTGAGTCAGGATTTTGTGGCCGATATCGCCTCGCTGGGCGGCCAAAGTCGCCATATCAGCAATATTCCGGGGCAACGCTCCGATCTCGCCTTCAACGGCAAGGTGGATCGCTATGCACCGGTGACCATTCGCGGCGGTACCAACCTGCTGGTCGCCAACCCGATCCTCGACATCGCGGTCGCTTTCCACAATCTGGAGCTCACCACCTTTACCCCCTATTCGGGCACCTATGCCGGTTATGCCATCGACAAGGGGCAGCTCTCCATGAAGCTGCACTACAAGCTGGAGGGCAACCGGCTGGAGGGGGATAACGACATCACCATCAAGAAGCTGCAACTGGGCGAGAAGATCAAGAGCGATCAGGCCAAGGATCTGCCGCTGGGGCTGGCCATCGCCCTGTTGAGCGATGCCAACGGGGTGATACAGATGAACCTCAAGGTGAAGGGGGATCTCGATCAACCGGACTTCAGCATCGGCAATATCTTCTGGGATGTGCTGGGCAACACCCTGAGCAAGGCGATCACCTCCCCCTTCTCCCTGCTCGCCTCACTGGCCGATGGCACCGAAGATCTCGACGAGCTGCCCTTCCTGCCGGGGGATCCCGATCTCACCCCCACCCAGCAGGAGAAACTGGTCAAGCTGGCGCAGGCCCTCAAGGATAGACCCAAGCTCAGCATGAACATTCGCGGCAAGGTCAACTTCAACGAGGAGCGCCCCATCCTGCAACGGCAAAAGCTGGAACGGGTACTGGCCAAGCTCACCGGCAATCAGGCGGATCTCGACCTGCTGGAACAGGACCCCGCCCTGCAAGAGGCGCTGGCCCAAGCCTATGAAGAGCGCTTTGGCGAAGATCTGGATGATCTGGCCGATCGACTCCATCTGGATGAAGAGAGCGCGGCACTGCGGGCCCAGGCGGTGATCCTGCTGCGGGATCAGCAGCTCATCACCGCCAAATCCCTGCGCAATCTCGCCATGCGCCGGGCGCAAAATACCAAGGAGTTTCTGGTCGACAGCCAGGGGATCGCCCCGGAGCGGCTGTTCGTGCTCGACAGCCAGGTCAAGGAAGAGGACAAGGAAGCCAAAGTGATCCTGACACTGGACCAGTAAGGCCGCCGCACTGCGCAAATGCGTAATAAAAATACAACCCCTCAACTATTTTGACACCTTTTGCTCACCAAACAGCCTGTCTTGGTGAGCATTTGGCCTCTGATGCAAATAATCACGTAGTTTTTTTACGATTTATCCCCCTTGCCCCCTTGCGGGCGCGCCACAGCCTGCCTAAAATCGCGCGTCTTTTGTTAACCCCCACCTCTATTTTTGGAGAACGCCACGTGAGCGAAAAATTGGCCAACCCTGCCCCTCTGGGTCTGATGGGTTTCGGTATGACCACCATCCTGCTGAACATCCATAACGCAGGTTTCTTCCCCATCAGCGCCATGATCCTGGCCATGGGCCTGTGCTACGGCGGCATCGCCCAGATCATCGCTGGCATCATGGAGTACAAGCGTGGCAACACCTTCGGTGTGACCGCGTTCACCTCCTACGGCCTGTTCTGGCTGAGCTTGGTGTTTCTGCTGATCATGCCGACCATGGGTCTGGCCGAAGCTACTCCGCACGCCTACATGGGTTGGTATCTGCTGATGTGGGGCATGTTCACCCTGTTCATGCTGGTTGGCACCATCAACTACCCGCGCGCCAAGCAGTTCGTGTTCGCCTCCCTGACCGTACTGTTCTTCCTGCTGGCCGCCCGTGACTTCACCGGCAGCACCCTGATCGGCACCATCGCCGGTTTCGAAGGCATCATCTGTGGCGCCAGCGCCATCTACCTGGCCATGGCCACCGTGATCAACGAGCAGTTCGGCCGTACCGTGATGCCGATCGGCGATCACAAGAAAGCCGCCGCCATACAGCTGAAAGCCGCTGCCTGATAGGCAAGCCATTCAGATTGTGAAAAAGGCACCCTTGGGTGCCTTTTTGCTATCTCGAATAACCGTTCAACAGATCGGTTATCAGCCAAGTGACTTGGCGTCCACCTCCCCCGCCAGCAAGCGGGTCGCGGGGAAACGCAGTGCGGGATCCTGGCTAAAGAACTGGCTCAGTTGCCAGTATACCGCGGGATAGACCTGCTGCAGCCGCAGCGGATCGGTAAAGAAACACTCGCAACTGACGGCAAAAAATTCGGCAGGATGTTCGGCCGCATAGGGATCGATAGCGGTTACCTCGTCCCGATCAAGCTGCTGGCAGAGCGCATCGAAGGCGCTCTGAAAGGCCTGTTGCCACAGCAGGCTGCTCATCTGCCCCGGCAACGGCGGCGCACCGTCCGCCTCACCACCCAGCATATCGAGTTTGTGGGCCAGCTCGTGGATCACCAGATTAAAGCCGTCCCAGTCGCCATCCTGCTGCAGTTCGCTCCAGGCCAGCACCAGCGGCCCTTGCGGCCAGGATTCGCCAGCGTTCTCCTCTTCAAACTCGCTCACCAGCCCGAACTCATCCTGTACTTCCTGACGCCGGGTCACGGGCTCGGGAATGATGATGATTTCGTGAAAGCCGCGATACCAGTCAAGGCCGAGGTGCAGAATAGGCAACGCCGCCTGCAGCGCCAGCACCGCCTGTTGACGGCGGCTGAGCTCGACCCCGATCAGGCTCAGGGTCTTGCGCTTGAGCAGCTGTTGCCCCAAGCCGATAAGCATTGTCTGCTCGGTGTCGCTGAGCCCTTGCAAGATGGGCACAGCCGCCAGCGCCTGACGCCACAGCGCCAACTCATCCTCACTCATGGGCGTTTGCGGGCGACCACCCAGCCATTTGAACCATCCCAGCACGCCTAC
This sequence comes from Aeromonas sp. A600620, assembly GCF_029479985.1. Classification (NCBI taxonomy): domain Bacteria; kingdom Pseudomonadati; phylum Pseudomonadota; class Gammaproteobacteria; order Aeromonadales; family Aeromonadaceae; genus Aeromonas; species Aeromonas sp. A600620. Next base: position 448,786 of record NZ_JAAKXB010000001.1, on the reverse strand, counting down.
TCCTTCTTTTGATGCAAAAAACAGGTTACAACAGTTTGACGAACCGTTTCGGCCGCTCCTGATAATCCTGCGCCAGATAGAAACGGTGGGCCGCCTCGCGCTTGAGGCTACTGGATAGCTCCAGCTGGGCGCAACCTGCGGCCCGCGCTATCGCTTCGGCGCCCTTGAGCAGGGCTGCGCCCACTCCCGCCCCTCTTGCCCCTTCATCGACAACCAGCGCCGAGATCAGGCCCCAAGCTGGTGCAACATGCAGCGGTGCCAGTTTGTGCCACACCAGCACACCGACCACTCTGTCGGCCAGGGAGGCGAGCAGCACAACGCTCGCGGGATCCGGCGCCAACAGGCGCGCCGTCACGTCAGCGCCTTCGGCAGGATACCCCAATTGGCTGAACAGGTGGGCGATGGCGCTCCCGTCGTCGGCCTCAGGGGGACGGATCGTCAACGTCTCAGGATCATTTTTCATTGTTGGCCTCATGTTTGCTTTCCATTGTGTTACGCCCGTCACATTGTCTGGCGCAGATCAACAAGGAGGATCTCATCTTTACTCATAGAAAACGCTGCCTGCCATTATCCCCCCACCCTTGTCAATTCACAAATTTGCAACAAGACAACATTTTTAGCTGGGAAGAATGGATGCAACTCGATATGTTACCTCCCATGCATGGCGCGGGTTTGCGCCCTGCCAAACCACTCGGAGCCACCCTCGTTTGCTTACCTCAGACTGTTAACAAATGAGCCCCTAACTGTGACAGAGAGCGAGGCCAAGATCTCGCCAAGACAGCGCCACAAACACAACAAAGGAGTTGTTGTACATGAATGAAATCGTCAATGCCATCAATGGTGTAATCTGGAGCCCTGCGCTCATCTACCTGTGTCTGGGGGTCGGTCTTTACTTCTCCCTGCGCACCCGTTTTTTGCAACTGCGTCATATCAAAGAGATGGTGCGCCTGATGTTTGATGGCAAGAGCACCGATGCCGGTGTCTCCTCCTTCCAGGCGCTGGCCATGACCCTGGCCGGTCGTGTGGGTACCGGTAACATCGCCGGTGTGGCCACCGCCATCACCTTCGGTGGCCCGGGCGCCCTGTTCTGGATGTGGATGGTTGCCTTCCTCGGCGCCAGCTCTGCTTTCGTGGAGTCCACCCTGGGTCAGGTTTACAAAGAGAAGATCAACGGTGAATACCGCGGCGGCCCGGCCTTCTACATCGAGAAAGGACTTGGCATGAAGTGGTACGCCTGGACCTTCGCCATCGCTACCGTCTTCGCCTGCGGCGTGCTGCTGCCGGGGGTGCAGGCCAACTCCATCGGTTCAAGCCTGCAGACCGCCTTTAATATCGATCCGAACGTCACAGCCGCCGGTCTGGCGCTGCTGCTCGGCTTTATTATCTTCGGCGGCGTCAAGCGTATCGCCAGCTTCGCCAGTACCGTGGTGCCCTTTATGGCGCTGGGCTACATCATCGTGGCTTGCGTCATCATCGCCCTCAATATCGGCCAGCTGCCGGGCGTGATCCTGCTGATCTGGAAGAGCGCCTTCGGTCTGGATGCCGGTTTCGGTGCCATTCTGGGTCTGGCCATCATGTGGGGCGTGAAGCGCGGGGTCTACTCCAACGAAGCGGGTCAGGGTACCGGGCCGCACGCCTCCTCTGCTGCGGCAGTGAGTCACCCGGCCAAGCAGGGTCTGGTGCAGGCGTTCTCCGTCTATATCGACACCCTGTTCGTCTGCTCCGCCACCGGCTTTATGCTGCTGATCACCGGTCTCTATAACGTACAAGGGCCGGACGGCGCCGCCATCTACACGGGTATTGCCGGTATCGCAGCAGGCCCGGGCTATGTGCAGACCGCTATGGAGAGCATGATGCCGGGCTTTGGCAGCATTTTCGTGGCTATCGCGCTGTTCTTCTTCGCGTTCACCACCATCGTTGCCTACTACTACATCGCCGAAACCAACATCGCCTACATCAACCGCAAGATAAATCGCCCCTGGCTCACCTTCTTGCTGAAGATTGCGCTGATGGCTGCCACTGTCTACGGCACCGTCAAGACGGCAGATCTGGCGTGGGGCATGGGTGATATCGGAGTCGGCCTGATGGCATGGCTCAACATCATAGCCATTCTGCTGCTGCAAAAGACCGCCTTCACCTGTCTGAAGGATTATGAAGCGCAGCAGGCACAAGGTATTGACCCCGTATTCCACCCGGAGAAGCTCGGCATCAAGAACGCCGATTACTGGGTGGGCAAACGCTCCGAAGAGAACTTGGAGCGGGAGAAATCGGGCCATCAGTTCGAGCCGGATCAGGATCGCAAGATCTCCTAAACCGACACGAAATAACCGTTCGATAAAAATGGCAGCCTCGGCTGCCATCTTTATTTCTTTAATTTCAACGAGTTATATTAATATCAAGGAGTTAGGTGCCACATAAGGGGACACTTTGGGACGTGAAAAGACACCAAAATTGGCAAAATGTGGACACTTTTTTCGGCCCATTCTCGGGGAAGATCAAGCTGGTTGAAGATGGTTTTCCAGCGGGTTAAAGCGGACCGCGTCATTGAGATAATCCGGTGCAAAGTGGGCATAGGTCATCGTCTGATGAATGTTCTGATGCCCAAGAATTTTTTGTAGGGCCAGGATATTGCCACCCGCCATCATGAAGTGAGAAGCGAACGTATGGCGCAGCACATGCACCGCCTGTCCTGCTGGCAGATCTGGGGCAACTTGCTTGATCACGTCACGCACCAGCAGATAGTCAACGTCTTTGAATAACAGGCCACGGTGAATACCCTGGGTGATCTCCTTCGCCAGTGCGGCCGAGATGGGCACGGTCCGATTCTTGCCGTTCTTGGTGTTGATGTAGGTAACCCGGCTGGCAATCACATCATCCCGCCGCAGTCCTGTCGCCTCGCTCCAGCGGGCACCGGTGGCCAAACACAACTTGACCACTTTCAGGTTGTCACCAGTCAATGCTGTCAGCAGGCGACCAATCTCCTCATGGGTGAGATACCCCATAGCTCGGTCTACCTGTTTGACCTTTTTCAACCCTTTAAGCGGGTGCTCGTTGTGGTAGTGCCCCAATGCGATCAACACCGAAAAGACGCCGCTGAGCCTATCCTGCTCCCAGTTGAGCGTACTGGGCTGGCACCCCGCTTGCAGACGTTGCGCCCGATACTCAGCAAACAACAGGCGGTTTATTTGCCGGGCCTGGGGATAGCCCAACGCGGCATCCAGTTTGCGCAGTCGGGTAATGGCATTTACTCCCGACTTCAGCGTCTGGCCGTGGTAGCGCCACCAGAGTTCGATGAGCTCGGAGAGCGTCCGGTTATCTGCCGGGCGCTCAATCCACTCTTTGTTGTGTTCAGTGGCGATCACCCAGCGCTCGAACTGCTGAGCCTCGGACTTGGTCTTGAAGCGCTTGCGGATCCGCTTACCGTCCCTCCCCTGCGGGCGGATATCGACCAAGTAACCCTCAGGTGTAGATTTGATGCTCATCGTCCATCCTTATACTGGAAGGCGCTCACCGCTACTTGCGGTCCACACATCGACACCGTCCCCAACCACTGCTCTCTCACACGTATTCCACTTCCATTGAAGAACTGTGTTTTTATACAGTTATCAATGGTTATGAACAATGTTTACCTGTTGAAACTTCATACATGGAAGAGTTGAAGATGAGGGTTACTAGGACTGTAACTCTCCATAGCCTCACTGGCTACGAGTCCTCCTTCCTGTGAGCAACCAACCACTAACCCGTAATAACCTTTCAAAATGATTTTTGCTCACATAAATGAAAGGAAATATATAGTGCTCACTCATCATCATTTGACACCCAACACTGAGTTATCGCACTATAGACAAAAACTTTGAGTATTAAAAATGAATGACGGTTTTATTTATCCACTCGTTAACAATGTGATAAAGATTTTAAAGTATTTAAACCTTGTTGAGTACTTTAAAAAAGTAGCGACATCAATATGCCTATATAATTATAGGGAGACAGGTTCCCCAACCTCAAATGAGATAAAAAAATATTGTAATTTCGCAATTGATTTTTATCAGATATTTAAGTGGGCAACATTATTTTGGCTATGGTTCTATATTGATGAGTATGTCGAAATAGAATTACATACAATATCATTCAAAATTGATACCTCATATTTTGCATGGTATTTAATAGTAACTAACTTATTTACATACTTTTATTATCATGTTTGGGGTAGTCCACATTTACAGCTACTAACAAGGGTTACCATGAACAGGCGATTCATGAATACTATCCTTGCGATTGCATATTATATTACTGCTTATGCCTATCTTTATGAAGTCCACTTTGCAGCATATTTTTCATGGCCAAACAACATAGTCAGCCATATTAATGCTTTGTATTTGAGTGTATCTAATGCGTTAACTTTTTCTCATGATGGTTTTGATGCCATCAATAACAGAGGTAGATTTATTTTAATTAGTCAGGCTGTCAACACATTCATATTTCTAACAATAATCATAAGCAATTCAATTCCCAATCACTTTAAAGAGGAAACAAGATGAGCTATCGCAATAAGACATATATAATTTTTGATGCTGACACGGATATGCATTATTATCGATTAATGACTGCGTGGAAAGAAAATGAGAAAGTTGACTTTGATTTTCATAACGCACATTTATTTAATAATCTAACTCCTCTAGCATCTGAAGAACAAATTAAAAGAAAGTTAAGAGAACGGATGTCAAATACAAAGCAAGTAATAGTTCTTGTTGGTGAGAAAACTAAAAACCTACATAAGTATGTTCGATGGGAAATAGAAATAGCCCAAAAGCTTGACTTACCAATAATTGCAGTCAATATAGACAAAGCAAATGGTTCTACAGGTAAAACCCCACCAATCCTGAAAAACTCATATTATGTCTCAGTGCCTTTTGAATTAAAAAAAATCAAATATGCTTTGGATAACTTCCCGACTGAATATCATAAAAATAAGTCTGAGGGACCATCTGACAGATATTATAATTGGAGCAACATCTCATTGAGCTAACTTATTGAAAAAGGCAAGCTATTTCTTCCCCATAGCTTGCCTTTATGATTAGACTTCAAGTCTACGTATAATTCTATTAACTATATCCACTTTCAATTTGTCAGACATATTAGGGTGGCGTTTATTTAACTCATCGAAACAATGCGTAGATATAGAGCTCTTATCTTTAAGATTTACATTAGTTCCGCCAAAATACAATGAGGAATAGAGATCTTCCAAAACCAGATTGATCAGACCAGCTGATGGTTCATCATTTTTATACGTTTTACGTTCGGATATCGAATCCACATCATTAATAACTGAATTGTTTCGACTCAGCTTCTTGAGCTCTCCCATAATTTCCTTTAATGAGGACATCATAAACTCTTCCTTTCCAACAAACTCAACTTCTATTCCTACGAGTTTCTTTATCTTATAATTGCTCAAAAATGGAGAATAATTAGGTTGCTGAGAAGCATCAAGAGTCATTAGTGTTTTTTCTTTTAGTTCTTTTTGAAACTCTAGAATTTCAATGTAATTCAATGACCTTGGGTATTCGATATGATATATGTTTCCAACATCAAAAGTATATGGCGTTTCTCGATCTTTTATAATTACAACTGGTTTATCAAAGGCAAGTCTCATACCAAGTTCAAACATTACATTTGGATTTCTAGAACTAACATCACAAATGACGATATCATTGGCATATACATTAGTTACAATATTGTTGTGTATTACATTTACCTCATCAGACTCACTAACCATTTTAACGTTGAGATCTGTCTCTATTAGTGCAGCACAAATAATCTCCCTCACTTGGCGCCAATGTTCTGCAGAACCACTCTCATTTGTAGATATCGGCATAATTAGACCACATGTCACTTGTTGAGCTTGTGGTTGCTGCTCTACAACACCATCAACTTGTTCAGTAGCAGCCTGCTGTGTTGAGGGCACCTTTTTTTTCGAAACAGTCATATATATTTTCCCTATTTTATAGCGCACTATTGCATTGCATTTTAAATTATAGAGCTATCTGAACTGTTGGGTATACCAATGTCTATTTTTATAATCGAACCAAATCAACAGCTAAGTAGTAAAAAGACGCCTATACAACAAGCTATTCAGCGTCGCATAACGACATCTCCACGCCTAACACCTCTGCGTGATGTCAAGAATTAGTGTAACTCCATGCTGATGGAGAGCTCTATCTCGCCTTCGTTTCATCAGTCGCACTGAGCATGTGGGATGATAGATTATTAATTAGATTTGATTTACTCATTAACAGCGTCACTGACGTTGTTATCGATCACGCCTCCGAGAATTAATAATCTAAACAGGGCGCATTAGCGCCCTGTTTGTCTTTTTCTATATGACCTGTGTTCTACCATCACGCCGATGATCTGGATGTGCTGCCGGTCAGAGTGCATGGTGGGATAATCGTCATTGAGGGGGACCAGTTCAAACACCTCTTGGCCGTTCTCGTCGATACCGCGGGGTCGGTATTTTTTGAACGTAGCCTCGTTGCTGCCGTTCTTGGCCACGACATAATCCCCTGGTTGGGGTGACTCATCAGGATCAACGATGATGAGATCCCCTTCCTTGAATAGTGGCACCATGGAGTCACCACGTAACCACAGGCCAAAGCCGTATGGGCCGATCTCGCCACCTGCCGATACATATTCGACATTGCCATCGAAGGCAGTGGCTTGCTCGCACATCTCGCGCCAGTTGCCCGCCTGCACGTAGCTCAGAATCGGGATCCGCTTACCCTGATAAATCACTGCTGGTTCAACATTGTGATAACCAGGTATCCGTTGCTCCACAGACGAACTTGGGGCGTCCCCTTCACCTGTCAAAAGCCAATCTACCGTGACTCCTAGCGCAGCAGCTAACTCATTGAGATAGCGACCATTAGGCGTGTTTTCTCCCCGCTCCCATTGACTAATGGAAACGCGTGATACACCTACCCGTGAGCCAAGAATCTCCTGGCTATACCCGAGTCTCTTACGTGTCTGCTTGATGCGTTCATTTATTTTCATGTAAGCAATCTTACAAGTTGCTTTCGTAGAATTTCTTGTCTTTTTTGTAAGTTTTTCCTTGCAATCATGATTCACCTAGCTTTACATTTGCTTTCGAAAGTAAACCTTACAAGGTGGAGTGTGATGAAGAAAAAAGACGCAATTGACCACTTCGGTGGCACTAACAAATTGGCACAAGCACTGGGCTGTAAGCCTCAAGCCATTTCTCAATGGAGTGACTTTGTTCCCAAAGGCCGCGCCTACCAGATCGAGGTACTCACTGGCGGCAAGTTAAAGGCCGATTCGCGCAGCACCCCGCAACAACCCACTCCTTGTGTTTGAACCCCCTAAGAAGGATTCATCATGACAACTCGAATCAAACCTATCCGCATCCCTAGTGATGTAAGCCAACTACCGCTTGATTACCCCTTTGGTAATCGCGTCAGCGAAAGCCTGAAGGAGTACGCCGACCGCCAAGGTATTAGCCTGGAAGCGGTCAAAAAACGTGCCGACCGCGGCCAGTTGCCCATTTTGCAAGACGGCCCGGGCGCACCTCGCGAGGTCAATCTTTACGCCCTGTTCCTGAAAGCCCGTTATCAGGCTGAGCGCTACGTCACCATGACGCTCGCGTGAACCTGCAAACACCATAACGGGTCAAGGAGAACCTCGCATGTTTACCGAATACGCCAGCAAACATCCGCACTGGATCAGCGCCTGCCAACGCTTTGCGGCCAGTCACAACATGGCCGAGATCGCCCAGCGAGTTGGCATGAATCCGCAGCTCCTGCGCAACAAGTTAAACCCCGACCAACCTCATGAGCTGACGGTGGCCGAGTTGATTGCCATTACCCAGGCGAGTGAGGGGGATGAAACCCTGTTCGATGGAGCCCTGTTTGGCTGTGGTTTGACGGCCGTGGCCATCCCACAGGCTGATCGAGCGCCTTCCCTGCCCCACCAGGCCATCGACCTGAACGCAAAGATCGCCAGCATTGGCCAGCGGGCGCTGGAGCTGACTGACCGCGGCCGGATCACCCGCTCTGAGCGCAATACCCTGGTGAGCGTGGCCACCTCGGCCATGGGGTCACTCGCCATCCTGATCCACGACATTGAGGCCCGCTTTCAGGCGGTGCCGACCCTGGCCTGTGCGTCAGACATCCTGATGCAAACCATGACCATGTAAGGAGGGAACCCATGCAAACCCAACGCATTGACCATCAACAACGCAATCTGGCTGGCCTGACGCCAGAAGAACAGGTGGCCATGAACACCGCCGGCTGCATGTTGCTGCGCGAGATGTTCGGCAAGAAGCGCTCGAGCCTCGACACCGACTGGCTGGCACTGGGCCAGGCCAAGAAAGCGGCCATCTGTGCCATCGCCCGCCAGCCTCGGGGCGAACTGATGAGCGCCACGCTGTCGGCATTGCCGCATGCGCAGCGCGAGGCGATCCGCCTTGCGGTGATTGCACTGGAGTACCAAAGCGAATTTCGCGGCGGCTGTGACACCAAGGTGTGGCACCCGGCACCGGTCACCAGATCCATCAGGGATATCGAGAGGGAGAAGAAAGAGAGAGCAGCAAAGCTGCGCATGAAACGCGCGGTGCTGGCAGCAAGCCAGATGACCGGGCAAGGCCCACGTCCTATTGGGCAATAAAAAAGCCCGCATTACGGAGCTGCAACTCCAAGCGGGCCTCTATCAACAACGTATGAGGAAGTCGACATGGCAACTTTAGCGATCCCCTGCGCACTGCGCAACCTTCGCATCCAACAACGCAAGCTGACGGGCCGTTATGGCGCCCGTCTTAGCCAACACCCGGACGGGGTTGCGCTTATGGAGCGGTCAACCGCACTGGCTTGGGCTTCTCTGTTCAGCCGCATCAACCCCTGCACCACTCAACAAGGAGCCTGACCATGAACGCACAACCAACCCAAATCAACCTGCTCAACCACCATGCCGCCAAGCGTCTGCGCCAGTTGCGGGAACAGTTGAGGCTAAGCCGTCCCAAGTTTGCCGCCCTGCTCGGCATTCCGCCCACCACGCTCAAGAACTACGAGCTGGGATACCGCGAGATCGGTGGTGGCCTGTTCCTGCTGATCGCCAACCACCCGGAGCTGAAGCGCCATGTCGATTGGCTGCTGACCGGTATCGCCACGCCGGAGGTGCAGGCATGAGCAAGATCTTCCATCCCATATCCGAGCAGGAGGCGCTGGCCGAGTTGCCACGCCTGCGCCAGCGGCTCACCGCCAAAGCCCGCAACTCCTCATGCCTAAGAGGAACTGAGGGTAAAACCTTGTTAGCCCAGGCAAAGCGTGCCCTGCGCTGGCATCAGCTGTTTCTCAGCATTAACCGGAGGGCCTGCCAATGAGCGACATCATCAAGATTGCCCGCCAGGCGCCCAAGGTGGTCGAGGGGCTGCTGGCCGATATGTTCGCCGCCAATGCCGAAGATAACCGCATCGCCCTGGGCGGGGTTTACTCCGGCCAGCAGTACATCCAGCTGCAGCTGGTTGCGACCAGCAACCCGGCTGATCTGCTCGATGATGACGGCGACGAGGACGATGAAGAATCCGCACCACTCCCCGCACACAACCCGCTGACCACCCACTGGCTGGCAGCTCGCGCTGAGTTTATCGCTGCCGGCGGTGAGGCCAGAGGCGATCGGGATATCCCCCGGGAGCTGCTGGCGCTCGGTGCGGTGCGCTCTGTCTATTGGCTGGCACTGGGTCAGGGCGCGACAGCGCTGGCCAAAGAGATCGGCGAGTGGTGGCAGGAGTGCGCGCCACTGCATGGGCAAGGTGAGGTGATCAAGTGACCCATCACCTGCAGCAGGAACTGACCAGCCTGATGTATCGCTGGCAAGAGGCCTATCGGGAAGACGCAGCGCGGCTGCGTCTTTATCAACGGGAGCTGGCCCATGCGCGCCAGCTACCTGCCCGCCCCCACGTCAGCATCAAGCTGTTGCTGCGTCAGTGCGCGGCCGCTCGGCGAATGAAAAACCATGCCCAGCAGCGCATCAGTGGATGCCTGTTTCGCATCAAGACGTTATCCGCTTAACGCATGACCAAGCTCACCACCCGGCTGCCGCTGTCGAGAAAAGCACAGCTGCAGCGCGTCAACACCCTTTGCAACTCTCTGCCCGGCGTCAACTTTGACGCCGTTTTTGGCGGCCCACGCGGTCAATACGATCTGCTGTGGGCCATCCAGCTGCTTGATGGCCTCTCCCCCGAGTTAACCCGCGACCTGTTCAAGCAGTATGCACGGCGCCGCAAGGATTGCAGTTTCACCCATTGCCGAGCGGCCAATATCTGGCTGCGTGAGCGCACACGCTGGGTGCACCAGCTGCTCCACTCCATCCCGGTCAACCCAAGGGAGATGCGCGATGAAGAGGGCCGCAAGAAGGTGGCCCACCAGTTCGCCAACCAGACCGCAGCCATTTACAAGAACATCGAGCAGGGCATTAAAGACGGAGCCGAACCGGATCTGCTGCAGACCTGGGAGCTGATGCGCCAGCCTGCCGACCAGTGGGGCTTTATCGGCAAGATGCCCAAGTTCAAATCCGACGAGGTGCGGGATAACTGGATCCTGAGCGTGATGGTGCGCCTGCTTTCTGCCAAGTGGTGGGAGAAGCGCATCAACCGCTGCTGGGATCGGCTGCAGGAGCAGATCAACATTCTGCTCGGCAAGGTACGTAAGGGCGTGTCGGCTTATGTATCGAACGCCACCATGAAGGTGGTGCGCGAACGCAAGCGGGCCATGATGCGCTGGCTGGCCGAGTCGGAAGTGATCAACGAGCAGTATGACCTGGTCGTGTCGATGAAGGATTGCTGGGAGGCCAGCAACGCCAACCCGGTGAACCGCCGCAACGAAATGATGGTGCGTGCGCGGGGGTTCAATGACTATGCCGAGGAGCAGGGTCATGTGGGGGTCTTCTTCACCTGGACAGCGCCGAGCCGCTTTCATGCCTGGACACAAAAGCACAACGGCAAAGCGGTAGAGAACAAACGCTATCAAGGGGGCACACCGCGGGAGACCTGCGCCTATCTGGCCAAGCTATGGAGCCGCGCCAGAGCCGCCCTCAAACGGTGGAACGCCCCCGTTTATGGATTTCGCGTGTGCGAGGCTCACCACGACGGCACCCCGCACTGGCACCTGCTGCTATTTATGCGCCCGGAAGATCGCAACCGGGTGATCGGCATCCTGCAACGCTATGCCCTGACCGATGACCACGAAGAGCTGGTACGGGATATCAAGGGCGCCCCACCCTTTACCGACTTTACTCCCCGCTTCGACTGGAAAGAGATAGACCCGGCCAAGGGCGATGCCGCGGGCTATATCGCCAAATACATTGCCAAGAACATCGACGGCGCCTACCTGGACGACGACGAAGAGGCTGGCACCGCAGCCGATGAGGGCGCCCTGCATGCCGTGGCCTGGGCCAGTTGGTGGGGCATACGCACCTTCCAGCAGATCGGAGGCGCCCCGGTCGGGGTATGGCGCGAGCTGCGCCGCATCAGCAACGCCAAGAAGCATGCCGATCTGGTTGGCCCACCCAAGCCCGTGCTGCAAGACCCACGCTTTGAGGCCGCACGCTTTGCCGCAGATAACGGCATCTTTCGCTGCTACCTGCACGCCATGGGCGGCGCACTGGCCACCCGCGCCGAACACCCGATCAAGCTGGCCCACCTCATTGAGGAGCAGGCCAACAGCTATGGCGAAGACATCAAGCGCCTGATGGGCATTACCTCCGCTCGCCTTGGCATCAAGACCCGCCTGCAAGGGTGGGAGATTGTGCCTGCCGGTACCCATGAAGCCAGGAAATCCGCCGAGGCTGCAGCGAGGGGGGTTGGGGTTAAGACGGGCGACAGCCCGGCACCTTGGAGCTCTGACAATAACTGTACGCAGCCAGATCCTGATGCCTTCGCAGACCAGATCATGAAGGAACAATGGGGGTTATCGCCCTTCTCCATCGACCGGTTACGGTCAGGTGCCAGCGTAAGGGAGGATGGTTTCACACTGTGGCTGGAGAATGGACAGGTACAGTCGAGCCGAGCGCTACCGAGCGAGCTGGATTGGCAGCTGGAGGGACTACAGCCTGCCGAACAGGACCAACCTGATGAATACGCGGTACCAGAGGGGGATAAGGACTGGCCGATGCTGGTTGAGCTGTGCGGCAAGGTTTACCAAGCGCAGGGGCATACCGGGGCGCACCGCTGGATCGAGATGCTGCCGCAGCCCTATCAGTCAGAGATGTGGCGAGTGCTGGAGGGAATGGATACGCCGGAGTGGAGGAAGGAACAACACAACTGCATCGAACAGGTGTTCGTAGAGGGTATCAATAGTCCGATGCTATAGAAAATGGTAAGCTCCTTAGATAACATTTGCGAAGACTATTCTCCCTCAGAATCAGGTGTGCTTATATAATGGCAAGGAAAATTTGGACTGTTGGTCTACGAAATGATGAGAGAACTGCTGAAAACATTGAAATTGCATTAGAACATTCCATATGGGGTATGATGAATGCAGGAGAACACAAGAACATAAAGGCAGGAGACGCTGTTATTTTTCTGATTGGCGTATCTATAAACAATATTGATGATATGCGTGACAACCCTCTCTATGCCGATCCGAACAACATTTTCCCAAACTATAAAAATGAATTATTATCAAGAGAGTTCATTGAAGAATTTAAATTTAAGGTTGACTCAGTTCTTTATGGGGATATAAATACAAATTTCTTTATTGATAACTCTGAGGTTTGGCCACCAAGAGTAACGAAGAGAAATGATAAAAAGACAGGGCAAGAGATAACCAAAGAAAACTATTATGCTAACCGTTTTAAATGGACGCTGACTCACCAAGCATCAGATGTGCTGTTAGCCTCTACTCAGACCAACATTGAGTTTCATTCGAACATAATTAAGGCTCTGCGTAGTAAACGTTTGGAGCAATCAACAGTTACTGACATTGAAGAAGAGTCACTCATATCATTATTAAATGAGATTGAACCTAGCACTCCAGATGAAGATGAGTATCAAAGTCTTGTAGAAAAACTGCCTGCAGTGTCTCTCAAACCTGGCCCCATAGACGTTCCCCAAAAACTGAATAGCAATGCAAGTGAGAATGGGAAATGGAACAGAAAAGGCTCCATTGCAAAAATTGCACTTGAATCAGCGAATTTCGATTGTGAAGTAGATCAAACACACAAAACGTTCACCTCGAGAGTAACCAATAAAAATTTTGTCGAAGCACACCATCTGATACCTATGGAGATGCAAGATAAAATAGAATTTAGTCTTGATGTCCCTGAAAACATATTATCCTTATGTCCAAACTGTCACAGTATGTTTCATCATTCACATACGGTCGATGTAAGAAAACTCCTCGAATATTTCTTCAATCAGCGCAAAGACTGTTTAATAGGAAGAGGAATAAACATTACTCTTGATGAACTGGTAGGATTTTATGTCAAAAACTAATAATCACAGCGAACGAAATCATGAGTTTCTGAAAGAGCAGTTAAGGCAGTTTGCAAAAAAAAGAGACTGGAATAAATTTCATAATGCTAAAAATTTATCTATGGCTTTATCAGTGGAAGCTAGTGAGTTAGTAGAAATTTTCCAATGGCTGACGGAAAAGGAAAGTGAAAACCTAAGTGAAAAACAACATATAAAAGTAGAAGAGGAGCTAGCAGATATATTCCTATATCTCTTGAGGATATCGGATGTTGTGCATGTTGATCTCTTTGATGCAGCAAATAAGAAACTCCTTATAAATGAAAAAAAATACCCGATAGAGGACTCTTTCGGGAATGCAACAAAATACTCTGAACGGTAGCTTTTAGGCATAGTTAAACAAGGTATTTGTAGATTAATAGATAGGGAAAAGGAACTGACTAGACCTGCCAATAAATTAGTTAATACAACATCTCCCAATGAAAACTGTAGAGCTCCTAACATTTATCAGGAGCTAAATAAAAATACTACGGCTACGAAAGTGGCCTTACTTCATAGCAAGAGGCTGTGCTCTGTAGGAACAAATGCGCTACCAGCTTAAATCATGCCAGAAACACCTTCAAATAGCCAAAAATGATCTTTGCCCACACCCCAAAAAATCATACTTACCCCTCCTCCTCTCCCCAACCTATGTCAATATTCAGCTCAACCAATTTTTCTAGTCTACCGAATGAATTAGCATGGTCGATACGTAAAAATGAACTATCCTTTGGGGTTGGAATATTAAACTTTTCACAGAGATATTTCTTTAATTCATTCTCGCCAATTTCAGGAGAGTTAGATAGAATTTCCCTCAGCATAGCTGCGATAGAAATAATTCTATCTACATCAAAATTACCGGCAATATCACACCCGGTGAAGTTACTTAAAATTGTAACAAACTCTTTATAACGTCTGATTAAATCTATATTTATGGGCCAAAGAAGACCACTCTGAATTTGTGTGAGATTTTCAGCCCGGCTAGAAAGTTGACCTTTAACTGTTGATGCTAACTCTGTTTTACACCATGAACGCATGCGCTCATAGTACTGTTTGACCGTAGAGTTCGTTGTAGTTATATCTGAGCGGCGTGAGGAGTATTTTTTTGCTGCCATGAATGTTGTGAGTTTACCACAACGTCGTTCTTTCCAAAGCCATTGGCTGAATTCCACTCCAATTAACATCACTGTCGCATTAACACGTGCTTTACAAGGAAAATTCAGCATAAAAAAATCATCGTGCGTCCAGCGCAACGTATTTTGCAACGCATCCCATATAGGGAGAGACAAACGCATCTCGGAGCTAAAATTCATAGTGTTATCACTGGGCATGGCGGACTCAATAGCCCTCTCCAAAGCTAGATAGAACACCGCGACTTGATCTCGTCTAACACAGCTCTGCAGGTCTTTGACGCTGAATTTCAGCGTAATAACTTCCTGCTCGTGCTCGGGCTTAGGGTCGCCGGGAAAAGCTATAGTTTCTCGGTCTGTCATTGCGACGAGCGGAAAGTCTGGATTCTGTAATGGGTGAGCGAGGCTAAAACCAATAGAGGCAGAGACAGTATTGATTCTGTTAACCACATCGATGGCAATTAACTCATTCATTTTCTCGCGAATTACACTGATCTGAGCTGCACAGAGTTTCTTATCGCCAGCAGGGCTGTCTATTTCACCTCGTTGCAACAGTGTAAATAACGCCTGCGTCTTCAATTCTTGGAAAGGTGTTTCAATCCATTTCCGCAGATCAAACATTGAGTCAATTAGTTCGGAATGAAAGATCATTGCTCGAATTATAGCTTCATGAGGGTAGTGCATGCGCCAATTATTGAGGTTTTTCCAGGGGAAATTTATGCAATCTATTAGACCTGGGATTATTTCACACACGATCTTTTCATAACGCTTTTGTGAACCATTGAAATCACGCTTGCTTACACGGAGGTTTTTACCAAGCTGGGTCAAGTACACGCTCTGAGACTGACCTCCATCCATTGCAGTAAAAAATGTGTGGAGCACATCTAGGCGACGCCTGTCTATGGAAGGCTGAGGATTCCAGTACTGGTTCTCTCTTAGACCATAACCTCTTATGTCCTTCAGTGCGTAGTCAATGACCAACGGATCTCTATAAACTGCTTCAGCAAGCTCAACCAACGCGGTGAGATGTATCGCTGCGCCATTCTTGTTCGCCTTAATGCGCTCAATGACCATCAACAATTGCAACCATTCCGATAAACACGCCTGAGCGCAATCAGTGAAGTCATTTGTGGCAGGTAATCGAGTATCAGTGGCTAATTTTTCAGCGATCAACATGTATTCTTGAGTGATCAAAAACATATCCTCTGGCCGGTTCTGACAAGTAGTGAATGCCGCTTAAGACATCTACACATACAACAATACACCCATGATATTGCAAAATAACCACAATCGCCACAAATGAATACATAAAAATGAATGGCCATATCCAAAAATAATAAATTTTATTGATTTGGATATTTTTATTTTTTTTTCATTTTCAAATCCACTTTTAAGGCATTGATTTTTCTTGTTTTTTCTCATTGAAATCTGATTTTGTTTTCAGGTAAGGTTGTTTTGAAAATCAACAGGAGGTTTTATGTCAACATTCGCGGATACCTATTTGGAAGATCTGTTGGAAGGCTTCTATAACAAGATGAAAATCGCCCGTGACACCTTGCGGGTTAGCAACGACGGCTATCAAATTCTTTGCGCCATTCAGGATTATGGCGCAGAACAAGTTGTCATGACTCTGGCAAAGATTATCGCGGAGGAAGAAGGGAGCAATATCATTGTGGCGAGTTCAAAAGCCTCGATGTTCATTCAGTACGTGCTGAACTCCGCTGCTGATAATGGTTACGGTAAACGCGTCCGCAACAGACTCAAGGGTTAGTCTGTCGCAAACATCAAATTTGTCCCTTAAGATAAATCCCCATGTATCACATGGGGATTTTTTTAATGTTAATTTTCCTCAGTAATTTGAATCTTTCGTGATCCTCCATCTCAGCTTTGACATACTCATCACTCAGTAGATCAAGCCAGTGGCTTCAAGGGTTTGAAGGGTTTGAAGGGTTTGAAGGGTTTGAAGGGTTTGAAGGGTTTGAAGGAACAATAAAAGATCGCTTTCGCTCTATTCGGCCTATGTTGGCGGGTGAATATACCTCCCTCCAATCGCGCAGAATCATGGGGTACCACACATGAAACGTGCAGGATCGTCGCTATTACCACCCAGTCCTTTCAATACCAACTGCCGCCCCTCTGGCGTCAGTGACCCCATCAAGCTCAACACCAGCTGGTTGGTAGTCTTGGCCGAGGGGCTTAGGGTGTGAGCGAACGACAGAGTGGCCACCCAGCTGTGGCCGCACTCTGCATCGGTACACTGGCAGTAGAGATCCGAGACATCGTCGCTCAGTCGGTTGGTCTTGGTAATGCGGCCCCGCTGGCCACACACTTTGCAATAAACCCGCATTACGCCCCCTTTTCTATCCAAATCAACAGCCTATCTTGCCACAGCGAACACTGTTTGTTTATACAGTTGAACCGATATTCTCCCGAAAATCGACCCAAAGGGAGCGAGGGAGTCCCGCGCTGTTGATGGCATCCTGGATAAGCTCGCACAGCGGCAGCACCTCGTTGCGGGCATAGGTCGCATCGTACTTCTCGGGGTCTCCAAGCCCTCCCCCGCCATTAGTCGGAATGATGCCGGCCAGCGCCGCCGGAAAGCGGTGGCTGGTCAATACATCCTGAGCGGTGATCCCTTTGATGGCCGCGAACTCGTCCTTGGTGGCGATATCCCCCACCGGAATAAGCTTGATGCCATCGGGCTTGCCGTCCGGGATGTTCACAAACATGGAGCGAAAGTTCCCCACCCCTTTGCTGCTCGCAATCATCTCCTTCATCTCCTCCTCGGTGTCGTCATCCATGTTCGGGTCGGTGGCGTAGAAGATGAAGCCCATGTGGGCGCCGTTGAGGAAGTATTTGCGCCGAAACAGGGTGGCATCCTGGTTAAGCAGGGCCGACTGCAGGCCGCCCAGGTAATCAGGCATGCCGTAGATCTGCTGCTCGGGGTCGTACTGGGCGAGCCAGACCACATCCTCAGTCTGATATATCAGACTCGGCTTGCCCTGCTGCAGGTAGACAAAACAGCCATCCTCGCGCCGGCGCAGATAGACGCTCGAGAGCGGGTACAGCCCCACCACCTGGCCAAAACCGTTGCGCAGTTTAAGCAGGCCCGCATCCCCGAACTGCAGATAGTTGTGCACGAACGCGGTGATGGCTGCGCGCTGGTTGGTGAAGCGCCCTGCCACCATGTTGCGGCGCGCCATAAGGATGGCCCCATGGTGGGCATTGGCCCGCACCACCTTGGCCAGCCCCTTGCGCTCGATGGGCGGCTGGTAATACTCGCCATAGGGGTTGTAGAACACCCCGGTGTAATCGGTCATCCAGGCCGTGGGGTCGATGGCCTCCGGCATGCTGAACGCCACTGCGTTCTTTGCTGGAGTGGCCACCCGGGCCGGTTGGGATTTGTGTCGCTTGGTCATGCTGCCTTTCTCTCCTGGCTGGTTGCCCAGGTGGATTTACGTTTGCGGGTGGTATCGAGCGGCTCGTTGGCCACGGCGTGGGCGATGGCAAAAAAGACGTCGGCGTGGCCGGTCACGTTGTCGCGGGCGGCCCGAAACGTCATCTGGCCGCCGCCGGTGGTGCTGCGCTTGATGGCAAGGAACGCGAGCGGTATATCCCGATCTGCGCTGTCCCACTCGATGCGGTTGGCCTCGACCACGTCGATCATCTTGAGGACCAGCCGTGATTTACTCTCGATGCTGTAGTTGATGGGGTGGCATATGCCTTTGAAGGTGGGCTTCAAGAGGTCATAGACCCCGGCGCCGATACCGGAGACATCGACCCCGAGATAGGTGACCCGAAATTTCTTGGCGATGCGCTCGATCTCCTGCGCCTGATACTGGAAGTTGAGCCCGCGCCAGTAGTGCTTCTCCAGCACCCGAAAGCGCTCACCTGCGACCATGGGCGGAGCAACCACCACCAGGGTGGCGTTATCGCGGGTGCGGCTCGGGTCGTAGCCCATCCATACCTCACGCCGGCCAAACGGATCAGGCCGCCCGGGCTTGTAGTCTTCCCACCGGCTGGGGTCTACCCCTGCCCGCTCCATGTCCTGGAACTTGAACACCGATAACGCATCGTCGATAAAGCGGCACATGTAGAGGCGATCGAACACCTCCTCCGGGTACTCGTCTTTAAGCTCCTCAATGTCGATGAGGTTGCAACCAAGGCGGATGGCATCTTCGATGGTGATAACGTAACGCCACTGCCGATCCGGGCAGACGCGGCCGCCATCGCGCAGGTCATTTTCGCCCGGGAAGTCGATGGCCACCCGGCTCGGGCGCTGGCCCTTCCAGCGATCCCCGGTCCAGAACCGGTACGCTTCGTGCACCTTGCTCGACGGGGTCGAGAAGTAGGTCTTGCGCCAGCGCGATTGGGTCGCCATGGCGCTGGCGACGTCCGAGAGCTTCTCGAAGTTGGGGATCCAGAAATACTCGTCGATATAGACGTTGCCAGAGCGGGACTGGGCGCTGTTGGAGTTGGTGGAGCAAAAATGCAGCTCGGCCCCGTTCGACAGGACAATCGGGTTGCCGGTCAAGGTGACGCCGAGGAAGGTCTGGGCAATCTTGCAGATGTAGGAGCGAAACACCTCCGCCTGGGCGCGGGTGGCGGAGAGGAATATCTGGTTGCCGCCGGTCAGTACCGCATCTTCCAGCGCCTCGCCGGCGAAGTAGTAGGTCATGCCGATCTGGCGGGATTTAAGGATGTTGCGGGTACGCGGCAGTGCCGGATCGTTCTTGGCCTCGCGGCAGCGCAGCTGATAGCCAAACAGGGTGCCCAGCCACTCGGCAAAGTCTGTCTCCGTCAGGTGGCTAACCTCGTTCTTGCCCTTCTTGCCGCCCTTCCCCTTGCGGCCACCATCTTGGCCACCGCGTCCGCGTGGGGTTCGCGGTGAGGCGGGTTCCTCTCCACCCTCACGTTGCGCCTTGATGGCCTGCTGGCGCTCGGCCCACTTGATGGCCTTCTCTTTGAGGCTGACATGGTGGCCGATAAGTCGGTCCAGTTCGTCCAGCTCAGCGCTGGTTTTCTTCTCCCGCCCGAGCAGCGACTGCACCCGGCGGGCAATGGCATCCTCCACCGCCTCTTCGGTCAGCAGGTCGCGCCAGCCGTACTTCTCGGCCCAGAAGTAGACCACACGGCAGGAGTTAAGCCCCAGTTCGTCCTTGATCTCCTGGGGTGTCCATCGTTTAAGGTAGAGTCCCCGCGCGGCATTGCGGATCTCTTCGGGATATGCCACGGCGCCTCCATCAGGTGAATGATGGCGCCATCATAGCCAGCCCCTCCCCTTGCTTATCTCACTGATGTTCCAAGCAATTCGGATATCCCGCTGGATCCGAATCGCCACGAACACAACTGGATGAAACCCCCTTGCCGACCCGATAGCCTGACCCCGCATTTATTGGGAGCAGGCATGAACGAATCAACCTTGAGAACTGGCTGGGTCTGTATCGCCACCGAAGGCAAAGCGGTGGATGGGCGGGACATTACCCGCGACTGGCTTACCGACATGGCCGAGACCTACGATCCGACCTATTACACCGCCGTCATCTGGCCGGAGCACGATCGCTGGTCCAGCTATGGCACGGTGCAGGCGCTCAAAACTGAAGAGGTGGACGGCAAGCTCAAGCTGTTCGCCATCCTCTGCCCGAATCGCGATCTCATCTATTACAACCAGAACGGCCAGTACCAGTTCTGCTCCATCGAACCCTTCGAGAACTTCGCCGATCTGGGGCGTACCTACCTGCTGGGCCTTGGTGTCACCGACGAGCCCGCCAGCACCGGCACCACCCATCTCAAGTTCAGCAACAGCAACAAGGGACAGGCCGTTGGCACCAGCGAGCCGCTGGACCTCTCCATGTTCAAGCTACCCAAGCACGAGAAGGCCGATGGCCTGATCGCCAAGTTTTTCAGCTTCCTGGCCAGCCATGGCGAGCAAGCGCCCACGACTCCCCCCAGCCAACCCGAGGATGAGGAAATGAAACCAGAACAGTTCGATCAGATGCTGGGGGCCCTTAACGGCCTTGGCACCAAGATCGATGCCTTCAGCGCCAAGCTGGACGCCAAACCGGCCACCGACGACACCACCCAACCGGTCACCGAGCCCGCCAAGGTGGACGCGCAACCCGGCATCACCACCGAGCAGTTCAGCAAGCTGGAGCAGACCCTGGCCAGCCTGACCGACAAGTTCGGCGAGCTGAACAGCAAGATCGACCAGTTCTCTGTCGAGAAGCCGGGCCAGCGCCCGGACGCCCTCGGCGGTGACGATACCCCTGCAGTCTATTAAGGAGCGACCGTGAGCCAGACCCTTACCGTCCAGGCCATGCAGCGCCTGGAGCAATACAGCAATGCCCTGGCCAAGGCCTACGGCATCCCCGTTAACGCGCTGGCCAAGCAGTTCAGCGTCACCGGTCCGGTGGAAACCGGCCTTCGCGCCGCGCTGCTCGCCTCCGTCGAGTTCCTGGGCCTTATCACTTGCCTCGACGTAGACCAGATCAAGGGCCAGGTGGTGCAAGTGGGCATCGGCAAGCTGTTCACCGGCCGTAAGAAGGATGGCCGCTTTAACGGCAAGATCGGCGTCGCCGGCAACACCTACGAGCTGACCGAGACCGATTCGTGTGCCTCGCTCGACTGGGCCACCCTGTGCGTCTGGGCCAACGCCGGCAGCGAGGGCGAGTTCCTGCGCCTGGTGGGCGATTTCATCAACAAGGCGTTTGCTCTGGACATGCTGCGCGTCGGCTGGAACGGCGTGGAAGCGGCCGACGACACCGACCCGAAAGCCCATCCGCTGGGCGAAGACGTCAACAAAGGCTGGCACCAGCTGGCCCGCGAGTGGAACGAAGGCAGCCAGATCATCAAGGCCGAGGCCGGCAAGAAGATCCACTTCGACCCGGACGGCAAGGGTGATTACAAAACCCTGGACGAGATGGCCTCCGACCTTATCAACACCACCATCGATCCACTGTTCCGCCAGGACCCGCGTCTGGTCGTGCTGGTCGGCACCGACCTGGTGGCCTCGGCTCAGGCCAAGCTCTACAGCGAAGCCACCAAGCCGACCGAGCAGATCGCAGCCCAGAAGCTGGCCGAATCCATCGCCGGGCGCAAAGCCTACATCCCGCCCTTCTTCCCGGGCAAACGGATGGTGGTGACCACCCTCGACAACCTGCACATCTACACCCAGCGCGGTACCCGCAAGCGCAAGGCCGACGATAACCAGGACAAGAAGTGCTTCGATAACCAGTACTGGCGGATGGAAGGCTACGCCATCGGCGAATACCTAGCCTATGGCGGCTTTGAAGAGGCCGACATCGAGATCGGTGCCGCCCCCACTGCGCCGAGCGAGTAAGCCATGAGCTCACCGGGTCAACGTCACAAGCAACGGGTGCAAGCCATGCAGGGAGTCGCGCAGGCCGC
The DNA here is from genome assembly GCF_029479985.1 of Aeromonas sp. A600620. Lineage (NCBI taxonomy): Bacteria > Pseudomonadati > Pseudomonadota > Gammaproteobacteria > Aeromonadales > Aeromonadaceae > Aeromonas > Aeromonas sp. A600620. The sequence continues at coordinate 426,736 of NZ_JAAKXB010000001.1, read as the reverse complement.
CTGCACGGGCATGGCCACCGGCGCGGTGGCGGACAGCTTGCACCTGCAGATGATTGCCCTGGAACAGGACATCGTCCGCCTGCGCAAGCTGGCCCGGATTGGCGATCGGGTGAACATGAAGCGCAGCGAGCTGATGCCCAAATACCGCCCCTATGTGGAGCGCTATCTGGCCAGCGTGGCCGAGTCCGGCCAGCCCTATCAGAACGAGCTGTTTCAGCTGCTCACCGTCTGGGCCTTCGATGTCGGGGATTTCGACACTGGCATCGCCTGGGCCGAACTTGCCATCGCTCAAGGCCAGCGCACCCCGAGCAACATCAAGCGGGACTGGGCCCACTTCGTGGCCGACACCGTACTGGAGTGGGCCGAGAAGCAGGCCGCTGAAGGCCATGCGGTCGAGCCCTGGTTCTCCCGGGTGTTCGACAAGGTGCGGGGTGACTGGCGCCTCAACGAGCGGCTGACCGCCAAGTGGTTCAAGGCGGCGGGCTGCCTGCTGCTACGTGACCAGGACGGCCAGCCGCGGCCGAGCGCAGTGGGGGACTGCGCCACGCTGGAGCAAGCTGACCACTGGCTGGCCCAGGCAGAGAAGCTGCACAGCAAGGTAGGCGTCGGCACCCTGCGCCAGAAGATAGCCATGCGCCTGCGGGTGCTCAATCCCGAATAACAAACCGCCTCTCCGCGCCGTTGCTCCCCGGCGGGGAGGATAGGCCAGCCGCAAGGCCCGCGCCGAATCCTGCGATCCGTGGCTACAGGGGAGCCCTTTTTTCAGACGAGGTCAGTGATGTTTGCAGGCAAGGATATCGACTACAGCACCACCACCATCCGCAATGACGGGTTCTGGCCAGATGTGGCCGTGGCTGATTTTGAGCGCCGTCGGGCCCTGCCTGCCGATCTTGACCCGCAAACCACTGGCGCCGCCCTGCTGGCGGCCATCTCGGAAATCAACCTGCAGCTGGCGATGCGCCAGGCTGCGCTGATGGCCGAGGGCTATGCCTGTGCCGCCGAGGTACCGGGGCCAAGCCTGCAAGGTAGCTCTAACGCCGGCAGTAATGCCCTGACCGAGCAGTATCTGGCCGCGGTGTTTGCCCGCGCCAAGGCGGCCCTCTTGCCGGAGTTCGCCAGCGTCACCGAACGGCCGGCCGCCAACAACCTGGCCGAGCGGGCGCCGGAGCAACGGGCCCAACTACTGGCCGAGAGTCAGCAACTGGTGCGCAGCATCAAGGGCAAACACCGGGCGGGGGTCTCGTTGATATGAGTAAAGAGATGAGTGAACAGCAGGCCCAGGGCTATTTCCTGCACGCCCTCCACGCCGAGCTCAACCGGGTGCTGCCCGCCAAGTGCCGCAAGTCTCTCGATAGCTGGATGGAGAACGGAACGATCCGCCTCGAATCTCGCAACATGGGCCCCACCGGCGTGGACGTGGCCTGGCTCACCTATCAGGCGGTGTTCATCGTTGAGCAACTGCCCTTTCGTGAGCTGGATCCGGCCATCCTACTGGCGGCGGTCGCCGCCTGGGTGCAGGAGCACGACACCTTCCGCGAACAGTTTGAGCTGGCCGACCCGGAATACGCGGTGACCCCGAACGATGAGAAGAGTGCCGACCTCGAGATCCAGCTCGCCTTTACCGAACCGCTGCGCCTTATCGAGCACCCGAGCGGCCCCATCAACTGGCTCGGCAAGCGCTGGCAGGTGGCCCCCTATGAGATCTGGGTGGCCGACCACATCGACATGAACGTCGGTGACACCGGCCATCACCAGGTAGGTGGCCCGGCATGATCACCATCACCCTGGACGCTCGCCGCAGCCAGGACCAGCTCAACCTGCTGGCCCTGCCGCCCCAGAAGCGCAAGCGCCTGGTGTGGCGCGCCGCGGCCGAGCTCAAAAAGCTGGCGGCCCGTCATGTACGCCAGCAACAAGACCCCAACGGCCAGCCCTGGACACCGCGCAAGCGGGGTAAACGCAAGATGCTGCGCGGCCTGCCCAAGCTCTTGGAGATCCACGCCCCGAGCCAGGACGTGGCCGAGCTCGGGTTCAAACGGGGGACGATGAACGCCCACGCCGGGGTTATCGCCAACACCCACCAGAAGGGACACACCTATCAGGTGACCGCGGCCAGCCGGCGCCGCATTGCCAGCAGCGAGGGCAGCAAGCTCAAGCCCGCGACCAAGGCGCAGGCCCGCAAGCTGCGCGAGCTCAGCTTCAAGCGCCCGGGCGCACGCAAAGGGTCATACCGCTCGGCGTCGCTTGGCTGGATCACCGGCAATCTCAACTACGCCCAGGCGGGGTTGCTCATCAGGAAGCTCAAGGATGAACCGGTAAAAGCACGATGGGAGATTGAGCTCCCTGCCCGCCCGTTCCTCGGCGCCAACGCCAAGCAACGGGAGCAAGCCTTTGCCCGCGCCCTGCAGAGTATCGACTACGGCTGGGACGTCAACAAGCAAGAGATGAAGGGGAAATAACGCCATGTGGCCTTATGTACAGATCAACAACTTGAACCAGATGCAGGGGCCCGTGACGGAAGTCGAGCGCCACCTGCTGTTTGTCGGCTCGGCGCCAAGCAATACCGGCAAGCTGCTCTCCCTCAATACCCAGAGCGACTTTGACAAGCTGCTGGGCGAGCCCGCCAGCGCGCTCAAGACCAACCTGCAGGCAGCCATGGCCAACGCCGGCCAGAACTGGACGGCGGCAGCCTTCGTGCTGCCCACCGACATGGACTGGAAAGATGCCGTCCGTGAGGCCCAGAAGACCCAATCCTTTGAAGGGGTGGTGGTGCTGGGGCAAGAGTGGGACGAGGCGAAGATCAACGCCGCCCACGCGCTGAGCCAGGAGCTGATCGCCAAGTGGGGTCGCTGGCAGTTCATGCTGCTGGCGGTCGCCGGGATCAATGCCGCCGAGAAGAATGGGCAGAGCTGGAGCGACTACGAGGCCGCCCTGGTCACCCTGCAAGATGGTATCAAGGCCGAGTCCGTTACCCTGCTGCCGCAGCTGTGGCCCAACCTCGCTGGCGCCTATGCCGGACGCCTGTGCAACCGGGCGGTGAGCATTGCCGATACCCCGTGCCGGGTCAAAACCGGCGCCCTGGTCGGCCTTGGCAACAAGCCCAAGGACAAGGACGCGGTCGAGCTGCCGCTCGCGACCCTACAGACCCTGGAGCAGAACCGCTACTCGGTGCCGATGTGGTACCCGGACTATGACGGCATCTATTGGGCCGATGGCCGCACCCTGGACACCGAGGGCGGTGACTACCAGGTGATCGAAAACCTGCGGGTGGCCTACAAGGTGGCCCGCCGGATGCGGGTGCGCGCCATTGCCCGCATCGGCGATCGCTCGTTCAACTCCACCCCGGGCAGCACCGCCGCCGCCATCCTCTACTTTGGCAAAGACCTGCGCGAGATGGCCAGGACCACCACCATCAACGGCCAGCCATTCCCGGGCGAGATCACCTCCCCCCGGGATGGCGATATCGCTATCCAGTGGACCGACAAAAACCACGTCTCCATCTACGTGGTGATCCGCACCGTGGACTGCCCCAAGGGGATCACCATCAACATCATGCTCGATCTGAGCCTCACCAATGGGGAGGGCTAACCCATGACCAGACGCATTTCAGGGCAGAGCTTCGACATTGAACTGCTGGGCACCATGGTGCACGTCGAGAAGGCCAGCCTCACCATCACCGACAACAGCGCCGTGGCGCAAACCCGCGGCATCCCTGACGGCTATGTGGATGGCGAGGTATCGGCCGAGTGCGAGTTCGAGCTCGATGCCAAGAACTTCAAGCTGCTAAGCGATGCCGCCAAACGGGCCGGCAGCTGGCGCGGGCTGAAACCGGACGATGTGCTGTTCTACGCCGACACCGGCGACGAAACCATGAAGGTCGAGGCCTTCGGGGTGAAGTTGCAGATCGCCGACCTGCTCGACATCGACCCCAAGGGAGGCAGCAAGGGGGTGCACAAGCTCAAGGGCATCGTCACCTCCCCCGACTTCGTTCACATCAATGGCGTGCCGTACCTCTCGGATGACGACACCCGCCATCTCAAAGGGTAAGGAGGCCAGGTGGACGATATCGACCGCGCAAACAGCCACGCCGCCCGAATGCTGGCCGTGCATCTGGCCAACCAGGTGGGCAAAGGGCGCTACCAGGGGGAGAGCCTGCACCACTGCGAAGAGTGCGACGACCCCATCCCGGCAGCACGCCGTCAACATGTGCCGGGGGTGCGGCTGTGCGTCCCCTGCCAGAGCCGCGCCGAGCGACGCGGGCAATAACGAGAACGGGATATGAACTCTATGCCGAACAAAGACCCCACCCTCTGGGCCGCCCTGATGGCCTGGCTGATGGACAACTGGCCCGCCGTGTCCGGGGCATTGCTGGCGCTGAGCATCTCCTTCATGCGCATCACCTATGACGGCGGCAGCGGGCGCCGCCGTCTGATCGAATCCACCCTGTGCGGCCTCATCACTCTGGCCGCGGCGTCGGGCACCACCCTGCTCGGCGTTCCCTATGAGGCCGCCCCCTTTATCGGGGGCGTGGTGGGACTGCTCGGGGTGGACATCATCCGCGAAAAGGCCAAGACCGTGCTGAGCAAAAGGGGGAACAACGATGCCGCGTAGTCACTGCCACCCGCAGGTGGCCGCATTTCTCGACATGATTGCCTATGCCGAAGGCACCAAGGGCCGGGGCGATGACGGCTACAACAAGCTGGTCAATCCGGCGGGGTTCTTTGAGAGCTACGCCACCCACCCGAACGTGCTGGTGCAGGTCAACAAGACCCTGAGCAGCACCGCGGCTGGCCGCTATCAGTTCCTGTCAAAGCACTGGGCCCACTACCGCGACCAGCTCGCTCTGCCTGACTTTGGCCCCGCGTCGCAAGACAGCTGGGCAATCCAGCTTATTCGCGAGCGCAAGGCGCTGGACGATGTGCTTAAAGGTCGCATCCGCGAGGCGGTGGCCAAATGCGCCAACATCTGGGCCAGCCTGCCGGGGGCCGGTTACGGCCAGCGCGAGCACCAGCTGGCTGGCCTGCTGGCCAAATTCACCGAGTTCGGCGGGGTGCTGGCATGAGCACCTTCAAGGCACTGCTCTCCAATGTGCTGTTGGTCTTGGTGCTGGTAATGGGCGCAGCCCTGTTTCTTGGCAACCGGATGCTGGAGAGCCGTGGCAAAGCGCTTGCCACCGCCAACGAGACCATCAATACCCTGCAGCAGACCAACGAGCAGCAAGCCAGCCAGCTGGCGACACTGCAGCGCGACGCCGCGGGGCTGCGCAAGTTGCTGGGCACCCAGAACGCCGCCCTGGCCGAGCTCGACCAACAACAGAGGAAAACCGCCGATGAACTGCAACAAGCGTTGGCCACGCCGCCGGCAGGCCGCCCGGACTGTGCTCGCGAGCCTCTGCCTGACGCTGCTTTGCGCCTGCTCCAGCCAGCCCCAGACCGTGGTGCAAACGCAGGTGGTAAAGCGGCTTCCACCGCCGGGGCTGGTGCCCCACTGCCCGGAGCCTGATTTCACGGGGCGCACCTACGGCGACGCCGTGCGGTTTATCCCCACCCTGCAGATGGCACTGCGCCGCTGCCAAACCCAAATCAACACCCTGAACCATTGGATTGAACAAGAGGAAACCACCCCATGACCACACCCATCATCACCCTGGACGTCGCCGGCAAAGAGCTGAAATTCGCCCCCACCATGGTGGCCTACAACGGCTTTATCAACGACATGATGCCAAGCGACAAGGTAGCGCCGGCCCACAACTACCTGAAAAAGATCGTCTGTCAGGAGAGCAAAGAGGCACTTGATGAGCTGCTCAAACGCCCGGGCGCGGCACTGCAGTTGGCGGGTGCCATTAACCAGCAGTTCGCCCCCGATCTGGAGATCACCGTAAAAAACTGACGGCGCGCGCCGAGGCCATCGAGCGCAATCACCTGGAGCAGGCGCTGGCGCTGCGGCGCCACTACCTGCCCCATGACGATGACGACATCGACAGCCTGGCCCGTGCCCTCTGGTTAGACCGACACGCCCGGGAGTCCTACGCCGCTGCAGTGGCCGAGGGCATCGCCAACGCATTTAACGGATAACGACCTATGGCCTGGATGGAAAAATTGATGATGCAGGTGGCTTTGGTGGATCAGGTCACCAAACCCCTTGCTGGCATCAATGCCCAGATGGACAAGGTCAGCAAGGCTGGCCGTCAGGGCTGGAGCAGCATGGCAATGGGGGCCACCACAGTGGCCGCCGGTGGCATGGCGATCCAGTCTGCCCTCGGCCCAGCCATTGAAATGGATCGGGCGTTGGCCGAGGTGGCCTCACTCGATGTGCAAAAAGAGGTGCTCGGGGCGCTCGGCCGCGAGGCGTTGAAGCTCTCTATCCAGTACGGGGAATCGGCCACCGAGATTGTCCGCTCCTCCTACGATATCCAGTCGGCGATCGCGGGGCTCGAAGGTAACGAGCTGCCCGCCTTTACCCGCGCATCGACCACCCTGGCCAAGGCGACCAAGGCCGACACCGCCACCATCACCAACTACATGGGCACCATGTACGGCATCTTCGAGCAGCAGGCCAAGCAGATGGGCAAGGCCAACTGGGTCGAGGATGTGGCCGGCAAGACGGCGCTCGCAGTGCAGCTGTTCAAGACCACCGGCCAGGGCATGGCCGATGCTTTCGGGGCAATCGGTGCCAACGCCACCGCCGCCGGCATTGCGATGGATGAGCAGTTCGCGGTGCTCGGTCAGCTGCAAGCCACCATGAGCGGCGGCGAGGCCGGTACCAAGTTCAAGGCGTTTCTGGCAGGCGTCGGCAATGCCCAGAAGGCGCTCGGCATCCAGTTCACCGATGCCGCGGGCAACATGCTGCCGGTGCTCACCATGCTGGACAAGCTCAAGGCCCGCTATGGCGACACCCTGAGCGTTGCCGAGGGGGACGAGCTCAAGAAGGCATTCGGTTCGGATGAGGCGGTCAGCATGATCAAGCTCCTGATGACCAACACCAAGGGGCTTGCCACCAACATCAATGCGCTGGCCAACACCCACGGCATGGGCAAGGCCGAGCAGATGGCCGCCGCCATGACTGACCAGTGGCAGCGGGTCGAGCAAGCCTGGTTTGCCATCCGCGCCGCCGCGTTCGGGGTGGTACTGCCCGCTATCAACGCCGTGATGAGCGTCTTTGCAGATGGCGCCAACGAGGTGCTGCGCTGGACGCACCTCTTCCCTAACCTGACCAAGGTCATCAGCTATGCCCTGCTCGCCATCGTGGGGTTGAGCATGGTCACCGGTACCTGGATGCTGATCGCCGGCTTGGCCAAGCTGGCCACCCTGGGGCTCGGCATCGCCTGGTCCATCATCACCGCCCCGCTTGCCTTGCTCAATGCCGTGATGGCGACCTTTCGCGCCATCCTGCTGGCGGTCAACATCGCCATGTATGCCAACCCTGTAGGCCTGATCGTGGCGGGCATCGTGCTGCTGATCGGTGCCGTGGCGGCGGCCATCTACTACTGGGACGACCTGAAAAAGAGCATGGCCGACTGGAGCGTGTTCAAGCTGCTCGGGCAGGCAGTGGATTGGCTGGTCGAGAAGCTGAACATGATCCCGGGCGTCAATATCGAGATGGGCAGCATGCCGGATCTCAACCTGCCCAATCAGGAGAACATCAACGCTCCCCTCGCCCGCTTTAGCCAGGGTAGCCAAAGCCGCGTACCGGCGGGCGGGCTGGGCCAGCAGTTGATCCAGGCCAACGCGGCCGCGACCACCGCCAACCAGAAGCCGCCCAAGTACCTGAGCATCGGGGAAGTGCACATGCACAACCAGAACCCGATGACCCCTGAGCAGATGGCCGAAAACGCCTGGCTGGAGACCCCGTGATGAGCGACGCCAAGTACATCGACATTTTGGTGGTAAACGGGGCCTGGCTACTCGATGCCGGCGGCCAGCCCCGTTACACCCGGGACCGCCACAGCATCGGCCAGGACATCAAGCACCGGATCATGGAGTCGGGGCTGGCCCGCAAGCTGATTGGCGAGCGCAGTCCGACCTTGCGCGCCGATGTGATGACCGAGATCGAGCTGCTGGTTGAGAACGACGAGCGACTGGTGCCCGGCACCATCGTGATCCGCGAAGAGGCCCCCGAGCGGGTGCTGGTCACCGCCCGCACCTATGAATTTGGCGATCTGGAGGTAACCCTGTGAACCTGCGCCCCAACGTGGATTTTATGGCCCTGCTGGCCGAGACCGGCGTACCGACCACCGAGCAGGCCATGGAAGCCGAGCTTAAAAAAGAGGTCGAGGCCGCCGGATCCCTTATCACCAACGACAGCGATGTGAGCCCCTTCTGGCGGCTGGTACGCGGCGTGGTGATCACCCCGGCGCTCTGGCTTATCCGCACCCTCTTGGCCGGCCATGTGCTGCCCAACACCTTTGCCGCCACCGCCACCGATGCCTATCTCGACCTCAAGGCATGGGATGTGGACTTGACCCGCAAGGGCGCCCAGAAGACCCGCGGGGTGATCAACTTCGTCAAGGCCAACCCGAGCGAAGCGGTCACCATCCCGGCCGATATCTGGGTCAGCACCGAGCGCATCAACGGCACCATCTACCGGGTCAAGCCGTTGCAGGCGGTGGTGAGCCCGGCCGGTGAAGCGGTGGCTCGCGTGGTGTGCGAGGCCGAGTTCGCGGGCGCGGCCTGGAATCTGGCCCCGGGCTACTACAACCTGCTGAGCGAACCGGTCACCGGCATCTTGTCGGCCCGCAACGATGACAAGGAGTGGATCACCACCCAGGGCGCCGATGCCGAGAGTAACGATGCCCTGGGCCTGCGTATTCAGAACCAGTTCTCGGCGGTGGGTCGCTATCACATTGATGCCATTTACCGCTCCATGCTGGCGAGCATCGCCGGCATTCGCGCCGATCACATCTTCTTCGAGCATGAAGCGCCGCGGGGCCCGGGCACCGCCAACGCTTACATCCTGCTGGAGGTGGGCGCTACCCCGGCCAGCCTGATTGCCCAGCTTAACGACTACGTGGGCCGCCAGGGCAACCATGGCCACGGCGACGACCTGTTCGTGATGGCGATGCCAGAGACTCAGCACAGCCTCACGCTGGAGCTGTGGCCAGTGGCCAACCTCACCGACGAGCAGAAGGCTGCCCTCAAACAGGGCGCTGAATCGCTGGTCAAAGCGGCGTTTCGTCAGTCGGGGGATTTTCCGAGTGTCACTCGCACCTGGCCGCGCTCACGTTTTTCCCTCTCGCAGCTGGCCCGCGAGCTGCACAGCCAGTTCCCGCAGCTGCAAAGCCTCAAATTTGCGCAGGATGACATCGTCTCGGGCCTGGCCATCCCGCGCCTGAGCTCGCTGGAGGTCACCCTGCATGACTGATTCACCCCGCATTGATCACAGCGCCAACGCACCGGCCATGCCAAAGGCATCTGCCCCTTGGTGGGAAGATGGCCAAACCATCACCGATGGCGTGAAAGAGCCTGCCTTTTTGGCGCGCGGCATCATGGCATTCTGGCAGTTAATACGGCGCTGGTTGCTGGCACCGCTGGCAGAGCAAGACCCGCTGACCTGCTCTCTCTCACTGCTCAACCTGCTGGCATGGGAGCGGGACATTGCCCGCTTTGAATCTGAGCCACTGGAGCTGTTTCGCAAGCGGGTCAAGTTCGCCTTTGTGAATGCCCGTGACGCGGGAGAAGTCGCCGGATTCAAGCGCATATTCGAGCGCCTGGGCATCGGCTGGTGCGACATCCACGAACGGCAAGCCGGTGCGCCCTGGGACGTCATCACCATCGAGGTGACCGATAGCAGTATCGCCAACAACCAGACGCTGATGGAGACGCTGATCCAGCACTATGGCCGCACCTGCCGCCGCTATCGCTTCCAGGTGGTTTATCCGATCGCCGGTTATATCGGCTATGGCCAGTTTGATATGAGTCAGGAGGTCTTTGCCGCCCGTCTCACCCCGCACAAAGCCAGATATCGGCTGGTACCTGGACACATCCAGATGATCCAGCACGTCTATGGCGCAACACTGAAAACCAAGGAGACCCGATGAGCCAAGTCATCACCAACGCATTCGAGACCTATTGGCAAGGTTGCCTCACTGACCAGGTGCCGGTGGTGCTCGATGAGGTCGTGCTGGCGGATATTCCTAATCTGGATATCACCGCCCCCATCGACCCGAATACCGGCCTGCCACCGCAGGCGCAGATTGTCCATCGCCATCCGGTGGATCAGCGCGGACGCATCAACAACAACGCCGTGGCGTACTCCATCGTAATGGATACCACTGTGGGCAACTTCTCATTCAATGCCATGTACCTCATCAACAAGGCCAGCGGCATGGTCGGGATGATTGTTTACAAGGGGCGGGAGACCAAAACCAAGACTGACCAGGCGACAGGTACCACTGGCAACAGCCTGGTGAAATCCATGTTGATGGAGTACGACCAAGCGGCCACCGCCACCGTGACCACCGTCGAGGCAGGCACTTGGCAGATTGACTACTCCGCCCGCCTGCTCGGCATGGACGAACAACTGCGCCTGCAGGCACTTGCCTGCTTCGGGCCATCGGCCTTCTTTGGCGACGCCTTCAAGTTGATCAACAAGGCAGGCGCCTACAAGGTGCAGCCTGGGGTGGCTATGGTCGGCGGCCTGCGTATTCAGCTGGACGCAGAACAGGCTATCACTGTTGGGGCAAAGCCGGTCGGAGTGTGGGTGGATGTGCATCACGCCGGAACCATCCTGAGCCGCTGGGATAACCATGTTGATATTCAGGTTAGCTCAGGAGAACTAACGGACTATGTTGACGAAAATGGATATTTCCATCATGTAACAAAATTGGCAACAGTGATGAGCGACAATAAAGTGGTGGATAATAGGGAGGTAATAGAACACTCACTTATTCACCACATTAAAAACATAATGTTGACTCATGGCTTTAAGGTGTTTGATAAGGCGGGAATTTATAATTGGACTGTACCTGAAAACGTAAGCCGTATAAATGTATTGGTGATTGGAGGAGGCGGCGCAGGAGGTGGGGCAACTGCCTCACAAAATTATAATGCAGCTGGAGGAGGTGGTGGTGCAGGAGGATACTCAAAAAAGAAAATAAGAGTAATTTCAGGTGAATCATTTGCAATAACAGTTGGCGCCGGAGGTTCGAAAAGTCCAAATGGAAGCGTAGCGGGTAAAAATGGGGAGTCTAGCTCGTTTGGAACAATTTGTAGTGCAACTGGTGGAACATGTGGCAACCCGGCAATTGCCGCTACAACAACATCAGGAACAGGACAAGGTAATTTGGGAGGCATGGGAGTTGGTGGTGATATAAATGGAAGAGGTGGTAGTGGTGTCGCCGGGATGGCGAATATGCCAACGATTATTGGCGCTACAGTGGGGGCCGGACACGGAGGGGAATCCATAATGGGGGGTTATGGATATGGAGCTGGGGGAGAAGGAGCAGCAACAACTTCGGGCAATCAGGTAGTGCCTAGTAGCGGTGGTTCTGATGGTGCGGTTATTATTGAGTGGTGAATATGATGTGGGCAAGATTAAATGATAAAGGTGTAGTTGAGGAGTTAATAGATGTATCTCCTAATGGAAGATTTCACGAGTCAATTGTATGGGTTGAAGCATCTAAATCTGTATTGATAGGTGATGTGTATGAAAATGGCAAATTTATAAGAGTTGGATGTGATGTAAGGGCGAAGGAAAAATATGGAATATTAATAGCAGAAGCATCACAAAAAATAGATGTATTGGGAGATGCTATTGAGTTAGGTATGGCAACCGATGATGAACAGGCTGCATATACTGCGTGGCGCCGATATAGGGTAGAGCTGACCCGCCTCGACTTGACTGAAACCCCAATAGCGTGGCCGGAGAAACCGCATTGAGCTGGATGCAAGGGGGACTGCACTGGCCAGCCAGCACCGGGACGATACATACCCGCGCCAGCGGGGTACTTGGCCAACTCCCAGAAAACCAGGCTGGCGCCGTGGCCCGCTTGCAAGCACTGGCGCCCATGGCACAATACCGCCCCACGCCCATCAGCCAGGCCGCTGCCGCGCTGGCAGGTCTGCGCGGTGAGCTCGACCGGCTATTAGCCACCGGCCGCTGCTTGGCCGTGACGCCCTATCAGCATGGGGTAGGCCAACACCCGGGCAACCAGTACAGCCTCGCCGCCCCCAACGCGGTGGCGACCCTAGTGGCCAAGCTGCAGGACGGGGCCGATCCCCTGCTACCGACTGGCCAGTTGCACGCCATCGCCTGGCTGGTCACCGGGAACAGCGAGACCGCGCTGGCCGATGCCTTGACGCCGCTTTGCGCCATCCTGCCGCTGCCGGAGTGGTGCGCCACCCTGCGCCGCCTCACAGCCAACAACGATGCCATGAGCAAGCCCACCGCCGCCAAGGTGCCACGCTGGAAAACAGATGAACCGTTGATATGGGATCCGCTGCGCTCGGCTCGTTCACTGCTCGGAACTGAGCTAGCCCAACTGGAGAGCCTGGCACAGGGGGCCACCACCCCGATCGCCCAGCTAGCCACCCTGGCAGAACGCCGCTCTGCCAGACTGACCGAGCTCGAACAGGCTCTGGCCAAGCTGGCGGACATCAGTGGTCAGTTGTGGCACTGGCAGGGACAAGGCGATGCGGCAAGCCTGGCCTCCCAACTGGGCCAGAGCAGCCCGCCAGATCATAGCCATAGCATGACGGTCGGCGCCCTGCTGCTCTCCTCCTCCCCGCTCACCTTCTGGCAGGAGTTAACCCGATGAGCAAAACGGCCATGCTCACCCTGGACGGTGAGCCGATTGTGATGAAGTCGATGCGGATCACCGCATCGATGCAGTTTCAGGACAAGGACAACAGCGGCCAGACCAGCTCGACCAGCAGCTCTGAGCAAGGAGCCAAAGCCAAGGAGCTCGATATCTCGGGCCTCGTCCCCTTCAAGGATGAGCAGACCCTGAGCCGCTTGTTTGAGCTGGCCGATGCCAAAGGGGATGGCGGCAAACGCCATATCTACCGGGTCGGGTCGTTGCTGGCCAAGTCGGTAAAGGTACGCCAGGCCAAGTTTGCCGGGCGCATCACCGCCAGCGAGCAGGAGGGACTGCTGGCGTGGCAAGTGCAGTTCACCCTGCGCGAACACAACTCGGTACCCGAGAAGCGGGAACAGCGGATGCCCAAGGCGCCCGCCACCGTGGGCCAGGGCAACACCAACACCAAACCGGCCAAGCCGTCAGAGGGAGCGCCCGCCTCCGAACAGGAACAGCTGAGCTCGTGGGAACAGGCAATCAAGGGGCTGGATAACAAACTGGGAGACCTGATGGCATGAAACTCTCGACCAACCTCACCCTGGGCGGGCAACCGGCCAACCTCATCGACCACGATATCGTGCTGGATCTCTGCGCAGGCGGCCGCGCCGCCCTCATCATCGAGGGGAACGCGGAGAAGGGACAAACCCTGACCGTGGATCTGGGCTACAACAGCGAGCTGCGCCGCTGGTTTACCGGATACGTCTATGACGTGCAACCCGCCAGCAATGACGCCAGCAAGCTTCTGTGCCGAGAACTGGCTGGGATACTGGGGAGTGCATTTCCGGTCAGCCTTCAGCACGCAACCCTGCGCGGCCTACTGGCCTGGTTAAGCGATCAGACCCAGCTCACCTTTTTGCTGCCTGACGGGACCGACTATACCGATCGGCCTATCCCAAACTTCACCAGTGCCGGTACCGGCTATCAGCTGCTGAACAACGCCGGCCGCGCCTTTGCAGTTCCGGACTTCATCTGGCATCAACAACCGGATGGCGCCATCTTTGTGGGCAGTCACGCCCACAGCCGCTGGGCTGAACGGGCGGTAGAACTGGATCCGGCCTTCTCCGGCCGCCAGGCGGGCAACACCCTCACCACGGCGCCGATCCCGGCCATGCGCCCGGGCGCTATCGTCAACGGCAAACGGGTGGTGCGGGTACGCCTCAAGGGTGATGAGATGACCCTCACCACGGCAACCCCCGGCAAACCGGTGAAGTCTCCGGAGCGGCGCAAGATGGAGGGCGAGTTCCCGGAGCTGGCCGACCAGATGCACCTTCCCAAGTTCGGACGGGTCGAGGCCATCAGCGACAGCGCGACCGCTGGCCAGCTCAATGATCCGTTTCGCCCACGCTATGCGGTGGACGTGCAACTGTTGGGGGAAGATGGCCAGCCGGACAAGGCCGCCCCACTCTATCGCGCCGTGCCGCTGCCGGTGATGTTCGGCGGGCCCGAGCAGGGGCTGCTGCAATTCCCCATTGAGGGAACCATCGTCGAGCTGGGGTTTGCCTTCGGGCGAGCTGACCGGCCATTTATTCGCACCGTGCTGGGCTCGGGCTGGCCGCTGCCGGACATTGCCCCGGGCGAACAGCTCCGGCAGCTGCGGGCCGAGGTGTTCAGCCGCACCGATACCGTGGGCAACCAGAGTCGCCACACCAACCGCCGCCAACATGACAAGGCGATGCGGATGCACCGCGAGGCGGACGACTACCAGGGCGAGTTCGGCCAACACCGGCTAACAACCATGCAGCACAGCGTGGAGCAGATAGGGGCGATGAAGCGCATCGAGGCGCTCGGGGCCATCGAGCTGCTGGCCGGTGATGACTTGGTGGCGGGGTGCCTGGGTAACATGAACCAGACCGCAGCGGGGGACCTGGTGGAGGTGATCGGGCAACTGCGCCGCAGTGTGGCCGGAGAGCTGCAGCACTTTGAGGCGCCACGTTCGTGGATGGGCAGCGAGGAGGTAAACATCTTCGGGCTGCTGCTCCAGCTGATGAACCTGGTGGAGCAACTGGCCGCAACCACCGCGAGCCATACACACGGCGGGCCAGCCCCCACCAATGCCGAGACGTTCAATGGCCAGAGCAAGCAAGCCGGCCAGTTGGCTGATGTCCTATCACCTATGATCGAATAAAAAGAAAGGGCCATTAAGGCCCTTTCTTTTGCTCAAACATTTCACTGTTTAGCTTATCTTTCAGCTCCTCAAAAGACAGTTTGTCCAGAGCCTGATCCAGTTTCATGAGGCCATGGGCCGCACAATTTTGTGAATAGAGTTCTTTTCCAAAACGCCAGCTAGTCTGTTTGACATAGCACTGCTCCCAACCTAACCGCTCAATGCTCGACATACTGACTTTCTGTGTCAGATAGCCGAAAAAACCAGCGAGAACGACTAGCGACATGACAATCACCAGTCGCTGCTTGCCAGCTTTAGAGGAGAGATTGGGCTCGGGGATACTCTTAGATAACATCAGCTTTCCCCCCGCATACAGCATGAAGGGAGCGGCAAGCAAGCCAATGAAGATTGCAAACCATCCTCGCCAATCATTCATTCTGAATGGGTCATCTGGTGTCTGTGCTAACAGCGCAGTGAATTCAGCACCAAATACCATGGCCATCCAGAGACTTGCACACCCAAAGAGGAACACAACCAAACCACTGGCCCGCATTTGCCATGAAACCTTTACCGTCATTCGAACTTCGCCTTAATCGCTTGCAGTCTAAAAACACAGCCCTTTAACCAAGACTGAATCAAACCTATTACCGGTAGACTTATCAGCGACGATAGATGTCACATTCTGACAAAAATCAGACACATCGGTCTAGGGAGGCATTTGCAGCCATGTTATGTTGAATGGATTTTATTCGTGTCGATGAGGAATTCAGATGGCAAAAAACGCTGCAAAAGTTGGGGATATTGGAACAGATCATGACGGCTTCCATCCAACAGCCATTACTGCTGGCTCTCCTGATGTATTCATAGATGGAATTCCCGCTGCACGTGTTGGTGATCCGCTGGCTCCCCATGACAAGCCAAATAACCCACCCCATCCCAGGAAGATCGCGTCAGGTTCTTCCACTGTTTTTATAAATGGAATGCCTGCCGCACTCACTGGCGGAGCAGTTGACTGTGGTGGGGTGATCATTGGCTCAGGCACCGTCGTCATCGGAGACCAAGCACCTGCTGCACGTTCTGCAAGAGCGGCCCCAGTGCAGCAACCGGTACAACCGGTAGAGATCCAAGCACAGAATGCTTATTGGCCTCCATATGACTTCGCTCAAGGTAAAACTCTAGAGGTTGTGTACACAACAGCACCAACTGATATTGCAGTACTCTCCTTTGAAGAGGCCAAAGAACTTCTTCAAACGCTTTATTCTGAATCCGGTGGTAAGGACACTGTTGGTACAACAAAAAGTTATCATGACTTAATCGATGGTGTTAAGACTGCCGCGCAGACAGCCAAAGGATTAGGTGGATTTGGCGTAATATCTTATACCAAGAACATCAAGGGCATTGATTATGTAATAATCAAGAACTATCGACGCCATGCCCAAACCTTAATGAAAGGGAACAAATGGAAAGCAAGTAATCCACGAGTTGTTCAAATCGGTATCGGCTTGAATGATGTAAAAGGTGCCGCTCGATGGATCAAAATAAATGCAGGGGTGGAAATTGCCTTTGCTGTCGGGGTCAATGCTGCTGATTACGTCTTACGTGATGAAGCAACTTTAGCTGAGTTCATTGGTAACAGCTCTAGCGACATAATCAAAGGCATGACGACACTTGTTACCATGTCTCTAGTCGTTGCGACATTACCAGTATCAGGGATTTTAGTAACTGGTGCACTCTTTGCATTCGGTTCCTTCTTTATGGGACGTGAGCTTGATGCATTAGATGAGCGTTATGGATTCTCAGATGAGATCGGCAACTCGCTTAAAAGGTTGGTTGAATGATTCATATCATTAGAGCCATTATTGCGGTTGCATTTATCTGGTTCGGACTTGAACAAGTATCAGAGGATTTGTACGCAACGTTATCCAATGGTGCTCTGTCATTTAGAGTTAGTGGCATTGCCAACATTTGGGCGTCTTACTGCGCGCCATTAATTGGTATTGTATTGATTGTTCATGTGTTAATGTCATTGGCAAGAAATGGTAATTCAGACAAATTTTTTCAACGAGGAGCTCTAATTGTCATCTTCGTAATTTCACCAATCTTAACCTTTGGAACCAAGATTATATTAAGTATAAAGTCTGAAAATTACGTGGAGTGCCAGGAGCTAAAACGGGTTTCTCGTTGGAATTCTTATCAAATTTATGCCATATCAGATAATGAATGCCAATTAATAAATAAAAAAATGAACGCAAAATGAACAAAGCCAGCGTAATGCTGGCTTTTTTAGGCTGTAAAACCACACTGAAAAGCATTCAAAAACAAATCAAGGAGGTACTTGAGTGAATTACGTTAGAATACTTTTCTTTGGGGCAATCGCGTTCGGGAGTACCTTTTTCGGTTGGGACGTACTCCAGAAAGCTTTTGGTGAACAGCATGACGTCTACGTCATAGCTGGAATATTAAATTACTGGGCTATTTTTTCCTGTATGGCATCTAGCCTAATAATAATATTGTATTGCTCTGTGGAAATTGTCACTGGGAAATCTCTATCAGTATTTCTAAAAAATGGAATAATAATAAGTTGCTTGCTCATCTCACCACTAATTTCATTTTCTTTGAAAGAATTAACATTACATCGAATAAACGATTATGTGCAATGTGATACCTTGAGCAAGGTAACCTCTAGATTTACAAGCAAAACCTATGCGGTGACCACTGAACAATGCAGGAAGATAGCCGCAGAGAACTAGTACACAAGAAAATGAAGAAAGCCCCATCAAATGGGGCTTTCTTCTATCTGACTGACGGCACCAAAGCATGGCCAGGGAAAGGCGCCGCATGTATGAGCACCATCAGGCAGGCACACATCATACGCGAGGCTCAGAGCCAAGCACAGCAGCCAGAGCGCAACGGAGAAGCCCACGGCGGCGTCTGCGCCACGGAATCCGCGCTCATCCGCTCCCGCCTGCGGGCTTCACCAGGAAAATTTTTTGCAAAAGTGAATTACCGCAAAACCATATGCCCAGACCGCGCCAGATAAAGGATCCGCAGAACTTTGAGGATCTGCAAAGAAGGATCTTTTTTGCAGGGTTTTACAGTTTGAGGGCGGTGTGGATTGCCCCAATGAAAGCGTAAGTAATTGAATAAATTAGGGTGGTCGTATTTTTCGTGCGGATCGGACCTATAGAAAAGGATCCGGTTTGCTGTAGGGAAACAGCGCGAAGTCTTTTTTTTTCAGATGGTTAGATGCAAGAAGTAGTTCTTTGAGAACTGAAATTTTGAAGGGGAATGTGACCCAGATGTACTTGTTGGCTTATCTCACGGAAAATTGCAGCCTGTGAGATGTGATTGGCCCTCTAAGCGTGGTCAGTTTGTCTTAGCTGTGGGCAATTTGTGGACGCGATAAAATTAAAATATTTATAAAACAATGCATTATAAATGCATAAATGGCAGCCTCGGCTGCCATTTCTTTTTCCTGTCACCTCATCTCAGAGCGGATTGCGGCGCGGCCCGAAGGGCAGGCGCCAGCGAAACAGGCTGTTAAGGGTGGCCCGCCACTGATTGGGTCGCCCCAGGATCTGCTTTTGCAAGCGGGTCTCTTCCTTCAGCATCGCCTCATCGCTGCGGGCCCAGGCCTGACTGTAGAGCTGCTTGATCCCCGCCAGTGCATCCGGCGACTTGGTGATAAGAGTGCGGGCAAACTCCCGCGCCTCCACCAGCGGATCGGCGCAGACCCGACTCACCAGCCCGAGGGATTTGGCCTCGATGGCATCCAGCTCGCGCCCGCTCATGGCCAGCTCCATGGCGGTATCCACTCCCATCAGGTTGCGCATGGTGACGCTACCGCTCATATCGGGAATGATGCCCCACTTGATCTCCATCACCGAGAAGCGGCAATCGGGGGTGCTGAAGCGAAAATCGGCGCCGAGCGCAATCTGCAAGCCACCGCCAAAACAGACTCCCTGGGTCACCGCAATCACCGGCACCGGCAGCTGGTGCCAGCCATAGGCAACCCGCTGGGCCAGATTGGTCGCCTCGTCTGCTTCACGCTTGAGAATATCGAGCGCCGCTACCGGCTGTCTCAGCATGGATTTCACATCCAGCCCGGCGCAGAAGGCTCGCCCCTCGCCATGCAGGATCACCGCCCGCAGCCCCTTGTGCCGGGCGAGCTGCGTCAATGTCTCATCGATGGCGCTGAACATGGCGCGGTCCAGCGCATTGAGTTTGTCCCCCCGCGTCAGCATCACTTCGGCAATCCCGTCGTGGATCTCGCACTTGATCCTTGGTTTTTCCATCTCCCTTGTCCTCCCCTTGATCCCTGAAACTGACTCACTGGTCATACCACCACGTTATCAGAGTGTGAACAGGCGGTACAGCTGAGACTAAAGTCGGCTGGTCGCCTCCCCCTCCCTTTGTCACACTGGGAGCTGCATGAGTGCCGCAAGCCAGCAGAGGACGCTGTCATGTCAACCCTGTTCAATTTTGCCAGACCACCGTTCGACCGACTGGATGAGGAGGCGCGCGAGCGGCTCTCCCGCCACCTCTCGCTCTGCTATTTTCGGGCCGGGGATCTGCTGCTCAAGGAGGGGGACGAGCCTCCCGGCCTCTATCTCATTATCAAGGGGGCGGTGGAAGAGTCGGCCCCTCACCACCAGTTTGGTGATTACGGGGTCGATGACCTGTTCGATGTGCGCGCCCAGTTTGACGGCCGCTGCCGCCACCGCTTCACCGCGCTGGAAGATAGCCTCTGCCAACTCATTCCTCGCCACACATTTCTGACGCTCTGTGAGCAGGATCCGCAGTTTGCCAGCTACTTCACCGCCAATCTGGCCGAGCGCCAACGCCAGCAGGAACAACGCGAACAACTGGGGCAGAAGAATCTGGCGGAGTTTATCCTGACACGCATCGAACCGGGCCACCTGCAGGCACCGCTTATCGTCGACAGCAAGTTGTCACTGCTGGCGGCGACCGAAGCCATGGTGAGCAAGGGGACCGATTGCCTGCTCTACCCAGCCCACGACGGCTCCCTCACGCTGGCAACCCGCAAGACCTTGCTCCATGCCCTGACCCTCAAGGGATTGCCGCTGACGGCCCCCCTCTCGGTGCTGACCCCCACGCCGCTCATCGGTCTGCCGCTGGAGAGCTATCTGTTTGATGCCCTGCTGCTGATGACCCGCCATCGCATCAAGCGACTGGTGGTGTGGCGCGGCAACGAAGTGGCGGGGATCCTGCAACTGACCCAGGTGCTGGGGCTCTTCTCTACCCACTCCCACGTGCTGACCCTGCGCATTGCCCGCGCCGACAGCCTGCCGGCGCTGGAGGCGGTCGCCCGCGAGCAGCAACAATTGACCCGCTCGCTGTTTGCCCAAGGGATCCACACCGCCTTTTTGATGAAACTGATCGCCACCATCAATGAACAGCTGATCGCCAAAGCCTTTGCGCTGGTGATCCCCCCCGAGGTGCAGGATAAGGTCTGCCTGCTGATGCTGGGCTCGGAGGGGCGCGGCGAGCAGATCCTCAAAACCGATCAGGACAACGCCCTGATCCTGCCAGAGGGGCTGACATGGCCCACCCAGACAGCCGATCTGGCCGAATTCAGCGGCCTGCTGGAGCGACTCGGCTACCCGCTGTGCCCCGGGCAGGTAATGGTGAACAATCCGGCCTGGGTAAAAACAGGCGATGAGTGGCAAAGCGCCATTGCCAGCGCCTGCACCACGGCCAGTGAGGAGGAGCTGCTCTGGCTCGCCACCCTGGCCGATGCTCACCCCATCGCGGGGGATCGACAGCTGCATCTGCCTGTTGCCAGAGCGCTGCGCGAGCAGTTGGCGGACAGGCGGAATCTGCTGGCGGAGATGGTGCGACCGGCGGTGGCCTTCCATGCCCCCCTCACCCTGTTTGGCAGGCTGGAGCAGCCACCTGAAGGGCTGGATCTGAAGCGAGGCGGCCTGTTTCCACTGGTACACGGCATCCGCATGCTGGCCCTTGAGGAGGGCATACTGGAAACCTCGACCCTGGGGCGCATCGACGCGCTAGTGGCCGCCGAGCGGCTCAGTGCCGACTATGGCAGCAATCTGGCGGAGGCGTTCCGGCTCTTTATTCGGCTGAGGCTGCGCAGCCAGCTCAAGGGGGGCAATAGTCGGGTGCAGACAAGCGAGCTTAGCCACAGCGAGCGGGATCTGTTGCGTCAGGCGCTGCATCAGGTGAAGAAATTCCAGCAGTGGCTCACCTTGCACTTTCGTCTGAGACAATAGCCATGTTGAGCCGCGCTCGACGATACTGGTATGGCCGTGCGTTCCGAACTGGCGAGTTCGCGCCGCTCTTTGCCACCCCACCGGAAGATGAACGGATCGCCCTCGATTTCGAGACCACCAGTCTCGATCCCGAGCAGGCCGAGATCGTCTCCATCGGGGCGGTGCGCATTCAGGGCAACCGGCTGCTGACCGGTGAGGCCCTCGCCATCAAGGTACAGCCACCGGCCAGCCTGACCAGCCAATCTGTGGTGATCCACGGTCTGCGCCATCAGGATCTGCAACAGGGAATGGAGCTGGAAGCCGCGCTGCGCCTGCTGCTCGACTATATCGGCCCGCGCGAACTGGTGGGCTATCACCTCGCCTACGATCTGCGTATTCTCAATCTCGCCTGCCAAAAATTGTGGGGATTGACCCTGCCCCAGCGAGGGATCGAGGTGAGCCAGCTTTATCATGACCACCTCTATCGCCGCTACCCCGATGCTGCGATTGACCTCCACTTGAGTGCCATCTGCCGTCACTTGGCGCTGCCCCCCCTGCCCGCCCACGATGCCCTTGCCGATGCCACCACGGCCGCGCTTATCTACCTGCGCCTGACCTGCGGCTCGCCGCTCACTTATCCCAAAGTCTAATTGTCGAGAAATAACATTTAATTCACATTTTGCTTACATGAGCAGATTGCCTGCTCGTCGGGGTTACCCCATCCACCGCTGACACTCATGTCATGGAGAACTGCAATGGAACAGCAAAGCTATCTGAGGATCCAGCAAGATCCCAACTTCCAGGAGCTGGTCGCCAAGCGCCAGCGTTTTGCCTGGGCCCTCTCGGCTCTGATGCTGGGACTCTACCTGGCGTTTATTCTGCTCATCGCCTTTGCCCCCGGTTGGCTCGGCACCCCGCTCAGCGACAGCACCACCGTCACCCGTGGCATTCCGGTCGGGGTGGGACTGATCCTCTCCTCCTTCGTGTTGACCGGCATCTATGTGTTTCGGGCCAACGGCGAGTTTGACGAGCTGAATCAGAAAATCCTCAAGGGAGTGCAGTCATGAGCGCAAAAAGCATGAAAGGCAAGTGGCTGCTGTTGGCCTCACTGGCCTCCTCCCCCCTGCTGGCAGCGGATGCGCTGACCGGCGAAGTACAACGCCAACCCCTCAATGTGTCGGCCATCGTGATGTTCGTGGTCTTTGTGGCCGCGACCCTGTTCATCACCTACTGGGCCTCCAAGCGCAACCGCTCGGCTTCCGACTACTATGCGGCCGGTGGCCGTATCACCGGCTTCCAGAACGGTCTGGCCATCGCCGGTGACTATATGTCCGCCGCCTCCTTCCTCGGGATCTCCGCGCTGGTCTACACCTCCGGCTATGACGGCCTCATCTACTCCATCGGCTTTCTGGTGGGCTGGCCCATCATTCTGTTCCTGATCGCCGAGCGGCTGCGCAACCTCGGCAAATATACCTTTGCCGATGTCGCCTCCTATCGTCTCAAGCAGACTGAAGTGCGTACCCTCTCAGCCTGTGGTTCGCTGGTGGTGGTCGCCCTCTACCTGATCGCCCAGATGGTCGGAGCCGGCAAGCTGATCGAGCTGCTGTTTGGCCTGCAATACCATGTGGCCGTGGTGCTGGTCGGTATCCTGATGGTGCTCTACGTGCTGTTTGGCGGCATGCTGGCCACTACCTGGGTGCAGATCATCAAGGCAGTGATGCTGCTCTCCGGTGCCAGCTTCATGGCCATCATGGTCATGAAATCGGTCAACTTCGATATCGGTGCCCTGTTTAGCGAAGCGGTCAAGGTGCACGAGAAAGGGATCGCCATCATGAGCCCGGGTGGCCTGGTTGCTGACCCCATCTCCGCCATCTCGCTCGGGCTGGCATTGATGTTCGGTACCGCCGGTCTGCCACATATCCTGATGCGTTTCTTCACCGTGAGCGATGCCAAGGAAGCGCGTAAATCTGTGTTCTACGCCACCGGCTTTATCGGCTACTTCTACATCCTCACTTTTATCATCGGCTTTGGCGCCATCTTGCTGGTGAGCACCAACCCGGCCTTCAAGGACGCCACCGGCGCCCTGCTGGGCGGCACCAACATGGCGGCAGTCCATCTGGCCAATGCGGTCGGTGGCAGCCTGTTCCTCGGCTTCATCTCCGCCGTGGCATTTGCCACCATTCTGGCGGTAGTTGCCGGATTGACCCTGGCCGGAGCCTCTGCGGTCTCCCATGACCTCTATGCCAGTGTGCTGAAGAAGGGCAAGGCCAACGAGAGCGATGAACTGCGTGTCTCCAAGATGACGACTCTGGTGCTGGGTGTGGTTGCCATTGGTCTGGGGATCCTGTTCGAGAAGCAGAACATCGCCTTCATGGTCGGTCTGGCCTTCTCCATCGCCGCCAGCTGCAACTTCCCGGTGCTGTTCCTCTCCATGTTCTGGTCACGCCTGACCACCCGTGGCGCCGTCTATGGTGGCTGGCTGGGGCTGGTGAGCGCAGTGACCCTGATGATCCTGGGCCCGACCGTGTGGGTGAAAGTACTGGGCCATGCCCAGGCTATCTTCCCCTACGAATACCCTGCCCTCTTCTCCATGGGTTTGGCCTTCATCGGGATCTGGTTCTTCTCCATCACCGACAGCTCCCAGAACGCCGCCGACGAGCATGCCAAGTTCCTGCCGCAGTTCGTTCGCTCCCAAACTGGGCTGGGTGCCTCTGGCGCCACCTCCCACTAACAGATCAAGTTCATCCTTCCAAGCCGGCTTCGCGCCGGCTTTTTTTATTGCCCATCAATCGGCTGCACGCCCCGCTTGCCCCGATCAAGATCACACTTCTCGCTAAAACTTTCGGGGGATCTGTGCCATAATGCGCGCCATTTGACAGACCAATCGGGACACATACCTTGTTAAGCAGCAACAACATCACCATGCAGTTCGGCGCCAAGCCGCTGTTTGAGAACATCAACGTCAAGTTTGGCGGCGGCAACCGCTATGGCCTTATCGGCGCCAACGGCTGTGGCAAGTCCACCTTTATGAAGATCCTCGGTGGTGATCTGGAGCCCACTGGCGGTAATGTGAGCCTGGATGTCAACGAGCGCATCGGTAAGCTGCGTCAGGATCAGTTCGCCTACGAAGATATGCGCGTACTGGACGTGGTCATGATGGGTCACACCGAGCTGTGGGCGGCTATCGCCGAGCGCGATGCCATCTACGCCAACCTCGAAGCCACCGACGAAGACTATATGAAGGCCGCCGAGCTGGAAGGTCTGGTTGCCGAGTATGACGGCTACACCGCCGAAGCGCGCGCAGGCGAGCTGCTGCTGGGTGTCGGCATTCCGCTCGAGCAGCACAACGGCCCGATGAGCGAAGTGGCGCCGGGCTGGAAACTGCGGGTGCTGCTGGCACAGGCGCTGTTCTCCAACCCCGATATCCTGCTGCTGGACGAACCGACCAACAACCTGGATATCAACACCATTCGCTGGCTGGAGCAGGTGCTCAACGATCGTGAAAGCACCATGATCATCATCTCTCACGACCGTCACTTCCTGAACTCCGTCTGTACCCACATGGCGGATCTGGACTACGGCGAGCTGCGCGTTTACCCGGGCAACTACGACGACTACATGCTGGCCGCCACCCAGGCGCGCGAGCGTCTGCTGGCCGACAACGCCAAGAAGAAGGCCCAGATCGCCGATCTGCAATCCTTCGTCTCCCGTTTCAGCGCCAACGCCTCCAAGTCCCGTCAGGCGACCTCCCGTCTCAAGCAGATCGACAAGATCAAGATTGAGGACGTCAAGGTCTCCAGCCGCCAGAACCCCTTCATCCGCTTCGAGCAGGACAAAAAGCTCTATCGCAACATCCTGGAAGTGGAAGGTGTATCCAAGGGTTATGGCGACGGTCCCCTGTTCAAGGGCCTCAACATGATGATGGAAGTGGGCGAGAAGGTCGCCATTCTGGGTACCAACGGTATCGGTAAATCGACTCTGATCAAGACCCTGGTCGGCGCACTGGCTCCGGATACCGGCACCATCAAGTGGTCCGAGAACGCCCAGATCGGTTACTACGCTCAGGATCACGCCGAAGACTTCGACACCGATCTCAACGTGTTCGACTGGATGGCCCAGTGGAAACAGGAGAACGAAGACGAGCAGGCTGTACGCTCCATACTGGGCCGTCTGCTGTTCTCTCAGGACGACATCAAGAAGCCGGTCAAGGTGCTCTCCGGTGGTGAACAGGGTCGCATGCTGTTCGGCAAGCTGATGATGCAGCGCCCCAACATCCTGATCATGGATGAGCCGACCAACCACCTGGACATGGAATCCATCGAATCCTTGAACATGGCGCTGGAGCTCTACCAGGGGACCCTGATCTTCGTCTCCCACGACCGCGAATTCGTCTCCTCTCTGGCGACCCGCATCCTGGAGCTGACTGAAGATGGTATCCGCGACTTCGGCGGCACCTACGAGGATTACCTGCGCACCCAGGGCGTGGTGTAACCCCCGCCTTGCAAGCTCGCAATGAAAAACCGGCACACACGTGCCGGTTTTTTTATATTCCGTATTTAGACGACTGAGATGGCGTATAGCAGTGGTGTGACTACACGCCACAGAGCAGAGGGCAGAGAGCAGAGAGCAGAGAGCAGAGAGCAGAGAGCAGAGAGCAGAGCTTGAATATCCCCCCTCTTGCCCACAGATAAAAAAACGGCTCCATCACGGAGCCGTTTTCAATGGGTTGCGCAGTGCCGATTACTCGACGGTCGCTTCCACACTGGTGAAGTACTCGATCTTGGCTGCTTTGCGCAGCTCGTCGATCAGAGACTTGTAATCCACTTGGGCTTTGCCCTGACCCAGCTGAGCTTGCAGCATGGCGGCCATGCCGGATGCGGCGGCAGGTACGTTGACCTTGTCCAGCGCAACTACAACGCGGTCACCATTGGTCTCGGCAACCAGAGCAACGCTCGGCTTGCCGTCGATCGGATGGGGCAGCGTGAACGCCTGGGCAATCAGGTTCTGATCCAGCTCGCGATCGAAACGGGCAACCCCTTTGTGGGTCTCCACTTTCAGACCGAGTGCAGTCAGATCGGCGGTGATGCTCTCACCGACTTTCAGCTTGTCCAGCAGACCCTGGGCCTTGCCACGGGCCACTTCGCTAGCCTTGTCATGCTTGATGGCGGCAATCACCTGCTCTTTCACCTCGGCCAGCGGCTTGACCGCTTTGGGCTTGTGACCAGTGATGTGCAGCACCAGCGCCTTGCCGTCAGCCAGCTCGATCACGTCGGAGTTTGTGTTGTCATCGCGCAGCTGTTCGGAGAACGCAACAGAGAGTACCTTGGGATCGTTCAGCGGAGCCGGAGCAGTCGCCTGGGTGAAGAAATCGGAAGATTGAACCTTCATTCCCATGGCGTCAGCGGTCAGATCCAGCGAGTCCGGGTTTTCGAAGCTGTTGTCAGCCATCTTCTGCTGCTCGGCGAAGAACTTCTCCTTGGCCTTGTCAGCTTGCAGACGAGTGATGGTCTCTTCTTTCACATCGGCAAACGGCTTGGTCTGGGCTGCTTCAACCCCCAGCAGCTTGATGATGTGGAAACCGAACGGGCTCTTCACCACGCCGGAGAGATCGCCAGCCTTGTTCAGGGCGAACGCGGCTTTCTCGAAGGCCGGATCCATCACCCCTTTCTCGAACCAGTCCAGCTCGCCGCCTTTTTTGGCAGAGAAGGTATCGGAAGAGTCAGCCTTGGCCAGCGCAGCGAAATCATCGCCCGCCTTGGCTTTGGCCAGCACGGCTTCTGCTTTCTGCTCGGCCGCTTTCTCATCCTTGCCAAACGGGATCAGGATGTGAGCCACGTGGCGACGCTCGGCACGCTGGAACAGATCCTGGTGCTGATCGTAGTAATCCTGGGCATCCTGCTCGGTGACCTTGATATCCTTGGCGAGGTTGGCAGCGTCCAGCAGCAGATAGTCGACCTTGACCTGCTCGTCGTTCATGAAACGGGCGCCATTGGTCTTGTAGTACTGCTCGAGCTCGTTGTCGGAGACCTGAACGTCAGCCATGTAGTTGGCGGCAGCCAGACGCACCAGACGCAGATCGCGAGTCTGGTTGTAGAGCTTGTCGAGCTGCTCCGCTTCGCCCTTGAGGGAGAATTCGGTGCCCAGCAGGGCGCTCATCAACTGTTGACGCACCATGTCCTGACGCAGGGAGTCACGGAACATTTCGGGAGTCATGCCGGCACGACGGATCAGCTGCAGATAACGGTCATTGTTGAACTTGCCGTTCTCGGCAAATTCCGGCATGGCCACGATGGCTTGCTTGATCTGCTCATCGCTGACGCGCAGACCCAGTTCACGGGCCTTGCTGTCCAGCAGCGCCTGATCGATCAGGCGATCCAGCACACCGCGGCGGAACTGTTTCATGTAATCGGGGTTCGCGGCCAGCTGGCTGAATGCCTCTCCCATCTGGGATTCCATGCGGGCGCGCTCGTTACGGTAGGCATTTTCCAGTGCGGTTGCACTGATTTCTGTGCCGTTGACAGTGGCGGGGGCGGTACGGGCCGGGCCGTTCAGGTAACTACCTACACCAGCCAAGGCAAAGGAGAGGATGATCAGGCCCAAGATAACCTTGGCTACCTTGCCCTGCGCCCCTTCGCGTAGTTTATCCAACATCATGTTTGTACTTATGCTCCCGAACTCGATGGGCGTAAACAATAAAAAGGCGCACCGATTGCGATGCGCCTTGGTCAATCAGTATGAGAGAAGACTCTCTAACTTGTCTGGTCTGCGACCAAGGACGGTAGCCGACGGATATCAGCGACCGACTTAGTTAACAGCGTCTTTCAGGGCCTTACCGGCTTTGAAGGCAGGAACTTTACCAGCAGCGATTTCGATGGTCGCGCCAGTCTGCGGGTTACGGCCTGAACGGGCAGCACGCTCGCGTACAGCGAAAGTACCGAAACCAACCAGAGCAACCTGGTCACCCTCTTTCAGCGCTTCACCAACAGCATCAATGAAGGCATCCAACGCACGGCCAGCGGCAGCTTTGGAGATATCGGCACCGTCTGCAATCTTGTCAATCAGTTGAGATTTATTCACTCTTATATTCCCCTTTTATCGAACACCGCTGCGGCGCTGATTTCCCTGGCCACAACAAGTGGAGGTTTTATAGCAAGCCTCCTGATCAGTTGCAAGTGACAATCTGGCGCAAACCCGCGCCACACAACGCATTGCGACTCATCACGAGTACCCGATCGGTGGTCAAGGCTACTTCCGTTATCGGGCGCATGCAAGCCTTAACCACCCGTCGAATGCGCCAAATTTGCGGCGCATCAACATTTACACGACAGAAACGCGCTCAAACCCCTGCGGATTGTCCTGCAACGCCAATTCCAGCACCTCGTCAATCCAGCGAACCGGATAAATTTCAAGGTCTTGTTTGACGTTTGCCGGGATCTCCTCAAGGTCACGCTCGTTCTCTTTCGGAATAAGCACTCGCTTGATGCCGCCACGATGGGCTGCCAGCAACTTCTCCTTGAGACCGCCGATGGGCAGCACTTCGCCGCGCAAGGTGATCTCCCCTGTCATCGCCACATCAGCACGAACCGGATTACCGGTCAAGCTGGAGACCAGGGCAGTACACATGGCGATACCGGCGCTCGGACCATCTTTGGGGGTGGCCCCTTCCGGTACGTGCACGTGGATATCGCGCTTCTCGTAGAAGTCAGCATTGATCCGCAACTTCTCGGCACGGGTACGCACCACCGTCATGGCCGCCTGAATGGACTCCTGCATCACTTCACCGAGAGAACCGGTATAAGTGAGCTTGCCTTTGCCCGGCATGTTGGTGGTCTCGATGGTAAGCAGATCGCCCCCCACTTCGGTCCACGCCAGACCACATACCTGACCAATCTGGTTCTGGTCGGTGGCTTTGCCGTAATCGAAACGCTGTACCCCGAGGAACTCCTTGAGGTTGGCCTGATTGACCTGAACATGCTTGATGCTCTTGTCCAGCAGGATGCGCTTGACCGCTTTGCGACAAATCTTGGAGATCTCGCGCTCCAGACCACGAACCCCCGCCTCGCGGGTGTAGTAACGGATCACCCCGACCAAAGCAGAATCCTCGATGGTGATCTCGGACTCTTTCAGGCCGTTGCGCTGGATCTGCTTGGCAACCAGATGCTGCTTGGCAATGTTGAGCTTCTCATCTTCGGTGTAACCGGAGAGACGGATCACCTCCATCCGGTCCAGCAAGGGGCCCGGGATGTTCATGGAGTTGGAGGTAGCCACGAACATAACGTCCGACAGGTCATAATCCACTTCCAGATAGTGATCGTTGAAGCTGTTGTTCTGCTCCGGATCCAGCACTTCCAGCAAGGCGGATGCGGGATCGCCGCGCATGTCCGAGCTCATCTTGTCGATCTCGTCGAGCAGGAACAGCGGGTTCTTCACGCCGACTTTCGCCATCTTCTGGATGAGTTTGCCGGGCATGGAACCGATATAAGTACGGCGGTGACCGCGGATCTCCGCTTCGTCACGCACCCCACCCAGAGCCATCCGCACATATTTGCGGCCTGTCGCCTTGGCGATGGATTGGCCCAACGAGGTCTTGCCCACACCGGGAGGCCCAACCAGACAGAGGATAGGGCCCTTGAGCTTGTTAACCCGTGCCTGTACCGCCAGATATTCGAGGATGCGATCCTTGACCTTCTCGAGGCCATAGTGATCGGCATCCAGCACCTCTTGCGCCTTGCCAAGGTCTTTCTTGACCTTGGATCGCGCCTTCCACGGCACCTGTACCATCCAGTCCACATAGCTGCGCACCACGGTAGCCTCGGCGGACATGGGAGACATCATCTTCAACTTGGAAAGCTCGGCCTGGGCCTTTTCACGGGCATCTTCCGGCATGCCAGCCTCTTCAATCTTGCGATTGAGGGCTTCAAACTCATCCGGGCTATCTTCCAGCTCACCCAGCTCTTTCTGGATGGCCTTCATCTGCTCGTTGAGGTAATACTCGCGCTGACTCTTTTCCATCTGCTTCTTGACGCGAGTACGGATGCGCTTCTCGACCTGCAGCAGGTCAATTTCCGACTCCATCATCGCCATCAGGAATTCGATGCGCTCGGAAACCGAGACGATCTCCAGCACCTTCTGCTTGTCTTCCAGCTTGAGCGGCATGTGGGCCGCCATGGTATCTGCCAGACGCGCAGCATCGTCGATCGCCGAGATCGAGGTCAGTACCTCGGGCGGGATCTTCTTGTTGAGCTTGATATAGCCTTCAAACTGGCCGATGGCGGAGCGAACCAGCACTTCCTGATCCTTCTCCTCAATGGCTTGGGAGGGGATGTATTGGGCCTCGCAGACAAAGAAATCCTTGTCGTCGATCATCCGCTCCAGGCGGGCACGCTGTCCCCCCTCTACCAGCACCTTGACGGTGCCGTCCGGCAGCTTGAGCATCTGCAGAATATTGGCCACTGTCCCGACGGTGAAGATCTCCTCCACAGTCGGCTCATCGGTTGACGCATCCTTCTGGGCCACCAGCAGAACTTTCTTGTCCTGCTCCATGGCCGCTTCCAGACAGCGAATGGATTTTTCCCGCCCCACAAAGAGTGGAATGACCATGTGGGGATAAACCACCACGTCACGAAGAGGCAGGACGGGAATCTCGATGCGTTCTGAACGCTCTAGGTTCATATATGTCCTCTCGGCTTGTTATACCGTTGGCAAAGCGCTTGGCTGAGTATATGGGGGCGCGGAGATGAGATTCAATCGCCGAAACCGCAAAAAGCATGAAAGGGGCAAAAAGCCCCTTCCATTCGATTAAAAATCAGACATTTACTCTGATGCAGCAGCCTGGGTTTCGGGATTTTCGTAGATCATCAAGGGCGCGGAGTCCCCTTTGATCACGGTCTCGTCGATCACCACCTTGCTGACCCCTTCCAGAGAAGGCAGGTCATACATGGTATCCAGCAGCACGGCTTCCACGATGGAACGCAGACCACGAGCACCGGTTTTACGCTCCATCGCCTTGCGAGCAATGGCGTTGAGTGCGTCGTCACGGAACTCCAGCTCGACCCCTTCCAGGTCGAACAACGCAGCGTACTGTTTGGTCAGCGCGTTTTTCGGCTCTTTCAGGATCTGGATAAGGGCTGACTCGTCCAGCTCGGTCAGGGTCGCGACCACCGGCAAACGGCCGATGAACTCGGGGATGAGACCATACTTGATCAGATCTTCCGGCTCTACCTTGGCGAAGGTCTCGCTCAGGGTGGCCTTGGCATCCTTGGATTTCACCTCGGCGCCAAAACCGATACCGGTTCCCTTCACGGAACGCTGCTCGATCACCTTGTCCAGACCGGCAAAGGCACCGCCACAGATGAAGAGGATCTTGGAGGTATCAACCTGCAAGAACTCCTGCTGCGGATGCTTGCGACCACCTTGCGGCGGCACGGAAGCGATGGTCCCTTCGATCAGCTTGAGCAGTGCCTGCTGTACCCCTTCCCCGGAGACATCGCGGGTGATGGAGGGGTTGTCCGACTTGCGGGAGATCTTGTCGATCTCGTCGATATAGACGATGCCACGCTGGGCTTTCTCTACGTCGTAGTCGCACTTTTGCAGCAGCTTCTGGATGATGTTCTCCACGTCCTCGCCCACATAACCGGCTTCGGTCAGGGTGGTCGCATCGGCCATGGTGAACGGCACATCCAGCAGACGAGCCAGAGTCTCGGCCAGCAGGGTTTTACCGCTACCGGTCGGGCCAATCAGCAGGATGTTGGATTTGCCGAGCTCCACACCACTGTTTTCGCCGCTGTTGCGCAGACGCTTGTAGTGGTTGTAGACGGCAACGGCCAACACCTTCTTGGCGTACTCCTGCCCGATCACATAGTCATCGAGATGAGCGCGGATCTGATGAGGGGTCGGCAGCTCGTTACCATCGCGCTTGGGCGAGATCTCGCGGATCTCTTCGCGGATGATGTCGTTGCACAGCTCGACGCACTCATCACATATGTAGACGGAAGGGCCAGCGATCAGCTTGCGCACTTCATGCTGGCTTTTGCCGCAAAAAGAGCAGTAGAGCAGCTTATCACCCTCACCCTTGCGTTTCTCTGTCATTCAGCAACCTCGTTTTATCAATAGAGGATGGATCGGCCTGTTGAGTTTACAACAGACCGGGACACCCTGCTCAGCTACGCTGGCTCAGGACACCGTCTACCAGACCATAGGCCACGGCCTGCTCGGCGGACATGAAGTTGTCACGATCGGTGTCACGCTCGATGGTAGCCATGTCCTGACCGGTGTGGAACGCCAGGCGCTCGTTCAGGGTATTTTTAATCTTCAGGATCTCCTGGGCGTGGATCTGGATATCAGATGCCTGACCCTGGAAGCCACCCAGCGGCTGGTGGATCATCACACGGGCATTAGGCAGGCAGAAACGCTTGCCCTTGGCGCCACCGGCCAGCAGGAAGGCACCCATGGAGCAGGCCTGCCCCATGCAGACGGTGCTGACATCCGGCTTGATGAACTGCATGGTGTCGTAGATGGACATGCCCGCAGTCACCGAACCACCCGGCGAGTTGATGTAGATATAGATGTCCTTGTCCGGATTCTCGGACTCGAGGAACAGCAGCTGGGCAACCACCAGATTAGCCATGTGATCTTCAACCTGACCAGTCAGGAAGATCACCCGCTCTTTCAGCAGACGGGAGTAAATATCGTAGGAACGTTCACCCTTGGCAGTCTGTTCGACCACGATGGGGACCAGCGCATTGCTGGGAGAATCGGTCATATCGTTATAGTTCTTGTACATAAGGCATTGTCCCTAAAATAAAATGGCCCGAGTGGAGTTCACACGAGCCATTATACTTAACAGTCTTGACCTTAAGTCAAATGTTCTTAGGCAGCGGCGCCAGACTTGTTGATCACTTCGTCAAAGGCAACTTCTTTTTCGGTCACTTGCGCTTTGGACAGGATCAGGTCGATGGCTTGATCTTCTACTGCCAGGTTACGAACGCCGTTCAGCATCTGTTCGTTCTTCTGATAGTACTCGATCACTTCCTTCGGATCTTCGTAGGCAGTCGCCATGGACTCGATGATGCTGTTTACACGGGCATCGTCAGCCTTGATCTCGTTGGTGCGGATCACGTCTCCCAGCAGCAGGCCTACGCGTACACGACGCTCGGCTTGAGCCTGGAACAGTTCAGCCGGCAGCTCGGGAGCGTTACCGCCCTGGAAACCACCGAAGCGCTGCAGAGCCTGCTGACGCAGAGCATCGATCTCTTGAGCAACAGCTGCTTTCGGCAGGTCGATTTGGTTGGCTTCAACCAGACCGTTCAGAACCTGCTCTTTCACGCTGTTTTTCAGGGCTTGAGCCAGTTCGCGCTCCATGTTCTTGCGCACTTCGGCTTTCAGCTCTTCAACAGAACCGCTCTCGATACCGAAACGCTTGACGAACTCTTCGGTCAGCTCAGGCAGGATCTGCTCTTCAACCTTGATCAGCTTGGAAGCGAACTTGGCTTCTTTGCCTTTCAGGTTTTCAGCGTGGTAGTCAGCCGGGAAGGTCACTTCAATGGTGAACTCGTCGCCCGCTTTCTTGCCCAGGATGGCGTCTTCAAAGCCCGGGATCATGCGGCCAGCGCCCAGCACCAGGTTGAAGCCTTCAGCTTTGCCGCCGTCGAACTCTTCACCGTCGATGGAACCGACGAAGTCCATGGTCACACGCATGCCATTGGCAGCGGCAACATCGGCATCAGCCCAGGTAGCGTGCTGCTTGCGCAGGGTGTCGATCATGTTGGCCAGATCTTCATCCTTCACGGTCGCAACCGGCTTCTCGACCTTGATGGTCTCGAGACCTGCAACTTCGAACTCCGGGTACACTTCGAAAGTGGCGGTGAACTCGAAATCCTGACCTTCTTTGATCTCTTTCGGATCCATGGTCGGGGCACCGGCCGGGCTCAGTTTGTTTTCGATGATGGCTTTGATGAAGTTGCTCTGCATCATTTCATCAGCAACGCGGGCGTGAGCCATGGCGCCGAACATCTTCTTGATGATGGCAACCGGAGCCTTGCCAGGACGGAAACCGTCGATGCGACGAGTTTTGGCCAGGCCATTCAATTCTTTACGCACAGCGGCGTCTACGGTAGCAGCCGGTACAGTGATGGTAAGACGGCGTTCCAGACCCTGGGTTGTCTCTACAGAAACTTGCATTCTTCTACCTCGTTCAACTCAGCACTGTGTGCTGACCCTTTATTGCCCCTGGGCAAAGCCCGGAGTCTTCCTGTTTATAAAGACAACGATATGTCTTTGTGATGAGAAAATATGACGCGGCATTATAGCGGCGCACTTTGGTCGAGTCGAGCCACACATCCCCCACATTGAGCGGCGTGCAAGCACAATTCGTGCAAAACTGCCCTTTATATGGGGAGAGAGGTGCCCGACTTCAACTATCCGATGGCAATAATTTTGCGTTTGTTCACCTTTTTTCATCCGAACGCCGCTTTATTGCCCATTTTTCACCGAAAAACAGCCCACCGTTGCGGGCGGCGACTCAATTTGTCCAGCCAAATGGCGATTGGGCCAATCAACCATTGCGTCCCTACCCCTCCCTCGTTATGGTGGCAACCAAATTGATGATCTGGAGTCACTCACATGGCCTTTTTCCGCTTCTTGTTCAATCTGCTCTGGTTTGTACTGGGAGGTGTCTTTATGGGCCTGGCCTGGTGGCTGGCCGGTCTTGTCTGCTTTATCTCGCTGGTCGGCATCCCCTGGGGACGTGCCTGCTTCGTGATCGGCACCTTTACCTTCTTCCCGTTTGGCAAGCAGGCCGTCAATCGCAAGACCATGACTGGCCAGAGCGATATCGGCACCGGCACTCTGGGGCTGATTGGCAATATCCTCTGGTTCGTGCTGATCGGTGTCTGGCTCGCCATCGGCCACATCGCTTCCGCGCTGGCCTGCTTCGTGACCATTATCGGTATTCCGTTCGGTATCCAGCACCTCAAGTTGGCACTCATCAGTCTGGCGCCTATCGGCCAGATGATTGTGACCAACCAGGAGGCGGAATCGGGCCGCTATATCCGCTAACTGCGGGAAATGCGCGGGCAGACGCTGCCCTGCAACGAAAAAAAGGGCAGACTAGGGTCTGCCCTTTTCTATTCTCTTTTGTTGAGGCCATCATGTTACCCAGCCATTTTTTCGCCAATCTCGCCCGCATGAAACTCATCTACCGCTGGCCCCTGATGCGCAACATCCAGCCGGAAAACATCGCCGAGCACAGCCTGCAAGTGGCCATGGTGGCCCATGCCCTCGGCATCATCAAAAATCGACTGTTTGGCGGCAGCGTGAATGCCGACCGCGCCGCCGTGATGGCCCTCTACCACGACAGCAGTGAAGTGCTGACCGGCGATCTGCCTACCCCGGTCAAATACTTCAACCCCGAAATTGCCCGCGAGTACAAGAAGATAGAACTGGCCGCCGAACAGCGTCTGCTTGACATGCTGCCGCCAGAACTGATCGATGACTTTCGCCCCCTGCTCGATTCGGCAGCCCAGGATGACGAGCTGGCCAGACTGGTCAAGGATGCCGACACCCTCTGCGCCTATACCAAGTGTCTGGAGGAGATCAACGCGGGCAACCGGGAGTTCGAACCGGCTCGCAAGCGCCTTGAAGCCATGCTGGCAGCCCGGATGAGCGAGGAGATGCGCTACTTTATCGACACCTTTGTGGCCAGCTTCTCTCTGCCGCTCGATGAGCTTAACGCTCACTAAGCCAGTCCACGCGACCTGAAAACAGAAGGGCCCGCCGGTTTTCACCGACGGGCCCTTCGTTATTTATGGCGCATTAGATGCAGCGCATCAGTGACCCAGCTCGCGGGAGGGTACCAGACCGCTCGCACGCCAGGCGGGATAGAGGGTCGCCACCAAGCTCATCAGGATGGCGGCGCCCGTCACGATGAGCAGATCCTGCATATGCAACTCGGTCGGCAAAAAGTCGATAAAGTAGATATCCGGATTGAGGAAGCGGTGGCCAATAAGCTTCTCGATGACACCCAGGATCTGAGTCAGCTTGCTCGAAAGCAGCCCGCCCAGCAGGGCGCCGAGCAGGGCTCCGGCCACGCCGTTGACCATCCCCTGAATGACGAAGGTGAGCCGGATCTGGCCAGGGCTCGCCCCCATGGTTTTCAGGATGGCGATTTCGCTGCGCTTCTCGTTCACCGCCATCACCAGGGTGGAGACGATGTTGAAACAGGCGACGGCCACCACCATCAGCATCACCACATACATGACGGTACGCACCATCTGGATGTCCTGATAGAGGTAGCCCTGGCTGTTCATCCAGCTGCGGATATAGACGTGATGGGGGAACTGCTGCGCGGCGGCTACGGTGATGGATTGCGCCTTGAGCACATCGCTCACCCGCAGGCTGAAGCCCTCCACATCGCTGCCCATGCCGGTGATCGCTTGCGCATCGGCCAGATGCATAAAGCCGAGCAGACCGTCGAGCTGACCGCCGATCTCCAGCAGCCCCACCACGGTCAGGGCTTCGCGCCGGGGATTCTTGATCCCCGCCTGATCGCCCCCTTGCGGCAGCAGCAGAGCGACCGAATCCCCCACCTTGACCCCCAGCTTGTCGGCGATGGTCTTGCCAAGGATCACCCCACGTTCACCCGGTTGCAGCTCACGCAGACCACGGCCCGTCATGTATTTGCCGGCATCCGACAGATTGGCTTCCAGCTCCGGCAGCACGGCGCGCAGTTGCACCCCCTTGAGGGCAGAGCCATGCTCCAGCAGACCATTGAGGCGAATGACCGGCGCTGCCGCCTCAACGCCCGGCTGAGCCAGCAGGTAGTCGCGCAGACGTGACCAATCCGGCAGCGGCCGCTCGACGGCGTCCAGCTCACCTTGCGGCACGACCGAGAGCACCCGATCTTTAAGCTCCCGCTCGAAACCGTTCATGGCAGAGAGGCCCAGGATCAACGCCATCACCCCGAGGGCGATACCGATCAGGGAAGAGGCAGAAATAAAGGCGATAAACCCGTTGCGACGGCGGGAGCGGCTGTAACGCAGGCCCAGAAAGAGGGGCAGCGGTTTGAACATCAGGCAACCTCCGCCATCACGCCGCTCACCAGGGTCACCCGGCGATGGAGCTTGGCCGCGAGGCTCAAGTCGTGAGTCACCACCACAAACGCAGTGCCCAGTTCACGATTCAGTTCACACAGCAGTTCGTACACCGCGGTGGCACTGGCGTGATCCAGATTGCCGGTGGGTTCGTCCGCCAATACCAGACTCGGTTCGTTGACCAGCGCCCGGGCGATCGCCACACGTTGACGTTCGCCACCAGAAAGCTCGGAGGGACGGTGATTCAAGCGATGGGAGAGCCCCACCCGCCCCAGCATCTTGGTTGCCTTTTCGGTGGCAACCGCCACCGACTCACCGGCGATCAGCAGCGGCATGGCCGCATTTTCCAGCGCACTGAACTCGGAGAGCAGGTGGTGGAACTGGTAGACAAAGCCCAGCTCGCGGTTGCGAAAACGGGCTTGGGTACGGCTGTCCCAATGGTGAATATCCTCCCCCTTGAACAGCACAGCGCCACTGGAGGGGTTGTCCAGCGCCCCCATCAGATGCAGCAGAGTGGTCTTGCCGGAGCCCGAGCTCCCCACCACCGCCAGCATTTCACCGGGCGCGACGCAGAGATCGATCCCCTTGAGCACCTGAGTCTCCAGCTCCCCCTCTTTATAGACATGATTGAGCGCCTGGCAGCGCAGCAGAGGTTCACGGGATACGGCTTCATTCATAACAGGGGCTCCACTTACGCCAGTGACCACAGAGGCACCAGTAACAACGCCGGTACTCGCACCGGAGGTAACAACAGAAGATGTATTATTCACGGCATTACTCATAACGCAGCGCCTCGGCCGGTTTCACCCGCGCAGCGCGGGCCGCCGGATAGAGGGTGGCACTGAAACTCAGCAGCACGGCGCCCAGCAAGATGGTGATGACCTGAGCCGGCTCGACAATCACCGGCAGGCCACTGCCGCCTGCCGCCATATAGAGGTTGAGCCCCACCGCATTGAGTAGAGGGTTGAGACCCAAGGAGAGCGCCAGGCCCGCCAGTCCGCCAAACAGGGCGCCAATCACCCCGCTGGAGGCGCCAAGTACCATGAAGATTTTGACGATCCCTGATTCACTCATGCCCATGGTGCGCAGGATGGCCACTTCGCCCTCCTTGTCCGTCACCACCATCACCAGCGCGGAGAGGATGTTAAAGGTGGCAACGGCGATGATCAGCACCAGCATCAGCCCCATCATCCGTTTTTCCATGGCGACCGCCTGGAACAGCTCGCCCCGCTCGCGGCGCCAATCCTGCCACAGCAGCCCATCCGGCAACGGTGTCTTGATCACCTCGTCAGCGGCAAAGGGATCATCGAGCCAGAGGCGAATGCCACCGACGGTTTCTGGCGGCAGGCGCAGCAGCCGCTGGGCATCCCCCAGCGCGATCAGCGCAATCTGGTTATCCACATCGGCGCCGACCCCGAAGATACCGGAGACGGTAAAGAGGCGCTGGGCCGGTACCCGGCCAAACGGGGTGAAGCGGGTCCCTTCGGTCAGGATCAGGCGAACCTGATCGCCGATGGAGACATTGAGGCGACGAGCCACCCCCTGCCCCAGCACGATGCGGTAGTGGCCGGCCAGCAGGGTATCGAGGCGTCCCCCCAGCATCTGGCTATGGAGGATGTCATCCTTGGGCCACTTAGCAGGGTCGATCCCCTGCACGCTCACCCCGGTCAGTTGGCCAGGGCTTTGCAGCATCCCTTCGCTGTCGAGCATGGGGGCCGAGGCGACCACATGGGGTAATTTGGCCAGATCCGGCAAGCCTTGCGGGTCGGCATCAATGCGGCCAGCCTGATTGGTCACCACCACATGGGGGATCACCCCGAGGATGCGCCCTTTGAGCTGCCCTTCGAAACCGTTCATCACCGAAATGACCACCATCAGGGCGGCGACCCCGATGGCGATGCCAAAGGTAGAGAACAGGGAGATAAATGAGACGAAGCGATTGCTGCGCTTCGAGCCTGCATAACGCAGGCCGATGGCCAGCGAAAGGGGCTGAAAAAGTCCGGTCTTCAAGGATATGTACGTTGCCAACAAAATAAGATACCGGATAATAAAGGGAAACCGTCCATGACAACAAGGGATAGCCTCCATGCAGGAACAGTTCTTCAGCGTCACTCATGCCACGCCGGTCAATGTGATCCCCATGCCGGCCGACTTCCATCTCCCCTCGCTGGAGGAGCTGGACGCTGAGCTGCCGGAGCCCTTTCGGATCTCTTCGGCCATTACCTCCATCGATCTGGTGACCACTCGCCT
This sequence comes from Aeromonas sp. A600620, assembly GCF_029479985.1. Taxonomy (NCBI): domain Bacteria; kingdom Pseudomonadati; phylum Pseudomonadota; class Gammaproteobacteria; order Aeromonadales; family Aeromonadaceae; genus Aeromonas; species Aeromonas sp. A600620. The sequence continues at coordinate 387,274 of NZ_JAAKXB010000001.1, read as the reverse complement.
GCTGCGCAACCAGAACGAGTCGATGCACGATCTGATCGAGATCGTCAATCAGCAGTCCCGCAAGATCGACATGATCATGGGCTATGTGCTCTCCCTGCAGGACCATCCGGAGCAGCGCTTTCACACCCTGCGCTTCGGGGCTGGTCAACTCACCTACCTGCACCCCTATCATGGTCACGGGGATGCGCCGCACCTGCACCAGATCGTCCGCCTCAAGATCTTCCTGCGGGAAGAGGCGGCCGCCATCTACTGCTATGGCCAGGTCAAACAGCTTGACGGCGGTGAACATGGCACCCATGTGCAGCTCGACTATGTGCGGATCCGCGAAGATGACCGTGAACTGCTGGTTCGTGCCAGCCTCCACGTGCAATCGAAGCAGCTCAAGCTGCGCGCCCAAGAGCGTCAGCGCTAACCAGAGCGAACGTCAGCGATAGATAACGTCAACGTTAAAAGAATCGAACCATGCCAATGACACTCCCCGCCTTGCCCGCCAAAGCGGGCCAAAAGATCACGCTCGGCCAACTGGTCGGCAGCAGCCTCTCGCTGATTGCAGCCCGTCTCACCAATGAAGCCAAGGGGCCGGTACTGCTTATCACCGCCGATACCCCGAGCGCCCTGCGCCTGGAGCAGGAGCTGCAGTATTTGCTGACAGACAAGCAGCTAGCCGATCAGTCCGTGCCGGTATTGCTGTTCCCCGATTGGGAGACCCTGCCCTACGACACCTTCTCCCCCCATCAGGACATCATCTCCCAGCGGCTCGAGACTCTCTACAAGCTGCCGCAGATGAGCAAGGGGGTGTTGATCGTCCCCATCTCCACCCTGATGTTGCGCTGTGCGCCCCGGATCTATCTCGACAAATACAGCCTGATGGTGAAGGCCGGTCAGCGCCTCAATCTGCAACAGTTGCGCGGCCGCTTGGCCGAGGCGGGTTACGTGGCGGTGGATCAGGTGTTGGAACATGGCGAATTTGCCGCCCGCGGCTCCCTGCTCGATCTCTTCCCCATGGGCAGCAGCAGCCCCTATCGCATCGACTTCTTCGACGATGAAGTAGACTCCATCCGCCCATTCGATCCCGAAACCCAGCGCTCCAGCGAACCGGTCAAGACGGTCAGCCTGCTGCCCGCCCGGGAATACCCTACCGACGAGGCGGCCATCGAACTGTTTCGCGGCCAGTTCCGCGAGCAATTCGAGCTGTCGCGGGCCGAGGGTTCCGTCTATCAGGAGGTGAGCAAGGGACACTGGCCCGCCGGCATCGAGTATTATCTGCCGCTCTTCTTCAACCAGACCGCCAGCCTGTTTGACTACCTGCCGGAAGAGACCCTGCTGCTCACGGTGGGGGACATCTACCCCGCCGCCCAGCGCTTCTGGAACGACATCGGCCAGCGCTATGAAGACAGACGCTGGGACAACACCCGCCCACTACTGCCACCGGCCCAGCTCTATCTGCCGGTGGAGCAGCTTTTTGCCTCTCTGGGCCAATATGGCGCGGTGCGGCTGCAAGAGGCCGCTACTGCGGGCGATGCAGGTCAGCACGATCTTCCTATCTCGGCGCTGCCGGATCTGCAACTCGATCACAGCAAGGAACAACCCCTGCTGGCGCTCAACCAGTTCCTGCAAGGTTTTGCCGGGCGCACCCTGTTTGCGGTGGAATCCGAAGGACGGCGGGAGGTACTCGGCGATCTGCTGGCGCGTATCTCACTGCAGCCCAAGGAGTTCCCCTCTCTCGGCGCCTTTATGGCGAGCCCGGATCGCCACGGCCTGCTGGTGGCACCGCTTGAACGTGGCTTCCTGTGGCAGGAGGCAGGTCAGGATCCACTGGCCCTGATCACCGAAACCGAGCTGCTGGGCGGCAAGGTGCGCAGCAAGCGGGCGCGAGAGAAGAGCAAGAACTTAAGCTCCGATGCGGTGATCAGAAACCTGGGCGAGCTGACCCAGGGTCAGCCGGTGGTCCATCTGGATCACGGGGTCGGCCGCTATCTGGGGCTGGAAACCATCGACGCCGGTGGTCTGCCCACCGAGTTTTTGACCCTCGAATATGCCGGCGGCGACAAGCTGTTCGTGCCGGTCACCAGTTTGCACCTTATCAGCCGCTACACCGGCTCTGATAACCCGCCCAGCCACAAACTCGGCGGCGAGGCCTGGAGCAAGGCGCGGCGCAAGGCGGCGGAGAAGGTGCGCGACGTGGCAGCCGAGTTGCTGGATGTCTACGCTCATCGCGCCGCTCGCGCCGGGTTTGCCTTCAAGCACGACAAAGAGGCCTATCGCCAGTTTGCCGCCAGCTTCCCGTTCGAGGAGACCGACGATCAGCTCAACGCCATCAATGCGGTGCTGGGGGATATGTGTCAGGCCAAGAGCATGGACCGACTGGTGTGTGGCGACGTAGGTTTCGGCAAGACCGAAGTGGCGATGCGGGCAGCGTTTGTGGCCGTCCACGGCGGCAAGCAGGTTGCCGTGCTGGTGCCCACCACCCTGCTCGCCCAGCAGCACTACGACAACTTCCGCGACCGCTTTGCCAACTGGCCGGTGCGGGTCGAGGTGCTGAGCCGCTTCCGCTCCGCCAAGGAGCAGAGCGCTGTGATGAAAGAGCTGGCCGAAGGCAAGGTGGATATCATCATCGGCACCCACAAGCTGCTCGGCTCCGAGCTCACTTTCAAGGATCTGGGCCTGCTCATCGTCGATGAGGAGCACAGATTCGGGGTGCGCCAGAAGGAGAAGATCAAGGCGCTGCGGGCCGATGTGGATATCCTCACTCTCACCGCCACCCCTATTCCGCGCACCCTCAATATGGCGATGTCCGGCATGCGGGATCTCTCCATCATCGCGACTCCACCCGCCAAGCGACTCGCCATCAAGACCTTCGTGCGCCAGCACGAACCGGCGGTGGTGCGCGAGGCGGTGCTGCGTGAACTCAAACGTGGCGGCCAGGTCTACTACCTGCACAACGACGTGGAGAGCATCGAGAAGTGCGCCGCCGATCTGGCGGAGCTGGTACCCGAGGCCCGCATCGGCATCGCCCACGGCCAGATGCGCGAACGTGACCTTGAGCGGATCATGTCCGACTTCTACCACCAGCGCTTCAACCTGCTGGTCTGTACCACCATCATCGAGACCGGCATCGACGTGCCAAGCGCCAACACCATCATCATGGATCGGGCGGATCACCTGGGTCTGGCCCAGCTGCACCAGCTGCGGGGTCGGGTTGGCCGCTCCCACCATCAGGCCTATGCCTACCTGCTCACTCCCCATCCCAAGCTGATGACCAAGGATGCGGCCAAGCGGCTGGAGGCGATCGCCTCGCTGGAAGATCTCGGTGCCGGCTTTGCGCTGGCGACCCACGATCTGGAGATCCGTGGCGCAGGCGAACTACTCGGCGACGATCAGAGCGGTCAGATCGAATCGGTCGGCTTCACCCTCTATATGGAGATGCTGGAGCAGGCGGTCGAGGCGCTGAAAAATGGCAAGGAGCCGTCGCTGGAGCAACTAATGAGCCAGCACACCGAGGTGGAGCTGCGCCTGCCTGCGCTGTTGCCGGATGACTATATTCCGGACGTCAATATGCGCCTCTCCATGTACAAGCGGATTGCCAGTGCGGCGGACGAACAGGAGCTGCGCGAGCTGAAAGTGGAGCTGATCGACCGTTTCGGCCTCTTGCCGGAGGCGACCAAAACCCTGCTGGAGCTGGCTGCCTTCCGTCAGCGTGCCACTGCCCTTGGCATTCGCCGGGTGGAGATGAGCGAGCGCGGCGGCTATCTCGACTTCACGCAAGAGACCAAGGTCAATCCGGCCTATCTGGTCAAACTGCTCTCCAGCCAGCCACGGGTCTACAAGATGGACGGGCCGACCCGGCTGCGCTTCCAGGTGCCGACCCAGGATCGCGCCATGCGCCTGAAACTGGTAGATGGTTTGCTGGCTGATCTGGCCAGCAACAGCCTGTGAGTCTCTGCAACGCTGGCGGCGAGCCAGAAAGAGAATGCCAACATAAGCAAAACGGGAGCCAAATTGGCTCCCGTTTTGCTTATGTTGGCTGGCTACTAGCGTCTCCCTTCTCCCCTTGTGGGAGAAGGGTCGGGGATGAGGGGGGCAGTGAAAACCATTCCTCTCACCCTGCCCTATCCCTGGGGAGAGGGAATCGCATCGGTAAATGTTGGGCTTCGCTGCGCTCAGCACCAACCTACACCTCTGACGATCAGCCCTGGTTGGCTGGATCCTCATGGGCGGAGAACTCGCGCATAAAGGCCTCGGCCCGCTCCACCATCTTGGTCGAGCCAACAAAGTAAGGGGTACGCTGGTGCAACGCGGTGGGCTGGATATCCATGATGCGGCCAAAGCCATCGGATGCCTTGCCACCGGCCTGCTCCACCAGAAACGCCATCGGGTTGCACTCATAGAGCAGGCGCAGCTTGCCGTTCGGCGAGTTGGTGCCGGACGGATAGATGTAGATGCCACCCTTGAGCAGGTTGCGATGGAAATCGGAAACCAAGGAGCCGATATAACGTGAGGTGTAAGGTCTGTGGGTCGCCTCGTCGCGCTCCTGACAATATTTGAGGTACTTCTTCACCCCATCCGGGAACTTGATGTAGTTGCCCTCGTTGATGGAGTAGATCTTGCCCTCGTCCGGAATGCGGATGTTCTCGTGGGAGAGGCAGAAACAACCGATGGAGGGGTCGTAGGTAAAGCCGTTGACGCCAAAGCCGGTGGTGTAGACCAGCATGGTGGAGGAGCCGTAGACCACATAACCGGCGGCGACCTGACGGTTGCCCGGTTGCAGGAAGTCCTCCAGCGTCACCGGCGAACCTTGCGGGCTCAAACGGCGGTAGATGGAGAAGATGGTTCCGACCGAGACGTTGACGTCGATATTGGAGGAGCCATCGAGCGGGTCGATCAGCACCACATACTTGGAGTTTTTGGAGAGCGGTGAGTCAAAGGCGACAAAGTCCTCTTCCTCTTCCGAAGCCATGCCGCACACCTCGCCGCGCGCTTCCAACGCCGCCTTGAAGCGTTCGTTGGCGTAGACATCCAGCTTCTGCTGCACCTCGCCCTGTACGTTTTCAGCGCCCATGGAACCGATGATATCCGCCAGTCCCGCCTTGTTGATCTCCCGGTTCACCACCTTGGCAGCAAGGCGGATCGAGCTCAGCAACGAGGTCAGCTCGCCGGTCGCGGTAGGATAATCCGCCTGCTTTTTGACGATGAACTCACCCATGGTGATCATGTTTCGCATTTTTGTTCCTTTAGATCGCATCCGTTGGCATTGAAAACGTTTGCAGGCATCGGCAAAAAAAATGCCGATCACCGGCGGCCTTGATTTGTAACCTAATGTAACGTCTGTTTTTTGTTTTTGCAGCGAATTAAGCGGCCTATTAAATAGGCTATTTCGCCTCACGTTATGGTAAAAGGCGCTTTTTATTCGGTTTCAATCGATAACTTTTCGCCTCTTAATTCGTGGCAATAACCTGCGGCAAGCCATGAGCTGACTGGCCTTTGGCCATTAAAAATGGAGTCTGATGGGCCTGCCGTTCCCTCAGCCATTACCTCTTGAGATCCGATCGCCAATCCAGCACACTGATTTCGCTTTGGAAGCAAATAAAACTCAAGGATTATCAATGAACAAGACTCTCATTGCCGGCATGGTAGCCGGACTGTTTGCCCTTCCCGCCTGGGCTGCCCAGGTGCCTGCCGGTACCAAGCTGCTGCCGGATGCCCAACAAATCTACGTGACCAATATCGGCACCGAACCCACCACCATCGACCCCCAGCTGGTAGAAGAGACCGCCGGTAGTGCCATCGTCAACGATCTGTTTGAAGGGCTCTATGAGCTGGATAATACCGGCAAGATCAAACCAGCAGGCGCCGTCAGCTACGACGTCGACAAGACAGGTACCGTCTACACCTTCAAGCTGAGGCCCGAGGCCAAGTGGTCAAACGGTGAACCGGTCACCGCCGCCGATTATGTCTACGGCTGGCAACGGGCGGCCGATCCCAAGACGGCCTCCAACTACGCCTGGTTTATCGAGTTGACCGGAGTGGTCAATGCAAGCGAGGTGACACAGGGCAAGAAGAGCCCGTCAGAGCTCGGGATCAAGGCGCTCGATGACCACACCCTGCAGGTCACCCTGAAAAATCCGGTTCCCTTCTTCCTAAAAACGCTGGCCCACTACACCACGTTCCCGGCCCCCAAGGCCACCATTGAAAAATTCGGCAAGGATTGGGTCAAACCGGGCAATATCGTCTCCAACGGCGCCTTTGTACTCAAGGAGTGGACCCCCAACGAGCGGCTGAGCGCCGAGCGCAATACCCACTACTGGAACAACCAGCACACCGTCCTGAACAAGGTGATCTATCTGGAGATCGTCTCGGAAACCGCCGCCTACAACCGCTATCGCACCGGTGAACTGCACTACACCACTTATCCGCTGGAGCAATACAAACAGCTCAAGAGCAAGAGCCCGGAAGAACTGGTCAGCGTCCCCACGCTGGCCAGCTATTACTATGTCTTCAATACCCAGCGCAAACCGTTCGATGACCCGAAAGTACGCAAGGCGCTCTCGCTCGCCATCGACCGGGAGACTATCACCGACAAGATCCTGGGGCAGGGACAAATTGCCGCATATAGCTTCACGCCCCCCATTGTGGACGGTTTTGAATTGAAAAAACCGGCCAGCCAGCTGCAGAGCAAAGAGGAGCGGATCAAGCAAGCCAAAGCCCTGTTGGCCGAAGCGGGTTATGGTCCGGACAAGCCACTCACAGTGGACATTCTCTACAACACCAACGAGAGCCACAAAAAGATTGCGCTGGCCGTCTCCTCCATGTGGAAACACAACCTAGGGGTCACTGCCACCCTCAACAACATGGAGTGGAAGACCATGGTCTCGGCGCTGAACGAGGGGGATTTCGGGGTTAGCCGCTATGGCTGGAACGGGGATTATAACGACGCCTCCACCTTTCTCGACATCATGACCTCCAGCAGCAGCGCCAACAGCGGCAAGTGGTTCAACAAGGAGTACGACGCCCTGCTGGCCAAGGCCCACGACTCGCTGGATCCCGCTGAACGCAATGCCCTGTATCAGCAGGCAGAGGCTCTCATTGATGCGGATGCCCCCATCGCCCCCATCTATTTCTCGGTCAAATCAAGGTTGCTCAAACCTTTCGTGAAAGGCTATCCCCACCTTAACCCGCAGGATGTGGTCTACAGCAAGGAGCTCTATCTGGTTGCCCAGTAACCGGCTCGGCAAGATGTGACCATAAAAAAGCGCCTGCATTGCTGCAGGCGCTTTTCATTGGCGGCCAAGCGGGCCATTGGGCCCATCTACGCTTTCACGCAAGATTACTCTTCGGGACAAGGAGCCAACACCTCCCGGCGACGACCCATCACCACCGGACGCACCAGCAACTGAGCCAGCAAAACCCCCAGCAGAGTCAGACCGCCCCCGATCAGGTGATAGCTGGTCAGCCGCTCTCCCAGCAGGGTGATGGCAAGGCCAGCCGTCATCACTGGCAGCAGATTCATAAAGATGGCGGTACGATTGGCACCAAGCAGGGTGATCCCCTGCATCCAGAGCCAGGGACAGAGGGCCGACGCGGGGATCCCCGCATAGAAGATCAGCCAGATCGCACGCCCCTCTGGCAGCTGACCATCCACCAGCAGAAAGAAGGGGGTCAGGATCAGCACACTGCAGAGCACCTGACCGTAGAGCAGCGACCAGTTGTCGAGCCCCAAATCCCACTTCTTGAGCAGCACGCTATAAAGGGCATAAGTGCCCGCCGAGAGCTGCATGTAGACAGAGCCGATATGAATACCCTGGGTAAACAGTCGGGTCGGATCCCCCTGCCCCAGCAAGATAGACAAGCCAAAGATGGAGAGCAGCGCCCCCAGCACGGCGCCCCAGGTGGGCCGCTCGCGCAGCAGCCAGATACTGAACAGCACGGTCAGCAGCGGCGTCAGTCCCATCATCAACCCCATCTCGGTAGCCCCCAGCGTTTGCGCCGCGTAGTACCCAAAAGTCTGGTTGAGCACCATGCCCAGCGAGGCCAGCATGGCGATCTGCCAAAGGCCGGCACGAATGCGGGCACGCGCACGCCATACTCGACGGGCCAGAAACGGGCTTAATACCAGCGCAGCCACCACCCAGCGCGACCAGGCCAAGGCTGTCGGGGACAACACACCAACCGCCAGTTTGCTGACGATGCCATTGCCAGCCCAGATGGCAATGCAGGAGAAAGGAAACAGAAAGGCAAAGGGCATGAGAGGATCCAGACCGAAGAGACAACAGCGGGCCAGTATAGGGGGCGATGGAAGATAAACAAAGGTGTGGGCCTGAACAGCCACATGGTGAACGCCAGTAGCCAGAAACAAATATGCCCGCAAAAGTGCGGGCATATCAGTGCAGAAACAGGTTCAGAAGCGCATCACGCGGCATCCATGTGCAGTCTGGAGATCAGCTCGTTGACCTCGGTGACTGTCTGGCGATGGGGAATATCCGCCGGATTCGGCATCAGCAACAAACCGGATTGGAAATCAAACCGCCCCCGACCATGAATGTAAATCCGACCTTTAAAGAAGGTTTTGACATGCTTTGCCACCATCAGTGGCAGGTACTTCTTGAACACTCTCATCGTTTGCAACCTCTTGCAGTTGTATCCGTATGACAGCAGCTTCTGCGAATTAATTCCGTAAAATATTTATAAAAATCCGGAAAACTCGCCCATCTCTTCCCAAAAAATTCAATCTATAACTTTTTATTAACTTTTAGCCTATTGTATGCGGCCCTTCGAGCCAGAGCAAGGCTCCTTTGCCATCGTGCCACTCGATACAGGCGATCCCCGAGGTGGCAAACATGGGTGCTCCTGCGGCCGGACAGAGGCTTTGCACCAGATAACCCACTAGCGGCAGATGGCTGACCATCAGGATCTGGTCATGTTGTTCAGCCAAAGTGGTAAGGTAGCTGGCCACGAAAGCGGGATCACCGTAAGGGGTAATGTCGCCACTCTCTTCAACGGCTGCTGCGTCAGGCAATTCACTGCATATGGCTTGCCAGGTCTGGCGTGCCCGCAGATAGTTGCTGTGGATCACCCGATCCAGCGGGCCAATCAGCTGAGGCGCCAGCCAGCGAGCCATCTGGATAGACTCTTCAATACCCTGCTCGGTCAATGGACGCTGTTCATCTGTTTTCGCATTCATGCCAGCCTGGCCATGACGCATGATATAGATCTTCATTACAACCTCGCCCAAAGGGCCTGTTTTGATAGCCGGGGGATCTTACCCCGCTACGGGTGTGGAAACAATTGCGCTACCTCTCAGAAAAGGGTTTGCCTGACGGGATAGCGGGGTCGATAATCATGTTTAAATTCAAATAAATCCAACGTGAGTCACACGCCAATGAGCCCATATGCCAGTCCCAATGACCATCGGCAATACCATTTTCTGGAGCTGGCCAACCGGCTCAGGGTCTTGTTGATTTGTGATCCCGACACCGACAAATCGGCCGCCTCGCTGGCGGTCAATACCGGCCATTTTGACGATCCTGTCGACCGGCAGGGGATGGCCCATTTTCTGGAACACATGCTGTTTCTCGGCACCGCCACTTACCCCAAGCCTGGTGAGTACCAGCAATTTATGAGCCGTCATGGCGGCAGCAACAACGCCTGGACCGGCACCGAATTCACCAACTTCTTCTTCGAGATCGACAACGGCTTCTTCGAAGCAGGGCTGGATCGCTTCTCCCAGTTCTTTATCTGCCCCACCTTTGATCCGGAGTGGGTGGACAAGGAACGCAACGCGGTCGACTCCGAGTATCGCCTCAAGCTGCAGGATGATATGCGCCGCAGCTATCAGGTGCATAAAGAGACGGTCAACCCGGCGCACCCCTTCTCCAAGTTCTCGGTGGGCAACCTTGATACCCTGGCCGATCTGCCGGGACGGGATCTGCGCTCCGACCTTATCCGTTTTTACGAAAGCCACTACAGCGCGGATCGCATGGCGCTGGTGATGATCTCGCCGGAATCCATCGATACCCAGTTGCAGTGGTGCTGTCGCTACTTTGCTCCCATTTTGAATCGCAATTTGGGAACCCCGACCCTCACCATGCCGCTCTACAGGCTCGATGATCTCGGCGTGCGCATCCACATCAATCCGGTCAAGGAGACCCGCAAGCTGTCGCTCAGCTTCCCCTTGCCCAATGTGGACGAGTTTTACGACAAAAAGCCCCTCACCTTCCTGAGCCATCTGATTGGCTACGAGGGGGATGGCAGCCTGCTCTCCCTGCTCAAGGCGAAAGGCTGGGTCAATCAGCTCTCGGCGGGCGGTGGCATTAGCGGCGCCAACTTCAAGGATTTTGGCGTCAACTTTGGCCTGACCCCCTTGGGCCTTGAGCATGTGGACGACATCCTCGCCGCCCTGTTTGGCTATCTGAAACTGATTGGCCGCGAAGGGCTGCAGAGCTGGCGCTATGACGAAAAACGGACCGTACTCGAGTCGGCGTTTCGCTTTCAGGAGCGTGGCCGCCCCCTCGATACGGTGTCGGGGCTCGTGCTCAACCTCTTTAGCTACCAGCCTGAGGATCTGCTCTACGGCGACTACATGATGCGCGAATATGACGAGGGGCTGATCCGCCGCTTCCTCGCCAAGCTCACCCCGCACAACCTGCGTATCACCATCACTGCGCCGGAAGTGGCAACCGATCGGCTGGCCCGCTGGTATCAGACCCCCTACAGCGTGGCAACCATTACCGAGGCCGAGAAAATTCGCTGGCAGCAGAGCGAACCGGATCCGGCGCTGGCGCTACCCAAGCCCAACCCCTTTATCAGCAGTAGGCTCGATCCGCGTACGCCCGAGCTTGCCGCCGACATGCCCGCCTGCCTTATCGATCGCCCCGGTTTTCGCCTCTGGCACCTCCATGAGCACCTGTTCAGCGTGCCCAAGGGCAATCTCTACATCTCCATCGACAGCGAACATGCGATAAAAAATCCGCGCAATATCGCCATGGCGCGCCTCGCCGTGGAGCTGTTGGCCGACCACCTCAACGCCCTCACCTATCCTGCGGAGCTGGCGGGGCTGGGTTACCAGATCTATGCCCATCAGGGGGGCTTTACCATCAACCTGAGCGGCTTTGCCGACAAGCAGCCGCTGTTGCTCGACATGATCCTCGGCAACCGCACGCTGGGGTATCCGGATCCGGGTCGCTTCGCCGAGATCAAGGAGCAGCTCATTCGCAACTGGGACAACCAGTCCAAGGCTCGCCCCATCTCCCAGCTCTTTAACCAGCTCACCAGTTTGCTGCAACCCAACAACCCGCCGTTCGAGCAGTTGCTGCGTCACCTGCGCACCGTCGAGCTGGAAGAGATGCCCGGCTTCGTGGCCCAGCTGTTTGGCGAGGTGCATGTCGAAGCGCTGGTGCATGGCGACTGGACTGCCGCCGAAGCACTGGAGCTGGCCGCCCTGATGGAGCGCCACCTGAGCGATATCAATGGCACCAGCAGCAAGCCGAGCGGCGAGACCCGTCGTCCGCTCATCTCCATTCAGGACAGGGGCACCCTTATTCGCGAGCAGGGTTGCGATCACGAAGACTCGGCGCTCCTGGTCTACTACCAGTCCCGCACCACCCGAGCGCGGGATCTCGCCTGCTTCACTCTGGCGAACCACATCATGTCCTCTAATTTCTTCCACGAGCTGCGCACCCGCCAGCAACTGGGGTATGTGGTGGGTGCCGGCAACCTGCCCCTCAATCGCCATCCGGGGCTGATCTTCTATATCCAGTCGCCGGTGGCGGGGCCGCAGATCCTGCTCGATGCGGTGGAGGAGTTTATCGACCTCTTCCCGCTGGCCATGCTCGAATTTACCGAGCAGCAGTGGCAAGAGAGCAAGGCGGGGCTGCAAGCCCAGCTGAGCGAGCGGGATGCCAACCTGCGCAGTCGCGGCCAGCGGTTGTGGGTCAGTATTGGCAACAAGGACCTGGGGTTCGATCAGCGGGAACGGGTCTGCGATGAGGTGGGCAAGTTGAGCCGCGCCGATCTGGTGCGCTTTATCACCCAGCTGCGCTCGCGCACCTCCGATCGGCTGATCCTCTGCAGCTATGGTCAGGGGCACGAACATGACGAGCGGATCACCGGCCAGTTTATCGATGATCCACGGGCATTTCGGCTCAATGCCGCCACCTTCGAGGCCTGATCAGGCCTCGCACGCCCCCGTTTTTCCATTCCCACGGCAAATCACAGGCAATAAAAAGCCGACCCATCAGGGTCGGCTGGAAAAACCATAACAATTGCGACCAAAGCCGCCAAAAGTGAACATGAGCGTGAAAATCAGACACTGAGTTGCTGATCAGCAAGCGGGAAAGACCCGATACTCGCTTTGCAATGCCAACAGTGATTGAGAAACAGCCTCATATTAGGCACTCCCCCCGCCAGTCACGTTGATCTACGTCAAAGGAGGTAGCGAAGAGCGCATAGCCCGATGATTTGTCGGCGCAGATCACCCTTTGCTCGCCCGTTAGCTGCCCGTTAACCCCGGCGAACCAGCCGGTAGGCTACCTCATCGAAGTAGGAGAGCTGGCCCGACAACACCCGCGGGTGATCCACCTCGGCGGCGCGCCCCAGCACCTCGATACGAAAATCGCGCTCAAACAGGGCTCGCACCTCCATCTCACCCACCGAGAAGGGGGGCTGACTCTGCTGCTCCGGCTGATATTCAAGGGTCACCAGCAGGATCTGGCCGCCGGTCTCGACCAGCGAACTGATCAGGGCTGCATACTGGCGGCGCATCGCGGTCGGCAGGGCGATCAGCGCCGCGCGATCATAGACCAGCCGGTAACGGCGACCCAGACTGGGGGCGGCGAAAAAATCCCCCTGAAAAATGCGCAGGCTGTCCACCTGATGACACTGATAAGGGCCTACTTCGCTCACGGTCGCGGCGAGCTGGTTTTCACTGAAGAACTGGCTGACGGCAAGGCTCGATAGCTCGAAACCGTCGACCGGATGGCCCTGAGCGCTCAGCCAGAGCATGTCACGGGACTTGCCGCACAGGGGAACCAGCACCGGCTCGTCCGCTTGCTGGGCTGACCACCAGGATTGCAGCCAGTGGTTGAAGTCCGCCTGATGAAAGCCAATCCGGTTCTCTTCCCAACGCTGATGCCAAAACGCAGCTTCCATCGTTATTACCCTTCTGTACTAAAGATGCCTCAATATCACAACTTAACCGGCACCGCGCAACCCTCTGCCCTCCCCTTTTTGCCGCGCAGCCTCGGCGTGTTATCGGGAGAATGGCGGGACGTCACCTTGCCGTGCGCCTCGCTGTCGCAATGAGCGCTATTGGCTGCGTTTATAACGTGCCTGCCAACGTCAATTAGATCACGACAGCGTGGCGCGAGCGGCCGCCAGCTGACGCTCTATATAAGCAAAATCGGGGCGTTCGGCGGGGAGTTCCGAGAGGCAGGCCGCTTTGAGCTGATGCAACCCATCAAGCGGTGAGTCTTGCGTATCGCAATGGGCCAGCAGCTCCTCCAGCAGGCAACCAAAGGCGCGCACTTCCAGTCGCTCAAGGCCCATGGCCCGCTCGCGGTCGCAGCGGTCATATAAGGAAGCGGCGCCAAAATCCCCCAGCAGGGCGCGAGCCGGCGCGTCAGAACCGCGGGCAAACAGAATATTGTGGCCGTAGAGATCCCCGTGCATGATGCCCGCGCGATGCAGATGGCCCTCCACCGAGGCGATGCCGTGGGCCATCGCCAGCGCATCCGGCACACTCAGATGCAGCCCCTCTGGATAGACATCCCGGGTGCAGGAGTCCAGGCTCGGCGGCCCGGCCAGATTGACAAAGGCCGGGTCGATCAGCTCCATCACCAGCGCCGGAATACCGGAGGGGTGATCAGCCACCTTGCCTATCACCTTGATAAGGTTGGGATGAGTGCCCGCCGCCAGCGATGCCGCCATCTCGCAGCGGGGCAACCCGTCGCTGGTCACCGCCCCCTTGAACAGCTTGACCGCCACCTGACTGGCATCGGCTCCGCCGCTGGCCTGAGTCACTTCATCAGCAGGATTACCCACAAGGGTGGCGCGATGGATAACGCCGGATGCTCCCTGCCCCAGCAGCTCGCCCAGCGCCAGCGTCTCCCAAGCAATCGGCGTGACATGGGCATCATCGATGGCCCGCGCCTCCGCCCCTTCGCTAAAGGGGTTGCCGGAGTAGGCGAGCCATGCAAGGCGCGGCAGCGACAGCAGCCACTCGGGGAAGCGTTCGATGCGGTTGGCGGCGATGCGCAGCAACTCCAGATTGCGGCAGTTGGCAAGGCTCCTCGGCAGCTCGCGCAGGCGGTTGCCCGCCAGCATCAACTTTTGCAGGGCGTCGCACTGGCCCAGCTCATCAGGCAGCTGCTCAATTGCGTTATCGGTCAGGATCAGCCAGCGCAAACCGGCGGGCAACGCCCTGGCCGAGACGGTAACAATCCGGTTGGCCTTAAAACCCACCATGGTGAGCGCCGGACAACGTCCCAGCACCTCGGGCAGCTCGGTAAAGCGGTTCTCAGAGCAGAAGATAATGCGCAGTTTGCCAAACCCGGCCAGCTCGTCCGGCAGCGTGCTCAGCTGGTTGCCGGTCAAATCCAGCACCTCCAACGTCTCTTTCAGGCTCAAAATCTCGGTGGGGAACTCCGTCAGGTTTTCACAAAGCTTCAGATGGCGGGCACCGCACAGTTCACCCGCACGCAGCTGTTCCAGAGTATGCATAACCGTTTCTCAATCCTGATGACCTGCATGATGACATAGCAAGCCATCTGCGCGCGCCGAACCTGGGTTCAGCGGTTTTAAAGGGGGGGCATTATAAAGAATCAGGGGGGCAGATCACCCCTGGTAGCTTGAAAGTATGCGGCTTATACGATCGCCAAGACAGCGACATCTATTGCACGTTGGCAGCGCTTTGCTCGCGGCCAGCTTGCAATGCCGCTGTAGCATGACCTGAATGCACAGCGTAATGAATCCTTATTTCCGTCCGCCCCCCAGCGATTGAATGAACGCCAGCGTACGACGATTAAACTGTTCCGGCTGCTCCACATTGCAGACATGGCCGCACTGTTCGATCACCGCTAATGAGGAGCTGGCATCGCGGGCCACCTGTTCGCGCACCGGTGCCAGAAACATATGATCCTCCTCTCCCATCACATAGAGGGTGGGAATGGGCAGGGAGCGTTCGCGGAAGTAACGCATCAGCGGGTTGACCTCGGTGGCGAGGCGGAACCAGCGTTTGAACTCTTTCTGGCAGAGCTTGCGGGCCTCGCGCACAAAGAGGTTGCGCGACTCCTGATGGTGCTGGCGCGGCATGATGATGAAGGCAAACAGCCGGTAGAGCCACATATAGGGCAGGAAGTGCTGGCCGAGTCGGCCCAGCTGCACCAGCACCCGCGAGCGGATATCGAGCCGCAAAATGGCGCCCCCCAGTACCATGCTTTTCACCCGCTCCGGGCAGAGCTCGGCCAGATGACGAATAAGGATGGTGCCAAGGGAGATGCCGACAAAGTGGGCGCGGCGGATATCGAGATGATCGAGCAGCCGAACGATATCTTCGGTCACTTCCCGAAAGCTGTAGTGGCCCTTGACCACCTGTTGCAGCTGGTGGGACTGGCCGTGGCCGCGCAAGTCCAGCAGCAGCACATTGAAGTGCTCGCGATAGGCGCGCAGCTGTTTGAACCAGATGGAGGAGCTGCCACCGGCGCCGTGGACAAACACCACCCAATCCCGCTCGGGACCCAGTTCGAAAGTCTTGTGATACAACATCCAATAGGCTCCCTTGGTGATGGGGGGTATACTCGGCTGCGCGCATATTAACAGAACAGGCCCGCCGATAGATATGCGCCTGACATGACCCGGATCACCCCTTGCGCGAGAACTTTCCATGGATTTGACCCGTTTGCGCCACTTTCTGCTGACCCTGCCGGGCGCCACCGAAGATACCCCGTTTGGCCCGGAGACCCTGGTCTACCGCATCGCGGGCAAGATGTTCGCGCTGGTGGATTGGCAGGCCGAGCCGCTTACCATCAACCTCAAATGCGAGCCCGAGCTGGCGTTGCTGCTGCGCGAGATCCACCCCGAGGTCAAACCGGGTTGGCATATGAACAAGCAACACTGGAACACAGTGACCCTGAACAGCACCTTGCCAGATGATCTGTGGCAGGGCTGGGTGCATCACTCCTATGAGCGGGTTGTCGCGGGTCTGCCCAAAGCCAAACGGCCACAGGCGCCGCGTCCCCTCTCCCCCACTGACGACCCAACCTTATGACCCCAGCACTTAGTCCAGCACTTTGCATTGTCCCCCTTGGTGAGGCACATATCCCCGCCCTCGTGAGCCTGTTTGAGCAGGCGGTGCGACGCTGCGGCCCCGAGCACTACAGCGCCGAACAGGTGGAGCAGTGGGCCCTCGGTTCACAACATCCGGGCTTTGTCAGCCAGCTGCGCGAACACCACGGCTGGGTGGCGGAGCTGGCAAATGTGCCCCTCGGTTTTGTCACCCTGAGCCCCGATGGCCATCTCAGTCTGCTCTATGTCAGCGCCGACCATCAGCGCCAGGGACTGGGCAATCTGCTGCTCACCACGGCGCTCGCGGGGGCCAGAGGGCTCGGTATGACCCTCATCACCACCGAGGCCAGCGCCTTCAGTTATGAGCTATTTTTACGACATGGCTTTACGTTGACCGGGCTGGAGTCCGTGGAGCGGGGCGGAGTCAGTTTTACTCGCCATCGCATGCACTGCTGCTTGCCAAGCTAGGGCAAGCCACTAAAATACGCTTAATTTTCGTATTGTTACTGTATTGAGGCAGCAACCATGGTGGTAGAAAGTGAAGGCTATATCTCGCTGATCGAGTATCTGGTGGAGAGTTTGGGATTGTTTGAATCCCAGCAGCAGAACGATGGTGAAGATACCATCGAAGATCTGGTCAGTGGCCGAGTTGCCAGCAACCTGATGGCCATTTGCGAGCAAAACCCCCAGCTCGATCCCAAGGTGCGTTTCGCCATCATGCAGGAGGCCGACGCCGTGGTCGCCGATCTGGAAGAGGTGCTCTCTGCCGTCTGGCTGCGCGCCCCGACCCCTGAACAGAAAACCTTCCTCATCGAGTTTATCGATCTCATCAAGAACCTGTTCGACAGCGCCATCGGCTGATCTGCCGTCCGGTTTTCCCGCCCAACGCAAAATTTCAGAACAGCAGATAAGGAAAAGGGCCGCCTTGGTGGGCAGCCCTGCTTGCTATCATTTTCAACCCGCCAGTGCGTTCATTCATCAGGCGGTTATCAAGGCAAGAAATGTGTCTGGACTTTGCATCCGATCCCTGGACGCTACCTAGTTAGTCCCGACTGGTCGCAATAAGTTCCCTCCTCCGACCATTTATTTTCACTTTTATTAAGAAATCGACTACAAACCTGTTCAGCGGTTCAGGCTTGGCGGCAAACAGACTCCAATGCCACCCAATCCGCAGTAACCATCCGGGTTTTTCTCCAGATATTGCTGATGGTAATCCTCGGCGTAGTAGAAGGGCGCCAGCGGCAGAATGCGGGTGGTAATGGCACGGCTGTCGCCGCTTGCCGCCATCGCCTGCTGATAGGCCGCCATGCTCTGCTGGGCAATGATCTGCTGACTCTCGTCGCCATAGAAGATCACCGAGCGGTACTGGGTGCCAATGTCCCCGCCCTGACGCATCCCCTGCGCCGGATCGTGCTGCTCCCAGAACAGTCTGAGCAGATCGCCGTAGCTGATCATTGCCGGATCAAACACCACCTGCACCGTCTCGGCATGACCGGTCAGGCCGCTGCACACCTCTTTGTAGGTGGGATTCTGGGTCACGCCGCCCTGATATCCGGCCGCGGTGGAGTAGACGCCCGGCTGCTGCCAGAACAGGCGCTCCACGCCCCAGAAGCAACCCATGCCAAACCAGGCGATCTCCATGTTCTCGGGCCAGGGACCCTGAGTCGGGTTGCCATTCACCGCATGCTGCTGACCAATCACCATCGCTTCGCGTCGTCCCGGCAGGGCATCTGCCGGTGAAATAATCTGTTCCATGAATTCTGTCCTTGTATAAAACCCTGTGAAATCACACAGCTGACGAAAAGGAGCATCGAAGATAGCAGTTTATCGCGCCGGATCAACCGGCGGGCCCCTCCCCGCTCGCCCCGGCGGCCGTCTGCACCGTCCGTCACCCTTTCCCGATCCGCACGGCCAACCCGCCCCTCGTAGACCAGAAACGGCCAAAATCAATATTTAGTCTTGATTTGTGAATTAATTTTCATATATTGAGCCAATCGCTGTTTTTTTATGGAAGAAATATCAAGTGCGTGAACGCGAACCCAGTCTGGTCAATGCCTTCCGGCAATCCACCCCCTATGTCAATGTGCATCGGGGTGCCACCTTTGTGCTGATGATGGGGGGAGAAGCCATCTGCCACCCCAACTTCGCCAATATCGTCAGCGATATCGCCCTGCTGCAGACACTGGGCATACGCCTGGTGCTGGTGTTTGGTTCACGTCCGCAAAACGATGAAGCGCTGGCCCGCGCCGGTATCGAGGCCCAGTATCACAAGCGGATCCGGGTCACCGATGACGAGAGTTTCACCATCATCAAACAGGTGTGTGGCGGCCTGCAATACGACATAACCGCCCAGCTCTCCATGGGGCTCGCCAACACCCCCATGCAGGGAGCGCGGATCAGCGTGGTGAGCGGCAACTTCGTCACCGCCCAGCCGCTGGGTGTGGATGATGGCATCGACTTTTGCCACAGCGGCCGGGTGCGCCGCATCGACGTGGAGGGGATCACCCGCCAGCTCGATCAGAAGAGTCTGGTGCTGATCTCCCCCATCGGCTGCTCGGTCACCGGCGAGAGCTTTAACCTGAGCTCGGAAGAGGTGGCCCGCCGGGTGGCGGTCGACCTCAAGGCGGACAAGCTCATCTGCTTTAGCAGCACCCAGGGGGTAATGGACAGACGCGGCGAAGCCATCTCCGAGCTCTTCCCCGAACAGGCCGAAGAGCTGCTGGTGGAGCTGGAGCAGGCGGGCGAAGAGATGTCCGGCACCGCCCGCTATCTGCGCGCGGCCATTGCCTCTTGCCGTGGCGGCGTGCCCCGCTCCCATCTGGTGAGCTATCAGGATGATGGCGCCATGCTGCAGGAGCTGTTCAGTCGCGACGGCCTCGGCACCCAGATCGTGCGGGAAAGTGCCGAGCAGGCCCGCGCCGCTACCATCGAGGATATCGGCGGCATTCTTGATTTGATCCGCCCGCTGGAGGAGGAAGGCATTCTGGTGCGCCGCTCCCGCGAGCAGCTGGAGATGGAGATCGACAAGTTCACCATCATCGAGCGCGATGGCCTCATCATCGGCTGCGCGGCACTCTACTGCTTTATGGAAGAGGCGATGGCGGAGATGGCCTGCGTCGCCATCCACCCCGACTATCGCAACTCAAACCGGGGGGATCAGCTGGTGGCCAAGGTGGCCGAGCGGGCCAAACGGCTCGGCATTCGCCGCCTGTTCGTGCTCACCACCCGCTCCATCCACTGGTTCCGGGAGCGGGGCTTCGATCCGCTGGAAGTGGAAGATCTGCCGGTGGCGCGCCAGCGTCTCTACAACTGGCAGCGCCGTTCCAAGGTTTTGTCAAAGACCATTGCCTAAGCCATTGATTCTGTGTTGAGTTAGCTGACAATTTGAACTTTTTCACAAACTCGATTGACAGTGCAATCCAACGCAGGGTATTTCTAAATGCACTCCACCGCCCTGGTGGAGCCAGAAGAGGAGCGCTGCCCAGGCAGCCCAAGGGAGGACGCCAGCGTCCGGTGAACTTGGGTCAGGGGGAGCAGCGCCGAGACGAGTGAGGAGACTGGTGACCTCAACGTCGGCTGCGGGGGCTGAATCCCCCGGGTTGTCATCGGTAGTGATCATCCCCCACCGCGCCCTGTCAGGGGCGGTACGGGATGGGCTCTGCAGGTGGAGTGCTTCTGGCCGGGATAGTTTCGTTCATTCCTGCCATTTTCAGCCTCCTCCTCTCTTTTTTGCCCGATGGAACCGGAATCTTAAAATAAGACAGGAGTAAGCAATGAGCCCGATCAATGTCGCCAAGTTTGGCGGAACCAGTGTCGCCAACTTCCCGGCCATGAATCACTGCGCCGATATCGTGCTGGCCAATCCCGCCACCCGGGTGGTGGTACTGAGCGCCAGCGCCGGTGTCACCAACCTGCTGGTCGCCCTGGCACAAGGGGAGCTGGACGAAGCGGGCCGCGACGAGCAGCTGGCCAAACTGGCCGGGATCCAGCAGGCCATTCTGGCAGATCTCGGCAACCCCGTTGATGTGAGCGCCCTCATTCATGGCCAGCTGGACGAAATTCGCCTCATGGCCCAGCAAGCTCACCAGCATACCGATGCGGAGCTGGCCGATCGCCTCATTGCCTGCGGCGAGCTGATGTCTACCCGCCTCTTTACCGAGCTGCTGCGCCAGCGCGGCGTCAAGGCCCACTGGCAGGATGTGCGCCAGCTGATGCGCACCGACAGCCGCTTTGGCAAGGCCACCGTCGATCTGGCCACCACCCGTACCCTCTGCCAGCAGACGCTGGGCCCGCAGCTTGGCGACAGCCTCATCATCACCCAGGGCTTTATCGGTGCCGATGGCGATGGCCGCACCACCACGCTGGGGCGCGGCGGCTCTGACTACAGTGCGGCCCTGCTCGCCGAAGCGCTCGATGCCGCCAGTATCGAGATTTGGACCGATGTGCCCGGCATCTACACCACGGATCCGCGCCTCGTCACCCGCGCCCGCCCCATTCCTGAAATCAGCTTTGTCGAAGCAGCCGAGATGGCCACTTTCGGCGCCAAGGTGCTGCACCCCGCCACCCTGCAACCGGCGGTGCGCCAGAACATTCCGGTGTTTGTCGGCTCCGCCAAGGATCCTGCCGCCGGTGGTACCTGGATCCGCGCCAGCACAGATTCAAGCCCGCTGTTTCGCGCCATCGCCCTGCGCCGCCAGCAGGTGCTGGTGACCCTGCACAGCCTCAACATGTTCCACGCCTACGGCTTTCTGGCCGAAGTGTTCGGCATTCTGGCCCGTCACCGCATCTCGGTCGATCTCATCACCACATCGGAGGTGAGCGTGTCACTGACGCTGGATCACACCGGCAGCCAGAGTAACGGCGAACCGATCCTGAGCGACAAGGTACTGGCCGAGCTGGGCCAGCTCTGCAAGGTGGAGGTGGAAACCGGTCTGGCACTGGTGGCGCTCATCGGCAACCGGATGAGCGAAGTGAACGGGGTGGGCAGTCAGGTCTTTGACGCCCTGCGCGAGCACAACATCCGGATGATCTGCTACGGCGCCAGCGCCCACAACCTCTGCTTCCTGGTCAAGGAGAGCGAGGCGGGCAATATCGTCAACCGCCTCCATCAGGAGTTGCTGGACTGACCCTCACCGCGAGGCAATTCCGGCCATGCAACAGGGCGCCAACACGGCGCCCTGTTCATTTGTACTCCGCAAAGGTATTGGCTCAGGCAAGGCTGGTGGCTGGCAACTGACAGGCGACGGCTTCCCGGCGCAGCTGCTGTAAGCGGGCCAGCAGCCCGGTCTGGCCCAGCTCCGTCTCCTGAGGCGAGAGATTGTCCACCAGCAGCGAATAGTGATCCGTCACCGCCTGCATCAGCCAGTCGAGGCGACGCAGGGTGAGCGGGCCGCAGCTCTGGCCGCTCAGATCATCGGCCACATCGAGCCGGTGGCTGCGATACATGTCCCGCCACCAGTTGGCAACCAGCGCCTCGTCGCTCACCAGCGCGGCGCTCCACTCCCCCTGCAGGGCGTGCAGGCGGGCCAGCACGGGCGCGCTGGCCCCTTCGCGGATCAGGTGGTGGATCTCCCGTTTGACCCACTTGAGGCAGAGTTCACGCCAGTAGCGAAATTGCGGCAGAGGATCGGCCTCATCGAGCCAGAGTCCAGAGAGGGTGCGGGTCTCCAGCCGCTCCGGTACATGGAACTGCGGATCGACCAGACCGTTGGAGTTGTATTCAAAGCGGGGATCGAAGGTCCACATATAGCCAAAGTCGAACACGCAGATCTGCTCGCCATCATCGAGCAGGTTGCCCGGACTCGGGTCCCAGTCAAACCAGCCCCAGCGGGCCAGCTCACCCTGCACCTCCAGAATCTGGGCCAGATTGCGTTCGTTGAGCTGATGGACCGGCACACCCCGCAACCAGGGGGAGACCAGTACCCCGGCCCGCGCCGAGCCGAAACTGGTGCAAACCACGTGGGAGAGGACGGTGGGATGCAGCTCGCGCAGCGCCTCGATTTCACGCCGCCGCTCCAGCTCGGTCAGAAAGGCGGTCTTGCCATCGAGGTTGGCCACCAGTGAATCCTGACGTCGCCGCTTGAGGCACCAGTGATGCCCCTCCACCTTGAGGTGAAACACCTCGGCGGTGAGACCGTGGCGATAGACCTTGACCACTGCGGGATGAGTATCCTTCAGCTTGACCAGTTGGGCCAGCGGCAGCGGGCAGTCGCGCTCGCGTCCGATCCGGATCTCTTCCTTGCTCTCCAGCATGCGCAGCAATCTGGCCTGACGTGCCATCACTTTGGGATTCATACATGTACCTCCAGTCGCTATCGAGAGACTAAACAGCAGCTCCCTCCCAAGCCAGTGGCAAAACCCCATGATGACGCTTTCATCACATATTCCGAACAACCCCTCGATCGGGATCACAATTTGCAAGGTTGAGCTGTAACCAAATATTCATTAAGTGGTCATTAAATTGACAAGCTGAAACAAGGCCCGCACCATCGGGTCAAACTCTATGCGGATGAACGATCTCTCCCTTACTCGCTCAAAGGATGAGCTTATATGAATCGCCCCTCCTCAGGCCGCCCCCGTGCCCTGAGTCTGCCCTCTGGGCTACTGGCCCTGCTGGGCGGATTGCTGCTGCTGACTCTGTTATTACCGCTGATCAATCCCGGCAGCTGGCTGGGCCGTGCCCAACCGCTGGTGCTGGGCCCCGCCGACAATCCGCTGGCCACCCTCACCCGCCACGCCCTGCTCTATAAAAGCGACAGCCGCGGCCTCTATCTGGTGGTGCGCAGCCAGTGGCTGTTGCGGGGGCCGCTGCAAGCGGGGGACAAGGTGCGAGTGGAGCTGCTCAACGACAAGGGGGAGCGGATCGACCAGCTCAGTCAAGCGGTGGATAAGCGTCAGGTGTGCCGCAATAACCGCTGCTCGCTGGATCTCAACAGCACCTTGCGCGCACCGGACGATGCACTGGCCAGCCGTTATCAGCTGCGCATCGGTCTGCTGCTCAAGGATCGCCCCGAGAGCGGTGATTTCAGCCAGATCCTGCAAACCCTGCCGGAGCAGGGCTTCAACCTCACCTATCTGGTGGTGAGCCTGACCCTAGTGCTGGCCCTGAGCGCCGCCGTGCTCAAAACGGTGCTGCCAAAGCTGCGCCGCAGCCTGCGCTGGCGGATCATCGGCAGCCTGCTGCTCGGCAACCTCACCTTCGTGCTGCTGCACGGCTTCGTGGTGTTCAAGCTGGGGGAGTTTCTGCTCTGGTCAGGCTTTCGGCCGGAGCACTACTATCTGGCCTGGGGCAGCATGGTGCTGGGCTGGAGCCTCTGCGCACTGGCGGGCTTCAACCTCTATATGGGGCTGGTCTTTACCGCGCTGTCAGGCATAGGTCTGCTGGCCAACTTTATGAAGATCGCCATCTACGGCGTGCCGCTCGGCGGGGACGATTTTGGCAACCTGCTGGCGCTGCTGCGGATCCTGCTCGACCAGCACCCCATCCTGCCCATCTTCACCGTTTTACTGGCACTGTTTCTCTGCTGGCGCTTTGCCCTGTCGCGCTGGGTGTTGCGCACAGCCGCCGCCACCGTCGCCTTCTTTGCCCTGTGCGTCTTTGCCACCCAGACCGGCAACAAGCTGCTGGGGGCCAACATTCGCTACGTGGACCGTGCGGTCAACTACCACAGGGACATCATCCGCTCAGGTCCTGGCCTCTATCTGTTCAATCTGGTGGACGAGATGCTGCAAAGCGGCAGCGTGTTTCGCTACCCCTTGCAGATCAACGAGCTGGCCCCGCAGCTGAGCTATCCGCCCCAGGGCATAGCGCCGCGCTGGGATCTGGTGATCGTACTGCAATATGAGTCGCTCTGGCTCGACTGGAAGGGGCGGATCTGCGCCCCGGCTCCCACCCTCTCCCTGCCCGCCAGCGTGCAGCAGTGGCAAAAAACCATCCACTCCCCCACCACCGGCGGCATGACGGTGCTGGCGGAGTTCGAGATGAACACCGGCCTGCCGGTGGGCTTGCTCAAGCAAGGGGTGGTGCCCTACTACTACCTCTCGCAGCAGGTGCCGGGGCTGGCCCAGAGCGCCAGACAGAGCGGCTACCAGACCCTGTTCGCCCACCCTTATGTGGAAAAATTCTGGGGCCGCGCCAAGGCGATCCCGGCGCTCGGCTATGAGGAGCGCTGGTTCGACACACGCTTCACCACCCTTGAGCACAAGGGACTCTATATCTCCGATGATGCGCTGATCGACCACCTGCTCAAGCGCAGCGAACAGGATGACAAACCGCTGTTTGCCTATGCGGTCACCATGCAGGGGCACGGCCCCTTCGATGGCCCCCGCTATCAGGGGCAGGAGCGCAGCGGCGCCTGCCCGAACCAGAGCGAGAGTGACACCCAGCTGCTCAACACCTACTACACCGGGGTGGTGGATGCCATGGCCTCGCTGGAGCGGCTGCTCAAGACCCTCGACCAGTCGGACAAGCACTATCTGGTGGTGGCCTTTGGCGATCACCAGCCGTTTTTGATGTCCGCCGGCAAGGGGATTCACGGTGACAAGCCGGCACGCGATGCCACCTACCAGATCCCCATGATGGCCTTCACCCGCGCCGATGATCCCCTCAATCTGGCGACCCAGTTTGCGCCGGTGCGCCAGCTCTACCAGATGGGTCAGGCCACCCGCCAGCTGCTGGCGGGGGATATCACCCCCATCGAAGAGAAGCCCCTGCTCCATCCGGTGCTGGGCGAGGAGAAAGGGTTCGACCCATCAAGCCTGGTGCCGCAGATCCGCGCCAGCTTCCGGCCCGATGCCCTGCCCTGAGCCTTAAGCCCCGCAACACGAATAGATGAGGCCGCAATAGCGGCCTCTGGTTATCACTTTCTCTTTGTCACTGCGACTGCGAAATCCGGTCTTTAGCGGGCGTTACGGGTTGCAACGGCATCCGCCAGGTTGCGCAGCAGCACTTCGGTATCGGCCCAACCGATGCAGGCATCGGTGATGCTCTGGCCGACGGTGAGTTCACACCCTTCCACCAGATCCTGACGGCCTTCCACCAGATGGCTCTCCACCATCACACCAAACACCGCCTTGCTGCCGGCACGCAGTTGGCCGGCCACATCCTCGGCCACCAGCATCTGGTTCTTGAACTGCTTGCTGCTGTTGGCATGACTAAAGTCGATCATCACCTTCTGGGGCAGACCGGCCTTCTCCAGCCCCTTCACCACCTCGTCCACGTGGGCGGCGCTGTAGTTCGGCTCACGACCACCACGCAGAATGATGTGACAGTCCGGGTTGCCGCGGGTCGCCACGATGGCGGAGTGACCGTATTTGGTGACCGACAGGAAGTGGTGCGGCGCACTGGCGGCACCGATGGCATCGATGGCAACCTTGATGGTGCCGTCAGTGCCGTTCTTGAAGCCCACCGGACAGGAGAGACCGGAGGCCAGCTCGCGGTGTACCTGGGATTCGGTAGTACGGGCACCGATCGCGCCCCAGCTCATCAGATCCGCCACATATTGCGGGGTGATCATGTCAAGGAACTCGGAGGCAGTCGGCAGCCCCATGTCGTTGAGATCCAGCAACAGCTTGCGACCAATGCGCAGACCGTCGTTGATCTTGCAGCTGTTATCGAGGTACGGATCGTTGATCAGCCCCTTCCAGCCCACTGTGGTGCGCGGTTTTTCGAAGTAGACCCGCATCACGATCTCCAGCTGACCTTTCAGCTCGTCGCGCAACGCCTTGAGGCGCTTGCCGTACTCCAGCGCGGCAACCGGATCATGGATGGAGCAAGGACCAATCACCACCAGCAGACGATCATCTTCGCCAGCCAGGATATTGTGAATGGCCTGACGGGATTCAAAAACGGTGGACGAGGCCACCTCGGTAGCCGGAAACTTCTCAAGCACCGCAACCGGAGGTAATAACTCTTTGATTTCACTGATACGAACGTCGTCGGTTTGATGCTGCATGACAAGGCTTCCTGCTAGATGACTGCGATTAGGAAATCTCAACATAGCCCGCGACAGGGCATGTGTAAATAGGAAATTACAGCAATCACAAAACTATTTTATATGGCAATCTTGCAAGTTATTGAAATGATGCTAGGAGAAATGACGATGCTGGTGAGGAAGGCAAAAAGGCCCGCTCAGCGCGGGCCCGAAGCGTCGGTGATGACGGGTTTGTCAGTGATCAGCCACGCTGGCTGATACTGGCCAGCTTGTCGAAGTAATCCGGGAAGGTCTTCGAGGTGCACTTGGGATCATTGATGGTGACCGGGGTATCCGACAGCGCCACCAGCGAGAAGCACATGGCGATACGGTGATCGTTGTAGGTATCGATCTCGGCATGCTTGAGCTGGGTCGGCGGGGTCACGGTGATAAAGTCATGCCCCTCCTCCACTTCGACGCCCAGCTTGCGCAGCTCGGTCGCCATGGCGTGCAGACGATCGGTCTCCTTCACCCGCCAGTTGTAGATATTGCGAATGGAGGTCGGCCCCTCGGCAAACAGCGCGGCAACGGCGATGGTCATGGCCGCATCGGGAATATGGTTCATGTCCATATCCACTCCGTGCAGCGGCGCCTGCTCCGCCTCGATAAAATCATCGCCCCAGGTGATGCGCGCGCCCATCTTCTCCAGCACATCGGCGAAGTGGATATCACCCTGAATGCTGTGCTTGCCGATACCGGTGACCCGCACCTTGCCCTTGATGGCGCCCGCCGCGAGGAAGTAGGAGGCGCTGGAGGCATCTCCTTCCACCAGAAAATCACCCGGACTGATGTAGGTCTGGTTGCCCTTGATGTAGAAGAGCTTGTAGTTGTCGTGCTCGATGACCACCCCAAACTGCTTCATGATGTGCAGAGTGATGTCGATGTAGGGCTTGGAGACCAGCTCCCCCTTGATGTGGATCCGGGTATCGCCCGCCGCCATTGGGGCTGCCATCAAAAACGCGGTCAGGAACTGGCTGGAGACGGAGCCGTCGACGTGCACATCGCCGCCCCACAGCCCCTTGGCGTCCACAACCAGCGGCGGATAACCATCGTGTTTCAGGTACTGGATATGGGCACCCGCTTCACGCAGGGCATCCACCAGATGGCCGATGGGACGCTCTTCCATGCGCGGCTCGCCGCCCAGAGTATATTCACCGGAGCCCAAGCACAGCGCGGCGCACAGCGGTCGCATGGCGGTACCGGCGTTGCCAAGGAACAGATTGACCGGCTCTTTTACCGCAAAGCTGCGGCCCAGACCCTGCACGGTACACTCGGTCTTGTCGGCGGAGAGCTTGTACTTGACCCCGAGCTGGGTCAGCGCAGCCAGCATATGACGAATGTCATCGCTGTCGAGCAGGTTGGTCAGACGGGTGGTGCCACGAGCCAGCGCCGCCAGCAGCAGCGCACGGTTAGAGACACTCTTGGAGCCGGGCAGATTGACCTCTCCGGCCACACGAGAAATGGGTTCCAAACGCAACGAATTCATAGACTTCCTGTGCTATCTCAAAAATAAACGCCTGTCCGGACGTTAACAGCCTGCGTCCCGCTCGGCAAGGGCACTTTCAGCGGAAATCACACGGCAAACGCCAGCGCGCTGGTTCTGTTGAAAAAAAGACGCCGGGGTATCCCCGGCGTCTTGAATCACTGCAATAGCTGGAAGCGGCTCACGAGATGTCACGAGAGGCCACCAGCAAACAGGTGGAGCTCTCTTCTCAGCCGTGACGCTTGGCAAAGCCATCCATAAAGCTCACCAGGGCCTTAACACCCTCCAGCGGCATAGCGTTGTAGATGCTGGCACGCATGCCACCGACAATGCGGTGTCCTTTGAGGGCCAGCAGGCCGGCCGCTTCCGATTCTGCCAGGAACTGCTTGTCCAGCTCGGCATTTTTCAGCTGGAACGGGATGTTCATGCGCGAACGGCAGCTGACATCCACCTGATTGCCGTAGAAGCTCGACTGATCGAGATAGTCATAGAGGAAGTCTGCCTTCTCCTTATTGCGCGCTTCCATCGCCTCGAGGCCACCCTGTTCCTTGAGCCACTCGAACACCAGACCGGCCAGATACCAGGCGTAGGTGGGCGGCGTGTTGAACATGGAGTCGTTCTTGGCAGTGAGCTTGTAGTCGAAAATCGAGGGGACATCGGCTCTCGCCTGATCCAGCAGATCATCGCGCACGATGGCAATGGCAAGCCCGGACGGCCCGATATTTTTCTGGGCACCGGCATAGATGATGCCAAAGCGGCTCACGTCGAGAGGACGGGAGAGAATGGTGGAGGAGAGATCCGCCACCAGCGGCACCTCGCCAGTGGCCGGAATGTCGAACATCTCGATGCCGTCAATGGTTTCGTTCGGGCAGTAGTGAATATAGGCCGCATCGGCGCGAAACGCCGGGGTCGGCAGCAGGTGGGAGATCCCCTGCTCGTTCTTGGCAACCCCCTGGAAGGTCTGGATATCGCCATACTTTTTGGCTTCATCCACAGCGCTCTGGGACCAGACGCCAGTCAGCAGGAAGTCCGCTTTCTTGTTGGCGCCGCCCAGCAGGTTCATGGGTACGGCGGAGAACTGACCGCGGCCGCCACCGTGCATGAAGAGCACCTTGTAGTTGTCCGGCACCGCCAGCAGTTCGCGCAGATCCACTTCGGCCTTCTCGGCAACCGCCATGTAGGGCTTGCCGCGATGGGAAAGCTCCATGACCGAGGCTCCCAGCCCCTGAAAATTACAAAATTCGCGCTGGGCGCGCTCCATGACTTCAACCGGCAGCATGGCGGGGCCGGCGCAGAAGTTGTAAATCTGTTTGCTCATGACGCTTTCCGTGAGTGGATGAGAGTAATCGATGACTTGTCAGGTTTTACACAAGAGCAGCCAGCGGATCAAAGGCTTTTTGGGAGCTGGCTCAACCTTTTACCGTCACTCTGCGTCCCCCTTGCAGTAGAAAAAGCCCTGAACGGGTCAGGGCTTGCAGGGAACATGCGCAGAAATGGCGGGCAGAGCGCATAAACGACCACAGCCCAGCCATTTCTGACAAATTTACAGTTTGGCGGTGAGCTCCGGCAGCAGAGTGAATAGATCCCCCACCAGCCCATAGTCAGCCACCTGAAAGATGGGGGCTTCACTGTCCTTGTTGATGGCCACGATCACCTTCGACTCCTTCATCCCCGCCAGATGCTGAATGGCCCCCGAAATGCCGACCGCGATATAGAGTTCGGGTGCCACCACCTTGCCGGTCTGCCCCACCTGCAGATCGTTGGCGACATATCCCGCATCAACGGCGGCTCGCGATGCCCCCACAGCACCGCCCAGCTTGTCGGCCAGCGCTTCTATCAAAGCAAACTGCGCCTTGGAGCCCAGTGCCCGGCCACCGGAGACCACCACCCGGGCGGCGGTCAGTTCGGGCCTGCTGGAGCACACCGCGCGGCGCTCGACCAGCCGGGTACGGCCAGCGAATTCGGGCACGGCCAAGCGTTCGATGAGAGCCTGCCCGCCTGTCGCCGCCTTGGCAAACGCGGTGGCCCGTACCGTCATCACTTTGACGGGCGCCGAGCTTGCCACTCTGGCAATGGCATTGCCCGCATAGATGGGGCGCAGGAAGGTGTCGTTACTCTCGATAGCCGTCACCTCGGAGAGCATCTCCACCCCGAGCCGAGCCGCTACTTGTGGCAGCAGCGCCTTGCCCATGGCGCTCGCCGCCATCAGGCAGTGGCTGTAACCTTCGCACCAGCTGGACAGCAGCTTGTCCACCCCATCCAGCAGCCCGTCGGCCAAGCGGGGATGTTCGGCAAGCAACACCTTGTCGACACCGCCAAGGGCAGCCGCCTGTTCACCCGCCTCGGTCAGCCCCTGACCCAGCAACAGCAGGTCAACCTGACCGCCGATGGATCCGGCGGCGGTGACCAGTTGTGCCACGTTGTCGGCCAGATGGCCCTGATGATGTTCGGCAATGATCAGCACGCTCATGGCAGCACCTTCGCTTCGTGTTTGAGTTTGTCCACCAGCTCGTCCACCGAGCCCACCTT
Source organism: Aeromonas sp. A600620 (assembly GCF_029479985.1). Taxonomy (NCBI): domain Bacteria; kingdom Pseudomonadati; phylum Pseudomonadota; class Gammaproteobacteria; order Aeromonadales; family Aeromonadaceae; genus Aeromonas; species Aeromonas sp. A600620. The sequence goes on along the minus strand of NZ_JAAKXB010000001.1, from coordinate 357,016 downwards.
GATCCCGGCGCTGCGGGCTGGCGGCGCCATCACCCCGAGCAAGCGGGTCTGATTGGCCACCTCAACGGCGAGTGTCGAGAAGGGGGCGCTATCAAGCGGCTTGCGCTTGGCCTTCATGATGTTGGGCAACGAAGCAAAGCGCGGTTCATTCAAACGCAGATCGGCGCTCACCACCGCAGGTAACGGCATGCCCAGGGTCTCGAGGCCACCGTCGATTTCACGAGTCACCAGCAGCTCTCCCGCTTCCACCTTAAGGGCGGACGCGCAGGTCGCCAGCGGCCAATCATTGAGGGCTGCCAGCATCTGGGCCACCTGATTGTTATCTGAATCGATGGACTGCTTGCCGAGCAGCACCAGATCCGGCTGCTCCTGCTCACACACCTTGTGCAAGGCGCGGGCGACAGTCAGCGGGGTGAGCGTCTCATCGGTGACATAATGCAGCGCCCGATCCGCCCCCAGCGCCAGCCCATGGCGCAGTTGCTCGGCGGCAGCGTCAGGGCCAAAGGTCACCACCACCAGTTCGCTGGCAACCCCGGCTTCCCGCAGCCTGACCCCCTCCTCCACCGCAATTTCACAAAAGGGGTTGATCCCCATCTTCACATTGGCCAGCTCCACGTCGGAGCCGTCTCCCTTCACCCGGATCTTGACGTTGTAGTCGACTACCCGTTTGATCGCGACCAGCAGCTTCATGGGGTCATGCCTCGTCTCTTTGGATTGAATTCATTAGTGTGCCTCTGCGTTTGTTGCAGTACGCCCTTCCCTGATTTTTTGCTTTTTCTTGCTCAGTTTTGCTTACAACTGCTTTACGTTTACGTAAACTACCAGCATTACCCTAGGCCAACCAGAGCGCAGAGGCAAGATGGAACGGGAAGCAATGGAATTTGATGTCGTCATCGTCGGCGGCGGTCCGGCGGGGCTCAGTGCAGCCATCGCCCTGAAACAGCAGGATGCCACTCTCTCTGTCTGTCTGCTGGAGAAAGGGGCGGAAATTGGCGCCCATCTGCTCTCCGGCGCCCTGTTTGATCCCGTCGCCTTGCAAGAGCTGCTGCCGGATTGCTGGCAGCAAGCGCCGCTCGGCGTACCGGTCAGCGACGATCAGGTTCATCTGCTGCAAAGCGAGCAACGTTCCCTGCAACTCCCCGCCTGGGCGGTGCCACCCCGGATGCACAATGAGGGTTGCCATGTGGTCAGTCTGGGCAATCTCTGCCGCTGGCTTGGCCAACAGGCGGAAAAACTGGGAGTCGAAATATACCCGGGATTTACCGCCAGCGAACTTATCATGGAAGCGGGCCGGGTCAAGGGGGTGATCACCGGCGATCTGGGGCTGGATCGGGCGGGCAATCCGAAAGCAGATCATGTGCCCGGCATGGCGCTGCTCGGCCGCTACACCCTCTTTGCCGAGGGGGCCCGCGGCCATCTCGGCAAGCAGCTGATCGCCGATTTCAACCTGGCAAGCCCTGCCCAGCCCCAGCACTATGCCATCGGCTTCAAGGAGCTGTGGCAACTGCCTGCTGGCCAAGGCAAAGCGGGACAGGTGCTGCACGGTAGTGGCTGGCCCCTTGGCAAGCAGGGGGGCGGCAATAGCCACGGTGGCTTCTATCTCTATCACATGGAGGGGGATCAGGTGGCAGTCGGGCTGATTGTCGATCTCAACTACCAGAATCCCTGGCTCAGCCCGTTTGACGAATTCCAGCGCCTCAAGCATCACCCGCTTATCGCTGGCGTGTTGCAAGATGGGGAGCGCATCAGCTATGGCGCCCGCGCCATCACCAAGGGGGGCTGGCACGCCCTGCCCCGCATGCACTTCCCGGGCGGCCTGCTGATCGGCTGCGATGCGGGCACCCTCGACTTTTCCCGCATCAAGGGGATCCACACTGCCATGAAATCGGGGATGCTGGCGGCAAAAACCGTCGCGATGGCTCTACGGGGGGGCGATGAAGGGGGCTGGGATCTGGCCCAGTATGGTGACGAGCTGCACCAGAGCTGGCTGGCCCGCGAACTCAAGGCGGCGCGCAACTTCGGCGCGGCGCTTCATCGCTATGGTCCTTGGTTGGGCGGTGCCTTCAACTGGCTGGAGCAACGGCTGTTTGGCGCAAGCTCGCCTTTCAAGCTGCTCGATAAGGCTCACGACTACCGTCAGCTGCGCGTGGCCAGCCGCTGCGAGCCCATCCATTATCCCAAACCCGATGGCAGACTGAGCTTTGACAAGCTCTCGTCTGTGTATCTGGCCAACACCAGTCACGACGAGGATCAGCCTTGCCACCTCAAGCTGCAGGACGAGCGCATTCCGGTCGAGGTCAATCTGCCCACCTGGGCCGAACCCGCCCAACGCTACTGCCCGGCCGGGGTGTTTGAAGTGCTGGAAATGGCAGGCGCGGCCAAACTGCAGATCAACGCCGCCAACTGCATCCACTGCAAAACCTGCGATATCAAGGACCCCAGTCAAAACATTATCTGGACGCCGCCACAGGGGGGCTCCGGGCCCAATTATCCGAATATGTGATGGAACGGCGATGCCAAGATACGGTGACATCAAAGATACTCAGTCCCAAAACATCGTCTGGACACCGCCACAAGGAGGATCCGGGCCCAACTATCCCAATATGTGATGGAATACGGCAATGCCAAGATGCGGTGACATCAAAGATACTCAGCCCCAAAACATCGTCTGGATACCGCCACAGGGGGCTCCGGGCCCAACTATCCCAATATCTGATGAAGCGGGGTAGCGGCAACAAGCAGCCCCAGCCATCCCTCCCCCCGCCAAAGGCTGGTTCTACACCGCATGGCTGCTAAGGTGATCCGACCTCGCTGTTTTTTTGGACAAACAAGCTGAATCCCTGATGAATAGCCCCTGACAAGCGGGGCCCACCCCTGTATAGTTCGCCGCATTCAGGTTTTCCATCGGCCCGATCTGCTTATCCACGGGATCGCCTTCTTCAGCGATCTAAGGCCGCATGACCTGTGCAACCATCCCTGATTACCCATGACTTTTTAAGGGGGGACAGATGATCACCGCCTACATTCTCAATAACAAGGTGCTGGACATAGTCACGCTCGGGCCTGACGACATAGTACCTGACAACACGGTCTGGCTGGATGCCTACAAGCCGGACACGGCAGAGCGAGAATGGTTGACGGGCCTGTTCCTGGAAGAGGTTCCCGACAAGGAGGAGCTCGACGACATCGAAGCATCCGCCCGTTTCTACTGGGATACCGATGGTCTGCACATTCACTCCCTGTTTCCCCAGCGGATCGGTCGTGACACCAAGGGTGTCCACGTCTCCTTTACCCTGCGCAACAACCTGCTGATCAGCATTCGTGAAGATGACATCGGGCTGGTGCGCCTGCTGCGCCACTATATGCGCCAGGATCGGCTGGAGGTGGAGGATGCCCTCGATATCCTGCTGGAGGTACAAAACCTCAAGGTGGAGTACCTCTCCGATCTTATCGAAGATGGTTACAAGACGTTGGAAAACACCGCCGATCAGATCTTCGAGCCGGATCAGATCAACCCTATGCTCAAGGAGCTGTTGGCACAGGAAGAGGCCAACGGCCAGATCCGTCTCTCCCTGCACGATACCCGCCGCGCCCTGCGTTTCCTCAAACGCAGCCTGCGCCAGCGCATGAGCCTGGAGCAGAACAAGTGGATCGACGAGATGCTGCACGACGTGGAGTCACTACTGCCTCACACCCAGTTCCTGTTCGACAAGATCAACTTCCAGCTGGAGGCCTCCATGGGGGTGACCAATCTGGAGCAGAACAAGGTGATCAAGATCTTCTCGGTTGCCGCCGTGATCTTCCTGCCGCCGACCCTGATCGCCAGTATCTACGGCATGAACTTCGGCCGCATGCCTGAACTCGCCTGGGAGTATGGCTATCCCCTCTCGCTGGTGCTGATGGTGATGTCCTCGCTGGGCACCGGGCTCTTCTTCAAGCGCAAGGGGTGGCTGTAACGCCGCCGACGCGCGCTGCGATATCTGAAGAAACGGATTGGGGGGCATGGCCCCCCGATTAATTCCCGCTCTCTCCCGCGCCTTGCAAAGGGCTCGCCTTCGCCCCATATCCCTTGCATCACTTGCACTCTATGAATGGATATCGGGCAACCATGACCCTCTACCCCGAACATCGATATGACGATCACGGACAGTTGCGCCCTCCCCTCTGGTTCTGGCCCATCGCCCTGTTGCTGACCCGCTCGGTCTGGCTCTTTCTGATGGCGGGAGTGACCCGCGAGAGCGGCAGTGAAATCCTGACCCTCTTTTATCCCGACAGGATCAGCCTCTACATCAGCCTGCTGACCGACGTACCCGCCATGCTGGCGTTGCTCGCCTGCGGGGGCACCTATCAGCAGACCCAGAGCATTCGCGCCAGACTCCGGCGCCACAGCCCGTTGCTGCTGCTCTGCTCTGCCGTCAGCGGCCTGCTGATGCAGTTGCACAGCCTCAATCTGCAGAAGTGGTCATTCAGCTGGCCTACCGCACTGGTGCTGGTCGCCAGCCTCTGGTCACTCTGGTATCTGCTGCGCAGTCGCCAGCTACGGGAATATGCTGCTGATGATCCTCATCAGAAGTCGAAAATCTAGCCAAGTTTTAGCTGCAATCAATTGAAATAAATATAAAAAGCCTCTTGGTGAGTTGAATGCCCGACGCGCGGCCATAACCCCGAGCCGCAAGCTGCCCCGCTGTCGAGGAGCGGCTGCGCCCGCACTCTCGCCCCATAGGTGGCGGCCAAGCGGATAAGGAATTATCAATCGTCGTGTTAGGTCACCCCGTTCATTCAGGCTTGATTCATTATCAATGGAATTGATAACACTTTTCATTACTCTTACTGCGTTATAAACTTGCTCCCCCCGGGCTGCCCCGCCCGGGTGCTGGAGCCTTTATGACAAGCCTTTCTCTCTCACCCCGACAATTCTGGCAGTGGCTGGCCTACCACCATCAGGCCGCCGAGGGCACCCTCTATCTGATGTTCTTCTCAGGCCTGCTGCTGTGGGAACCGCTGACCCCGCTCTGGTCGCTGGCACGCTGGAATCTGTTTTTCCATGTGATGCTCTCGCTCACCCTGTTCCCCCTGCTGTTTGGCGCCTTCTGGCTCTCCCATCGCAGCTTGTTGAACCGCAGCAACAAACCCTTTTTACGCACCACGGGGCGGATTATTGAAGCCCTGCTGCTGATCTGTCTGGCCAGCGGCCTGCTGCTGGTGCTGCACGGCACTCCGGGCGATGCCACGGGCAACCTCGCCAGCTGGGCCCACTGGCTGAGCGCGTTGGCGTTAACTCCTCTGGTGCTGCGCCACGCCTGGCGCTGGACCATCTTGAAATGGCGATCCTGATCCCATGTTGAAGTCATCGTTCTCTGCATATTTGTCACCCCTGCTGGCACTCGTCCTGCTGCTGACCAGCCCCTTCGCGTTTGCCCAGCAGATGGGTGCCGGGATGATCGCCTATGAGGAAGGGAGCGCCCCGCGCCTCGTCACCGCCAACCTGAGCACAGGATCGGTCACCCTGCTTGAGCGCGATAGCGGCAAGCGGCTCAAAGAGGTGCCGCTGGGGGGCGATCTGCGCCAGCTTGCCCGCGCCGATGACGGCACCCTGCTGGTCACCGACTACAGCGGCGATCGCCTGCTGCTGCTGGATGATGATCTCGATCTGGAAAAGACGATCCCCACCGGCCACCGCCCCTATGGGGTCATCTTCGATGTCAAGCGGCAGTGGTTCTGGGTCACCCTGTTCGAATCCGCTCGTCTGCAGGCCTACGACACCGCCGGCAACCTCCAGCTGGATGCAGAAACCGCCGAGACTCCCCGTGGGCTGGCCCTGACCGACGACGATCGCCTGCTGCTCACCCACGCCATGACCGGCCAGCTCGCCATCTATGATCTCGCCAAGCTCGGCCACGGCGCCAAGGGAGCTTCGCTTCCCAAGCCCAAGCTCATTACCCTGGCCGAGACCCATAGCGACACGCCGAGCGACTCTCAAGGCTTGCCGCGCCTGCTCGATGGCATCGCCCTCTCCCCCGATGGCAGCGAGGCCTGGCTGCCTCACGTACTGTGGAGCTTCAGCCACCCCTTCCAGTTTCAGAGCACCGTCTTCCCAGCGGTCTCCATCATTGATCTCGATGAGGAGAAAGAGCGGGTCGATGAAAGAAAACAGCTCTTTTTGCAGATCAACCTGCCAAGCGTCGGCAACCGCAGCCAGATCGTCTCCAACCCGTTTGCAGCCCGATTTGCCGCCGATGGCAAGCGGGTCTATCTGACCCTGGCGGGCTCGGAAGATCTGCTGGTGTTTGACCTCTCCCGCAGCGGCAAGTCCAACAACAACCGCCACCGCCGCAAGAAGTTTCAGGGGGGCGCCAAGGCGACCCAGCTCTTGCGTCACCTGCCGGGCCAGAATCCGCGGGATCTGCTGATCGACGGTGACCATATTCTGGTGCACAACGCCATGGGACAGGATCTCACACTCCTCAATAGCGGCGGCAGCGGCCCGTTTGCCCGGGTCACCGTCGATGTGCCCCACTTCGCCAAGCTGGTAGAGACGGATCCGCGCCCCGAGCCGCTTCAGCACGGCGAGCGGCTGTTCAACCTTGGTAACACAGCGTCCAACTCACGCTTCCCCATGGCGGGGGACAACTGGATGAGCTGCAACTCCTGTCATCTGGACGGGTTCAACTTCACCAACCGCTATCTGATGGCGGCTCATCGCCAGAAGAGCGGCGACAACGCCATCAACGGCCACGCCAACCTCACCAACATGGTGGCGGGGGATTTTGTCGGCGAATACCTGCGCATGACCCAGCAGACCCAGGGCGGCATGGGCCATGACACCCGCGATGGGGCCGAGGCAGTTGACCCCGCGAAGCCCCAACCGGAAGTGAAGGCGATGATGGAGGACTTGCACGCCTTCGTCACCGCCGATGGCAACCTCCCCTATCTGGCCAACTGGCTCAGGCTCGATGCTCCGCGCACGGATCCCGCCAAGGCGCCGACTACCCACCCGAAGGAGTGGCTCAACTCTGCCTCCTGCCAGAACTGCCACCAACAGGCGTTCCAGGATTGGAGCGAGAGCAACCACCGGTTGATGGGCAACTCCCATCCCTACTACAAGGTGGTGCAGGCGCTGGCCCGTGAAACCGAGGGCGAAGCGTTTGGCCAGTGGTGTCAGGGCTGCCACATGCCCCAGCAGGTGATGACCGGCCAGCTGGATCTGCCCAAGGGCTCCCACATGTTCGAGCAGGGCGGCGCCTCGCTGATTGCCGCCCACAAGGCGGGCGAACCTGTGGTGGAGGAAGGGACCGGCTGTGTGCTCTGTCATCGCATCACCAAAGTGGAAGATGCGGGCGGCAACAGCGCCTTTACCGTGAATTTGAAAGACCGCGAGAGCTATGTGTTCGAGGATGCCGCGGGTGGTAGCCTCCAACACTGGCTGGCTGAGCGGCAGATCAACGCCCGTCCGGCGGCCCACAAAGCCTCCTATCAAAAGGATTTCTACCGCGATGCGGCCCTGTGCAAGTCGTGCCACAACGAGTTTGCTCCGGGCACTGGTGCCAACATCGTCAACACCTGGGACGAGTGGGAACAATCCAGCTTCGCCAAGGCCGAGGATCCCGCCAAACGACGCACCTGCATCGACTGCCATATGAACCCCGAACCGGGCAATGGCGGCGCGCCGGTGGCGGGCCAGTCCACCGAAAACGGCACCATGAAGGCGCGGCTCTATCGCCACAACTTCACCGGCGCCCAGCACCAGCTGGTGGGGCTGCGCAACCCTGAACTCGAGCTGGAGAGTCTGGCGCTGCTGCGCTCCAGCGCGACCCTCTCCGCCCGTATCGAACAGGCTGCCGATAGCCAGCAGTTGGTGGTGCGGGTCGCCAATACCGGCGCAGGCCATGCCCTGCCCACCGGGGTGGCCGATTTTCGTGAACTCTGGCTGGAGCTGACCGTCACCGACGCCACCGGCAAGGTGGTGCTTGCCAGCGGCCAGCCGGTGGATGGCGCCGTCCCTGAAGATGCGCGGCTGTTCAGAAAAGTATTCGGCGATGCCGAGGGCAAGCCGGTGGGGCTCAAGTTCTGGCGCTACGCCAAGCTCTTGGAAGATACCCGCATTCCGGCCGATGGCTGGCGGGATGAAGCCTGGCCGCTACCCGCAGATGCCCAAGGGCCCTTCAAGGCCGATATCAAACTCAATTTCCGCACCTACCCCAAGTGGGTCAATGATGCGGTGCGCGCCGCCGAGCCCAGCTTGCCGGAGCCACCCATAGTGCAGCTAAATCGGTTGCAACTTACCCTGCAGCCTCTCCCCGTCACGCCCGCTACGGAGCCTCAATCCTGATGTTTGCAAGTTTTCTCATTACCCTGCGCGAGGGGCTGGAAGCCTTCCTGCTGGTCGGCATCTGCCTCTCCTACCTCGCCAAGCTGGGGGCGAGCCGCTACAACAAGTTCATCTATCTGGGGGTGGGGCTCGGCCTTATCGCCTCCCTTGTGGTCGCCTTCCTGTTCCAGGTGGTGGTGAGCCAGTTCGAGAGCGAGCGCTACAACCACCTGTTGATGGCGGGGATCCTGATGTTTGCCACTCTGGTGCTCACCTATATGGCGATCTGGATGCAAAAGCAGGCCAAATCCCAGGTAGGGGCCATGACGGCGCGCATCGATGCGGCCATCGATGGCGGCAACCTGTTTGGGCTGGTGCTGCTCGCCTTTCTGGCGGTGATGCGCGAAGGGTTTGAAACCGTGCTCTTCTTCTCCGCCCTGCTCTATTCGGGGCAAGGGGTGGATCTGCAATCCGGCATGATTGGCGCGCTGGCGGGGCTGCTGGTCTCCATCGCGCTGGTGTGGGGGCTGCTGCGCTCCACCCGCAAGGTGGCGCTGGCTCCCTTCTTCCGCTGGACGGGCCTGCTTATCATCATCATCGCCGCAGGCTTGCTCTCGTCCGCCGTCAACATGTTGCAGGCGGCAGATATCATCACCTTCTGGACCACGCCGGTGTTCGACATCAGCCACATTCTCGACGATCAGGGGGTATTTGGTACCTTCCTGCGCGCCCTGTTTGGCTACAATGCCTCACCCGCTGGCTTGCAGCTGCTGACCTGGGCCCTCTATCTGGCGATCTTCGTTACCCTCTGGCAGCGCAGCTATCACCCGCAGGTAAGTGCCGCGACTGGCAAGGGCTGAGCCAACACGCCCTGTGGCAACAAGGCCACGGGGTAACAACACTATTCGGGGGCCGCGCCTTGGCGCGGTTTCCTGATCTATCAAGTAGTTTTGGAATAGGTCATGAGCGATAACAACAAGAAAAGCATTGCAGTGCTGGGCGCTGGCCCCGCCGGTTTGATGGCGGCCTGGCGCCTGCGCTGCGCCGGTTTTGCAGTCACCCTGTTCGAGCAGGAGCCGGTGGTCGGCGGCATGTGCGCCACCCAGACCTTCAAGGGGCGCGACGGCGAGTATCGCTTCGACTACGGCGGGCACCGCTTTATCACCAAGAACCCCGAGCTGCTCGCCTTTATCGACGAGCTGATGGGGGACGACCTGCTCCACGCCGAGCGCAAGAGCGTTATCCGCTTTGGCGGGCGCACCTATGACTACCCATTGAACCTGCCCAACCTGCTCAAGACGGCGCCGCTCGCCCTGATGGCCGGGGCGGTAAAAGACTTGCTGCTGTTGCCCTTTAGCAAGAAGCCGGATGATTTTGCCAAGGCGAGCTTTGCCGAGTGGATCCAGAGTCACTTCGGCCGCACCCTCTATCGCCAGTTCTTCGAGGGCTACACCGGCAAGCTGTGGGGTATCAACCCGGACAAGCTCTCCGCCGACTGGGCCGGTCAGCGCATCAGCCTCATCGATTTGAAAGACGTGGCGCGCCGCCTGCTGCCAAGACGCAACGGCAGTATCTCGGTGCGCACCTATGCCCGCAAATACCGCTACCCCAAATATGGCTTCGGCCAGATCTTCACCACTCTGGGGGAGCGGCTGGTGGCAGAGGGCGTTGAGCTCAAAACCGGCGCAACCATCACCCGCCTTGAGCAGGCTGATGACCGCATCGAGCGGGTGTATTGGAAACAAGATGACATTGAGCAGAGCGAGCGCTTTGATCAGGTGATCTCCACCCTGCCGCTGCCGCTCACCTGCCAGCATCTGGGCTTACCGTGCGATCTGCACTACCGGTCGCTTCGCTTCGTCAATATGCCGTTGAAACAGGAGAACCTGTCGGACAACACCTGGCAGTACCTCTCCGACCCCCATATTCTGGCCACCCGCCTGCAGGAGCCGCGCCGCCGCAGCCCCTTTATGGCGCCCCAGGGCCAGACCTCGGTGATGCTGGAGATCCCCTGCAATCCGGGGGATGCCACCTGGCAGGCGCCGCTCTCTGATCTGCGCGGTCGGGTTACCGCTGATCTCGCGAGCCTCGGCGTCGATACCGCCAAGCTTGGCGATGAAACTTTTGAAGCGCGTAGCGAATACGCCTATCCGCTGATGGATCTCGGCTATCAGGCGCGCCGCAACGAAGCCATCAAGGCGCTGATGCCCATCACAAACCTCATCATGACCGGCCGTCAGGGGACATTCCGCTACATCTTCACCGACACCGCCATGGAGATGGGTATGATGGCCGCCGACATGGTGATCGACGGGGTGGACAGACGTCACGCCATCTTTAACCATCGCAACGAAAATACCGTGATCGAAACCCAGAGCGTGGCCTGAGTGCCGCGCCATTGGCATAAGTAAGGAGAACAGGATGACCATCCGCCCGGGTTTACTCGCCCTCACCCTGCTGCTGACCCTGAGCGGGCAGGCGCAGGCTTACTCCTACGCCGCCGCCGGCAAGGAGCCACTGATCGACGCCCGCGAAGCGCTGCTGGGCGCCGCCACTGACGGCAAGGATGCCAGCGCTACCTTGAGCGAGATTGCCGAGGAGCTGACCTATCTGGAACAGCACCACAAGGTGGAATTGCAAGCACCGCTGGCCGCCGCCATCAAGGCCAAAGACGCCGCGGCTACCGCGGCCCTGCTCAACCGCGCCTACAAGGCGGAGATCGAGCGCCGCCTCGAAGGGGCCAGCCAGAATCTTGGCGACTACCAGACCGCCAAGGTGCTGGTGGTCAAGAGCAAGCGCTTCCTCGACTTGATCCTCCCCTCCCTCAGTGAAGGGGATCGCAAGGCGGCCGAACAGGCGTTGGCCAAGGTGCTCGATGCCATCGGTAACCCGGGGGTATTCGGGGTGGGCGCCAAGCCCGCCGACGCCGCCGCCTTTAGCGATGCAGAAAAAGCGCTGATGGCCGTGCTGGCGCCGCTTTGATGACCTCTCATTGATGCCGACGGCCCCCCTCATCCCCGGCCCCTCTCCCGCAAGGGGAGAAGGGGGGCGTCACCACGGCCGATTACGCTTCGCTAATCGACCCTACTTGCTGATCCTGCTGCAACTGGTCTGGCTCGGCTGGCTGCTGGCCTTCCCGGTGGCGCTCGATTCCGACGATGCCCTCAATTTCGCCCACGGGGTGACGCGCTTTAGCGTGCTGGAGTTCTCACCCCACTTTCCGGGCTACCCCGCCTTTATCTGGCTGGCGCGGCTGATCAATCTGGCGGTGGACGATCCGGCCCGCGCGGTGCAGTGGGCAAGCCTCTTGGGCAGCGGTTTACTGGCGCCGCTCGCCGCCTTGCTGGCGGTCAGGCTGTGGCAACGGCCAAGCCTGCTGGCGCCGCTCTGGCTGCTGGTACTGGCACTGCCGCTCACCCCGACGCTGGCGCTCTCCGGCCTTTCGGATGGGCCCGCGCTCGCCGCCTGGCTCGGGGCACTGCTGGCCTTGCAACAGCGCAGAATTGCGCTGGCGGGTCTGTTACTGGGACTTATGCTGGCACTGCGCCCCTCCTATTTTGTGCTGGCGCTGCTGCCCCTGTGGCTCGGGCTGGCGCAGCAGGGCACGCGCGTCAGGTTTGTTCTCCCCATCGTGCTGGTGGGGCTTATCAGCCTGCTCTTTGTCTGGCAGGCCGATGGCTGGGCCTACTTCAGCGAGGGGCGGCGCTTTACCGATGGCCACTTTACCCTGTGGGGCAACACGGCAGCGGCCCACGGCGATCGGCTGCTCAGCTGGGCGCGCACCTTCAACGATCAGCTCACCCCGCTTTGGCCCTTGGCTGTTGGGGCGCTGCTGGTACTGCCGCTTTGGCAAAGATCAAAAAACCACCCTGCCGCCCTCCCCCCGCTCTGGACGCTCTACTGGCTCGCCCTGCTGCTCTGGACCCTGTTTGGCCAGAATCCCGACAATCCCCGCCATCTGGCGCCCATTACACTGCTTGGCATAGTTCTGCTGGCAGGCTGGCTGCCACGTCGTGGCGAGTGGGTGGTCGCGGTCGCCGGATTGCTGCTGCTCGGCGCGACCTGCACCCTGCCCCATCCGCCCGCCATGGTGCAGGCAGCAAGGCTCGCAGAGAAAAGCTGCCCAGCGCTGGTGACCCAGTGGGGCGTGCGGCTGCTGCGGGAGACCACAGCCTTGGCCGTCACCGATGGCTGGTACAAGGGGGATGCGGCGCTGGCACTCTCTCAGGGAGCCTGCCGCCTCAGTCGCCGCCCCATCGCCGCGAACGAAATGCCCAGCGCGGTGCGCCAGCACTGGTTTGCCCCACGCTTTGCCGCCGAGCCCGGACTCTGGCTCGCCATTCCCTCGCGGCAGACAACCCATGGGGAAAGTGACAAGAAACATATAAAGAGCACAAAAATCCGCCAAGGCAACTAAAAAAGAGGGGAACAACTCGGGTACACTCACAGCGCATCCATAACAGACGAGTCTCCTTATGCGTGTAACCAGAGAGTGGCTGTGGGTTTTGTCGGTGCTGACCGGGGCCTGTGCCCTCCTGTTGCTACCATTCTGGCTGCGCGGCGGCAGTCAGGGCCATGATCTGTTTCACCACCTGCTCTCCGGTCACTTCTTTGCCGTGCAACTGTGGCAAGGTGAGCTCTATCCGCGCTGGTTGATGGAGATGAACGGCGCCTTCGGCAGCCCGGTCTTTTTCTTCTATCCCCCCCTGCCCTACTATGTGAGCGCACTGTTCGCCGGCCCCACCCCACTGGCCCACGAGGCGATGACGCCGCTGCTCTGGAGCAGCAGCGTGGCACTCTGGCTCTCCGGCCTGTTTGCCTATCTCTGGTTGCGTCCCTTTGCCGGCCACGGACGGGCGCTGGCGGCCAGTCTGCTCTATATGGCGCTGCCCTATCATCTGGCCATCGATATCTACGCCCGCTTTGCCCTGGCGGAGAGCTGGGCCTTCGTCTGGGCGCCGCTGGCTCTGCTGGCGCAGGATCGCCTCTGCCGCGGCGCCCCCTTTGCACTACTGCAGCTCGCACTGGCCGTCTCCATGCTGACGCTTTCCCATCTACCAAGCACCCTGCTCATTCTGGGCTTGCTCACCCTGCGCAGCCTGCTACTGGTCTGGCGCTACAAGGGGAGCACAGCGCTTGTCAGTGTCCCTGTCACCGCCTCCCCGCTCATTGGCACCCTGCTGGGCCAGCTCTGGGGGTTGGCGATGGCCAGCCTGTTGCTGCTGCCCGCTCTGCTGGATCAGGGGGGGATCTCCATGGAGCAGATGCGCACCGGCATGTTCGAATTTCAGCGCAACTTTCTCGATCGTTTGCCCCAAAGCCGTGATGACTGGCGCTTTCGCGGCCATCTCGCCTGGCTGACGCTGCTCACCCTGGCTCTGCTGCTGGTAGCTTGGGCTGCCGCCCGCGAGCCGCGCCATCCCGAGTTGCTGCTCTGGGGGGTCATTGGCACCCTGAGCTTTCTGATGATGCTGCCAACAAGCGAGCCCCTGTGGCGCCTGCTCACTCCGTTGCAACTGGTGCAATTTCCCTGGCGCCTAAATCTGCTGCTGGTCATCGCTACCGTCGCCGTGGTGGCACTGGGTACCCCCACCTATCGCCCGTGGCAGTGGGTCTGGTGGCTACTGCTTGCCCTCACCCTGCTCTCGCAGGGACTCTATGTACGCGAGGCGCCGCTCACCCAGGCTCCCGTAAAGAGTCAGCTCGACGGGGAGTTCGACAGCAAGCGCAGCGCCCGCGAATACCGGCCAAAGCAGGTGCCACGCGGCATGTTTGCCCCCACCCTGCTTGCCTGGAAAGAGGAATTCCAGCCCGCCATCACCAGCGACCATCAGGGGGTGAACTGGCAGATCCAGCGCTGGCAGCCGCGTCATATCGAATTGACGGTGGATGCCCCGGCGCCCGCCAAACTGATCCTTCACCAGTTTGATTACCCGGGCTGGCAGGCAAGGCTCGACCAGCATCTGCCCCTTAGCGTCAGCAGCACCGGCAACGGGCTGGTACAGGTCTGGGTGCCCGCCGGACAACACAGCCTCACCTTTACCCTCACCGCCCGCTGGCCGGAGCGGCTCGGGTACGCCATCTCGTCGCTGGCCTGGCTGCTCTGGCTGGGGGGAGTGATCCGCGCAGTGCGCCCCCATGACCGCAAGCGTGCACCCCAAGGTGCCTGAATGGCCGGGCACCTCCCCCTTTTGAGGGGGCAGGAACGTCATGCCGAGCGGGGGCAAACCTGATAGACTCGCCCTTCTCCCTTTTTCAACCAAGGTTCACCAGCGGATACCCTATGCCCCAATCGCCAACAGCTCAGGCTGCCGCCCTCTCTCCCCGTTTCCTGTTTATCCTGCTCGGCGCTCTGGCGGGTCTGACCCCGCTGGCGGTGGATATGTATCTGCCCGCCATTCCGGCCATCGCCCGGGATCTGGCCACCAGCATCGACGGCGCCCAGCTCACCATCAGCGCCTTTCTGGGCGGCTTTGCCATCGGCCAGCTCTTCTACGGCCCGCTGGCCGACAGCTATGGCCGCAAGCCGGTGATCCTGGCGGGGCTCATCATGTTTGCCATCGCCTCGGTGGGCTGTGCCATGGCGGACTCCCTGCCCGAATTGCTGGCCTATCGGATGTTGCAAGCGGCAGGCGGTGCGGCGGGTTCTGTGGTGGTCAATGCCCTGCTGCGCGATCTGTTCGAGAAGGATGCGTTTTCTCGCGCCATGTCGTTCGTCATTCTGGTGATGACCCTGGCGCCGCTGGTAGCCCCTGTGGTGGGCGGCTATATCAGTGCCCACGCCGACTGGCGGGTGATCTTCTGGCTGCTGGTGGGGATCAGCCTGCTGATCTGTCTGGTGATGCAGTGGAAAATTGAGGAGACCCTGAAACCCGAGCACCGTCAGCCGCTCAAGATCGGCCAGATCCTCAAGAACTACTGGGGTGTGCTCTCCCATCGCGGTGCCATGGGTTATGTGCTGTGCGGATCCCTCTCAAGCTCCGGCATGTTCGCCTTCTTAAGTGGCTCCCCTTATGTCTATATAGAGTATTTCAAGGTGCCGACCGAGCACTACGGCTGGCTGTTTGGCCTCAATATTCTGCTGATGATGGTGGTCACCTTCGTCAACAGCCGACTGGTGAAAGGGGTGGGCGCCGAGCGGATGCTGCAATACGGTCTGCTGGTGCTACCCTGCGCGGGCGCCCTGCTGGTCTACAACGCCTGGAGCCAGACCGGCGGCCTGTGGGGCATCGTCATTCCGGTGGTACTGTTTGTCGGCCATATCAGTCTGGTGGGCGCCAACGCCATGACCGGCCTGATGGGCCACTTCCCGCAATCTGCGGGCACCGCCTCGGCACTGGCGGGCACCCTGCGCTTTGGCATCGGCGCCCTGGTCGGCATTCTGGTCAACCTCAATCCGCCCCACTCGCCACTGCCCATGGCCATCGCCATCGCCTGCTGCGGCGTGGGTTCCACCCTGAGTTACTGGCTGCTAACCGGCAAGCGAGGCGATTGATCCCCCTCCCCCCTGTCAGGAAAACGAAAGAGGCTTCCGTCAACGGAAGCCTCTTTTCGTACTGGCGCCAAGACGTTCAGAACTGGGCACTGTTGAGCCAGAGGTGCGCCCCTATGCTCACCAGATAACCGAGCAAGATAGCAGGCAGCCACTTCAGGTGGCCAAAGAAGGTATACATGCCGTGGGCCTGCCCCATCAGGGCCACCCCGGCCGCAGAGCCGATGGAGAGCAGGCTGCCGCCCACTCCGGCGGTCAGGGTCACCAGCAGCCACTGCCCCAGCGCCATGTCCGGGTTCATCGACAGCACGGCAAACATCACGGGAATGTTATCCACGATGGCCGACAAGACCCCGATGAAGATATTGGCCATGGTGGGCTCCCCACCGGCATACAGCCAGTGTGACACCAGTTCCAGATACCCCATAAAGCCCAGCCCACCGACACACATCACCACCCCGTAGAAGAAGAGCAGGGTATCCCACTCCGCCTTGGCCACCTTGTTGAACACATCAAATGGCACCACAGAGCCCAGACTGCGTAACCGCACCTCATCGCCATTGCGTTCATAGAGCGCACGCTTGCGGGCAAGGGATCGCGGCAGCGACTTGCGCAAATAGAAGCCGAAAAACTGCAGATAACCGAGCCCCAGCATCATGCCCAGTACGGGTGGCAAATGGAGGAAACTGTGGCATAGCACCGCCGTGATGATGGTCAGCAAGAACAGCGCGACGATGCGACGGGCCCCTCGCTTGAGATCGACCACCTCGTTATCAGCCTCCGGCACATGACGCGGCACCATCAGGCTCATCAGGATGGCCGGGACCAGAAAATTGAGCAGAGAGGGAATAAGCAGGGTGAAGAACTGACCAAATTGCACCTTGCCCGCCTGCCACACCATCAGGGTGGTGATATCGCCAAAGGGACTGAACGCCCCTCCGGCGTTGGCGGCGATCACTATGTTGATGCAGGCAAGATTGACAAAACGCCGATCCCCGTTGGCCACCTTCAACACCACGGCGCACATCAAGAGCGCTGTGGTCAGGTTGTCTGCCACTGGCGAGATACAAAAAGCAAGCCCGCCGGTCAACCAGAACAGGGTGCGCAAGTGAAAACCGGATCGCACCAGCCAGGCACGCAGGGCATCGAACAGCCGCCGATCCTCCATGGCGTTGATATAGGTCATCGCCACCAGCAGGAACAGCATCAGCTCGGCATATTCCAGCAGGGTATGGCGAAATGCCTGCTCGGCGACAGGGCTCATCCCCTGTTGTGCATAGGCGATACCGATCAGGATCCAGATCACCCCGGCGGCCACCAGCACGGGTTTGGACTTGCGCAGTTGCAGATACTCTTCAGCCATCACCAGGGCGTAGGCCAACACAAACAATCCGACACAAAAAAGTCCGATTGAGGAGGATGTCAACAGAACTGGGCCACTACTGGCATGGGCGGGAGGGATAAACAGGGACAGCAGCAAAATAACAGGGGTGAGCGCAGACATGGTCTCTTCCTTTTAGAACCATCTGGCAATCATGCTAGCACCTGGATGAAAAGAAAAATTCATCCAGGTCAATTAACGCTTAATTGGTTTGCTGTCGAAACGCGGGATTATTTCTTGCCGAAACCCGACTGCTTGAGGGTATAGCCGGCGCTGTTTTGCCAGGCATCCAGACCGCTGCGGTTATTGCCCGCCACCAGACTGGCGGCCAGACTCGGGCTGTTGAACAGCTGATCGGAGGTAAAGACAAAGCCACCCTGACTGCGGGGCACTATGACCCCCTTCTCCAGCAGTTCGTGACGCAGCTCGATCACCGCTTCACGCAGGGAGGCGGCATCCTCGCCATTGGCGGTGGAACCGGCCAGCACCATAAAGCCCGGATTTTGCCGCTTGCCCACCGGATAACCGTGGGCCTCGGCCCCCTTGCCGTTGAAGTGGTAGAGCTCGCGCTCCCCCGGCCGATTGTCGGAGAGTGCCTTTTGCAGGGTCATCAGCTCGTTGTAGATCTCGATGGGGACGACGGCAGCCTGCTTGTTGCCCTTGCTATCGATGATAAAACTGACTTGCTTATGTAACATCCTTGCTCATCCTGTGACCCATGGAAGCCCCTATTCTAACCACCTCGGGCAAGCGGGATCCAGCGAGGATCCACTGCTCTTTTGCCGCCTTGATCACTAACTGGCACTCTTGATCAACCGTAAGGGGTGTTGATCATTGCCGGCCGTGCTAGCGTACCAAGCATGATGAAAGCCATTGACCATCAAACGGTTATCCCATGCTGACCCTGCGCAACCTCTGCAAGAGCTTCGATAACGGCAGTGAACGACTGCCGCTGTTCCACCATCTCGATCTCGCCCTCCCCGCTGGCGAGATCACCCTGCTGCTGGGCCAAAGCGGCTGCGGCAAGTCCACCCTGCTCAATCTGATCGCCGGGCTGATTGCACCGGACGAAGGGGAGATCTGGCTGGGGGAGACCCGGATCGACACCCGATCCCCCGACGAGCGGGCGCGCCTGCGGGGCCGCCATTTCGGTATCGTCTATCAGGATTTCAACCTGCTGC
Source organism: Aeromonas sp. A600620 (assembly GCF_029479985.1). Taxonomy (NCBI): domain Bacteria; kingdom Pseudomonadati; phylum Pseudomonadota; class Gammaproteobacteria; order Aeromonadales; family Aeromonadaceae; genus Aeromonas; species Aeromonas sp. A600620. Next base: position 338,654 of record NZ_JAAKXB010000001.1, on the reverse strand, counting down.
CGACCCTCAACGTGGCCGAGAATCTGGCCCTGCCTCTGGCCATCAACGCTCTGCCACCGGATGAGACAAGGATTGACCAGTTGCTGCAGCGGCTCGATATGAGCCACAAGCGCCATGCCTGGCCGGAGCAGCTCTCCGGCGGTCAGCGACAGCGGGTGGCGCTGGCCCGCGCCCTTATCCATCAACCCAGTTGGCTGCTCGCCGACGAACCCACCGGCAGCCTAGATGAACACAATGCCGAACAGGTGATGGCGCTGATGGTGGCGGCGGTTCGCGATACCGGCGCAGGCTTGCTGCTGGTGAGCCACAACCCCGCCTATGCTGCGCTGGCAGACAGAGTGCTGCGCCTCGAAGGGGGTCAACTTATCGAGCTCAAGGGGCCCCGTCATGACTAAACAGCAACTGCGTCTGTCGGAGGCACGCTGATGCTGCCACTCAAAGCGCTGCTGCGCCTCTATCGCAGTCACCCCTGGTTGCTGCTGATGAGTCTGGCCGGGCTGGTATTGGGAGTGTCGCTGGTGGTGGCCATCGAGCTGCTCAATCACAGTGCCCGCACCAATTTTGTCGCCGCCCGCAGCCAGCTGGCAGGGGAAGCTAACTACCGGCTGGCCCCCGCTGGCGGGCTGGATGAGCAGCTTTATGTGCAACTGGTGACCAGCCAACCCGCCCTCGATGCCATGCCCCAGCTCCATGGCTGGCTCGAGGATGAAGAGGGGCGCAGCTTTCAACTGCTGGGAATGGATCTCTTCAACCCCGGCCCTCTGCGCCAGCTGTTTGGCGCCCAACCCGCAAGCGAACCCGCCTTCTCCTTAAACCGAGCCGACAGCATCTGGCTGTCGGCCCCCGAAGCGGCGCGACTTGGCTGGCAAGCGGGCCAGAGCCGCCGTTTTGTGCTGAGCGGCAGCGATGACGTCAGCGCCCGCCCCCTGACCCTGACGCTGGCGGGCACCTTTGAACCGGGCGCCGTGCCCATGGAGCGGCTGCTGATCACCGATATCGGCCTCGCCCAACCGCTGCTGGGCAAAGCGGGTCGGCTCGATCGCATCGTCTTCAAGCTAAGCGACGCCGAGGCTCGTACCCTGCAGGCCACCCTGCAAACCGATTACCCGAACCAGCCCTTGTGGCTTGAGCCCATCAGCCCGGCGCTCGATGCCAGCCAGCTTGGCGATGCACTGGCCCTTAACCTGACGGCGCTCTCATTGCTCGCCATGGCGGTGGGATTGTTTCTGGTGTTCAACGCCCAGCGATTTGTGCAGAGCGTGCGTCGCCCCCAGCTGGCCCAGTTGATCATTCTGGGAATGGGGCCGAGTCGGGTGCTCCGCTGGCTCATCCTGGAGCTGCTTATTCTCACCACAGTGGGTACCCTGCTCGGGGTGCTGCTCGGCAGCCTGTTGGCGCTGGCGCTGATGGGGCAACTGACCCAGGCGCTGGCCGATCTATATGGGCCCAACCCCATCGACCTGTTGCGCCTCTCCCCGGTGAGCCTGCTCAAGGCACTGTTGATCGGGCTGCTCGGCACGCTGGCCGCCAACCTGCCCGGCTGGTGGCAACTGCTGCGCCAATCCCCCCTCGAACTGCGAGCAGGAAACAGCCGTCCCCCCGCTCACCCGTGGCGACGGCGCGTGCTGGCCATCGCCATCCTGCTGCTGTGCGCCCTCTGCCTGTGGCTGCCACAAACAGGTCTGACCGGCGCCCTCTTTATCGCCGGCGGCTGGCTGCTGGCCATGGCACTCTGGCTGCCCGATGCCCTGCGCGGCCTGCTTGGCTGGTTGCGACGGCGTGCGGGCGGCCCCCTCACCGCACGGCTCGGGGTGGCCGAGACCCTCTATCACCTCGATCGCACCGCCATCGCGGTGATGGCGTTGCAGCTGGCCATCGCGGCGGCCATCGGCATCGGGGTCATGGTGTCGAGCTTTCGCTCCAGCGTGGAGATCTGGCTCGGCCAGCGTCTGGCCGCCGATCTCTATGTCACCGCCCCCAAGGGGGTGGCGGGCAACAAGGGCACCTTGAGCGACGCCACCCTTAAGACTCTGCTCGCCAATCCGCTGGTGAGCGCGGCCTCGCGCCGCTCGGTGCATCCTGCCCGCTGGCAGGGGCAGCCCATCGAGTGGGCGCAGATGGACTTTATCCCCCAGCTTAAAGCGGCCTATCCGCTGCTGGCCGGACGCTGGCCGACCCGCCCCGACGAGGTGCTGGCAAGCGAACCACTGACGGTACGCCTCGGGGTCAAGGTGGGACAGACCCTTGAGGTGAGCGGCGAGCAGGGGCCAAGGCAGTTCACCGTCACTGGCGTCTATCAGGACTACGGCAGCGACAAGGGACAGATCCTGCACGCCTTCGAGGCGGGAGCGGTGCAATCCCTCGCCCTCTTTAGCAACGACCCCGAACAGCTGGCCGACCGCCTGCGCGAGCGCTTTGGCGAGCAGCTCAATCTGCTCTCCGCCCCCGCCATTCACAGCGCGGCGCTCAAGGTGTTTGACCAGACCTTTGTGGTGACCGAGCTATTGAAACTGCTGATCCTCGGCATCGCCTTTGTCGGGATCGGCTCGGCCTTTATGGTGCTGGGTCTGGCACGCCGTGGCGAGCTGCAGACCTTGCAGAGTCTGGGTTTGAGCCCCCGCCACTGCCGCCAGCTGCTGGTGTGGCAAGGAGCGGGATTGGGGCTGCTCACCGCCCTGCTGGCCATGCCGGTGGGGTATGGCCTCGCCTGGGTGCTGATCGAGGTGGTCAACCCACGCGCCTTTGGCTGGCGCCTCGCCTTCGAGGCCGCCCCCCTTCATGCGGTCACCGCCCTGTTGCTGGCACCGGTCTGTGGCGCATTGGCCTCCTGGTATGCAGCAAGGAGAGTGGTATGAGCCAACAACCGCGAGATACGCCAGCATGCTGGCTCTCACACCTGATACGCGGCGCATTGGCCTCCTGGTATGCGGCAAGGGGAGTGGTATGAAACAGATCAAAGGGTGGCCGCTGGCGCTGGGTATGCTCTGGACGCTCTATAGCGGGGCTATCGCTGCCAGCGATCTGGGCGCCCTGCTCGGCGGTGGCAACGACAGCTTTAAAAAGGTGCTGCCGGGGCAAACCATCCAGCTGCCGGAGGATCACGCCGCCCACCCCGATTACCGCTCCGAGTGGTGGTATCTCACCGGCAATCTCAAGGATGAGCAGGGGCGCGAATATGGCATGCAGTGGACCCTGTTTCGCCAGGGTATCGAGCAAGAACTCCGCACCAGCAACCCCTGGCTCACTCCCCAGCTCTGGTTGGCCCAGTTTGCCATCACGGATCTCGACCGTGGCAGCCACCAGCAAGATGAACGGGCCAGTCGGCAGGGGCCGGGACTGGCGGGGGCCAGCGGCGGCCAATATTGGCTCAGAGAGTGGCGGCTTGCCTCGCAAGGGGCTGCGCTCTTCCCCGCCACCCTCAAGGTGCAGAGCAAGATTGGCGAGCTGAACCTCACCGTCACTGCCGCCAAGCCGCTGGTGCTGCAAGGCAAGGCCGGTTACAGCGAGAAGAGCCCGGGCAACGCCTCCTTTTACTACTCCTACCCGCGCCTCACTCTTCGCGGCACCCTGACTCGCGATGGCGAAACCCGCACCATCACCGGACAAGGGTGGTTTGATCACGAGTGGAGCAGCTCGGTATTGGCCGAGTGGCAATCGGGCTGGGACTGGTTTTCGCTCCAGTTGAACGATGGCCGCGAGCTGATGCTGTTTCGCCTGCGCACCAAATCGGGACGCACTGAGCCCGAGAACCGCTACGGCATCTTGATTGAGCGGGACGGCAGCAGCCGGGTGCTCGCCCCCGACGCGATTCACCTTACGCCGGGCAACACCTGGCGCGGCCCAAAGGGGCAGAATTACCCCGTCGAGTGGCAGCTAGACGCCGCCGGAATGAGCCTCACCATCAAAGCCCGTCAGCCCAATCAGGCCATGACCGGCCGCTTTGACTACTGGGAGGGTGCGGTCTCTGTCTCGGGGGATGCCAAGGGGGTCGGCTATCTGGAGATGACGGGCTATTGATCCAGGAGCGTGGCTGTTGATTGCAACGGCCATAAGCCGCCGTCAACGCCCTGCCAGACGGATTTGATGATGCACGCAGCCACCATGACGCCGGGGCTCTCGCCCCTCACTGCGGCACACAGCGCGCGCCGAACCCGAGTCAGGCGGTTTTAAAGGGGGGCATGATAAAGAATTCGGGGCGCAGTTCGCCCCTTTTGTTGCTACGAAGGCCTGTATCGACATGTAGCAAAACGAGTTGGAGAGAAAGAGAGCAAGATTCGGGTCGTTCCAGCGAGGAGTGGTTGCCATAGTGGGGGCCAAACCCAAGTCGGTTGGAACCTATTTGGGTTCCAATCCACAACCAACCTTGTGCGCCACTTAGCTGGCGCACAACACACTCAGCGAGGGAACTGCCATGTCATTACTGTCCAACAAGGTCGCCATCATCACCGGCGCCAGCTCCGGTATCGGTCGCGCCAGCGCCATCCTGTTTGCCCGGGAGGGAGCCAGAGTCGTCGTCGGCGCCCGCCGCCAGCCCGAACTGGATCTGCTGGTGGAGGAGATCCGCCACAAGGGGGGCCAGGCGGTGAGTCTGGCGGGAGATGTGAAAAGCGAGAGTTACGCCCGCGACCTTGTTGATCTCGCGCTAACCCGTTTCGGCGGGCTCGATATCGCCTTCAACAACGCCGGTACCACAGGCACGCCGGGCAGCGTAGAGCAGCTTGAACTGGCGCAGTGGCAGGAAATTCTGGATACCAACCTCACCAGCGCCTTTGTGGGAGCCAAGTACCAGATCTCCGCCATGCTGGCGCGTGGCGGCGGCTCGCTTATTTTTACCTCTACCTTTGTCGGCCATACCCTGGGGCTGCCCGGTATGGCGGCCTATGCGGCGAGCAAGGCGGGCCTGATTGGCCTGACCCGGGTGCTGGCCACCGAGTATGGGGCACAAGGGGTGCGGGTCAACGCCCTGCTGCCGGGGGGTACCGACACACCCATGGGGCGGACTTTTGCCAATACGCCAGAGAGCCTCGCCTTTGTGCAGAATATGCATGCCCTCAAACGGCTGGCCCAACCGGAGGAGATCGCCCGCTCGGCCCTTTATCTCGCGTCCGATGCATCCAGCTTTACCACCGGCATTGCCCTGCTGGCCGATGGTGGGGTATCAATTTGTCGCACATGACCTTGTCGCCCCCAAGATCCTGCGACCGAAACCTTATCGTGAGAGCGCCTTATGTCTGATTACGCCCGCATCGCCGATGCCATCCGTTTTATCGCAAGTCAGGTGGAGCGCCAGCCCACTCTGGACGAGATAGCGGCGCACGTTCACTTAAGTCCCTTTCACTTCCAGCGGCTGTTCAGCCGCTGGGCCGGAGTGACGCCCAAACGCTATCTGCAGGTGCTGACCCTGGAGCGGGCCAAGGCGCTGTTGCAGGAGTCGCGCCCGCTGCTTGAGGTGGCCGATACCCTGGGCCTTAGCAGCGGCTCGCGGCTCTACGATCACTTCGTGCAGCTCGAAGCGGTAACACCGGGCGAGTACAAGCAGCGCGGGGCCGGGCTGGTTATCGATCACGGGGTGCACGACACCCCCTTCGGTCAGGCATTCGTCGCCCTGACCCCGCGGGGGGTGTGCAACTTCTCGTTTCTCGATGAAAAGGCCCCAGAGGCGCCGCTGGCCAACCTCGCCCGCAACTGGCCAGAGGCAGAACTTAGGGAGGCGCCATCACGCACCCAAGGGGTCATCCACACCATGTTTGATGGCAGCAAGGCGCCGGATCGCCCCATCTCCTTGCACGTGAGCGGCACCAATTTTCAGATCAGCGTCTGGCGTGCGTTGCTGCAGATCCCGCCCGCCAAGGTGGTGAGCTACGCCCAGGTGGCGAACGCCGTCGGCAACCCCAAAGCCGCCCGCGCCGTGGGGCTGGCGGTGGGCGCCAACCCCGTCGCCTTGATGATCCCCTGTCACCGGGTCATCCAGCAAAATGGCAAACTCGGCGGCTATCACTGGGGCGAGACCCGCAAACAGGCGATACACGCCTGGGAAGCGGCGAGGTATGAGTGAAGGTGGGCTTTTTCTGCCCGCCTGATGAGGAAAACAGGAATCTTGGTAGTGAGTCAGCAGACTATCAGGCCGCGCCGAACGAGCATTCACGGTATAAAGCGAGGGCATTAGCAGAGTAGGGGCGCAGATCGCCCCTTTTGTTGCTTTGGCGAGGCTCAGCACTCAGCCGCCCCACCTCAGCGAATTGACGAAACAGGTAGGGTGCAATAAGCGCAGCGCATTGCACCGTTTGCCGAGCGGCTTTTGTGCAAAACAGCAGAAACCAAATTAGCGGTGCAATTTCATTGCACCCTACGGCACTTGTCTTCAAAGTCGTAAATAGAACTCCCGATACAAATAAAACTATCTTTATAATCAGTTAAATATGCTATTTGGTCTTCGATATACTCTTTTGTTAAATACAGGCAAGATAGTATTTCTTCATAGGCAAGACGCTTAGTATCCCAAACTTGCTGCTTTACCCAGTATTTTTCATCAAACTGCCTTTTTATGCTTTCCACCGCTTCCGTATTCTTTTTTAGCTGTTCAATAGCTTTCAAAAAGTCATTGCTATGCGCAAGATTTTTTAACCGTGTTTGTAGATAAATACCGATAGGAACAACAATTAACGTTGTAATCAAAGTCGGCAAATATGGCAAAAATTCTTTCGAATTTACTCCTAGATTTAACTTATTCGCAAAAGCACGTAACTCCAAGCTTCTGACGACCGTAGGAAGTGAATTTAATGGCATTGTTACATGAACAATGACAGCCATTCCAAAATCTTACCTAGATCAATCCACACCGGTGACTTAATTAAGCCAGACTGAAAGGCAGCAAAAAATGCTAATATAGCCGTAAGTCTAAGCATCCAAGAGTTTGCGGACTTGGCAGATTTCGCCCTTGCAGTCTCAATTTGATATTGCTCTAAAGTGGCTATAGCTTTACCTGTGATTATAAACTCGAAGCTACTACCATTATTTTTCAACTCTCCTGATGCTACGAATGATGATAAATACAGATCCATTTTTTTACGCAATTCTGTTTTCTGTGGATGCAAATACCACCTAATTGAATATATTTAACTCATTAGGTCAAGCGACGAAAATGATTTGTGAGGCTCTTCTGTTTGCCTGGAAACTATACTTTATAGAATCTTCATTCTCTTTGGTAGTTGTAAGTTTCTCTTGTTGAAAAAATATTGTGGGACAGAATGTTTTGCTAAAATATATATTGACTGTAGCTTATATAACCCAGTCCATTCATGAAGGATATAATCTAGCACGCCGTTATATGTATGTGTCACCAGCCCATGATAATGATCAACTCGTAAACTCAAGCCAGAATAAAGCGAAAAAGGAATTACAGCCTCTGTACAGAATCCCCCACCTTCAAAATGATTGCCATTTAACCCATTTTCTTCAATAGAGTTAACGAGCATGATTGGGACATCGCCATTATAAATACTTATGGAATAGCAGTTAACCTGCTTTCCTAACTCTCCACTTCGAGGAATTTGAATAGGGCATGGCTGATTTAACAACTTGCTCAAAATATATTTAGTGATTTTATTCATGCCACCTCAAAAAAAATAATTTTAAATCATTGCATTACTATTACTGGGATCTGAAAGTGTTTGCTTGATTTCTCCCCTACGCAATATATCTGTTCTGATTCATTGGTAACTCCAAAGAGGTCATATCCAGACGGATATCCTAGCGAGCAAGACAGATAAGCAAAAGCAGATGATGATAGTTTCCTGAGCAAGATCAACAAATTAATCAATAAGTACAAATACTGTACCATGCATCAGAGATAACTGGTGGTGGAAATAAGAAAGACGCCCTAAGGCGTCTTTCTTATTTTAAGGACTTTGAGCAAAAAGGTTGGAGGTTATTCCCCCTCCCCACCTTGCCCCACCACCCAATCAAATCGGGGTAATGGAGGTGATATGGGCATCCCCGTCCAGTGATTTGAAGATCTGTACCACAGCTTCGCCATGGATCGGTTTGGCAAGCGGCACAGTGCTCTTGCACTTGAAGCGGTAGTTGGTGCCAGCCACCACTTGAGTGGAGACTTCAAAGGGTACATATTGCACCCCGACAAATCCTTTCAGCGCCTGATCAAATACCGCCTGATCCTCGGCGGTCAGCTTGTGATATGCGGTCCATCCACCCACCAACACTGCTTGTTCTGACATATCAAACTCTCCGTGCTCTATGATCCCGACTCGTTTGGCCGTTCGGGCTGCGCCCCGTTGATTCAAGTGGTTTCCGGTCTCCACCGGGGTGTCATCACTGCCGGTTGGCACGATGACGATGGGCAAATTTGCGCAGCTATCTGCAACTGGATAAGCCCTCTCCCCAGCCACGAGCCGCTGTTGACAGCGGGCTCAATTGGCATGAGAGAGCCTAGTGCGAGATCGCAAAAATGCCCCTGTCACATATGACAGGGGCAAGGTGGCGAAAAAGCTGCTCGAAAAAAGAAGATGTGTGGCGCAAACGATTGAGAAAAGAAAAGACGCCGCAAGGGCGTCTTTTTTGCATTTTTATGCTCGATGGGTAGCAGGGCGTGTGCCGCTTATTCCCATTCGATGGTTGCGGGCGGCTTGCCGGAGACGTCGTACACCACGCGGGAGATACCGTTGATCTCGTTGATGATGCGATTCGATACGTGACCGAGGAAGTCGTACGGCAGATGGGCCCAGTGGGCGGTCATAAAGTCGATGGTTTCGACGGCACGCAGGGCAATAACCCAGTCATATTTGCGGCCATCGCCCATCACGCCAACGGAGCGCACCGGCAGGAACACGGCGAACGCCTGGCTGACCTGGTTGTAGAGGTCGGCTTTGCGCAGCTCTTCGATAAAGACCGCATCGGCGCGGCGCAGAATATCGCAGTACTCTTTCTTCACTTCGCCAAGGACGCGCACGCCCAGACCCGGGCCCGGGAACGGGTGACGGTAGAGCATGTCGTAGGGCAGACCCAGCTCAAGGCCGACGCGGCGCACTTCGTCTTTGAACAGCTCGCGCAGCGGCTCGACCAGACCCATCTTCATCTCTTCCGGCAGGCCGCCGACGTTGTGGTGAGACTTGATGACGTGGGCCTTGCCGGTCTTGCTGGCAGCGGATTCGATAACGTCCGGATAGATGGTGCCTTGCGCCAGCCACTTGGCGTTTTTCAGCTTTTTCGCTTCATCGTCAAACACTTCGACGAAGACGCGACCGATGATCTTGCGCTTGGCTTCCGGCTCGTCAACACCGGCCAGCGCAGAGAGGAAGCGCTCTTCGGCATCGACCTTGACGATGTTCAGACCAAAGTGATCGCCAAACATCTCCATCACCTGGGTGCCTTCGTTCAGGCGCAGCAGGCCGTTATCCACGAAGACGCAGGTGAGGCGATCGCCGATGGCGCGGTGCACCAGCATGGCAACCACGGAGGAGTCGACCCCACCGGAGAGGCCGAGGATCACTTCATCGTCACCCACCTGCTCGCGGATGCGGGCAACGGCGTCGTCGATGATGGTGGCCGGTGTCCAGAGACACTCGCAGCCGCAGATGTCTTTGACGAAGTGCTCCAGCATGCGGGCCCCCTGACGGGTGTGGGTCACTTCCGGGTGGAACTGCACGCCGTAGAAACGCTTGGCTTCGTTGGCCATGGCCGCGTGCGGGCAGGTCGGGGTCTGGGCGATGGTGGTGAAGTCGGCCGGAATGGTAGTGACCTTGTCACCGTGGCTCATCCAGACATCCAGCAGGGCATTGCCGTTGTCGGCGATGGCATCTTCGATGTTGCGCAAGAGGGCGCTGCTCTTGCCAGCTTCGCCCAGCACTTCCACCTTGGCGTAACCGAATTCACGCTCGGTGGAGGATTGCACCTTGCCACCCAGCTGCTCGGCCATGGTCTGCATGCCGTAGCAGATACCGAACACAGGGACACCGGCGTTGAACACATACTCGGGGGCGCGCGGGCTGCCCGCTTCGGTGACGGACTCGGGACCGCCGGAGAGAATGATGCCGCTCGGATTGAATTCGCGGATCTGCTCTTCGGTTACGTCCCAGGCCCACAGTTCGCAGTAAACGCCGATTTCGCGCACGCGGCGGGCGATCAGCTGGGTGTACTGAGAACCGAAGTCGAGGATAAGGATACGGTGCTGGTGAATGTCTTTAGTCATTTTATTCCTGCATCAGGCTGATGTTGTCACAAAGGGCACGGGATAAAAAAAGGGTGGAAAAACGGGGCGCAGGGCCCCGTTTTATCAGCCCATCCGATAGTTGGGGGCTTCTTTGGTAATGGTCACATCGTGGACGTGGGACTCTTTCATCCCGGCGCCGGAGATGCGCACGAATTCAGCCTTGGTGCGCATGTCGTCGATGGTAGCGCTGCCGGTCAGGCCCATGGAGGAGCGCAGGCCGCCCATCTGCTGATGGATGATCTCTTTGAGGCGACCTTTATAAGGCACGCGACCTTCGATACCTTCCGGTACCAGCTTGTCGGCAGCGTTGTCGGTCTGGAAGTAGCGGTCGCTGGAGCCTTTGGACATGGCGCCCAGAGAGCCCATGCCACGGTAGGATTTGAAGGAGCGACCCTGATAGAGCTCGATCTCGCCCGGCGCTTCTTCAGTACCGGCGAACATGGAGCCGACCATGACGCAGCTGGCGCCCGCGGCGATGGCCTTGGCGATGTCGCCGGAGAAGCGGATGCCGCCGTCGGCGATAACCGGTACACCGGTGCCTTCCAGCGCATCAACGGCATCGGAGATGGCGGTGATCTGGGGCACGCCCACGCCGGTTACGATACGGGTAGTACAGATGGAGCCCGGGCCGATACCGACCTTGACCGCATTGACACCGGCAGCAGCCAGCGCCTTGGCGCCCGCGGCGGTCGCCACGTTGCCACCGATGATTTGCAGATCCGGATAGGCTTCGCGAGTGGCTTTGATGCGATCCAGCACACCCTGGGAGTGGCCGTGGGAGGAGTCGATCAGCAGCACGTCAACACCGGCTTCCACCAGCGCGGCGACGCGCTCTTCGTTGCCGGCACCGGCACCAACCGCAGCACCAACCCGCAGACGACCCTTGTCATCTTTACAGGCGTGGGGCTTGCGCTCGGCTTTCTGGAAATCTTTAACGGTGATCATGCCCTTGAGTTTGAAGTCGGCGTTCACCACCAGCACTTTTTCGATACGGTGCTTTTGCATCAGGGCAACCACCTCTTCACGAGGGGCCCCTTCGCGCACGGTGACCAGACGATCTTTCTGGGTCATGATCTGTTCAACGGTCTGGGAGAGGTCAATCACGAAGCGCACGTCACGGCCGGTGATGATACCGACCAGCTGATTGCCGTCAGTCACCACGGGGTAACCGGCGAAGCCATTCTTATGGCTCAGCTCCTTGATTTGGGCGATGGTCATGTCAGGGCGCACGGTGACGGGGTCAGTGACCACGCCGCTCTCGTACTTCTTGACCTTGCGCACTTCGGCAGCCTGCTGCTCGATGGACATGTTCTTGTGGATAAAGCCGATACCGCCTTCCTGGGCCAGTGCGATAGCCAGACGGGCTTCGGTCACTGTGTCCATGGCAGCGGAGATCATCGGGATGTTCAAGCTGATGGCGGAGGTCAGCTTGGTACGCAGATCGGCAGTATTGGGAAGAACTTCGGAGTGGGCGGGAACCAACAGTACATCGTCGAAGGTTAACGCTTCTTTGGCAATCCTGAGCATGGCAATATCTCACCGTTGAGGAAGTGGGGGTGTAAAATATTGCCGACGAAGTTTACTCACGGATTGGTCACTGGTAAAGAAGTTTTTTGAATTTTTTATGGCGTAGCCCTCATTTAGGAGGCCAAAACGCCAAAAAACCAAGATTATCAGTACGAAAACCGCCATTTCGGGGCAAAAGAGTTGGCAAAGTGGTGTTTTATGCACCCTGCCCGTTTGCCAGGTGCCCCTCTCTGCGCGGTCAGAATGGCTCCACTTTTCCCGGTAAAAACAGCCGCAATCCAGAGCGAAAATCACCGATTCGGAGAGGCAGTCACGTCCCCGTTATTGCCGCACTATTGCCACACTTCGGAGGCATAAAACTGCACTGTTGCACCTACGAAACGCTGTCTGCCTTGATGGTTTCACTGGTGCAAAAATTGCCCGTTTTCGTGCTGGCAAGTGCTTTCCCGATAATCCTGTTCCTTTGCATCCGACTCTTGCGTATCATGACTAACACGCTGAATTGAAATGGAATTTCATGATGAGTCGACAGCTTCACCAAGGACGGGCGGCGATTACGCTGGCAGCGCTCGGGGTCGTCTACGGCGATCTGGGCACCAGCCCGCTCTATGCCCTCAAGGAGTGCTTTGCCGGCCACATCGGCTTGCAGCCGGGCCCGCAGGAGATTCTCTCCCTCATCTCCCTCTTCTTCTGGACCATCATGGTGGTGGTCTCGTTCAAATATGTGCTGCTGGTACTGAGTGCCGACGACAAGGGTGAAGGGGGCGTGCTGACCCTCGCCTCGCTGGCATCGCGCCGCCTCTCGCCCCGCGCTCGCACCATTGCCATGCTGCTTGGACTTGTCGGGGTAGGACTTTTTGCCGGGGATGCAGTGATCACTCCCGCCATCTCGGTACTTTCTGCCGTCGAGGGGCTGGAGGTGATCGCCCCGGATCTCGCCCCCTTCGTGCTCCCAGTGACGCTGATCGTGCTGGTAATTCTCTTTGGCACCCAGCATTACGGCACAGCGGGGATAGGCCAGCTGTTCGGCCCCATCATGCTGCTCTGGTTTGGCGTGCTGGCCCTGCTGGGAGCCATCGAGATCATCCAGAACCCGGTCATTCTCCAGGCCATCAATCCGCGTTATGCCATTGATTTTATTGGCGAGCGACCCGGTGTTGCCTTCATTACCCTGGGCGCCGTGGTGCTCTGCGTGACGGGCACGGAGGCGCTCTACGCCGACATGGGTCACTTTGGCCGCGGTGCCATCCGATTGGCGTGGGGCTCGCTGGTGATGCCGGCCCTGCTGCTCAACTATTTCGGTCAGGGCGCGCTGCTGCTGCGCAATCCCGCCGCCGTCGAGAACCCCTTCTACCTGCTTGCCCCCTCCTGGCTCACCCTGCCACTGCTGGTGCTGGCCACCATGGCGACCGTCATCGCCTCGCAGGCGGTTATCTCCGGCACCTACTCGGTGGTGCGTCAGGCGATCCTGCTCGGCTATCTGCCCCGTCAGGAGATCCGCCACACATCCGAGCGGGAGATTGGCCAGATCTACCTGCCGCTGGTGAACTGGTTGCTGCTGGCAGGAATTGTCATCGTGATCCTCTGGTTCCAGACCTCCAGCAATCTGGCCGCCGCCTACGGTATCGCCGTCACCGGCACCATGGTGCTCACTACCCTGCTGCTGATGGTGGTAGCCGCCGCGCGCTGGAAGTGGCCACGCTGGCTGATTGCGCTGGTGTGCGCGCCGCTGCTGCTGGTAGACGCCACCTTCTTTGCCGCCAACAGCACCAAGCTGCTGGCGGGTGGTTGGCTCCCCATTCTGTTTGCCCTGCTCGCCATTCTGGTGATGACTACCTGGAAGCGGGGACGCGAGCTGGTGCTCGACAAACTGGAGAACAAGTCGTTTGCCCTGACCCGCTTTGTCGACAACATGCTTGAGCACCCGCCGCTGCGGGTGCCGGGTACAGCAGTGTTCTTGTCGCGCTCCGAGCAGGTGGTGCCCCACGCCATGCTGCACAATCTCAAACACAACAAGATCCTGCACGAACGGATCATTTTCCTCACCGTTCGCATCAAGGATGAACCCTGGCTCGCCTTTAGCGAACGGGTCCAGCTCAAACAGCTCGGGGAGGGTTTTTGGCAAGTGGTGGCCCATTTTGGCTACAAGGAGACCCCCGACATGGAGGAGATTTTTCAAGCCTGTGCCCAGCACGACCTTAAAGTCGCCATGAGCCAGACCTCCTTCTTCCTCTCCCACGAAAATCTGGTCAGCACCGATATTCCGGGCATGGCCCGCTGGCGCGAGGGGCTGTTTGTCTGGATGAATCGCAACGCCCTCAAGGCGACCGATTTCTTCCATATTCCGGCCAACCGGGTGGTGGAGCTGGGGGTATTACTGGAGCTTTAATTTCCTTTGTTTCACTCCAACTGCTGTTTGTCACAAATTGAGGGTGAAAATAAAAAAGCGGTTTTTTCCCAAACTGTTCTTCCGGGAACAGAGGTGACGATCTCGGCGGGATATACTGACTCAGCCGTCACTAACGTCCCCCCGATCAGGCAAAGAGAAATGGGGCTTAGCATCGGCTCTGATCATCTGATACAGGACTCTCGATAATGAACGACGACATTGCTTGGCCATGCGCGCTTCATCCATCCACTCAGGCGAACTTGTTGGCACTGGCAAAGCCATTTGATTGCCAGCGCCTGACGGGCAGTCTGCCGGGCGTGATCTATGTGTCATCCGGTTGTCTTGTCGGCTATGCAGCCAATGCCAGCATGAGCAACTCTCTTGGCCTTATTTTTGGACGGGGTTGCTGGCTGGGCACACAGTCAATTCATAATCCGGCCTACGCCCCCTCCGAGCGCTATGAAACACTGTGGCCGACCGAGTTGTGGCTATTTCCCAGAGCAGATGTTGAATCGTTATCCGAGAAAGACCCGGAAGTATTCAAGTTTTTGTTTCATATCGCCCAGCAAGTAGTGCGTATCAGTTTGCAGATGGGGAGCAATACTCTTTTTTGTCTGACTACCCGCATCGCTTATGTCTTGCTGGAGTTGGTCGCCAAAAATACCGCGGCAGACCCCTTTGCCTCCTCATTGCAAATTACTCAGCAGAAGCTCAGCCAGATTGCTGGAATCAGCCGCCCCAGAGTCAATGAGGTGTTAAAAGAGCTGGCTCGAACGGGCGAGATCACGATTCGGCGCGGAGGGCTGGATATCACCGACATGGCCTCCTTGAAAGCCAGATTGCATCCGTTCAGCTTGATGTATTACGACCCAGTGCCGCACATCCAGACCCAATAAGCGGGAGCTCAGAGGGACTATCACAACACCTTCTGGATATTCATCACACTGTTTAGCAGAGGATTTCATGAACCAACCCAGTTTGCAGTTACCTCCTCTTCCGGCCGGACGCCATTATCGCTTCCACACCATGGTGAAACCCGGCGGCGCACGCTGCAATATCGACTGCGATTACTGCTTCTATCTACATAAAAGTGAACTGTTGGGCCACGAACGACACGCCCGGATGGACGACAGTGTGCTCGAGCAGCATATACGCCAATACATAGAAGCCCAGACCGGTGATGAGGTGATCTTTTCATGGCAAGGAGGTGAGCCCACGCTGATGGGGCTGGCATTCTTTGAGCGCATCGTTGAGCTTCAGGCTCGTTATGCCAAACCCGGTCAACACATTGGCAACGACCTGCAGACCAACGGCATTGCACTGGATGATGGCTGGATTGCCTTTCTCAAAACCCACGGTTTTCATGTCGGATTATCCATCGACGGGCCACGTTCCCTGCACGATGCCTACCGCAAGAACCGCAGCGGCAAGTCGACCTTCGATCAGGTCATGGTGGCAGCCCGACGCCTGCGTGAGGCCGACATCCCCTTTGCCGCGTTATGTGTCGTCAACCGGCTCAATGCCCTGCATCCGGTTGCCGTGTACCGCTTTCTGGTCGATGAGGTTGGGGCAACTCGGGTCCAATTTACTCCGGCGGTCGAGCCGCAGGCATTCAAGGTTCAAGCCCCCTCTCTGCTCTCGGCCAAAAGCCAGCCAAAACAGGGAGACGCCCGGGCGACCCCGGCCCATCCCCTCTCCATCGTGACCGCCTGGTCGGTCGATCCTGACGACTACGGTGCTTTCCTTTGCCAGGTCTGGGATGAGTGGTTTCAAAAAGACATTGGAACTGTCCACGTCAATCTGTTTGAAACCGTGATAGCCCAATCAGCAGGTATGCCAGCCCAGACCTGTACCCAGTCAGAATTTTGCGGCAAGGCGCTGGCCATTGAACATAACGGTGACGTTTTTTCCTGCGACCATTTCGTTTATGAGAACTATCGCATCGGCAATATCTTGCATACCCACCTCGGCGATATGGCATTTTCCAGCGTACAGCAGCAATTTGGCATGAATAAAAAGGCATCATTGCCTGCGCAGTGCCGCAGCTGCAATTATCTGAAATTATGTTGGGGAGAGTGTCCCAAGAACCGAATCATTAATACCAAAACGGGTGAACCTGGCTTGAATTATCTTTGCCAGGGGCTTTATCGATTCTTTGACCATATAGGTCCAGATGTTGTTCGTATTTTAAAAGCGCTGGGTTATCTCACCTGATAATTCGGCCAATTGAAAAAAGGCAGAGTCGTTGTTTATTTCAATACAACAAAGGAGAGTTATCATGCGTAAAACGCTTATCGCGACCGCGATGCTCACGGCAATGTCCGTCGTGCCATCGCTGCATGCCGCAGAAGCAAAAAAACCAAATATCCTAGTCATTTTTGGCGATGATATCGGCTGGCAAAACGTGAGTGCCTACGGCATGGGCACTATGGGTTACCGGACGCCCAATATTGACAGCATTGCCCAGCAAGGGGCCATGTTTACCGATCATTATGCCCAACCCAGCTCGACGGCAGGACGGGCAGCCTTTATCACCGGCCAATACCCCATTCGTTCCGGCATGACGACAGTCAGCATGCCAGGGGGCTCGCTGGGTCTGAAAAGCGCCTCCCCTTCATTAGCAGAAGTGCTGAAGGCACAGGGCTATGCCACCGGCCAATTTGGCAAAAACCACCTTGGCGATCACAACTTCTCCCTGCCCACAGTTCACGGCTTTGACGAGTTCTTTGGCAACCTCTACCACCTCAACACCCAGGAAGAGTCCGAGCAACGGGACTACCAGCGATTTGCCAAGGAGTATTCCGGCTCCGTCGAGAAGTACGACCAGAAATTTGGTACCAGAGGGGTACTGCACTGCTACGCCACCACGAAGGAAGATAAAACGGTCGAGCCACGTTTTGGCGAAGTAGGCAAACAGAAATGCACCGACACAGGCCCGCTGACACAAGAACGGATGAAGGCATTTGACGAAGACGAGGTGATCCCGAAAGCTCTGGGCTTTATGGACAAAGCTGGTTCTGCGAACAAACCCTTCTTTGTCTGGCTCAATACCAGCCGCATGCATCTGTATACCCGCCTCAATGAGAAATGGCGTTATGCCGTGGAAGAGTACACCAGTGAATATGACTATCACGGCAGCGGCATGCTGCAGCATGACCATGATATTGGCCTCGTACTCGATTATTTGAAGAAAAAGGGGCTGGATAAAGACACCATTGTTGTTTACAGCACGGACAATGGCCCGGAACACTCCTCTTGGCCTTATGGCGGTACCACCCCCTTCCGCGGTGAAAAAATGTCTACCTATGAAGGTGGGGTGAGAGTACCCATGATGGTTCGCTGGCCGGGGCATATTCCTGCTGGTACCGTCTTGAACGGTATTCAGGGTCATCAAGACCTCTTTACTACCCTTGCAGCAGCGGCAGGTGAAACCAATGTCGCAGACAAGATGATGAAAGAGAAGAAACAATATATCGATGGCATCAACAACCTCGATTATTGGGAAGGGAAAACCAATAAATCCAACCGCGATTCCATTCTTTATTATTACGAAGACAAGCTGACTGCTGTGCGACTTGGCCAATGGAAATTCCACTTCTCCACCAAGGAGGATTATTATGCCAATGTGGTTCCCTTGACCGTTCCCAAAATATATAACCTGCGGGCCGACCCTTTCGAGAGTTACGACTCCCGCGATGCACAGGGACATTTGTTGCAAAAAATGTCGTGGTTGCTGGCCCCCGTCAATGAAATTGTCAGTGACCACCTCAAGACGCTGGTGAAATATCCCCCCGTGCAAGGCGGCACCAGTTTCGATATGTCCAATCTGGTCTCCGAAACAATCAAGAAGGGCCAACAGTGATGGCCCAACCATAAATCTGATGCGGCCCTTTGGGGCCGCTTTTTATGGCTGAACTGGATGCCTTTGCCCACGACCTGTTTGCCCTGCTGCTGACCGGTTTTGAACCGGCTGCCAACAATGTCACCCGCCTTGCCCGGCGCTCAGCCAAAACGGGAGGCCAATAATGGCATTCGGTTCCCTGCCCGGCGATGAGGATGAGCAGCCCCTCAGCGAAATCAACATGATCCCGATGATCGATGTGATGCTGGTGCTGCTTATCGTCTTTATGATCACCGCGCCCCTGCTCACCAACGCGGTCAAACTCGATCTGCCCAAGGCGAGCAGCCAGCTCAATCAGCCCAAACCGGAGGCGATCACCCTCTCCATCGACAGCGCGGCAAGACCTACTGGAACGAGCAGGAGGTGGATGAAGCGGCGCTATTGGCCCACATGGAGAGCGCCAGCAAAGCTCCCGGCGAGTTGCCCGAGATCCAGCTGCGCATCGACCGACGGGTCGAATATGGCACCATCGCCAACGTCATGGCAGCTGCGTCTCGCCACGGCCTGCACAAGATCGCGTTTGTCAGCCAGCCACAGAACGAATGAAAGCCCTGCAAAGGCGATATCGGGTGCTCGGGCTGATAGAGGCTCGGCACCTGCCCCGCGCTGGGGTAAGATAGCGGCCATCGTTTTATCCCGGCCCCGCCGGGGCAGACTACAGGTACGCCATTGAACCGATTTACCCCATCCAGTGCGGCGAGCGGCCGCGAGCAGCAGGTCTTTACCGTCACCCGCCTCAACAGCGCCGTGCGCATGATCCTGGAGCAGGATCTGGGGCTGGTGTGGCTGACCGGCGAACTCTCCAATCTGGCGATGCCAAGCTCCGGCCACTGGTACTTCTCCCTCAAGGACATGTCGGCGCAGGTACGCTGCGCCATGTTCAAGGGCAACAACCGGCGGGTGGCCTTCCGCCCGCAGGATGGCATGCAGGTGCTGGTGCAGGCGCGGGTCTCCCTCTATGAGCCACGCGGCGACTACCAGCTGATCATCGAATCGATGCAGCCGGCGGGCGATGGCGTGCTGGCGCTGCGTTTTGAAGAGCTCAAGCGCCGCCTCGGTGCCGAGGGGCTGTTTGACGAGAGCCGCAAGCGGCCGCTGCCCCGTGAACCGCGGGCGGTGGGCCTTATCACCTCCGCCACCGGCGCCGCCCTGCACGATATGCTCACCGTGCTTAAACGGCGCGCGCCGGATCTGCCGGTCTTTATCTACCCGACCCAGGTGCAGGGGAGCGCCGCCATCAGCCAGATCGTCGCGGCGATCGCCAAAGCGAACCAGCGCGCCGAGGTGGATGTGCTGATCGTTGGCCGTGGTGGCGGCTCGCTTGAAGATCTCTGGTGCTTCAACGAAGAGGCGGTGGCGCGTGCCATTGCCCACTCCGCCATACCTGTGGTGAGCGCAGTGGGCCACGAGGTGGATGTCACCATCAGCGACTTTGCCGCCGACTTGCGCGCCCCTACCCCGTCGGCCGCCGCCGAGCTGGTGGCGCCGGATCAGAGCGCCCGTGCCCAGCGTCTCATTCACCTCAAGCAAAGACTGCTGCAGGCTATGAGCCGCCAGCAGACCGCCGCCCGCCACGATTTCATCCTGCTGCAAAAGCGGCTCGACCATCAGGATCCGAAGCGGCGGCTGGAACAGCAGTCCCAGCGCCTAGACGAACTTTCTGCCCGTCTGCAGCAGCTATTGCGCCAACAGCTGCATCAGGGTGAGCGGCGCCTAACCAACCTTGAGCTGCGCCTGCAGGGCAAGAATCCGGAGCGCCTCTTGGCAGCTGGCAAGCGCCGCCATCAGCTGGCCGAGGAGCGACTCTATGCCCTGATTGCCAAGCGGCAAGACCTTGCCAGTCACCGCCTCGCGATGCTCACCGCCCGCCTCGACGGGGTGAGCCCGCTCGCTACTCTGGGGCGCGGCTACTCCATCACCCGTACTCCACGCGGTGAAGTCATCAGCCGCGCCGATCAGGTCAGCAGCGGCGACCAGCTCGTCACCACCCTGGCACAAGGGAGCCTGCAGGTGCGGGTCGAGGGGATCGTCAAGGACTCTGCGCAGTAGATCGGCTGAGTCAAACGACCAGCCAACGAACTATCCAGCCCAGCTGCTGGCCCGTTAATCGGCCAAACAAAAAAAGGCCACCACCGCAAACAGGGTGGTGGCCTTTTTTATCTCGGGTGCTGCCGCCCGCTCACCCCTTGGCGCGGCGGGCGACCAGAGTGAACTTGTAATCATCGCTCTTGAAGAAGTTGCGACTGAACTCGAACACAGTGCCATCTTGCAAGAAGCCGCGGGAGACCTTCTCGATAATGGGCTTGGCGGGATCGATACCGAGCGCCTCCACCACCTGCGCCGAGGGGAGCACCGGAATGATCTCCTGCTCGCTGCGGTCGATCACCAGCTGCTTCACCTCTTCGATGTAGTGGTACTTGGAGCCCTGCATCACCGCATAGCTGAGGTCGGGGAAGAGAGCGAGCGGCATCCAGGTCTCCTCCAGCGTCACCGCGATCTGGCGAATAAAACGCACCCGCTTGACGTAGTAGACCAGCGCCCCTTCCACCAGATTGAGCCGCTCGGCCAACTCTCTGCTCGCCTTGATCACCTCGAAGGCGAGAATGTCGCTGTGGGTCTCGACCGCCGGATCGGTCACCTTCTCATAGAGGCTGGTGAGCTGATAGATGTCGTAGTTCACCTTCTCCTGCCGCACGTAGCTGCCGCTGCCCTGAATGCTCTCGATGACGTTGAGTTCGGTCAGCTGCTTGAGCGCCTGACGCACCGTCACCCGGCTCACTCCGAACTGCTCGCGCAGCTCGGCTTCGGTGGGCAGGGCATCGCCAGGGACCAGCTCCCCTTGCGCAATCCACTGCTGGATGGTGTCGGCTATCTGGCGATACATGGGTTTTTTCGACACGAAAGGCCACCTCGTCGGCTCTGCGCCATGATAAATGGAAGAGGCGTCATTCTACCCCAGTTACCCGGCAGACAAAACGGCTCGGCCCCATTTGACCTAACAAATCACCTTGACCAAACAATACAAAAACAATACAAATAACGAATTGTATGATACCACTCACAAAAATCAGTCGGCCGGTTTGTTAGCATCGCTGTCACTTTCACCATGACGGCTTGCTGGCAAGCCAACCTGACAGAGGATCATCATGAATCTGACCAGTCTTACCGGCCCCCATCTCATCACGTTGCAAACCCGGTTTGCCGATCGGGATGCGGCCATTCATGCCCTGGCTGATCGGCTCGATCAGGCCGGCAAGCTGCACGACAAGGCCGCCTTTTTGGCTGCGGTCATGGCCCGCGAGGCACAGGGCCCCACCGCCCTTGGCGAAGGGCTTGCGGTACCTCACGGCAAGTGCGATGCGGTGCGCGAAGCGGCCTTTGCCGTCGCTACCCTGAGCGAGGAGCTGGGCTGGGAGGGGATCGACGGCCCCGAGCCGGTCAACCTGATCTTCATGCTGGCGATCCCGACCGATCAGGCGGGCTCCACCCATATGCAGCTGCTCACCACCCTCACCACCGCTCTGGTGGATGACGATACCCGCGAGGCCGTGCTGGCGGCTCAAAGTGTCGAGCAACTGATGGCACTGCTTGATGGTGAAGGGGATAGTGGCAAGCAACCAGAAAAAGAAGACAAGTTAGATACAAATAAACCCACTGTGGTCTGTGTCACCGCCTGCCCGGCGGGGATCGCCCACACCTATATGGCTGCCGAGTATCTGGAAAAGGCGGGCCGCAAGCTGGGTATTCGGGTACTGGTCGAGAAGCAGGGTGCTAATGGCATCGAGGATCGCCTGCCACAAGAGGCGCTCGATGCCGCAGTGGCCTGCATCTTCGCCGCCGAGGTGGCCATCAAGGAGCAGGAGCGTTTCGCCGGTATCCCCCGGATCGAGACACCGGTGGCCGAGCCCATCCGCCATGCCGAGCGGATCATGAATGAGGCGCTGGAAGCGGCCAAGGCCGGTCGCACCGCCCCGAAAACCAGCCCCAGCCAGAGCGACGCGCAGACCGGCAAAAAGGTGAGCCTCAAGACCGAGCTTAAACAGGCGCTGCTGAGCGGCATATCCTTTGCCGTACCGCTCATCGTGGCGGGCGGTACCGTGCTCGCCGTCTCTGTGCTGCTGGCCCAGATCTTCGGCCTGCAACATCTGTTTGATACCGAGAACTCCTGGCTCTGGATGTACCGAAAACTCGGCGGTGGCATGCTGGGCACCCTGATGGTGCCGGTGCTGGCGGCCTATACCGCCTATTCGCTGGCAGACAAACCGGCGCTGGGCCCGGGCTTTGCGGCGGGACTGGCCGCCAACATGATTGGCTCAGGTTTCCTCGGCGGCGTGGTCGGTGGTCTTATCGCCGGTTACCTGATGCGCTGGGTCAAGCAGCATGTGCGCCTTAGCCCCAACTTCAACGGCTTTCTCACCTTTTACCTCTATCCGGTGATAGGCACTCTGGTGGCGGGCAGCCTGATGCTGTTTGTCATCGGCCAGCCGGTAGCCTGGCTCAACAACAGCCTCACCGAGTGGCTCAACGGTCTCTCCGGCACCAATGCGCTGGTACTGGGCGCCCTGCTCGGCTTTATGTGCTCGTTTGACCTGGGTGGCCCGGTCAACAAGGCGGCCTACGCCTTCTGCCTCGGCGCCATGGCCAACGGCGTCTACGGCCCCTACGCCATCTTCGGCGCGGTCAAGATGGTCTCGGCCTTTACCGTCACCTTCTCCACCCTGCTGGCGCCGCGCCTGTTCCAGACCTTCGAGATCGAGACCGGCAAGTCCACCTGGCTGCTGGGGCTGGCAGGGATCACCGAGGGCGCCATTCCGATGGCCATCGAAGATCCGATCCGGGTGATCGGCTCCTTCCTCGCAGGATCGGTGGTCACCGGCGCCATGGTGGGTGCCATGGGAATTGGTCTCTCCACCCCGGGGGCCGGCATCTTCTCCCTGTTCCTGCTCCACGATGGCGGCCACGGCGCCTTGATGGCTGCCGCCGTCTGGCTCGGGGCGGCGCTGGTGGGCACCCTTATCTCCACTGTGGTGCTGATCGGCTGGCGCCGTCACGCCATGCAGCGCGGCACCTATCAGGTGGTCGCCGCAGAGTAAGGCTCATCTTCACAACCGCTTTTTCAACAGACTATTTTTCCGCACGGCAGGCAAGGGCCGCCGTGCGTCAGCAAAGGATCATTGTCATGACAGTTTCACGAGTTCACATCACGCCGCACATGCACTGGGATCGGGAGTGGTATTTCACCACCGAGGAGTCCCGCATCCTGCTGGTCAACAATATGGCGGAGATCCTGGCGCGTCTTGAATCCGACCCTGACTACAAGTTCTATGTGCTCGACGGCCAGACTGCGGTGCTGGAGGATTACTTCGCCATCCAGCCCGAGAACAAGGCTCGGGTGAAGGCGCTGGTGGAAGCGGGCAAGCTCATCATCGGCCCCTGGTACACCCAGACCGACACCATGCAGGTGAGCGGCGAGTCCATCCTGCGCAACCTGCTCTACGGGATGCGCGACTGCCTTAGCCTTGGCGAGCCGATGAAGATCGGTTACCTGCCCGACTCGTTCGGCATGTCCTCCCAGCTGCCCCACATCTTCAACGGCTTCGGGATCGATCGGGCCATGTTCTGGCGCGGCTGCTCCGAGCGTCACGGCACTGACAAGACCGAGTTCCTCTGGCAGAGCAACGATGGCAGCGAGGTAACCGCCCAGGTGCTGCCGCTTGGCTACGCTATCGGCAAGTACCTGCCGGAAGATGAAGCGGGCCTGCGCAAGCGGCTCGAATCCTACTTCGAGGTGCTGGAGAAGGCGTCGGTGACCAAGGATATCCTGCTGCCCAATGGCCACGACCAGATGCCGCTGCAACAGAACATCTTCGCCATCATCGACAAGCTGCGGGAGATCTACCCCCAGCGTGAATTCCACATGAGCCGCTTCGAGCAGGTCTTCGAGCGCATCGAGGCGTGCCGCGACCAACTGGCCACCCTCAAGGGGGAGTTCAACGACGGCAAATACATGCGGGTACACCGCACCATCTCCTCCACCCGGATGGACATCAAGCTGGCCCACGCCGCCATCGAGAACAAGATCGTCAACATCCTCGAGCCGCTGGCGAGCATCGCCTGGGCGCTCGGCTTCGAGTACCACCACGGGCTGCTTGAGAAGATGTGGAAGGAGATCATGAAGAACCACGCCCACGATAGCATCGGCTGCTGCTGCAGCGACAAGGTGCATCAGGAGGTGATGACCCGCTTCATTCTGGCCGACGACATGGCCGAGAACCTGATCCGCTTCTACATGCGCAAGATTGTCGACAACATGCCGGTGGCGCTGTGTGAAGACGGCGTACAGGTGGCCGACAAGCTCTGCCTGTTCAACCTGATGCCCTTCCCCCGTCAGGAGGTGATTAACACCAGCATCCGCATTCGCGCCCAATCCTTTGCCCTGCGCGATGAAGCGGGCCAGCCGGTCCCCTATTTCATCCGCGCCAAGCGGGAGATTGACCCGGGTCTGGTGGACAGACAGATCGTGCACTACGGCAACTACGACCCCTTTATGGAGTACGACATCCAGCTCTGTCATCCCCTGCCCGCCATGGGCTATTGCACTCTCCATATCGAGGGCAACCAGCCGGGACTGGAGCAGCCGGTGACGGCCAGCGGCGAGCTGCTGGAGAACGATTTTTACCGCATCGCCCTCAATGACAACGGCACTTTGCAGATCCTGGACAAGCTGCGCGGCACCACCTTTGATCAGGTGCTCACGCTGGAAGAGGGTTCAGATGATGGCGACGAGTATGACTACTCGCCATCGCGGGACGAGTGGCTGCGCTACTCCACCGAGTTTGCGGTGACCCGCGAGGTCACCCATCAGGCGTGGCAGAGCATCGCTACACTCAAACTGCGTATGGCATTGCCTGCCAACCTCGCCGAGCGCGCCAACCGCCAGTGCAGCGGCCACCTTGATGTCATCTGCCGCATCACCCTGGCGCATCAGTGCCCGCGTATCGATATCGAGCTGGAGCTCGACAATCAGGCTGATGACCACCGGGTGCGAGTGCTGATCCCCACCCCCTTCCCGAGCGACACGGTGGTCTCTGACAACCAGTTTGGCTGCATCACCCGCCCTACCCGCGACAGCGCCATGGCGAACTGGGAGGCAGAAGGGTGGAAAGAGGCCCCCATTCCGGTCTGGCAGCTGATGAACTTCGTCGCCCTGCAAGATGGCAAGCAGGGACTGGCGGTGCTGAGCGACGGTCTGCGCGAGTTTGAAGTGATCGGTGAGCAGTGCGACACCCTGGCACTCACCCTGCTGCGCGGGGTCGGCGTACTCGGTAAAGAGGAGCTGCTGCTGCGCCCGGGTCGCCCCTCCGGCATCAAGCTGCCCACCCCGGACTCCCAGGTGCGTGGCAAACTCAGCTGCCGTTTCAGCCTACTGGCGTTTGCCGGCGATCACATCAGCGCCAACGTGATGCAGGCGGCGCACCGCTACCTCACCCCGGTTCGCTGCTACAACAAGATCCCGTTCGATGCCATGAAGCTCAACAAGGCGAGCTTCACCACCCCGCTGCACTTCAGTCTGCTCTCCATGGATCCCTCCGGTCCGGTGCTGAGCGCCCTGAAAAAAGCCGAGGATGAAGAGGCGCTGGTGGTCCGGGTCTACAACCCGAGCGAGCAAGCGGCACTGGAAGGGGGCAAGGTGACCAGCGAACACGCCCTGAGCGAGTGGCAAGCGGTGCGGATGGATGAGCAGCCCCTGCCCCTTGAGCTGGCTGCTGGCGAGTTTGGCGAACTGGCGCCCTGCCACTCCCGCAGCGTGCGCTTTCGGGTGGCTCGCGGCTAACCGCCGGTAACACCCACAGCTAGCAACAGGCGGGGAAGAGTCATCCCCTCCCCGCCGGTTTATCCCTCAGACAGGTCTATCCAGCTTGATAAAGACATAAAAAAATCCCCGCCAATTGGCGGGGATTTTTATTGGGTTCTGCTTCATCCCGCGAGCGGGAGAGCGCGCTTAGCTGGCCTTGCGCAGGATCTGCTCAAGGTAGTCAGAGAAACGGTGACCGTGATGCTCCAGCAGTTTCGGGAACATGGAGATGGAGGTCATGCCCGGGAAGGTGTTGATTTCATTCAGCAGGATCTCCCCCTCCTCGGTCAGGAAGAAGTCGATGCGCGAGAGATGGGTCAGTTTCAGCTGACGGAACGCCTTGAGGGCATACTCGTGGATCGCATCGGCCTGCGCCTGGGTCAGCCCCTCGGCACGCAGTGCCGTCTCGGTATGGCTGGCGCTGCTGTACTTCTCTTCATAGGTGTAGAACTTGTCCTGCGGCACGCAGATCTCGCCCGGATAAGTCGCCACCAGCTCGTCACCATACTGGTAAACCGCCACTTCCAGCTCACGCGGCTTGACTGCTTTCTCGATCAGAACCTGTTCGGAGTAACCGAAGGCATCGGCAATGCCTTTTACCAGATCCGCTTCGTTGCTGGCGGAGTAGCAGCCAACGGAAGAACCCTGGGAGGCCGCCTTGATAAAGACCTTTCCCCACTTGGTCAGCGCAGCTTTGGCCTCGGCCAGCGCCGCCTCATTTTGCTCGGTCAGGAACAGGTACGGGGTGTTGGGAATGCCGATGGCGGAGAGCCACAGCTTGGTGCTGATCTTGTTGAAGCAGATCTTGCTCGCCTCGGCATCGCAACCGAGATAAGGCAATCCGGCCAGTTCGAGGAAGGATTGCAGATCGCCGGTCTCACCCGGGTAGCCGTGGATGCAGGGCACCACGTAATCCACCGGACGGGCCACGCTGTCAAACGAAAGCAGCTTGTCGAGCCCCAGCTTGCACTCGCGGCCATCGGCACTGAGCCAGCGATCGGCGAACATCTCGACGCGGGTCACTTCGACACCGGGCAGAAGGCCCAGTTGTTGCTCGAGGAAATTGGCGCTGCGCAGAGAAACCTCGTGCTCGGAGCCACCGCCGCCGCACAGCAGCAAGACATGCATGTTCTTCATTAGATGTGATCCCTTGGGAAAAGCGGCCTCGTCATGACCATTTGATAAGCCAACCACCATAAAAACCGGACGAAGCCAGATACGAACATAAGTGCGCGCCAGTGTAGCAAGGGAGATCAACCCTTGTCAGCTGATGGGAGACCCATGACCCCACTTCTTGCAGTGAAAAGCCTCCCCTGTGTCAAAATCGGGACACATTGCCCCTCAGCGCGGGGGATCGACCCTTCCCATGCCGTTGCCATTGACCCGAAACCAGCCGGCAATACTGTAGCGCTCCTGATTGGCAGGCAGTACCTCGTGGGGAAACTCCTCGGAGAGAAACATGACCAGCCGCCCCCCCTTGGGGCTGACATCCATCAGAAACTGCTCCTTGTCGTCATACATGCGCAGCACTCCACCCGCTTCGGGCAGCCAGTCGTTGTTGAGGTAAAACACGGTGGTAAGACGGCGGTTGGAGCGACCGGCAAAGGCATCCCGATGGGTGGCGTAAAAATCCCCGCTGCGATAGCGGGCGAAGTGGGCCTCGTAGTCGAACAATCCCAGCATCAGCATCCGGTTGGCGGCAAGACGCAGGGACTCCATCCGGGCGAGGTAGTCAGCCACCGGCGCACCGAGGGAGGGCTCCAGCCAGTGGATCTGGTCACGGCGAATGTCGGGATTGCCCTGGTGCAGGGCGTCACGGCCGATCCCGGCCGGTTGCCATTCGCTTGGCAAACAGGCTTTGAGGGCATCCACCTCGGTGGCGGTCAAAAAATCATCCACTATCACCCATCCCCGGGTGTAAATGGCATCCATGGCAGCTTGATAGTCCAAGATTGGCTCACAATGAGTAGAAAGAGGGCGCTTTGTAGCGACTTACCGGCAAAGTCACAAACCGGTTTGCTTCTCTTGAGAAGTCCCAACATCAATACGCGAGTTGCTGCCCGCCGCCCCGCGTTTTTGTCGACAGTTGTGATCCCGCTCTGCCAAGGAGCGTATTGGCCGTCGAAACTGTGATGGCCCTTGCAATCAAGGGGACGGATCCTTGCTCTCACCTTGCCGTTAAAAGAGCCAACCGATACCGTAGCCACATCACCATCATGTCGTTAGGCCGGCGCTCATCGCCACAACCGACCTGACACCCCACGGATAACCACGAGAAGGATCTGCTTATGCCTCTGCCCGACCTTATTTTGCAACAACTGGATGGAAGCCCCTACCCGCTGACTCAACTGGCGGGCAAGGTGGTACTGGTGGTCAATGTGGCTAGCCGATGTGGCTTTACTCCTCAATACGAGGGGCTGGAAGCCCTCTATCGCGAGCTGGGGCCAGAGGGGTTGGTGATCCTGGGCTTCCCCTGCAACCAGTTTGGCAATCAGGAGCCGGGGGATGCGGACGAGATCGCTCGCTTCTGCTCTCTCGATTATCCGGTCAGCTTCCCCATCATGGCCAAGTGCGATGTCAACGGTGAACAGGCCCACCCCCTCTATCAATGGCTCAAGAAAGAGAAACCGGGGCTGCTGGGGCTCGAAAACGTCAAGTGGAACTTCACCAAGTTCCTGATCGACCGTGATGGCAAGGTGGTTGACCGCTTTGCTCCCACCACCAAGCCGGAGAGTCTGGTCACCCCCATCCGCGACCTGCTCTGATTGCTTTTCGCGATACAAAAGAGCGGCCGGTACAACAGCTACTGCGCAGCGGCCGCTCTTTTGCTATATTACGCCCCCGTTATCATTTCCATATCGTGGCTGGCTCCAACGCGCTGGCCACCCGTTGAGCCAAAGGCTCATCTCAGGAGTTTCTCTCGAACATGTCATTCAACGAACTGGGTCTGTCCCCGCACATCCTGCGGGCCGTCAAGGAGCTGGGTTACGAACAGCCAACCCCCATCCAGCAGCAAGCCATTCCGGCTATTCTGGCTGGTCAGGATGTGCTCGGCGGTGCACAGACAGGCACAGGCAAAACGGCCGGTTTCACCCTGCCGATGTTGCAGCGTCTGCTGGCCAACCATGGCCGCGGCCGACGTCAGGTGCGCGCCCTGGTGCTCACCCCGACCCGCGAACTGGCGGCACAGGTGGGCGAGAGCATCATAAAGTATGCCCACCACCTGCCGTTCAAGACTCTGATCGCCTATGGCGGTGTCAGCATCAAGCCCAATCTGGACGCCATCAAGCTGGGGGTGGACATTTTGGTCGCCACCCCGGGCCGTCTGCTGGATCTGCTGACCCAGGGCGCCCTGACCCTGAGCCAACTGGAAGTGTTGGTACTGGATGAAGCGGATCGCATGCTCGACATGGGCTTTATCGTCGACATCCGCCGCATCATGAAGGCGCTGCCTGCAGAGCGGCAAACCCTGCTCTTCTCTGCCACCTTCTCAAACGACATCAAGGCGCTGGCCGATGACCTGCTGAACGACCCCACCCTGATCGAGGTGGACCCCAGCAATACTGCCGCGGAGCAGGTGACCCAACGCATCATTCAGGTGGATCGGGAACGCCGCCGCGAGCTGCTCTCCCACATGATTGGCCGTGGCAACTGGCAGCGGGTGCTGGTCTTTGTTCGCACCAAGCAGATCGCCGACCGCCTCGCCCAGCAGATGCAAAAAGATGGCCTCAATACCGTGGCGATCCACGGTGACAAGAGCCAGGGAGCACGCAACCGGGCGCTGGCCGATTTTCGCAGTGGCGACGTTCGGGTATTGGTGGCAACCGATATCGCCGCCCGCGGTCTGGATATCGATCAACTGCCCTACGTGATCAACTTCGAACTGCCCCAGATGGCGGAGGATTACATCCACCGTATCGGCCGTACCGGCCGCGCCGGTCGTGGCGGCGAGGCAATCTCGCTGGTCAGCCAGGACGAGCTGGGTCAGCTCAAGGCTATCGAAGCCTTGATCGGCCAATCCCTGACCGTGGAGATCCTGGAAGGGTATGAGCCAAGCGGCAAGCCGAGTCGCCAGACTCTGCCGGGCAGCAAGCCGGTGCAGAACCCGCCCCGGGCTCGCGGCCATGCCAACGCCAAGAGCAATGCCAAAGGCAAACCTGCCGCAGGCAAGGGCAAAGCCAAGGATGATGCCTCCAAGAAGCCCGCCCAGTCTCCTCAAAACAAGTCCCGCAAGCGGGAAGTGGTGGGCGAGGATATCGGCTTTGCGCCAATGCGCCGCTTGCCCAAAGCAATGCGCGACAGCTATCAGGAGAGCAGCGACGAGTAAGCTCGCGCGACGCTAACTGCCAAGCCAAAAGAGGGAGCCTGCAAGGCTCCCTCTTTCGTTGTGGATCACACGGAGCCGTGCAAATGCTCCACTCGGGCTCAGACCAGCGAATGGCGCACCGCGGCGGTACCATGGCTGGGCGGCGCTGAACCATCGAGCGGATTGAGCTGCAGGAACTCGAACAAGCCAGCCTGCATATTGACGTTCCAGAAGCGTCCGGCAAGGGTGAGTTGCAGTCGCTCATGGCTTATCTCGGCCAAGCCATGCTGCTGCCAGGCCGAGAAGAGCGGCATCAGATGAGCACGCAAGGAGACCGGCAGACGATCCAGCGCCAGCACGCCACTGTCGAGGGCACCGCGCAGCAGACCGTCCATCCTTGCATTGGGATTGCGCCCCATCACCATCCCGGGCGCCCGCTTGCCACTGGCCAGCGCGTCGTGCCAGGGGGCCAGATCCCGTCCATACATCAAGCCGTGGCCAAGAATGCTGCCCCCCGCACCGGCGCCAAAGGGGAGGATCTCCGCACCGCGCTTGGCCATCTGGTTATAACGACTCTGCTCGGCCGGACTGCGCCGCCAGTGACTGCAAGAGAGACGCTCCCAGCCGTGGGCTTCCAGTTGCGCCCCGCCATAGGCATACATGGCCGCCCGCTGCTGGCCATCGGCGAGCCAATCCAGGGTGCCCTTCTCCTGCGCCCGCTCCAGATTGGTGCCCTGCATGGCGATGAGCTGATAGAGATCGACCCCGTGTACACCGCTCGCCATCACATCGCGGATATCCTGCTGCCACACGGCATCATCCTGACCGGGCAGACCAAAGATGAGATCCGCCACGATCACAGCCGCATCATCCCGGGTCAGCTCACCCAGACGGGTCAGCAGCGTCTCCCTGTCATCGAAACGGGCCGCCTGCTGACGCACCCGGGTATCAAAGCTCTGCACCCCGAATGAGAAGCGGTTGAAGCCCCCGGCCAGCGCCACCTGCCATTTCTCATCATCAAAGCCGTTGAGCCGCCCCTCCAGCGTCACCTCGGCATCGGCCGACAACGGAAAACGGCGGATCACGGCGGCCAGCATGGCCAGCTCGTCGGCGCTCATGTCGGTCGGCGTACCGCCCCCCACATAGACGGCTGAAAATGGCAGGCTCTGCGCCAGCGGGGTGTCAGCCGCCTGCGCAAGGGAGGCGCACAGAGCGTTGACATAGCGGTTGATCCGCGCCGGGTTGGCGCCATTTTCAAAGAAATTGCAGAAGCTGCAGCGCTTGCGGCAAAACGGAATATGGATGTAGAGGGCGCGCTCCTCAGCTTCACTCTCTCGCTGCCACCAGCTCTGCCAGCCAGCCTCATCCAGCGGGAAGGGGCGCATCCCTCCCCGACTGGCGTGGGCCGAGGTCTTGGCGCTAAAGGCAAACTTGAGGGGATCCGGCGAGGAGATACCGGTCATGGAAGGGGTCAGATTCATGGTGGTCACTATTTAGAAAATAATGACAATGATAACGATTATCGTTACTTGCATTTTGTTCTGGATCAACCCGCAGAGCCGTGCAGCTCGTCGAAGTCATTTTGGCAACCAGCATTACCGATCCGCTTAACAGATTATTTACTAAAGAGCGGTTATGGTGTGCCGATAGAGAACCATCATTCTTGCTCTCCTCGCCTACGCTCAGATGAAGCTGGAACAGATAAAACACAACAACGCATGGAACGCCCCGACTATGCATAACCTCTCCCTGAACTGGAAAATCTTTCTCCCTCTTGCGCTGGTCATCAGCACCACCTTTGGCCTCAGCTTCGAGCTCTCTGCCTGGCTGCAACGGGATCTCGCCATCCGGCTGGCAGAGGAGAAGGTTGAGAGCATGGCCAACACCTATATGGATCAGGTCAACGTGCTGATGATGACAGGTGGCATGGCCAACCGGCAGATAGTGCAGACCAAACTCAAGAGTGAAGCGGGCATTGTTGAGGCTCGTCTGGTTCGAGCCCCGGCCGTCAGCAACCTGTTTGGCCCGGGTTTCCCGGACCAGAAAGCCCAGGACAGCTTCGACGAACGCGCCATCAATCAGGGGGAAACCATCCTGCAGCAGCAGGGCAACCGGCTCACCCTGATCAAACCGTTCAAAGCCTACAAGGAGTATCGCGGCACCCAATGTCTCACCTGTCACCAGGTCAATGAAGGGACCGTAATGGGGGCAGTGCGGATCAGTTATGACCTCAGCCACACCTTCGGCGAGATCCGCCACAACAACCTGATCCTGAGCGGCAGTCTGGCCCTTGTCTTCAGCCTCGGTTTCGGCCTGCTGTGGTGGGTATTGCAACGCTATGTAAAACACCCGCTGCGGCAACTGCAACGTACCATGCTCCAGATGGCCAAAGAGCGTAACCTCGCTATCCCCCTGCTCAACCAGAGTCAGGATGAGCTGGGCCAGATGACCCGTGCCGTCAATGAGATGGTGCAGGGCTTCAGGCACAGCCTGCAGGAAGTAGAAGGGGCGACCCATCAGCTCTATCAGGAGTCGAGCCAGATCCGTCAGGTGGCGACCCAGACAGAAAACTCGGCCCGTCAGCAAGAGTCGATGACCACTCAGGTTGCCGCCGCTGTAAGCGAGCTTGCGGCAAGCTCCCACGAAGTGCGCGAACATGCCCGCAAGAGCGCCGAGCTCTCCGCCCTCACCAATCAGGATGCCGCCAATACCAGCCGCCTCGCCCAGCACTCCATCATAGATATGGGCGAGATGTCGGCAGAAATTGATCGGGTGGATCAGGTGATCCAGCAACTCGATAGCCGCTGCCTCGCCGTTGACGGTGTGCTTGAGGTGATCAAGGGGATTGCCGATCAGACCAACCTGCTGGCCCTCAACGCCGCCATTGAAGCGGCCAGGGCCGGCGAGCAGGGCCGTGGCTTTGCGGTGGTAGCCGATGAAGTGCGGGCCCTCTCTAACCGTAGCCGCGCCGCCAGCGAGGAGATCTCCCAGATGATCGCCGCCCTGCAAAACGAGGCCCAAAGCGCCGTTGTGGTGATCGGGGATGCAAAAAGCAAAGCCGGTGAGAGCATCAGCAAGACAGAGGCAACCCTGGCGGCCATGCAAAACATCATTGGACGCATCGCCAGCATCAATGACCTCAACGCCCAGATGGCACAATCAGCAGAAGAGCAGGACAGGGTCTGCAGCGAAGTGGATCACGCGGTCAGCGACATTCGCAATACGTCCAATGACACTCTGGGTCAGGCCCATGCCGCCAACCTCGCCAGTATCCAGCTGGTCGAGCAGTGTCAAAAACTGGAGGCCTTGCTGAAAACCTACCGCTGGTAATCCAGCCAATGGCAACAAGCGCGCTCCCGAGTCGCGCTTGTTGCCGCAAACTACCCTTGATGGGCGGTGTCGAGCATTCATCAATCCTCTTCAGCACATAGCATGTGTGCTTCATCTCCCTTGGCAACATAGCCTCAACAGTCATCCCACCAGGGATCCAGCAAGGTGAGCTGCTGGCGGTCGAGATCGAGCGCCACCTCGATACCCAGCGGCAACGTCAGCATGGGGTGGGTATGGGCG
Source organism: Aeromonas sp. A600620 (assembly GCF_029479985.1). Classification (NCBI taxonomy): domain Bacteria; kingdom Pseudomonadati; phylum Pseudomonadota; class Gammaproteobacteria; order Aeromonadales; family Aeromonadaceae; genus Aeromonas; species Aeromonas sp. A600620. The sequence goes on along the minus strand of NZ_JAAKXB010000001.1, from coordinate 304,881 downwards.
CAGTCAAACTCCGCCAGAATGGGGAAGTTCGGCTCCCCCACCACCTCCAGCAGGATATCGAGGGGGCGCTTGCCGCTGCCCTGATCGTTGAACAACTCGTGCTTGCCGAGGATAAGCGCGCCGATCCGCTCAAACACCCCGCACAGCTTGAGGTGGGCGAAGGAGCGCTCCAGCGTCTCGGCAGATTTCAGGCTGTCTTCCAGCAGCAGAATGTCACCAGACTCGATGGCTGGCATATAGGGGGAGCCCCAGATCCCCGCCATGGTGTTGAGGTTGCCACCCATCAGCCGCCCCTCAACCCGGCCAGAACCCACCGAGCTCAGCCGATTGGGCTGGCAGCGCTTGGCCCGGGTCTGATTCTCCCAGTCCAGCCGTTCATCGCTCCACTGCGCTGGCGTAGGCAGCGTGCAGGGGACGCCAGCTTCATCGGCCAACGCAATCTGTAAAAAACTGGCCAGCGTCTCATCCACCAGCGGCGGCAACTCGCCAAAGGAGGCCACCAGCGCCGGGCCATAAAAGGTAACCAGGCCAGTTTGGGCGTGGATGCCGAGCAGCAGGGCCGTCACATCGGAGTAGCCAACGATGATCTTGGGATCGCGCCTCAGCGCATCAAAATCGAGGTAGGGCAGCAGGGAGTTGGAGTTGCTGCCGCCAATCACCGACATGATGCAGCGCACTTCTGGGTCGCGAATAAGGGCGTTGAGCTCCTCGGCCCGCGCGGCAATGGGGCCGGATCGCCAGTGATCCTGCTGGCCGGTGAGGCTGCCCGCCTTGAGCCTAAAGCCCTGCCCCTCAAGAAAGGCTTTTGCGCGGGCAAAACGGTTGGGTGCCCAAGCGGTCGCCGCGCTGGAGGGGGAGAAAAAAGCGATGGTATCGCCACGTTTAAGCAGCGGGGGAACCAATAACGTCATGACACACTCATCCTTGCCAATATCCAGCCATCACAGAGTCGTTGAGACTCCTACACAACCCCTTTGATCACAACGGGTTTATCACCATCGTTTAGAAATACAAAACACTTGATTCATTATTAACAGATATTCTAAACACCATCCCCTTCCTAGAATGACCTCATTGCGATGGCCAACCCCGGTTGGTTGTCAGAACGGTCGGCCTGACAGCCCGGACGTTCTCTTTCCCACTTTTTCTCTCTGACTTATCAATGAGGTGCCTGTCATGAACAAAAACGCATCCCCCAGCGCATTGGTTGTAGAAGGCGGCGCCATGCGCGGCATATTTGCCAGCGGCGTGCTGGATGCGTTTATCGAGCATGACTATCGCCCATTTGACTTCGCCATCGGCGTCTCGGCGGGGGCCACCAACTTGCTGGCTTATCTCGCCAGCCAGCATGGCCGCAGCCACGAGATCCTGACCAAACTGGCGTGCAGCCAGCAGTTTATGGACCCCCTGCGCTTTGCCAAGGGGGGCAATCTGGTGGACATCCACTGGCTGTGGAACACCAGCTGCCGCAAGTATCCCCTCGACATTCACGCCTACCGGGAGACCGGCATCCCCTTCTATGCGGTGGTGACCAATACCCTGACCGGCAAGGCGGAGTACATCCGGGTCAAGCCGGAGAACATGAACGAGGTGCTGCCCGCCAGCTGCGCCATTCCCCTCGCCTCCCACGAATACCCAGAGGTGCACGGGGTACCGATGACAGATGGCGGGGTGGCCGACTCCATCCCGGTGATCGAGGCCTACCGCCGCGGTGCCCGTCACCTGACGGTGATCCTCTCCGAGCCCCTTGGCTATCGGCTCAAGCCGATGCCCTTCCCCTGGATGATCCGTACCCTGCTCAAGACCCGCCCCGCGCTGGCACAGGCGCTGGAGCAGCGGGATCGCAGCTACAACGAGGCGCTCGATTTTATCGCCAATCCGCCGGAGGACTGCCAGATCGAGGTGATCGCCCCGGCCGACTACTTCCCCGTTTCCCGTTTTACCCGCGATATCAACAAGCTGGAGATGGGATACGTGATGGGCAAGTGCGCAGGCTATCAGGCCGCCCTGCTCAATTGATAAGGGTTTTACAGGCATGACCCGACCTGCCGCGACGCTCGCGCCGCCAACACAATAACAATCGGGTCAGTTGAGCAACATGAGTCATAAAAACAGACCGTGGCGAGGCAAGCGCGGCCAGAACCGGTGCCAGACACCCTGACCGGCCCGCGCCTCATCCCTATGCCAGGGCATCTCACCCTCATACAAGGTGTTTATTTATGTCGTTTCTTCTCACCCATCCCGCGCTGGCGCAGCTGTTCGAGCGGCTGCTGCCCGATTACCGGATCATGGCGCCCGCGGCCGAATATCGGGGCGGCCGCTTCTCCGACACCGATAACGTCACCTACCACAGCATCCGCCATCCGGCCGAGCTGGTGTGGCAGGAGAAGTCCCACTTCTCCCCGAAAGAGGTGGTGCTCCCCATCACCCAGACCCTGTTCCACTTCGACAATCTGGAGCTGCGCGAATCAAAGGTGGAGGCCAAGCCCACCCTGCTGTTCTTGCGCAGCTGTGATATCCACGCTCTGCGCAGGCTGGATCAGGTCTACCTGAAAAACGGCCAGAACAGCGACGTCTACTACGCCCGGCTGCGCAGCAAGCTCAAGCTGGTACTGCTGGAGTGCCGCGAGAGCTTCGAGAACTGCTTCTGCGTCTCCATGGGCAGCAACGAGACCCAGGACTACGCCGCCGCCATTCGTCTGAGCGATGAGGGTGCCCGTATTGAGGTGAAGGATCCCGAGCTGCTCGGCTACTTTGCCGAACTGGGCGAAGCCGATGACTTCACCCCGGAATTTGTCCAGAGCAACCCGGTCAAGGTACGCACTCCGGACAGCGTCTGTGACGACCCCCAGCGGATCCGCCAGATCCTCACCGCCCATCCGGTCTGGGCCGAGTACGACAGCCGCTGCATCGGCTGCGGCCGCTGTACCACCTCCTGCCCGACCTGCAGCTGCTACAGCGTGCACGACCTCACCTATGCGGAGAACCCCAAGCAGGGCGAGCGCCGTCGCCAGTGGGCCAGCTGCATGGTGGATGGCTTCAGCGACATGGCCGGTGGCCACGGTTTTCGCGCAAAGCATGGCGAGCGCCTGCGTTATCGCGCCCTGCACAAGGTCAACGACTACAAGGCCCGTCAGGGAGAGGAGCACATGTGCGTCGGCTGTGGCCGCTGCGACGATCGCTGCCCTCACTACATCTCCTTTAGCAACATCATCAACAAGATGACCGATGTGGTCGAACAGACCATCGCAGCCGACCACGCGCAGGGGGCGAACTGATATGTGCCAGTGCCAACAAACCGCAACAGCAGAACCGCAGCAGGACGTGGTCGAAAACCGCCTGCTGCCCAAGGCCTACACCATTCTGGCCATCGAGCGCCACACCGAGCTGGAGTGGAACTTTCGAGTATCACGCGACTTTGATGTCCACTACGGCCAGTTTGTGGAGATCTCCCTGCCCACCGTGGGCGAAGCGCCCATCTCGGTCTCCGACTATGGCGATGGCTATGTGGATCTGTTGATCCGCAAGGTCGGCAAGGTGACCGATGCGCTGTTTGCCCTCGATGTGGGCGACAAGGTGTGGATGCGCGGCGTCCACGGTAACGGCTATCCGCTGGAGACCTACCGCAACCAGCACCTCATCGTGGTGGCGGGCGGCACCGGCGTCGCGCCGGTCAAGGGGCTGCTGCGCCGCTTCAGCAAACATCCGGAAGAGGTGAAATCCCTCGACATGATCCTCGGCTTCAAGAACGAGCAGGCGGTGCTCTATCGCCACGAGATGCAGCTCTGGGCCGAGCAGCAGAACCTCATCGTCACCCTGGACGAGGGCAAGGAGAGCGAGCAGTTTCGCATCGGCCGGGTCACCGACTACATCGACCAGCTGGATCTCGCTGACAAGGAGGATATCCAGGTGATCGTGGTCGGCCCCCCCATCATGATCCGCTTCGTGGTGCTCGCCTTCCTCGAACGGGGCATCCCCAAGGATCGCATCTGGGTCGACTACGAACGCCGCATGGCCTGCGCCGTGGGCAAGTGTGGCCACTGCCGGATGGGCGACACCTATATCTGCGTGGATGGACCGGTCTTTCGTTTTGACCAGGCCCAGCATCTGATCGACTGAGGGAGAACACCATGAGTCTCGATATCGACATCATCAAGGCCCGCGCCAAGAACGAATACCGCCTCTCCAAGGTGCGCGGCGAAGCGATGATCAGCGTACGCATTCCCGGCGGGATCATGCCCGCCCACCTGCTGGCGGTGGCCCAGCAGATCGCCGAACAGTATGGCAACGGCCTGATCCACCTCACCACCCGCCAGAAGCTGGCGATGCCCGGCATCAAGTATCAGGACATGGACAAGGTCAACGCCGCTCTCGAGCCCTTTATCAAGGAGATCGAGGTGGAGACCTGCGGCATCGAGGTAGAAGACACCACAGCCGGTTACCAGACCATCGGCGGGCGCAACATCGTCGCCTGTCAAGGCAACACCATCTGCCAGAAGGGCAATATCGACTGCACCGGGATGGCTCAGCGGATGGAGAAGCACCTCTACCCCAACCCCTATCACCTCAAGATGGTGATCGCCGGCTGCCCCAACGACTGCGCCAAGGCCAACATGGCCGACTTCGGTATCCTCGGCATCGCCAAGATCCACTTCAATGCCGAGCGTTGCATCGGCTGCGGCGCCTGCGTCAAGGCGTGCAGCCACCACGCGGTGGATTGCCTCGCCATCAAGCATGGCAAGGCGGTCAAAGAGGAGAGCAAGTGCATCGGCTGTGGCGAGTGTGTGCTGGCCTGCCCGACCCTGGCCTGGCAGCGGGATCCCAAGCAGCTCTACATGGTCAAGCTGGGGGGACGCACCAGCAAGAAGACTCCCCGTACCGGCAAGCTGTTCCTCAACTGGGTGACCGAAGAGGTGCTGCATGCGGTGATCAAGAACCTGTTCGAGTTCGAGGCCGAGATGCTGGATGGCAAGCCCATCTACCTGCACATGGGTCACCTTATCGACCGGGCCGGTTATCACAAGTTCAAGGAGCGGGTGCTGCGCGGCGTCACCCTCAACCCGGAAGCCATGGTCGCTGACCGCATCTTCTGGGCCGAAGATCAGTACGTCGCCAACATGCACGTCAAAGCGGTGCAATAGGAAAAACCTCGTTTGGGGAAGCGTGATCAAGTGGCCGACACCGGTGGGGATCTGTCGTTGGCCCGGGCGTAGATCACCCTTCCCCTTTTTTATTCCCGTCGGGGGATCTTTCACCCGACCATCCGGGGTGCGTCACGGCGCGCCCTGCTATCTCGCCCGGCGCGGCATTGCGAGCGGGCCAGCATCCGGAGCCTGTTATGGACTTTCTCCCTCTCTTCTGTCAGCTGCAAAACAAGCCGGTCCTGATCGTCGGCGGCGGTGAGGTGGCGGTGCGCAAGGCGCGTCTGCTGCTCGATGCCAAGGCGAAGATCACCATCAATGCCCCGCATCTGGAACCCCAGCTGATGAGCTGGGCCGAGCAGGGTCGCCTGACCGTCTGCGCCGCCAGCTTTCATCCCGAACTGCTCGATGGCAAGTGGTTGGTGATCGCCGCCACCAACCAGCAAGAGGTCAACCAGCAGGTCTTCAACGAAGCGAACCTGCGCCAGATCTTCTGCAATGTGGTGGACTCCCCGGCCCACTGCAGCGCCATCATGCCCGCGATCATCGACCGCTCGACGCTGATGGTGGCCATCTCCAGCGCAGGTGCGGCGCCGGTTCTAAGCCGCCAGCTGCGGGAAAAACTTGAAGCCATGCTGCCGCAACACCTCGGCCAGCTCGCTGCGCTGGCGGGCAAGCTGCGCGAGCGGGTCAAACTCATTCCGGACAAGCTGGCCCGCCGCCGCTTCTGGGAGCGACTCTTTAGCCATGAGCGACTGGCATGCCAGCTGGCCCGCGGCCAGCAGCAAGCTGCCGAGCAGAGCGTCGCAGAGCTATTGAATGAGCCACTGCAGAGCAAGGGAAGCGTAACCCTGGTGGGCGCCGGCCCTGGCGATGCGGGACTGCTTACCCTAAGCGGTCTGCAGCAGTTGCAGCAGGCGGATGTAGTGGTCTATGACCGGCTGGTGTCGCAGGAGGTGCTGGCACTTGTGCGCCGGGATGCCGAGCGGATCTTTGTTGGCAAGGAGGCGGGCCGCCACTGTGTGCCCCAGCAGGCGATCAACCAGCTATTGCTGGAGCAGGCCCGCCTCGGCAAACAGGTGGTGCGGCTCAAGGGGGGCGATCCCTTTATCTTTGGCCGGGGTGGCGAGGAGCTGGAAACCCTGGCCGAGGCGGGCATCCCCTTCTCGGTAGTACCGGGCATTACGGCTGCGTCGGGCTGCGCCGCCTACAGCGGCATTCCCCTCACCCACCGCGATCATGCCCAGCGGGTGCAGTTCATCACCGGCCACGACAAGGAGGGCAATATCGCCCAGGAGTGGTCGGCGCTGGCGGCCCGCCGCCAGACTCTGGTCTTCTACATGGGGCTGGCCCACGCCGCCCGCATTCAGGATGAGCTGCAAACCCACGGCATGCCCGGTCATACCCCGGTGGCGCTGGTGGAGCAAGGCACCCAGCTCAGTCAGCGGGTGGTGCGCGGCGAGCTGCAGCAGTTGGCCGAACTGGCCCGTCAGGTGAAGAGCCCGAGCCTCATCATCATCGGCTCGGTGGTCACTCTGGCCGACCAGCTCGACTGGTATGGCAACGACAGAAATTGATCAATAAACGAGAAGGGCCGACAACCGGGTTGTCGGCCCTTGGGCAGCCAGCAGTTATCCACTTTATCCGTGACCCTGCCTGCGACGGCAGTTGTCGGCAACCCTTGCGTGGCGCATCACACCAGCACGGCAGTACCACTGATGCTGACCATCAGCATGCTGCCGTTTTGCCCCACCACTTCGTAGTCGATATCGATACCGACCACCGCATTGGCGCCAAGGGCGGCAGCGCGCTCTTTCAGCTCATCGAAAGCGATGTCGCGGGCACGGGCCAGCTCTTTTTCATAGGCGCCGGAGCGGCCGCCGATGATGTCGCGGATCCCGGCAAAGAGATCCTTGAAAATGTTGGCGCCGAGAATGGCTTCGCCAACCACGATGCCGCGGTATTCACGAATGGTTTTGCCTTCCAGCGTGGGGGTCGTCGAGAGGATCATCTTGAACTCCTGTGAGTAGCAGAAGGCCCCAGACTACCCCAACTGACAGCAAATCCCAACCGGGTGGTGGCCTGTACGACGCCGTCATTAAAAATCACGACGGTCAGATAAAAAACACCGCGCACGGGGCGCGGTGTTTGTTTCAGAGGGCCATTGCAAACGGCAACGCCATTACGGGTTGTAGGAGACCACCGAGCCACTGAGGCCGGTCATCTGGGAGATCCGTCCCTGCATCCCCTGCAGTTTGGCCTTGGAGACATCCGGCCCGATAAAGACACGGTTGAGCTGACCCTGCACCGGTGTGCGCGGCGAGGTGTGGGCAGAGTAGCCCGCCGCCCGCAGCTTGCTCACCAGCGCGTTGACGCTGTCGACGTTCTTGAAGGCACCAAGCTGGAGGATCCAGCTACCCTGCGCGGCCGCGGGTGCAGGTGTGGTCGACTGATTCATCTTGCTTTCAATCAGATCATCGAGGGACTTGATCTGACCCGCCTGTGGTTTGGCTGGCGCAGGTGCCTTGGCCACTTCAACCGGTTTGACTGGCGTCGGCTTGGGTGCTGGCTTGGGCGGTTCGACCGGTTTTTTGGCCACCACTTCTGGCTTGGGCTGTGGCTTGGGTTGGGCATTCTGTTGCGACTGGACCGGTGCGGCAGGGGTTGTCGCCAGCTGCGCGCCGTTGCCCTGACCGGCGAGGGTCATGGGGTCAGCCACCTCTTCCACTTGCCACTGCTGGGCCGCAGAGGCCTGTTGCTGGCTGGCCAGATGATCGGCGGGCAGGCTGCTGGCTGCCGAGACCTGCAGCGCAGGCTTGGCAGGCTCCAGCTCGGGGCGCAGCGGGATCTTGGCAAAGGCCTCCTCCTTTTGTGCCAGCTTGTGACCATCCAGCAAGTCCGGCAGGAAAATAACAACCAGGGCCACCAGGATGACGGTGCCCACCAGACGGTTTTGAAACTTCGAGGCCAAGTTGAATCCTACCTTTACGTAACTCAATATGCGATTTGGCTCCCCGCCAAAGGGCTGGGGAGCCGGGGTGTGGCCTAGACGGCGACACCCGCCAGAATGTCGGCGACAGTGTAAAACGAACCAAACACAATGACCATATCGTCCGGACTCGATGCGGCCAACGCTGCCTGATAAGCGGCGCTGACATTATCAAACTCCCTGGCAGGCCCCTTGCCCTCTCCCAACGCCGCAGCCAGTTGCGCAGCGGTGGCGGCGCGCGGGCCGGTGAGGCTGGCCAGATACCACTCGCCGATCAGACCGTCGAGCTCAGCAAGTGACCCCGCCATGTCCTTGTCTTTGAGCATGCCGACCACGGCACGGCGCACACCCGTGCAGGGCATCTTGCGCAATTGCGCGGCCAGATAGGCTGCCGAATGGGGGTTATGGGCCACATCGACGATCACCAGCGGCGCACTTTGCAACTGCTGCATCCGGCCAGCCAGCCGGGCATTGGCAAGCCCGTCACGAATGGCGGACTCCGGCAGCGGCAAGCCGAGGGATTCCAGCGCCGCCAGCACGGTCACCGCGTTCATCAGCGGCAGCGCCGGTTTTGGCAGATCCCGCCACTGGTTGAGGCCGTGATAATCCCAACCGCTCTCGTGCTCATCGCCACGAAAATCGAGACCGACCTGACGCAGGTTGGCGCCAAGACGCTGTGCTTCGCTCGCGATAGTCGCAGGTGGATTGGGCTCACCGCTGATGGCGGGTTTGCCGGCGCGATAGACCCCAGCCTTCTCCACCGCCACGGCTTCACGGGTATCACCCAGCCAGTCGCAGTGATCGAGGGCAATGGAGGTGATCATCGCCACATCGGACTCCACCACATTGGTGGCGTCGAGCCGACCACCCAGCCCCACCTCCAGCAGCAGCACATCGGGCGCGGCGCGGCGAAACAGCCACAGCCCAGCCAGTGTCGCGAACTCGAAGAAAGTGAGGGCAATCTCGCCGCGAGCCGCTTCCACCTCGGCAAAAGCGGCGCAGTGATCGCTGTCGGCCAGCTCTTGCCCGTTGACCCGCACCCGCTCGGTAAAGCGCAGCAGATGGGGCGAGGAGTAAACGCCGACCTTGTAGCCTGCGGCCATCAGAATGCTGGCCGCCATGGCACAGCTGGAGCCCTTGCCGTTGGTGCCCGCCACCGTGACCACCTTGAACGGCAGTTGGGTCAGCCCCATACGCCGGGCAACGGCACCGACCCGATCCAGACCCATGTCGATATTGACCGGATGGATCTGCTCCAAATAAGAAAGCCAGTCGACAAGCGACCGGCTTTGGGATTGTTGCATGTTTGAACTCATCTTCACTCTTCGATGACGTGAGTATTCAGCATTTTGGCGAGCAGGCTGGCCAGACGGTTACGCATGTCGCGACGATCGATAATCAGGTCGATGGCCCCCTTCTCCAGCAGGAATTCGGAGCGCTGGAAGCCTTCCGGCAGTTTCTCGCGTACGGTCTGCTCGATAACGCGCGGGCCGGCAAAACCGATCAGCGCCTTGGGCTCGCCCACGTTGATGTCACCCAGCATCGCCAGACTGGCGGAAACGCCCCCCATGGTGGGGTCGGTCAGCACAGAGATAAAGGGCAGGCCAGCCTTGGAGAGTCGGTCTAGCGCCGCGCTGGTCTTGGCCATCTGCATCAGGGAGAAGAGGGCCTCCTGCATGCGGGCACCACCAGAAGTGGAGAAACAGACCAGACCGCGGCCCTCCTTGATGCACTCCTCGACGGCGCGCACGAAGCGGGCACCGACCACGGAGGACATGGAGCCACCAATAAAGGAGAACTCAAAGGAACAGGCGACAACCGGCACCCCTTTGAGGGTCCCTTTCATGACCACCAGCGCATCTTTTTCTCCTGTCGCTTTCTGGGCGGCAGACAAACGATCCTTGTAGCGCTTGGAATCCTTGAATTTCAGTACATCCTGCGGCTCCAGCTCGGCACCGATCTCGGTACGACCCTGCTCGTCGAGGAAACTCTCGAGACGGGCGCGAGCGCTGATGCGCATATGATGATCACACTTGGGGCACACTTCGAGGTTGCGCTCCAACTCTGCCCGGTAGAGCACCTGTTCACAAGCACTGCACTTGGTCCACACCCCTTCCGGAATGTTGTGACGACGGGGTGCAGTGATCTTGCTCTTGGGAAGAATCTTCTCAAGCCAGCTCATGGAATTCCTTAATGCTTTTGTGCCTGACAAAACGCATCGAGCCTAGATTGTTCAATGACTTAATAGCTCGATGGCAACAAATGACGGGTCATTAAACCACAATTTTTCGGGCGCAGTTACTAAAAACTGGTCGTACCCGGTGCCGAGTCCGGCAGCCACAGCGGGCCGAGCGGCAACTGCGGCAGAGCAAACTCGGCCGGGTAATCCACGTCGACCAGATAGAGGCCACCGGCCTTGGCGGTCGGCCCGGCCAGATTGCGATCCTTGGCCGCCAGCACCTCGGCAATCCACTCCACCGGTTTGAGCCCCTGGCCCACCAGCAGCAGGGAGCCGGTGATATTGCGCACCATGTGGTGCAGGAAGGCGTTGGCCTTGATGTCGAGCACGATGTAGGGCCCCTGACGACTGACGCACAGATGGGTCACATTGCGCCACGGGGTGTTGGATTGGCAGGCAACGGCACGGAAGGTGCTGAAGTCGTGCTCCCCCAGCAGGCTCTGGCCCGCCTGGTGCATCAACTCGGCATCGATGGTCTCGTGGTAGTGACTGACGCCACTGCCGAGGATCGCCGGACGGAAGTTGTGGTTGTAGATGACGTAGCGGTAGCGACGGGCGGTGGCGCTGAAGCGGGCGTGGAACGTTTCGTCCACCTCCTTGACCCAGCGCACGGCGATATCCGGCGGCAGGTTGGAGTTGAGACCCAGGGTCCAGGCCCCTTCGGCACGGTTCGCCTCGGTATCGAAGTGGATCACCTGGCCGGTCGCATGGACGCCGGCATCGGTGCGCCCGGCACACTGGATGGAGACAGGGTGGTTGGCGATCCGGCTGATGGCCTTCTCCAACTCCTCCTGCACGCTGATCACTTCACGCTGACGCTGCCAACCGAAATACCGGCTGCCGTCATATTCAATACCTAGGGCAATTCGCATGGATAAACTTGTCTTGTTGTGAAACGCAGTGAAAGAAACGGGGCGGATTATACGCGCTCAACTCGAAAAGTCCCACAAACCGCCTGATTGGCTTGCATGGGCGGAGAATTCACCCTGTGCAAATTGCCATGAAGAAGGGGGCAGCCAATGGCTGCCCCCTTCTTGCTGATCCCGCGACAGGGACAATTTTACCCCAACCGCTTGAGCAGTTTTTCTGCCTCGGCACGCTGATGCTCAGTGCCCTGCTCTGCCGCTTCTTGCAGCAGCTCGCGGGCGCTATCCTTGTCGTCGATCTCGAGGTAAGCGCGGGCCAGATCCAGCTTGGCCCCCACACCGCCGTCATCGGCATCCACATCAAAGCCGGTGGATTCAGGCAACACCTCGGGGAAGCCATCGAGCCCCACATCCAGCGAGAAGCCCTGATAAGGCTCCTGCTCTGGCGCGGTGGCATCTGCTTCGGCCAGCAGCTTGTCGATCTCGACGTAACCGCTTGCCTGGGCCTGTTCCCTCGGCTGCAATTCTGCCGGATGAGACTCCACTTCGGTAAAGGCATCCTCGAAATCGGAGAGCGCCAGTTCGTTGGGATCCCACTCAAGATCGAGCTCGGTCTCCTTGCCTTTGGTTGGCTCAAGCCCCAACTCGGCCAACATATCATCAGCCGAACCATCCACGCTCAAGTCGATGGCATTATTGCCCTCGCCCGCAGCCGGTTTATCCAGCTCATTTTCAAAATCACCCAGATCAAAACTGGCCAGATCATCAGCAGCCGTACTCTTGCTGCTTGCACTCAACTCCGGTTCCAGATCAGCCGAAAGATCCGCATCCAGTTCGGCAAACAGGGCTGCCTGCAGCTCCTCTTCGCTCATGAGCTCATCAGCATCCCTGGACTTGGGATTGAACTCGCTGGCCAGATCCATGTCGGGTTCATTGGCCAACGCGACAGGCTCATCCAGCGAGAGATCGAGATCCGGCACCAGATCCGGGTCACGACTGGCTGACTGGGCAGCCATTCGCTCCGGCTCGAAACCTTGCAGATCGATCTCGCCATCGTCGCTGAAAACCAGATCAACATCCGGCTTTTTAGCCGATTCATCTGGCTCGACCGGCATAAAGCCATCAGGGGTATTGAGATCCGGCACCGGGCGTACCGGCTCGTTGTCGGTCACATCGACACTCAGCAGATCGTCAAACTCGCTCTGCTCCTGATCCATCATCATGGCGGTGGACTCGGAGAGGCTCTTCTCCTGCTCCTCCAGCTCGCGACGGGCACGGGCCCGCAGCCACAGAGTCACCAGCGCCAATACCAGCAGCACCGGCAGCAGGATGATCATGGCAAGGTTGAGCGGTGAGGAGAGCAGCTCCATCAGCCAGTGCTGCTTGGGTTCAGGCTCTGCCACCACGGGGGGGACAGGTCTGGCCTTCAGCTCGGCGAGCTCTTTTTGCAGCGCGGTCTGATCCTGCAACTGGGCCTTGAGGGTCTCGACCTCTTCGGTGAGAGATTGCAAGCGCAGTTTGAGCCTGTGGTTCATCTCGGTCACCTGACCGAGCTGGGCATTGGCATCTTCCAGCGCCAGCGCCATCTCGGTGGCCGGTTTGCCCACCGGTTTTTCCAGATCGGAAGGCAGAGGCGCCGGTGTGGTGCTTGCTGCGGCGCTCGTCGCCGGGACTGGGGCCACCGCCTCTTTTGGCGCAGGCTCGCTCGCCTTGACAACATCTTTGGTTTCAGCAGACGGTTGCGGTGCTACGACAGGAGCAGGAATGGGTGCCGCTTTTGCCGCAGGCAAGGGAGCTTGCGCGGTTTTCACCGGTTCGGCTTTGGCAGTCTCAACCTTCACGGGCTTGGCCGCCGGTTTGGCGCCATGGGCCTGCTTCTCGGCGAGATACTTGGGGCTTAACCCCTTCCAGCTGGCGTTGTCGCTGCGGAACTTAGCACGAGCCTGGGCATCGGTGATGACGCTCGCCTCGGCCACGGTCGGCAGCAGGATGCGTGACCCCACCAGAATGTGGTTGATATTGCCATCGGCAAAACTGCGGGGGTTTTTCTCGTAGATCGCCACCATGGTCTGGTAGACGCTGACACTACTGGAGGGACGGTATTTGCTCGCCAGACTCCAGAGAGTATCGGTTGGACGAACAGGGCCATAACTACCGGCATTGGCCGTGACCTGACGTACCACCGGCTGGGCGGTTGCACGTACCGGTTGCGCCACGGGTCTGGCGACCGGTTGCGCCAGCGGCTGGGAATTGACGGCTGGAGGTGCGGGCTCGTCAGGGCCTTTTAGCTCGACAAAAAAAGGCTCCCGCGCAGCGTCTTCAGCCTGGACGGAGCCCAGCAGACCCAATGCGAGTAGCGTTGCCAATGTTATGCGGGAATGTCCCATATTCGTTCCTTCGTATGACGGCCCTATCACATTGAAAAATCTGGATAGTTACCCCAAAACAGTCGGTTCAATATAAATCAGGCTCGCGTCGCAAGCCAGTAGTCCGACACATTTAGCACCCGACTTGACTCTGAGTGTAGGAAAAAACTTAATCAGTTGATATCGCAACAGAATCTTGATGTAGCGGAGTGCGGCATGGGTCACACCCCCGATTTATCACAGTCCGGATGGGCAGCACTCCCTGCTGCCCATCTGTGGCAGATATCCAGCCTTACAGATAGTCGCGAACCAGCAGCTCGGCAATCTGTACACTGTTGGTTGCCGCGCCCTTACGAACGTTATCGGCCACGATCCACATATTGATACCACTCGGGTGAGAAATATCCTGGCGCACCCGACCCACCAGCACCTCATCCTTGCCGGTTGCGTCACGCACCGGGGTCGGATAGTCCCCTTCGTCATCAAACAGGGTCACACCCGGCGCACTGCGCAGCAGGTCCTTGACCTGTTCGGCATCGAGCGGCTGGTGCAGCTCGACGTGTACCGCCTCGGCGTGGCCGTAGAAGACCGGCACCCGCACGCAGGTGGGGTTCACGGCAATGCTGGCATCGCCGAGGATCTTCTGGGTTTCCCATACCATCTTCATCTCTTCACGGGTGTAGCCGTTGTCGGTGAAGCTGTCGATCTGCGGGATCAGGTTAAAGGCGATCTGTTGTGGATAGAGGGTCGGTTCCACCGGACGACCGTTGAGCAGATGAGCGGTCTGACCCGCCAGCTCGCTGACCCCCTCTTTGCCGGAGCCTGACACGGATTGATAGGTGGCCACGTTGATGCGGGCAATGCCCACTTCGTCGTGCAGCGGCTTCAGGGCCACCAGCATCTGGATGGTGGAGCAGTTGGGATTGGCGATGATGTTGCGATTGCGAAAATCGGCCAGCGCATCCGGGTTCACTTCCGGGATCACCAGCGGGATATCTTCGTCGTAACGGAAGCAGGAGGTGTTGTCGATGACGATACAACCGTGCTCGGCAGCAATCGGCGCCCACTTGGCAGATACCTCGGCACCGGCGGAGAAGAGTGCGATCTGCACCTGGCTCCAGTCAAACTCCTCCACATCGAGGATCTCGAGGTTCTTGCCGCCAAAGCGCACTGTATCACCGGCGCTGCGGCTGGAAGCCAGCGGATAGAGGGTCGCTACCGGAAATTCGCGCTCTTCCAGGATCTCGATCATCGCCTGACCCACGGCGCCGCTGGCACCCAATACCGCTACGTTAAACTGCTGGCTCATTCTGTTCTCCTCTGATAATGCTGCAATGGCGCCGGGTGGCACCATGGTCGGCAGGCTCCCGCACGGCGAGATGACGCTGCCTGATATGGCTGAGCTGGCGCAGTAGCATCTGCGCCAGCTCAGTAAAAAATGGGTTCGAGGTAGCCAGTACGGCTCACCCCTTCCGGTTATCTTCCAACTCCTAGTCCCCGATTCAGGGGCGTGACAGCGCAAATCCCAGCTCGCCCAGCGCCTGGTCGGCAAACGCCCCCTCAACCTGCAGGGAGGATAGTTCACGGCGCTCTGGATAGTGTTTGCGCTGCTCGTCAAAGCTGCCGGGCAAGCCGAGTCGGGCCCGGAAACGGGCATCATCGCGGCGCACATCATAGACCAGATGCACCAGCTGCTTGATCAGCGCCTGATCCGGTGCGCGGCCCGGCACCACCGCCTGCACATCGGGGGCAGGCAACAGCTGACTCAAATCCTGACGAGGCTGGCGTCCCAACTGCTGGCAGAGCGCCTGATAGAGCATCCAGGTACCGCGGGCCTTCCCCTCCAGGCTGTAACCGGCGATATGGGGGGTGGCAATCTCGGTATGGGGCACCAGCGCAGCCAGTGGCTCGGGCTCGTTCTCCCACACATCCATCACCAGTCGCAAAGGCGCATCGCCCAACTGACGCGCCAGCAGGGCCCGGTTATCCCACACCTCGCCACGGGATGCGTTGATCAGGATCTGCCCGGCAGGGCGCGCGGCAATCTGTTCGGCATCGAGCAGATGGTGGGTCGCATCCGGCCCTTCACGGGTGATGGGCACGTGGAAACTGACGATATCGGCGCCAAGGGCGGTCTGGTAATCGACAAAGCCCGCATCGGGAGTATTACGCGCCCTGGGCGGATCGCAGCGCAGTACCCGCATGCCGAGCGCTTGGGCCTTGCCAGCCACGCACTCGCCGGTATTGCCCACGCCAATCACCGCCAGCGTCATGGCCGAGAGGTCGAGTTCGTAGCGCTCCGCCAGCACCAGCAGGGCTGAGAGCACATAATCCCCCACCGAATACTTGTTGCAACCGGGGGCGCTGAAGAAGGGAATATTGCGGCTTGCCAGCAGCGCCTTGTCCACATGGTCGGTGCCTATGGTGGCGGTGCCGACAAACCCGAGTTTGGGGCTGGTCGCCAGCAAATCGCCGTTGACGCGGGTGACCGAACGCACCAGCAGCACATCGGCATCCAGCAGATCGCGGGCCTGCATCTGCCGTCCGGGCAAGGCGACCACCTCGCCAAATTCGGCAAACAGCTCCACGGCATGGGGCATATTCTCATCAACGACTATCTTCATCGGGCTCTCTTTGGTCACAACCGCCACGGGGGAGCCATTCTAGCGCAAAGCCGCCCGAGATTTCAGCCTGTGATGCAATCAGGCGCGAAAGGGGACCACATTGTTCGGTGGCCACTCTCTCCTGCCGTTCAAACCGAGGATGTCGCCACAAATGTGTAAGCAGAGGTAACAAACGTGCTGCTCGGCTTTGTCCGGGCATGTCACGGTGGCACAATGCCCCTCTTTTTCGCGATCGCCCATATTCACCATGCCGCCACATTTCTCGTCGCTCTCTGTCTCCTCACTCACCCGCAGTCAGGTGCTTGGATTCACTGCCCTGCTGATCCTGCCCCTGCTGCTGCTCGCCACGCTGCCCTGGCAGCCTTTTCTGATCGACTCCCTGCATTCAGGCTGGTTATGGTGGTCATACGCCCTCACCCGCATGGTCGATATTCCCGGGATCGGGCTCAGTGGCGCCCTCTTGCTGTTGCTGACCCGCTACAAACTCAAACTGAAGCTGACCCCCTTCATTGCGCTGGGATGCGCGCTGGCAGCCCTGCTCGCCAGCGACTGGGTGCTCAAGAGCCTGATCAAGCACCTGACCGAAGAGCCCAGACCCTATCTGATCTGGCTGGAGAGTCAGGCGCTGATCCCGGCTATCAAGAGCTTCTACGCCAGCAGGGTCGATGTGCGTAGCGAACAGGTTCATACCGCCAGCCAGTTGCTGGCCCTGCCTGAGTGGCTCGGCCACCACTGGCAGGCCGAGGTGAACTACGCCTTCCCCTCCGGCCACAGCATCGCCGCCATCAGCCTGGCCCAATTTTTCGGCCTTATCTGGCTGGCCCGCGCTCCCACGGGCGTCTGGCTGCTGCCTCTGTGGGCACTGGGAATTGGTCTATCGCGCATGGTGATGGGGATGCACTGGCCGGTGGATGTGCTGGCCAGCGCCCTGCTGGGGTCGTTCACGGCGTTGATAGCCGCCCGCTGGTGGCTGCACCGATACTGAAACCAGGCACTGCATTGTAAGCGGCTTACTGCAACGGGATGGGGGGACAAGCCTGTGCTTTTTTGCCATAATGCCGCCTCATTTTATCCCGACCGAGATCCCATGACCGACGCAGTTCATACCCTCAAGGGCCGTTTCCGTGGTTTTTACCCCGTCGTCATCGATGTTGAAACAGCCGGGTTCAACGCCAAGACCGATGCCCTGCTCGAGATAGCGGCTTACACCCTGAAAATGGATGAGCAGGGTTGGCTCGTTCCCGATCACATATTCCACTTTCATGTCGAGCCCTTCGAAGGGGCCAACCTGGAAAAGGCCGCGCTGGAGTTCACCGGCATCGATCCCTACAACCCGTTGCGTGGCGCTGTCTCGGAAAAAGAGGCGCTGACCGAGATCTTCAAGGGAATCCGCAAGGGGATGAAGGAGCAGGATTGCGGCCGCGCCATCATAGTGGCCCACAACGCCACCTTTGATCACGGCTTCGTGATGGCTGCCGCCGAGCGCGCTGGCCTCAAGCGCAATCCGTTCCACCCGTTTGCCACCTTCGACACCGCTGCTCTCTCCGGATTGGCGCTGGGGCAGACCGTGCTGGCCAAAGCGTGCCAGAGCGCCCGCATCCCGTTTGACAATAAAGAGGCGCACTCTGCCCTCTATGACACCGAACGCACCACAGAGCTGTTCTGTCATATCGTTAACCGCTGGAAGAGCATGGGGGGTTGGCCGCCTGCGCATCCGGATGATGACACAACCGATGCCCCTACCGATGATGAGGGACAAGAATAAACGGATGAAGGCTGCCACTGGCAGCCTTCGCTTTTTGGGGAAGTGATTGATTGCACAGCGCACCGGAAATCGCTATCAAGGTCACTATCCACCGCTGAGCGCGGGATGCACGGAGACAAACAGGTCACAAACCCTCAGGTTGAGCAACCTTGTGCCACATGCTGCTGCAATATGAGGGGTTTGACTGATTTTTTTCTCGACATTTGTCACATTTTTCGCAAACTAACTCCCCTTCACATGACAGACAGCAATAACAAACTATAAGGAAATCAAATGAATCCAGTTGTTATCGCAGTCGGGCTGATGCTGGTGCTCAGTCTGCTGCGGATCAATGTGGTGGTCTCGCTGGCGCTGGGTGCCATTGCGGGCGGTCTGGTGGGCGGGTTGTCGTTGACAGATACCCTCACCACCTTCAGCGGTGGCCTGGGCGGTGGCGCCGAGATTGCCCTCTCCTACGCCATGCTGGGCGCCTTTGCAGTTGCCATCTCCCGCTCCGGGATCACCGACCTGCTGGCCCGCAAGGTGATCAGCCAGTTGGGCAAGGATGCCAGCTCGACCCGCATCATGTGGGTCAAAACCCTGCTGCTCTCTTCCGTGCTGGCCGTGGCTATCTCGTCCCAGAACCTGATCCCGGTTCACATCGCTTTTATTCCCATCCTGATCCCGCCGCTGCTGCATGTGATGGCGCAGATGCAGATCGACCGTCGTCAGGTGGCCTGTGTCATCACCTTTGGCCTGACAGCTACCTATATGGTGCTGCCGGTCGGCTTTGGTGGCATCTTCCTGAATAACATTCTGGCCAAGAACCTGATCGATAACGGCGTGCCCATCACCACCAGCCAGATCCCGCTGGCGATGGCCATTCCGGTTGCCGGTATGGTACTGGGCCTGCTGATTGCGGTATTCATCAGCTATCGCAAACCGCGCCAGTACGATCTGGCCAAGATCCTGGATGCCGAGCCCGAAGCGGTCGAGCTCAACCTCACCCACATCTGGGTGGCCCTGCTGGCCATTGGCGTAGCGCTGGGGCTGCAACTGATGACCAACAGCATCGTACTGGGTGCGCTAGCCGGTTTTGTCATCTTCACCTGCGGCGGCGTCATCAAGTTTCGCGAAAGCCAGGATGCCTTCACCCAGGGGGTGCGGATGATGTCGCTGATCGGCTTCATCATGATCTCCGCCGCCGGTTTTGCCGCCGTGATGAAGGCGACCCACGGGGTCGACTCTCTGGTTCAGGTGGTCGCCTCCGGCATCGGTCAGCACAAGGGGATCGCCGCCTTCCTGATGCTGCTGGTTGGCCTGCTCATCACCATGGGGATCGGCTCCTCCTTCTCCACCGTGCCCATCATCGCCACCATCTATGTGCCGCTCTGTCTGCAGCTCGGCTTCTCACCGATGGCGATCATCGCCCTGGTCGGTACCGCAGGCGCGCTGGGGGATGCGGGTTCACCTGCATCTGATTCAACTCTGGGCCCCACCTCCGGCCTCAACGCCGATGGCCAGCATGACCATATCTGGGACAGCGTGGTGCCCACCTTTATTCACTACAACATCCCGCTGGTGATCTTCGGCTGGATTGCCGCCATGGTGCTCTGATAGCCACTCTGGCATCGAACCATGCTCTGCAAAATACGAAACAAGAAGGCGACCTTATGGTCGCCTTCTTTATAAGCACGTTCACCTAATCACCAGGACATGGTCCCGAGAGGAGAAGCTCTTTATTGGGCGACATGGATTCCCGGATCTGGATGATTGCGCACTGCTTGTTTCGCTCCTTGCTCTTATGGGATCAGTCTCTAGCCACAGATGCCATAACAGCACTCAGCCCCCCCAGCGTTGTGCGCCACACCCGTTGCCACATACCACGCCGATTAATTGCTCAGCGATTGGATATCATTTTGAAAAACTGATACTTAACTAGCTACACTAGCGATTATCACCATACAGGGACGTGTAAAAAATGAGCTTGATTGGCTTGGTGCTGGCGTTGATCGCCATCCTTGGCGGCAACATGATCGAGGGGGGGCACCCCAGTGCACTGCTCGATCTGCCCGCATTCCTCATTGTGATCGGTGGCACCATAGGTGCTGCGCTGACCCAGTTCCCTTTCTCCGTCGTCGGCAGCACCATGAAGCGTTTCAAATGGCTGCTCTCCCCCCTCAAGCTCGATATGCATGAACAGGCCCAGTTGCTGGAGACCCTGGCAGGCAACGCCCGCCGCAGCGGCATGCTGGCGCTGGAAGGGATGATCGACGAGATCAAGGATCCTTTCCTGAAGAAAGGGGTGCAGATGATGGTTGATGGTTACGAAAAGACCAAGATACACGAGGTGCTGGAGAACGAGATCGAGTTCGAGCAGGAAGATCTCGAACAGACGGTCAAATTCTACGAAGCCATGGGCGGCTACTGCCCGACCATGGGGATCGTCGGCGCGGTGTTTGGCCTGATCCACGCCATGGGTCTGCTGGATGCCCCCGACAAGCTGGGCGGCGCCATCGCCGTGGCCTTTATCGCCACTATCTACGGGGTATCCGCCGCCAACCTGATCTTCTTGCCGTTCGGCAACCGTTACAAAGGGTTTGCCCACCAGATCCGCCACTACAAGGAGATGACCCTGACCGGCATTCTCTGCATCGTGGATGGCGAGTCCCAGGCACGCCTGCAAGTTACCCTCGAACCTTATCTGGGAGGTCACGGTGGCGAAAAAGAAAAAGGCTGAAGCACCGGAGAACCACGAACGCTGGCTGGTCTCCTATGCCGACTTCATGACCCTGCTGTTCGCCCTGTTTGTGGTGCTCTACTCCTTTGCCATGGCCAAACAGTCCGAAACCCGGGTGCTTATCCAGGGCTTTATCGAGTCTCTGGGTAAAATCGGCCTCATCTCCCCGCCTGCCGGCTCACCCTTGATGCAGGGGGGCACAGGGATTCTCGAGCCGGAATCAAAAACCACGCCGAGCAGCCCGAAAGAGGAGACTGTGCTGGAGAAAGATGCCCCCATGGCGGCATCGGACCCCTTCAACGAGACCATAGGTGCCTCGGAAAAACCGAGCGCCACCGAAACCTGGCCCCACAAGACCCAGGAGCAGGAGTGGGTGCAGGTGACCAAGCAGAAGCTGGAGCAGCAGCTAAAGGCCCAGATCGAATCGAAGGATCTCGAGGTCGAGCAGCTTGGCAGCCAGCTGGTGATCCGCATCGGCGAGAAGGCGCTATTCCCCTCTGATTCGGCGTTCCTGCAGCCCCAGTTCATCCCGCTGGTCAACAAGATCGCCGACATTTTGGCCAATATCCCGGGGCAGGTAGTGGTCACCGGTCATACCGACAACTCCCAGGCGCCGGTGGAGCTCTATCGCAACAACTGGGAGCTCTCGGTGCTGCGGGCCTCTTCCATCGTGCAAACAATGCTGACCAACCCCCAGCTGGATGCCAGACGAGTCATCGCTCAGGGGGTTGCCGACACTCAACCCCGCTTTGCTAATGACACCCCCGAACATCGCCAGGCGAATCGCCGGGTCGATATCACCCTCTCTCAAGGCAAGGCAGCAGAAGAGTCACTGCAACTGCTCAAGCCCTGATCCCCCCGCTCCCGCTTCGCGCGGGAGCCTCTTTTTAAAAACAAATAACTCAATAATATCAACACCATAAGATCTTAATGATAATGATTGCCATTTGTTGTCAAGTGATCAGGCCTCTGCAATAATGCCGCCCCTCAGGCTTAAATAAAAACAATTATCATTATGAACAAACTGCTTCAGGCATGGCCGGCACTCCTGTGTGCCTCCGCTGGCGCGGCCGATCTTCCCCCTGTGGAGAAGGCGCGCAGCGACGACACCATCATTGTCACCGGGCAACGGGTACAACAGAAACTCTCCGATGTTTCCGGCTCCATCACCGTCATCACCCAGGAAGAGCTGGACCGTCAGGTCGCCAGCGAGCTGACTCATGTGTTTCGCAAGATCCCCGGAGTCTCGGTCACCGGCTCTGCCGGGCGACCGCAAAACATCAGCGTGCGCGGCATCGGTGGCAACCGTATCCTGCTGATCAAGGATGGGGTGCGCGTCAGCGACGGCTTTGGCGCCGACAACATCAATGACAAGGTAGGTCGCTTCAACTTCGATCTCGATGACATCAAGCAAATTGAGGTGGCCAAGGGGGCCGGCTCCTCCTTGCATGGCTCCGATGCCATCGGCGGCACCGTGGTGATGAATACCAAGCAGCCGGAAGATTATCTGCAACAACAAGATAGCTATCTGGCGGCCAAAACCCTCTACGGTGGCGACAGCAACAAGAAGAAGCTCAGCATGACCGGCGCGGTGCGGGCACTGGAGAGCGAACATCTGTTGCGCCTCTCCGGCTGGCGTGGCAACGAAACCGCCAACTTTGAAGAGAACCGCATTCCGGCTGATTTGGATGGCATGAGTGCCTCCACCAGCAGCCGCCTCCCCCTCAATGCCCATCACGCTCTGCGGCTGGAGCTGGACTACTACGAGGATCACGCCAAACGCCAGATGGGGCCCAAAGCGCTGCCCCAACCCGATGGCAGCTGGGACGTGATCGGTTTTCAGGAAGATGGCGATCAGCGCACCCAGGGCGGCAAGTTCAGCTGGGAAGCCAGCGATCTGGGCATGGTCGATACCCTCAACTGGAGCCTGTTTGGCAATCAGTCCCGCAACGAAGCCAACCAGCGCCAGTTGCTGCGCAACGATGCCCTGAGCGGTTATCCCAGATATCGCAGCCAGCGCACCCTCTCCACGTTCGAGGAGCTGCGCCTTGGCAGCGAGCTGGAGTTGCAGAGCAAGCTGAGCACCGGCTCGCTGGATCACACCTTCAGCTACGGTGTGGAGCTGGAGCAGGCCAACCACGAGCGGCCGGTCAGCAATCTGACCCTGGAAGATGGCATCACCACCCAGGGACAGAAAGCCCCCTTCAGCAAGGCAGAGACCCGCCGCGATGGCATCTGGCTGAGCGATGTGATCGATCTGGGCAGCTGGCAGTTTACCCCGACCCTGCGCTTTGATCGCCAGCGCCTGCGCGCACCGGACAGCAATCTGGCCGAGAACCACAGCGACCACATCTCCCCTAGTGTGGCGGCCAGTTACCGCTTCAACGAAACATGGCGCAGCTGGCTCAGCTATGCCAACGGCTTCCGCGCCCCCGCTTACGATCAGGTTTACGGCAACATTCCTCACTACTTTGCCATGCCGCCGTTCGAGATCATTGCCAACCCCAACCTCAAGGAGGAGACCAGCCACAGCCTGGAGTGGGGAGTGAATGGCCAAAGCGACAACTGGAGCGTCAAACCGGCCGTTTTCTACAACCGCTACTACAACTTCATCGACTGGCGCCAGACCGGTTTTCGCCTCGATGACGGTGTCTTCCTGCGCCAATATCGCAACGTTGCCAAAGCAGAAACCTGGGGCGCCGAGCTGGCCGCCAGCCTCTGGCTGAGCGACGAGTGGGAGCTTTCGACCAATCTGGCCTGGATGGATGGCAAGGATCACCGCGGTGAGCCGCTGCGCACCCAGACACCGTTGGAAGGCAACACCACCCTGCGCTGGCAACAGCTCGACTGGAGGGTTGAGCTCAGTGGCAACTATGCCGCCGCCATGACCAAGGTGCCCCAGTGCGCCAATGCGCAGACTGGCTACAACGGTGCCTGTCAGAGCAGCGCAGGCTGGTTCAGCCTGGATCTCACCGGCGACTGGCAGATCACCGAGGCGCTCAAGGTCAATGCCACCATCGGCAACCTGCTCGATACCCGCTATGTCCGCTATCAGGATGTGGCCGGACTCCCGGCTGGCAGCGACACCTCCCTCTACAGCCAGAGCGGCCGCTACCTGTCTGCCAGCCTCAGCTACCGTTTCGTGGGGATGTGATGAAGCATCATGCAATCATGGCGGCCCTGTTGGCCGCCCCGTTGGCGTGGGCGCAAGAGGCCCTGCCACCCCCGATCCCGTCCCAATCTCACCTGATTTCAGGCAATCCCGTACGCCAGGATCCCTACTTCTGGTTGCGGGACGAGAGCCGTAGCAACCCGGCCATACTCGCCCTGCTCAAACAGCAAAATCGCTGGAGCGAGCAGCAACTCGCCACCCAGCAGCCGCTGGAAGCGACCTTGCGCGCCGAGTTTGCCCGTCATCCGGCGGGGGAATCTGTGCCAGAGAACTGGCTTGTCCGCGGCGATCAGGCATGGCTGCTGCGCCCGGATGGCTCACTCTGGCAACGCCACGGGGGCAAGGTGCAGCAGCTGCTTCCCGCCAGAGCGGGTGAGGGCTATTACGAAGCGGGCGGCTGGGCCCTGAGCCCGGATAACCGCACGCTGGCCATCGCCGAAGACAGGCGCGGCGATCTCGACTATCAGGTCACCCTGCTCGATCTCCAGAGCGGCAAGGCGCTGGCCAGTTTGGCGCAGCGCAGCGCCGATCTCGCCTGGTCACAAGATGGTCGCACCCTCTATACCATCGCCAACGAGCGCTACACCCTGCGCCCCTGGCAGCTGCGCGGCTGGCAGGATGGCCGGGAGCAGACTCTCTATGAGGAGCAAGATCCCGCCTGGCTGCTCAGCCTCTATCGCACCACGGATGGCCAACATCTGGTGTTGCAGGGCAACAACCACGACAGTTCGGAGCAGTACCTGCTCGACTCGGGCAAGCCGCAGCGGGTCAAACCCCGCCAGCGCGGGGTGGAATACTATCTGGACAGCCAGTCTGGTTGGGTGATCAAGAGCAACCGGGAGGGGGCGTTTGCCCTCTACTCAGCCAGCACGCCGCTCGGTGAGTGGCAGCGCCTCTGGCCCAGCGCCGGGGAAGATCTCGGCGATCCCGAAAAGTGGCGACTGTTTGATCGCCATCTGGTAGTGCAGTTTCGCCAGCAGGGGGAGGATTGGCTCGCCCTCCTCGATCGCAACGGCCATGAACGCCAGCGCCTGCCGCTGGCCAGTGGCGCCGGAACCGGCTGGCTGCAAGGAGAACATGACCCGGCCAGCGACCGCATTCTGGTGCGCAGTCAGGGCTTGAGCCAGCCCCCCGGCCAGCGCTGGCTGGATTTAAACAGCGGCCAGTGGATCAACGACCAGCACACCGCAGGCAATAAAGCATTGCCCTATCAGAGCGAGCGGCGCTGGATCACCTCTGCCGATGGCACCCGGGTGCCTGTCTCGCTGGTGTGGCGCAAGGATCTGGCCCCTCGCGCTGTACTGCTCTATGGCTATGGCGCCTATGGCACGCCGATGCGCCCCTACTACCAGAAAGAGCTGTTAAGCCTGCTGGATCGGGGCTTTGTCTACGCCATCGCCCATGTGCGCGGCGGCGGCATGCTGGGGGAGCAGTGGACCCGCGACGGGCGGGGCATCAACAAGCAGAACGGCATCAGCGACTTTATCGCTGCCGGCAACACCCTGCGCCACTGGTCGCCCGACTCAGCCCCTCTGCCCCTGTTTGCCATGGGGGGCAGCGCGGGGGGCACGCTGGTTGCTGCGGCCCTCAACCAGCAACCGACACTCTTTAGCGGCGCCGTGTTGCAGGTTCCCTTCGTCGATCTGCTCGGCACCATGAGTGATCCCGCCCTCCCCTTGACCCGTCAGGAGTATCAGGAGTGGGGCAACCCGGCCAAGCCCGCAGAGTATCAGGCGATGCGCCGCATCAGCCCCTACGACAACCTGCACCGCGCCCCCTACCCGCCCCTGCTGGTCACTACCGCCCTGCACGACAGCCAGGTGCCCTACTGGGAGCCGGTCAAGTGGCTGGCCCGCCTGCGGGAGCACAGCACGGGCTCCGGCCCCTACCTGCTGCTGACCGAACTGGAGGGAGGCCACCGCGCCGGTGGTGGCGATCGGGCTCGTGAATTTGCCTTCCTGTTGCATCTGGCGGGGATCAATCAATGACCCTGCCGCTGATTGGGAGTACCACTATGAAACCCCTGTTGCCCGCCCTCTTGCTGGGGCTGGCTGGCTTTTCCACTCAGGCCGCCGAACTGCGTTTTGTCGAACAGGACGCCCCGGCCGATACCCGCCTCTGGCTCGAACAGCAGCTCGGCGTCACCCTGAGTGATGCCCCGGCCTATCAGCGCCAAGGCAAGCTGGGCCACTATCTGCATTATCGCCAGCAGCTCAATGGCGCACCGATCGCCGGCCTGATGGCCGCCGTCAGTCTCGATGAGCAGGGTCGCCCGTGGCGCCTTTATCACAATACCCGGCTGATGCAGGCACAGGCGACGCCATGTGATGAAGCAAGCCGCGCCGGGGTGGATGCCTATACCGCCACGCTGGATGGTACTGTGTGGCAATTCGCTGGCAGTGACGAAGCCCAGCCTTGGTACTGGCAGGATGGCGACACACTGACTGCGGCCTGGCGTCTGCTGGCGGTGGAAAGCCAGCCGGGCAACAGCAAGAGCAGCCACTGGCAACTGTTTGTCACCTGCGATGGCAGCGCCCTGCTGGGGCGCACGCTGCAAGAGGCCAACACCCGTGCCGAAGCGATCCCGTTGGCAGGGGAAGCGGCCACGGTGCAGGCCCGCATCTTTGCCCTCGACCCACGCACCCAGCTGCAAGATGGCAACCTGCTGTGGCGCCACGATCTGGTGCTGGACAACCGGGCCTATCGCACCGTGCCGCTCACGGTACAAAAGGTGGATGACACCTACCAGCTAAATGGCCCACGCGCCCGGGTCGTGGACGGCACGGCGCCGGAAACTGCCCCCTTTAGCAGCCCTGATGCCGATGGCTTCCAGCTGGATCACCAGCAGCCCGCCTTCCTCGATATCAATGGCTACTACCATCTGGATCTGGCCCAGCGCCATGTGGCATCCCTTGGCTACCCAACGCTGATGGGCGGCCCCCTGGCCATCGATACCGATGCCGGGGAGCAGGACAACTCCCTCTATGACCCCTTCCTGCGCCGGTTGGAAATTGGCCGGATAGGGGTGCCCGACGCGGAAGATCCCATGGTGATCTGGCACGAGTTTGGCCATGCGGTGCAGCACCATATCCTGCCCGACATGGGAGAAGAGGGTGACTGGGGCGCCATCGGCGAGGGCTTTAGCGACTATCTGGCCGCCAGCTGGCGCCAGCGTAGTCCAGAGGCTCGCCAGTTCGAGCCTTTCATGGTCTTCAACTGGGATGCCAGGATAAGCGGCCGGACGCCCCGTCAGCTCGATGACCTGCGGGCGCGCTATCATCCGGGCTTCCTCTATCCGGCTCACCTCACCATCAACGGCAGCAACGGCGACCAGCTGTGGGGCACCCCGCTCTTCACCGCGCTGCGCCAGGCCGTTGAACAGTATGGCGAGGTAGCCCGTGACGAGTTCGATACCCTGCTGATTGAATCTCACTTCGGCCTCGGCCCGCAGGTGCGGATGCCCCAGCTGGCGCGGGTCACCGTGGATACCGCCAACCGCCTCTATCCGGATCGCAGTTATGGCAAGCTGCTGGAGCAGGCCTTCCGCCACCACGCCCTGCTGCCCAAGCCCATCGCGGCCCGCCTTGCCGATGACAGCTACCTGTTGCTCGGGGAGAAAAAGAGCCTCGCCATCGAATTGACCAACCAGAGCGGCCGCCCCCTGACCGTGGCTGACGCCAACCTGCTCCCGAGCAAGGGGCTCATGGGTGATGGTCACTGGCAAGGAGAGCTCAACGCCGATGGCACCGCCCGCTGGACCCTGCCGCTGGAAGCAGCGAGCAACCTGACCTGTGGCGAGGCAGTCACCTTGCCGCTGCAGTTCCAGCTCACCCTGCCCAGCCCCACCGAGCGCCAGACCCGCCTTGACCTGCAACTGCCGATCGGTGAACCGCTCTGGCAGCGGGCCATCGGCCAGGGTGGCCAGATCAAGGATGCGGTGAGCGATGAACGGCACGGCCTGTCCCGCTTCACTCTCACCCTGCCCGAGAGCAAGGCCCGCATCGACAGCGGATTCGTGGTCGCCCTCGATCTGGAGCACAGCAAGCTGGAGCAGCTGGAGATCTGGCTCACCTCCCCTTACGGCACCCGGATCAGCCTGTGGAACAAGGGCTTTGCCAACCATACCCGGCTGAAAGGTGAGTACCCCCATGAATTAGTACCGTTCGAATCGCTGGATAAGCTGCACGGCGAACCACTCGCCGGCCGCTGGCTCTTGGAAATCAACGACACCAAACCAGAGGAGAGCGGCCAACTGCGCAGCTGGCGGGTCGCCCAGCAGGTAGGGGCTCGCTGCAGCAAGGATGAAGCCTTGCCCAACACCGGCATCATCCCCCTTGAGCAAGATGAGGGGGGCGGCGGCAGCACTTCTCCTCTGCTGCTGTTGCTGGCCTTGTGGCCCCGCCTCTGGCGCCGGATCCCCCTGCGCCGTTGAACCCTGTACCACGGGGGTCACCGCCCCCGTGAACCTGTGACCGAATCAAGGAATGTGAAGTGAAATCATCCGTACTGGTTATTGCAACCCTCTCAGCTCTGCTTAGCGCCTGTGGCGGCGGGGAAGATAGCGCACCACTGGCGATCCCGGACTACCGGGTCGATGTCGCCCTACCTGCAGCCGGCACCCTGTGCGCCGATCTGGATCAGAACTGGCAATGTGATCCCGCCGACCCAGCCGTCAGCGGCGAAGGCGCTGTGGCCCTTATCAGCGGTTCGGCCAACATCGTCAACTCGCCCCTGCTGTTCGTACCGAGGAGCGGAGGCCTGCTGCTGGCGCATCCGGCCGCCAAAGGGGATCCACAACGGCTGCAACCGACCCTGCTCAGCACCCTGTGGCAGAGCCGTATTGCCGAAGGGATGGCCGCCGATCGCGCACTGACCCAGCTGCTGACCGATCTCGCGCCGCTGCAACCGGGCAGCGACCGCGCCGCCCTCGCAAGTCTCGGCCAGTTTGATCAGGGGCTGCAGCAGATAGCGATCAGCTTGCAGCAACAGGCCAGAACCCGCCTTGCCAACGCCAAAGAGACCCAGTTGCTTACCACCAGCTATCGCGCCATCAGCCTGATGCTGGGGCAATTGGCTCAGGAGTGGCAGCGCCACGGCCAATTTACCGAAGAGACCCAAAGCGAACTGCTTACCCTGCTGGCGCAACAACAGCCACGCAACCTGCTGACCGTCAGCGGCGTCACCACCTTCAGTGATGGCAACGATCCGCTGCTGGAACGGGAACCTGCCGATTATCCGGGACAAGATGCCAGCTGGAATCGCACCCGTCCCCAACTTGCCTATCGTAAACTCGATGATCGCGGTCAGGTTCTCCCCGACAACGCGCCGAGCTGGCAGTGCGTCAAGGATCTCAATACCGGTCTGGTGTGGGAGGTCAAATCGGATGATCCCTTGAGTCCGGCCTGGAAAAGCAGACCCTTTGCCTATGAGGATGAGCAACTCACCGCAACCGCAGGCGAGCAGCAAGCGGCCTACCAGCATATTCATAAGAGGATCGAACAGCTCACCGCCGAAGGAGATCTGGCGGCCCTCGCCCGGGCACAGGCGCTGACCACCATGCTGACCACCCGCGCGTATCAGCAGTGGCTCAATGGCGAGCAGCGCTGCGGCATCAGCCAGTGGCGGCTGCCCACCATGGGTGAGCTGATGTCACTGATGCACTACGGTAGCCTGGCCAAGGACCCGCTGGGTCAGCGCATCATCGTGGATACCCGCTACTTCCCGGATATCGCCTCCTCGGAAGATGACACCTACCATGGCTACTACTGGAGCGCCACCAGCAACACCGCCCAGCGCTTCTCCGGTGGCCCCATCAGCAAACGCACAGTCCTGCTCTTGGGAGAAGATGCAGGCACCACCTATCCCGCGCTGGTGCAGCAAGATACCTATATCGAGCTGATGCAGGTACGACTGGTCGCCACTCCCCAATAATCCGAGGAATATCATGAGCCTTTATCGCTTTTCGTTCGCCATGCTGGCACTGCTGGCCCCCCTGGCCCACGGTGCTGCCATTTGTGATGACACCATGGATCGCACCGCCCCCTCTGCCCGTTTTCTTGACCATGGCAACGGCACCGTCACGGATCAACACACCGGCCTCACCTGGATGCGCTGCAAACTGGGGCAGACATGGAGTGGCAGCAGTTGCCTGGGGGAACCGACCGTTTACTACTGGCAGCAGGGGCTGCAAGTGGCGGAGCGGATCCGCAGTGACAGCAGCCATGCTCTCTATCACTTCGGCGGTATCAGCCAGTGGCGTCTGCCCGACATCAAGGAGCTGGCGACCCTGGTCGAGCATGCCTGCTACAAGCCCTCTCTCAATGAAGCCATTTTCCCGCGCGCCATGGCGGGGGGCGGTAAAGAGGTCAATGAGGGTTATGTCTATCTGATGAGCAGCACGGTAACCTCCGCCAATGGTCAGCGGGCGTATCTGGATATTACCTCGGGAGATATCGGTCTTCGCTCCATTGGCGCCTACCCGGATCAGGTCTTGCTGGTCGCCAATAAACCCTGACCGCCCCACGCTCGAAACCGGAACGCGATGACAGGAGAGGCTTGAAAGCCTCTCTTTTTATTGCTCTTGCCGCCCCCCTACCTCACCCGCCATCACGCTCTTCTCCCGCCTGTGCCCCCTGCCCGCGATACCGACCTGATCCGGCTTCGCCCGCGACATACCCCTTTCAGGTGATAACGAGGAGCAGCTCTCTGCGCTTTACAGGCCTTTCCCGCCCGCCATAACCAACAAAAAAGTGCGCTTCTTAACAAAATTTAATTACCGGTTAACCGATTAATAATTAACCCGTAAAAATGACATGTAAATCAGTGCGAAAGTGTCATAATGCGTAACATTATTGTTAAGTCACTTGATTAATTTGGTTAGGAAAAACCTCTATGTTTGCTGATATTTCTGCTCAACATTGGGCTTTTGCCATTTATGTCATCGGTGCCATCACCATCTGCCTGGTGATGATAGGCCTCGCCGCCCTGCTGGGAGGTCGCGCCTACGGCCGCACCAAGAACAAGCCATTTGAATCTGGTGTCGACTCGGTCGGCAGTGCCCGCCTGCGTTTTTCCGCCAAGTTCTATCTGGTCGCCATGTTCTTCGTCATCTTCGACGTCGAGGCGCTCTACCTGTTTGCCTGGTCTGTCTCCGTGCGGGAGAGCGGCTGGGTCGGCTTTATTGAAGCCACCATTTTCATCGGACTGCTGCTTATCGGCCTGATCTACCTCTGGCGCATCGGCGCACTGGACTGGTCACCGCGCAAACCGCAGCTGAACAACAAAAACAGTGATTGAACCACAGACCCTTTCCTTGAGGTTGCACCATGAAGTACACCCTGACCCGGATTGACCCGGATGCACCCGTTGAGCGCTACCCCCAGGAGCAGCGCCAGACCGTCGATGACCCACTGGCGCAAGAAGCGACGCGCGGCATCATGATGGGCCGCCTCGAGGAGGTGCTGCAAGACACAGTCAACTGGGGCCGCAAAAACTCCCTCTGGCCTTACAACTTCGGCATCTCCTGCTGCTACGTGGAGATGTGTACCGCCTTCACCTCCCCCCACGATGTGGCCCGCTTCGGCGCCGAAGTTATCCGCGCTTCGCCCCGTCAGGCCGATTTCATGGTGATTGCAGGGACCCCCTTCATCAAGATGGCGCCAGTCATCCAGCGCCTGTATGAACAGTTGCTCGAACCCAAGTGGGTGATCTCCATGGGGGCCTGTGCCAACTCCGGCGGCATGTATGACATCTATTCCGTGGTGCAGGGGGTAGACAAGTTCCTGCCGGTAGACGTCTACATTCCGGGTTGCCCGCCCCGTCCCGAAGCCTTTTTGCAAGCCCTGATGCTGCTGCAGGACTCCATCGGCAAAGAGCGCCGCCCCCTCTCCTGGGTGGTGGGCGATCAGGGGATCTACCGTCCCCAGATGCAGGCCGAAAAAGAGCGCAAGCGCGGCGAACGGATCAATGTGACCAACCTGCGCACGCCGGATGAGATCTGACCATGAAACTGACTCGTGATTTTCCCAGCAATTACGCCATGGCCCAGTGGCAGCCCAGCGACCACAAGGATGCCAAAGTCATTGGCGAACTGTTTGCCCACTTCGGGGCCGAGCACTTCACCGTGCAGACCACACGCACCGGCGTGCCGGTGGTCTGGCTCCCCCGCGAACTGCTGCAGGATGTGATGGGCTTTTTGCGCAAGGTGCCCTCCCCGTTTGTGATGCTGTTTGATCTCAGCGCCACCGATGAGCGGCTGCGCAGCCATCGCGACGGTCTGCCCCAGAGCGATTTCACCGTCTTCTATCACCTCATCTCCATCGACCGTAACGCCGATGTGATGTTGAAAGTGGCGCTGGCCGAAAGTGACCTGCATCTTCCCACCATCACCAACCACTTCCCCAATGCCAATTGGTACGAGCGGGAAGTGTGGGATCTGATGGGCATCACCTTCGATGGCCACCCCCATCTGACCCGCATCATGATGCCCAAGAGCTGGCAGGGTCACCCGCTGCGCAAGGATTACCCGGCGCGCGCCACCGAATTCGATCCCTTCATGCTCGATGCCGCCAAACAGGACATGGAGCAGGAGAACCTGCTGTTCAAACCGGAAGAGTGGGGGCTGGCCCGCGGCAACGAGAACGAGGACTACATGTTCTTGAACCTCGGCCCCAACCACCCCTCTGCTCACGGCGCCTTCCGGTTGGTGTTGCAGCTCGATGGCGAGGAGATCCGCAACTGCGTGCCCGACATCGGCTATCACCATCGCGGTGCCGAGAAGATGGGTGAGCGCCAGTCCTGGCACAGCTACATCCCCTATACCGACCGGGTCGAGTATCTGGGCGGGGTGATGAACAACCTCCCCTATGTGCTGGCAGTCGAGAAGCTGGCCGGCATCAAGGTGCCGCAGCGGGTCGACATGATCCGGGTGATGATGGCGGAGCTGTTTCGCATCCAGAGCCACCTCTTGTTCCTCGGAACCTATATCCAGGACGTGGGGGCCATGACCCCGGTCTTCTTCACCTTCACCGACCGGCAGAAGATCTACACCATCATCGAAGCGATCACCGGTGCCCGCATGCACCCGGCCTGGTTCCGTATCGGCGGTGTGGCCCACGACCTGCCGAAGGGATGGCAACGGCTGGTGCAGGACAACCTGCTGAGCTGGCTGCCCAAGCGGCTGATGGATTACGAAAAAGCGGCGATGCGCAACAGCATTCTGCGCGGTCGCACCATAGGCGTCTCTGCCTACACCACCGAGCAGGCGTTGTCCTGGGGCACCACGGGGGCCGGATTGCGCGCCACCGGCCTCAACTTCGACATACGCAAGTGGCGCCCCTACTCCGGTTACGATCAGTTCGACTTTGAAGTGCCGGTCGGCAGCAATGGCGATGCCTACGACAGAGCCACCGTGCGGATCGAAGAGATCCGCCAGAGCATGTCGATCATCGAACAGTGCATGAAGAACATGCCGGAGGGCCCCTTCAAGGCGGATCACCCCCTCACCACCCCGCCGCCCAAAGAGCGCACCCTGCAGCACATCGAGACCCTGATCAACCACTTCCTGCAAGTGTCTTGGGGCCCGGTGATGCCCGCTGCCGAGTCGTTCCAGATGATTGAGGCGACCAAGGGGGTCAACAGTTACTACCTGACCAGTGACGGCTCCACCATGAGCTACCGGACCCGGATCCGCACCCCGAGCTTTGCTCACCTGCAGCAGATCCCCTCGGTGATCAAGGGCAGCATGGTGTCGGACCTCATCGTCTATCTGGGCAGTATCGATTTTGTTATGTCGGATGTGGACCGTTAAGTGATCCGCCATCCCGGCCATGGCCGGGAATCGGGATCGCCGGACGAGCAGTAAAAGGACAAGCCACCAAAGGTCAAGTCATGAGCCAGCAATGTCAGTGTCACAATAATCAGACCCCACAGGGGCAAGGGGCATGCAGCAGCAAACAGGACGACTTCGTTCTGAGCCAGGCTGAACGCGATGCCATCGAACACGAGAAACACCACTACGAAGATCCCCGCGCCGCCAGCATCGAAGCGCTCAAGATCGTGCAGCAGGCCAGAGGCTGGGTACCCGACGGCGCCATTCACGCCATCGCGGCCGAGCTCGGCATTCCCGCCAGCGACGTGGAGGGGGTCGCCACCTTCTATAGCCAGATCTTCCGCCAGCCGGTGGGGCGCCACATTATCCGCGTCTGCGACAGCATGGTCTGCTACATCAATGGCCATGAAGATCTGATGGCCGGTCTCAAGGAGGTGATGAACCTCGGCCCCGGTCAAACCACCCCGGATGGCCGCTTCACCCTGCTGCCGGTCTGCTGTCTTGGCAACTGCGACAAGGGGCCAGCCATCATGATCGATGACGACACCTATGGCGGCCTCGATCCGGTGACCTTGCTGAAAACCCTGGAGGCTTACCCATGAGCCTGCCGCAGAACAAGATCCTCGCCTCTCTTGGCACCGCCAATCGCACCCCGCGAGCCCCCGAGACCCACCCGCTCACCTGGCGGCTGCGGGATGACGGCCAGCCGGTGTGGCTGGAGGAGTATCAGGCAAAACAGGGCTATGAAGCGGTGCGCAAGGCGCTCGGCCAGATGAGTCCGGACGAGATCGTCAGCACCGTCAAGGATGCCGGTCTCAAGGGGCGTGGCGGCGCGGGCTTCCCCACTGGCGTGAAGTGGGGGCTGATGCCCAAAGACGAGAGCATGAACATCCGCTACCTGCTCTGCAACGCCGACGAGATGGAGCCTAACACCTGGAAAGATCGGCTGCTGATGGAGCAACTGCCCCACCTGCTGATCGAGGGGATGATCATCAGTGCCCGGGCGCTCAAAGCCTATCGCGGCTACATCTTCCTGCGCGGCGAGTATGTAGATGCTGCCATCCACCTGCGCCGTGCGGTGGAAGAGGCCAAGGCCGCCGGTCTACTGGGCAAGAACATTCTGGGATCCGGTTTTGACTTCGAGCTGTTCGTCCACACCGGCGCCGGCCGCTACATCTGTGGTGAAGAGACGGCGTTGATCAATTCGCTGGAAGGGCGCCGTGCCAACCCGCGCGCCAAACCCCCCTTCCCCGCCGTCTCCGGCGTCTGGGGCAAACCCACCTGCGTCAACAACGTCGAAACCCTCTGCAACGTCCCCGCCATTATTGGCAACGGGGTCGCCTGGTATCACGGGCTGGCGCTGCCGGGCTCGGAAGATCACGGCACCAAGCTGATGGGCTTCTCCGGCAAGGTGAACAACCCCGGGGTCTGGGAGCTGCCGTTTGGCATCACCGCCCGCGAGCTGTTTGAACATTACGCCGGCGGCATGAAGAGCGGCTATCGCCTGAAAGCCTGGCAACCGGGCGGCGCGGGCACCGGTTTCCTGCTGCCGGAGCACCTCGATGCCCAGATGTATACCGCCGGTATCGGCAAGGTCGGCACCCGGATGGGGACCGGCCTCGCCATGGCGGTGGATGACTCCATCAGCATGGTGAGTCTGCTGCGCAACATGGAGGAGTTCTTCGCCCGCGAGTCGTGCGGCTGGTGCACGCCCTGCCGCGACGGCCTGCCCTGGAGCGTCAAGCTGCTGCGGGCACTGGAACGTGGCGAAGGACAATCCGGCGATCTGGCGACCCTGGAGCAACTCTGCGGTTTCCTTGGCCCGGGCAAGACATTCTGCGCCCACGCACCGGGCGCCGTCGAGCCGCTCGCCAGCGCCATCAAATATTTCCGCTCCGAATTCGAGGCCGGGATCAAAGGCAGCGGCGACAACCGCAAGCCGGTCAAAGGGATCCAGCCCAATCTGCTGGGCGAGCGCTGGTAACGACACCACAGATTTCACAAAACAGGTTTCAGGGAAGTTGTATGGCAACCATTTATGTAGACGGCAAAGAGTACGAGGTAGACGGAGCAGATAACCTGCTGCAAGCCTGTCTGTCGCTGGGTCTGGACGTCCCCTATTTCTGCTGGCATCCGGCGCTGGGTAGCGTTGGCGCCTGCCGCCAGTGTGCGGTCAAACAGTATCAGAATGCCGATGACAAACGCGGTCGTCTGGTCATGTCCTGCATGACCCCGGCCACCGATGGCAGCTACATCGCCATCGAGGATGAAGAGGCTAAAGAATTTCGCAAGAGCGTGGTGGAGTGGCTGATGACCAACCACCCCCACGACTGCCCGGTGTGTGAAGAGGGCGGCGCCTGCCACCTGCAGGACATGACGGTGATGACCGGCCACAACAGCCGTCGCTACCGTTTCACCAAACGCACCCACCAGAATCAGGAGCTGGGCCCCTTCATCGGTCACGAGATGAACCGCTGCATCGCCTGCTACCGCTGCGTCCGCTACTACAAGGATTATGCCGGTGGCGAGGATCTCGGGGTCTATGGTGCCCACGACAACGTCTATTTCGGACGGGTCGAGGATGGCACCCTGGAGAGTGAATTTTCCGGCAACCTGGTGGAGGTCTGCCCCACCGGCGTCTTCACCGACAAGACCCACTCCGAACGTTACAACCGCAAGTGGGACATGCAATTTGCCCCCAGCATCTGCCAGCAATGCTCCGTGGGCTGCAACATCAGTCCGGGCGAGCGTTACGGCGAGCTGCGCCGCATCGAAAACCGCTTCCACGGCAGCGTCAACCACTACTTCCTCTGTGACCGTGGCCGCTTTGGCTATGGCTATGTCAACCTGGCTGATCGCCCGCGCCAGCCGCTGCTCAAAGATGGCAACGACCAGCTGACCATCACAGTCGATGGCGCCCTCAACCGAGCCGCCGATGCCCTGCGCACGGCCCGCGACCTCATCGGCATCGGCTCGCCCCGCGCCTCGCTGGAGAGCAACTTTGCCCTGCGCGAGCTGGTGGGTGAAGACAACTTCTACGCAGGCGTCGAGCAGGCCGAGTGGGCCTGTCAGCTGAAGATGCTGCAGATCCTGCAACAGGGCGGCGTGCCGACTCCGAGCCTGCGGGACATGGAAGAGGCAGACGCCATTCTGGTGCTCGGCGAAGATGTCACCATGAGCGCAGCCCGTATCGCGTTGGCGCTGCGTCAGTCGGTCAAGGGCAAGGCTCGCGAGCTGGCCCGCAAGATGAAGGTGGATCTGTGGCAAGTCGCCGCCGTTCAGACCCTGGGTCAGAACGAGCGCTACCCGCTGCTCATCACCAGCCTCGACACCACCCGTCTGGACGATGTGGCGGCCGACAAGCTGCACGCCCCCTATGCCGATCAGGCGCGCCTTGGCTTTGCCATCGCCAACCTGCTCGACCCGGCAGCACCGGCCGTGGCCGACCTCTGCCCCGAGCAGCAGGCACAAGCGACTCGCTGGGCCGAGCTGCTCGGCAACGCCAGGAAGCCGCTCATCATTGCTGGCTCCACTGCCCGCGATGTGGCGCTGCTTGAGGCGGCCAGCAACATTGCCCGCGCCCTGAAAGGCCGTGGACAGGAAGCCAACATCGCACTGGTTGGCCAGGAGGCCAATTCGCTGGGTCTGGCCATGCTGGGCGCTCAAACCTTGTCAGACAAGTCGCTCGAAGCCGCCCTTGCACGTATCGAGGCCGAGGAGGGGTTGGCGCTGGTCACTCTGGAGAACGATCTCTACCGCCGCGCGCCGCGCAACCGGGTGGATGCGGCGCTGGCACGGCTGCAGCACCTGCTGGTCATCGACCATCAGGCGACCCCGACCGCCAACAAGGCTGATCTGGTGCTGCCAGCGGCCAGTTTTGCCGAAGCCGATGGCACCCTGGTGAACATGGAAGGGCGCGCCCAGCGCTTCTTCCAGGTCTATGCCCCCGCCTTTTACAACGCCGATATTCAGGTGCGTGAAGGGTGGCGCTGGCTGGCGGCGCTGCAAGGGGCGATCGAACGCAAGCCGCTGCGCTGGCAGAACTTCGACCAGGTCAACCATGACTGTGCCACCAGCAATCCGCTGCTGGCTACCATGCTGGAAGCGGCGCCCAACGCAGGCTTGCGGATCCGTGGCATGCGGCTAGCCCGTGAGCCACACCGCTACAGTGGTCGCACCTCCATGCTGGCGGATCAGAACGTCAGCGAGCCGCGGGTAGCGCAAGATCCCGACTCCCCCTTCAACTTCTCCATGGAAGGGTATGCCGGAGCCCGTCAGCCGCTGCCGCAAGTACCGTTCGCCTGGGCACCGGGCTGGAACTCTCCCTCCGCCTGGAACAAGTTCCAGGATGAAGTGGGTGGCAAACTGCGTGCTGGCGATCCGGGTCGCCGTCTGCTGGAAGCAACAGACCCGCAGGCAGAAGGCAAGGAGCTGCTCGGCTGGTTCACCACCATCCCCGCCCCCTTCAAGGCCGCAGAGGCGCTGCAAGTGGTCAATTACGCCCAGCTGTTTGGCGGCGAGGAGCTCTCCGCTCGCAGCCCGGTCATTCAGGCCCGGATGAACGAACCCGAGCTGGTGCTCAATCCCCTTGATGCGCAGCGTCTGGCCCTCCACGGGGGCAGTCAGGTTTCCTTCTCCTGGGGCGGTAGCCACTGGCAACTGCGTCTGCGGCTTAGCGATCAGCTGAGCGCCGGTCTGGTGGGACTCCCCCTTGGGGTGAACGGCCTGCCAACGGCCCTGCAACAAGCCTCAATCACTAACCTGCAGGAGGTGATCGCATGAGCGAGTCGCTGATCGATCTGTTGCTGGAGGTGGGCAAGGCACTGATCGTGCTGGTGGGGATCGTGGGGGCTGGCGCCTTCATGAGCTTCATCGAGCGCCGTCTGCTGGCCCTGTGGCAGGATCGCTACGGCCCCAACCGGGTGGGGCCGTTTGGTCTGCTCCAGCTGGCCGCCGACATGATCAAGATGTTCTTCAAGGAGGACTGGATCCCGCCGTTCGCTGATCGGCGGATCTTTATCCTGGCCCCCATCATCGCCTTCACTGCCTTTATTCTGGCGTTTGCGGTGGTGCCCATCACCCCCACCTGGGGCGTGGCTGATCTCAATGTGGGGCTGCTCTACATCCTGGCCATCGCAGGGCTGGCGGTCTATGCGGTGCTGTTCGCCGGCTGGTCGAGCAACAACAAATACTCATTGCTCGGCAGCTTGCGCGCCTCGGCTCAGACCCTCTCCTACGAGGTGTTCCTGGGCTTGTCGCTGATGGGGATTGTGATCCAGACCGGCAGTTTCAACCTGCGGGATATCGTCGAGGCACAGGCAGACTTGTGGAACGTGGTGCCCCAGATCCTGGGCTTTGTCACCTTCCTGTTTGCCGGTGTCGCCGTCACCCACCGTCACCCGTTCGATCAGCCAGAAGCCGAGCAGGAGCTCGCCGACGGCTATCACATCGAGTATGCGGGGATGAAGTGGGGTCTCTTCTTCGTGGGCGAATATATCGGCATCGTGCTGATCTCCTCGCTCATCGTGACCCTCTTCTTCGGTGGCTGGCACGGCCCCTGGCTGCCCCCCTTCATCTGGTTTGCCCTGAAGACCGCCTGTTTCATGGTGTTCTTCATCCTGCTGCGGGCCTCCCTGCCTCGCCCGCGCTTTGACCAGGTGATGTCGTTTGGCTGGAAAGTCTGCTTGCCGCTGACCCTGATCAATATGCTGGTCACCGCGGCAGTTGTACTGATAAGTACGCAGTGAGGCACTCAATATGAAAATTGTTAGCATTATTCAGGGTGTCGGCACCCAGTTACGCAGCCTGGCCATGGTCTTCTCCCATGCCTGGCGGCCCCGTGAGACCCTCAACTATCCGGAGCAGGCAGTCTATGCCGCCCCCCGCTACCGCGGCCGTA
This sequence comes from Aeromonas sp. A600620, assembly GCF_029479985.1. Taxonomy (NCBI): domain Bacteria; kingdom Pseudomonadati; phylum Pseudomonadota; class Gammaproteobacteria; order Aeromonadales; family Aeromonadaceae; genus Aeromonas; species Aeromonas sp. A600620. The sequence continues at coordinate 265,272 of NZ_JAAKXB010000001.1, read as the reverse complement.
TCGTGCTGACCCGCGACCCCGACGGGGACGAGCGCTGCGTGGCCTGCAACCTCTGCGCAGTTGCCTGCCCGGTCGGCTGCATCTCGCTGCAAAAATCCGAGCGGGAAGATGGTCGCTGGTATCCGGAGTTCTTTCGCATCAACTTCTCTCGCTGCATCTTCTGCGGCCTGTGTGAAGAGGCTTGCCCCACCACTGCCATCCAGCTGACACCGGATTTCGAGATGGGTGAGTATCGCCGCCAGGATCTGGTGTACGAGAAGGAAGATCTGCTGATCAGCGGGCCCGGCAAATACCCGGACTACAACTTCTACCGCATGAGCGGGATGGCCATCGACGGCAAGCCGAAAGGGGATGCCGAAAACGAAGCCAAGCCCATCGATGTCAAGAGCCTGCTGCCCTGAGGAGTCAATCATGGAACTGGCATTTTATGCCTCGGCCCTGGTGGCCATTTACAGCACGCTGCGGGTGATCAGCACCAGCAATCCCATGCATGCGCTGCTCAATCTCATCATCTCCCTCATCGCCGTGGCCATGATCTTCTTCTGCCTGGGTGCCGCCTTTGCGGGTGCCCTGCAGGTGATCGTCTACGCCGGCGCCATCATGGTGCTGTTCGTGTTCGTGGTGATGATGCTGAACCTGGGGAGTGCCCAGGCGCAGGAGAAAAAGTGGCTCACCCCCATGACCTGGGGGGGCCCAGCCCTGCTCTCGCTGATCCTGCTGGGCTTTCTGGCCCACGGCATTCTCGGGGTGACCGGCGGCCTGATCGGAGTGACCGAGGTGACCGCCAAGCAGGTGGGTGTCGAGCTCTTTGGCCCCTATGTGCTGGCGGTGGAGCTTGCCTCCATCCTGCTGCTGGCGGGTCTGGTAACCGCCTATCACCTGGGTCGGGAAGAGAAGAGCGGTGAAGTGCTCTCGGTCCCCCGCACAGCATCCCGCTCTGCACAAGAAGGAGGTCAGCAATGAATGGAATCCCTATGGAGCACGGCCTCCTGCTGGCCGCGGTGCTCTTCTGCATCGGCTTGTGCGGTCTGCTGATCCGCCGCAACCTGCTCTATATCCTGATGAGTATCGAAATCATGATGAATGCCTCGGCACTGGCGTTTGTGGTGGCGGGTAGCCGCTGGGCCCAGGCCGATGGCCAGATCATGTATATCCTGGTGATTTCTCTGGCGGCAGCGGAGGCAAGTATCGGCCTTGCCCTGTTACTGCTGCTCTATCGTCGTTACCACACCCTGAACGTGGACACTGTGAGCGAGATGCGCGGATGAGCCTCTTATATCTGACTTTTCTATTTCCGCTGCTGGGATGGCTGGTGCTGGCCTTCTCCCTCGGCCGGTTTGGCGAGCGTACCTCGGCGCTGATCGGGGTGGGCTCCATTGGCCTGTCGGCCCTCACTACCCTGTGGGTCGGCATCGACTTTCTGGGCAACCCGCCCGAGGGGGGCGTCTATATCCAGCGCCTGTGGCAATGGATGGCGGTGGGCAACTTTACCCCGAGCTTCTCGCTGGCACTGGATGGCCTGTCGCTGACCATGCTGGGGGTGGTGACCGGTGTGGGTTTCTTTATCCACCTGTTCGCCTCCTGGTATATGCGTGGGGAAGAGGGTTACTCCCGCTTCTTCACCTACACCAACCTCTTTATCGCCAGCATGCTGTTTCTGGTGCTGGCCGATGACCTGCTGTTTGTCTACCTCGGCTGGGAAGGGGTAGGGCTGTGCAGCTATCTGCTGATCGGCTTCTACTACAAGGATCGCAAGAACGGAGCGGCGGCCCTCAAGGCATTTGTCGTGACCCGGGTGGGTGATGTCTTCCTCGCCATCGGCCTGTTTATCCTCTATCGGGAACTAGGCACCCTCAATATCCACGAGCTGCTGGTTCGTGCCCCGACCCTGTTTGCCGAGGGCTCCCCTGCCCTGTCGCTGGCCTGCCTGATGCTCCTGGGCGGCGCGGTCGGCAAATCAGCCCAGCTGCCGCTGCAAACCTGGCTGGCGGATGCGATGGCAGGCCCGACCCCTGTCTCCGCACTGATCCACGCCGCCACCATGGTGACCGCCGGTGTCTACCTGATTGCCCGTACCCACGGCCTGTTCCTGCTGGCGCCTGAGGTGCTGCATCTGGTCGGGCTGGTTGGCGCCATCACCCTAGTGCTGGCAGGCTTTGCCGCACTGGTTCAGACCGATATCAAGCGGATCCTCGCCTACTCCACCATGAGCCAGATTGGCTACATGTTTCTGGCACTGGGGGTCGGCGCATGGGAAGGGGCCATCTTCCACCTGATGACCCACGCCTTCTTCAAGGCGCTGCTGTTCCTCTCCGCCGGTGCCGTGATCGTTGCCTGCCACCATGAGCAGAACATCTTCAAGATGGGTGGCCTGCGCAAGAGTTTGCCGCTGGTCTACGCCTGCTTCCTGGTGGGGGGCTCGGCGCTGGCGGCGTTGCCGCTGGCCACTTCCGGTTTCTACAGTAAGGACGCTATCCTGTGGCAAGTAGAAGCCTCTGGCCAAAGCACGCTGCTGTGGGCAGGTCTGGCGGGGGCATTCCTCACGTCGCTTTATACCTTCCGGCTGATCTTTATCGCCTTCCATGGCAAAGAGCAGACCAAAGCCCATGCGGGCCACGGTCTGGCTCACCATCTGCCGCTGCTGGTATTGCTGGTGCTCTCCACCGGCATAGGCGCGCTGATCACCCCGCCACTGGCAGGTGTACTGCCCGCAGGCCCGGGAGACCATATCGAAGAGGGTCGCCATGCACTGGAGGTAGCCTCTGGCATCATCGCCATCGCAGGCATTGCACTGGCCGCGTTTCTGTTCCTCGGTGAGCGCCGTCTGGCCACCTCCATTGCCAACAGCGCGCCGGGCCGCCTGCTCAGCACCCTCTGGTTCAACGCCTGGGGCTTTGACTGGCTCTATGACCAGCTGTGGGTCAAGCCCTATCTGCTGGCGACCCGTCTGGTCGGGCAGGATCCGCTGGACTGGATGATGGGCCTGCCCGCCTGGCTTGCCCTGCGTGGCAACCAGCTGCTGGCCTGGACCGTGACCGGCAAGTTGCGCTGGTATGCCGCCTCCATGGGGATCAGCGCCGTGCTGGTGCTGGCGCTGTTGCTGCTGGGGTAACGCGATGAACAACCGGACAATCATACAGCCAGGCTGTTTGCTCTCCCTGATGGAACAGGGAGCGCAATCTCATATGAACTTGAACGAGAGCTGATACCGTGACTTTACTCTGGATCTTGCTAATTCCTTTTATCGGTGGCTTGCTCTGCTGGCAGATGGAGCGTCTCGGCGGGCAGTTTGTCCGCTGGGTAGCCCTGCTCTCCATGAGCGCCAGCCTGCTGCTCTCCTGTGCCATCTGGCTAAGTGGTGACTTCTCCCTTGCCACCACGGGTCTCGACAGCGCGGGCGTCACCGGTGCTGCCTCCGCCTGGGCCGCCGAGTGGCGCCTGCCGTGGATCCCCCGCTTTGGCATCTCTTTGCATCTGGCGGTGGATGGCCTGTCGCTCTTGATGGTGATCCTCACCTGCTTTATCGGGGTGCTGGCCATCCTCTGTTCGTGGAAAGAGATCGTGCAACGCATCGGCTTCTTCCACCTCAACCTGCTCTGGATCCTGGGCGGCGTGCTCGGGGTCTTTATGGCGCTGGACCTGTTCCTCTTCTTCTTCTTCTGGGAGATGATGCTGGTCCCCATGTACTTCCTGATTGCGCTCTGGGGCCATTCGGTCACTGACGGCAAATCACGGATCAACGCAGCAACCAAGTTCTTCATCTACACCCAGGTGAGCGGCCTTATCATGCTGGTGGCCATCATCGGGCTGGTGCTGACCCACCAGCATGCCACCGGAGTCTTCACCTTCAACTATCTGGAGCTGCTCAATACCCCGATGAGCAAGGGCGTTCAGTGGCTGCTGATGCTGGGATTCTTTATCGCCTTCGCGGTCAAGATGCCGCTGGTACCGCTGCACGGCTGGCTGCCGGATGCCCACAGTCAGGCGCCGACCGCAGGTTCGGTGGATCTCGCCGGTATTTTGCTCAAAACCGCCGCCTACGGTCTGCTGCGCTTTGCCTTGCCGCTCTTCCCCGAAGCGTCCGCAGAATTTGCTCCCTACGCCATGGTGCTTGGCCTGATCGGGATCGTCTACGGTGCCATCGTGGCCTTTGCCCAGACCGACATCAAACGGCTGGTAGCCTACACCAGCATCTCCCACATGGGCTTTGTGATGATCGCTATCTACTCGGGTAGCGAGCTGGCCCTGCAGGGTGCGGTGGTGCAGATGATCGCCCACGGTCTCTCCGCTGCCGGCCTCTTTATCCTCTGCGGTCAGCTCTACGAGCGGTTGCACACCCGGGATCTGCGCCAGATGGGCGGCCTGTGGGGGCGTCTGCGCTATCTGCCCGGTGTGATGCTCTTCTTCTCGGTAGCGTCGCTCGGCATGCCGGGCACCGGCAACTTTGTCGGCGAGTTCCTGATCCTGGTCGGCAGCTTCCAGGTTGCCCCTGTCATCACGGCGGTCGCCACCTTCGGTCTGGTACTGGCCTCGGTCTACTCCCTCATCATGTTGCAGCGCGCCTGCTTTGGCCCCGCCAAGGATGAGAGCATGCTCAAGGGGCTGGATCGCCGCGAGCTGACCATGATGATGGTGATCGCGGGCCTGCTGGTTCTGCTTGGCCTCTATCCCCAACCCGTGATTGACACCGCCAGCAGCAGCCTTATCAACGTGCTGCACTGGTATCTGCTGCCGACTGCTGGAGCCCTGCAATGACTTTCTCCGCTTCCCAACTGCTGGCACTGCTTCCCCTGCTGTTGACCACCGGGGCCATGGCGGCCCTGATGCTGGCCATCGCCTGGCGCCGCTGTGTCACCACCGCCTTTACCGTGACCATTGTTGGCCTCAACCTTGCTCTGTTCTCGCTGCCCATCGTGATGGCGCAAGGGGATCAGGGGGTCACCCCGCTGCTGCAAGTGGACAGTTACGCCGTCTTCTACATGGGACTGGTGCTCATCGGCGCCCTGGCCACCTGCACCTTCGGTCAATCGTGGCTGAAAGCCTACCCGGACAACCGGGAGGAGTTCTTCCTGCTGCTGCTGATCGCCACTGCCGGTGGTCTGGTGCTGGCCTGCTCCCGTCACCTCGCCTCTCTCTTTATCGGGATCGAGATGCTGACCCTGCCGATGTTCGGTCTGGTGGGTTACGCCTACCGCGAGCGCCACTCGCTGGAAGCCGCGGTGAAATACATGGTGCTCTCTGCCGCCGCCACCGCCTTCCTGTTGTTTGGCATGGCGCTGCTCTACGCGCAGGCTGGCAGCCTGAGCTTTGCCGCCCTGGGGCAGACCCTGGCCGAGAGCCCGGCTCACCACCCGCTGCTGATGGGCGGTTTGGGGTTAATGCTGGTCGGCTTTGCCTTTAAACTCTCCCTGGCCCCCTTCCACCTCTGGACCCCGGATGTCTACGAAGGTGCCCCGGCACCGGTCGCCACCTTCCTCGCCACCGTCAGCAAGGTGGCGGTCTTTGCCGTGCTGCTGCGCTTCTATCTGGCGGTACCGGCGGCGAGCGATCCCATGATCCACTGGCTGCTGGCAGCCATGGCGGTCATCTCCATCCTGGTCGGCAACCTGCTGGCCCTGGTGCAGACCAACGTCAAACGGATGCTGGGTTACTCCTCCATCTCCCACTTCGGTTACCTGCTGGCGGTAATCGTGGCGAGCCGATTCGGCCAGATGCCGGTGGAAGCAGCCGGGGTCTACCTGCTGATGTATCTGTTCACCAGCCTCGGCGCCTTTGGCGTCGTCAGCATGATGTCGAGCCCCTATCGCGGCAAGGATGCCGACTCCCTGCACAGCTATCGCGGTCTGTTCTGGAAGCGTCCTTACCTCACAGCAGTGCTGACGGTGATGATGTTGTCACTCGCGGGCATCCCGATGACCCTCGGCTTTATCGGCAAGTTCTACCTCATCGGCGTCACCGTCGAGGCGCAGCTCTGGTGGCTCTCCGGTGCCATCGTGCTCGGCAGCGCACTGGGTCTCTACTACTACCTCAAGGTGATGGTGACCCTCTATCTGCGCGAACCGGGCATGCAGCAGCGCGATGCCAGCGCCGACTGGGCGCTCTCCTCCGGTGGTGTGGTGGTGCTGCTCTCTGCAGCGCTGGTGGTGTTGCTGGGGCTCTATCCCCAGCCGGTCATCAGTCTGGTACAAGGGTTCCAGCAGGTGGTGTTGCAGTAACCCGGCTCATTTCCCTTCAAAACCGGCCCATGTGGCCGGTTTCTTTTTTATGTGGATTGCCTGCTGGCAGAGACCCTTTTGTGTTGGCATCTCACACCCCGTGCAGCCGTTGGTCTCGTCCGGTATTCATCCAACCCCCTTGCTGATATATTGATGACTGGCAGGAATGGAGTTCCGAGCGATGATGCAGCCTACTTTTCATCAATTTGATGCGCATCCACTGGCCGATGCATTGCTTCCCTATGAGGGGCAACGACTCGATGTGTTGCTAGCCGAGCGGGATGCCGCACGCGTTGCCGATCTGCAGCAGCAGTGTCAGCGCCTCAACATTCAACTCTGCGGCGCCATCTTTCCACGCCTTGTCAGTCGGCACGGTTTCCACGAAAGGGGGGCTTGGCTGTTGCCCCGACCAGCATCCCACAATCCTCTGCTGCTCTCGCTCTCCCCTACAGCCAGTGCCGATACACTGGCCGATATCATCTGCGAGCAGTTGGCGTCCCGACTGGCAGAATGGCCGGACACCGAGAAGGTTCCCACCCTCTTTCTCACCTTTGACGCCATGCTCCCCAATATTGCAACCCTGCTCGAGGGGATCTATCTAAGGCTGGCGGACAGGGTCAACTATGCGGGTGTCAATGCAGGTAGCGGCCAGTTCACAGCCATGCCCTGCCTGTTTGACACCCAGAGATTGCTGGGGCATGGGGTCAGCTGTGCACTGCTCTCCCCCCACAGTCCCCCCTTGCTGGAGCACGGCTATCAACTCACTGCCCAGCCCATGCTCGCCACCAGCAGTGAAGGCAACAAGATCTCCTTTATCGACTGGGAGCCGGCTTTTAGCCGCTATCAATCCCTGATCCGGCAACAGTTCCAGCAAAACCTCACACCAGAGCAGTTCTATCGGTACGGTGTACATTTGCCCTTGGGGTTGCTGCGAGCCAATGGCGATGTGATCGTGCGGATCCCGGTCGCCGTTACCGACGACGGTGCCCTGCTCTGCGTCGGAGAGGTGCCTGACCACAGTATTCTCACACTGCTGAAAGCCCCGGAAAGCCCCACAGAGCACGCTGTCGAACTGGCCGAAAAGCTCGGCCGGCACGGTACACCCGAGCGCCTCGAGATCTATTACTGCGCCGGCCGTCAGCAGCACTTCGGCGAACAGAGCACCCTGGAGCTGGAGACCCTCTTTAGCCACAGCGGAGCCCACGAGCTGGTCGGGGCCCTCTCTCTTGGCGAGATAGGAAGTGTAAGGCCGGGGGATTACCCGCTCTTTCACAACGGTGCCATCCTCTGTCTCAGCGAGGGTTAGCAATGAATAACGATCACGCCATGGCCATTGTCTGCGATCTCGCCCTCTGCATCGGTCGGGAGGTCACACTCGATGCCCTGCTCACCAAAGTGTTGCAGCGCTTTATGTTTCACTGTGCCACACCGGTTGGTGTGGTATTGCAGCAGCAACGGGAAGGATATGAGCTGCTCAAGGTCATTGGTGATGATCAGCTATCCCGGCACAGTGGCTCGCTGCTCTCCTTGCCTGCCTGGATTGTTGAAGGTGACCAATGTGCGCTGCAAACGACCTTGCCTCTCCCCGGTGGCCGACCGTACCACTTTGCCTATCGGCTTAGGGTTGACGGGGGATATCTCATCTTGCTGCTGGCCCCCCAACCCCAGCAGCACACAGTGCCGGTCTGCCATCTGTTCAGCCCGGTGCTCGGTAATCTGGCGCGCGCCATCCAGTTGTGCAAGGACAGCGAACAGCTCGCCAGGCGCCAGCAGGCCGAGCTGGTCGACATGCAGCGCCTCAACGAATCCCTGCTCAAGGCCATTCCCATCCCGGTGTTCTACAAGGATGTCGAAGGGCGCTTTCTCAGCTGCAACCCGGCCTTTACCCAGGTCACCGGGATCAGCAAGGCCGAGCTGCAGGGGAAGCGGGTGGACGAAATCCTGCCCCCGGAGATGGCGGACGAATATACCCAAAGGGACATGGAGGTGCTGCGCAGCAGGCAGCCGCAATATTTTGAACACACGCTGTTTGATCGCAGCGGCCACCGCTACCAGGTGTTCAACTTCAAGGATCTCTTCTATGACCATCAGGGCGAGGTGGCCGGAATCATAGGGGCACTGGTCGACATCACCCATATCAAGGAAAGCGAGCAGCGCCAGCGCACCCTGCTGTTTCAGACCATCGCGGCCCTCTCCTCCGCGATTGCCCACAAAGATCCGGTCACGGCAGGACACGAACGGCGCGTGCATGATCTCGCGCTGGCTATAGGTCAACAGCTGCAACTGCCGCAAGAGCAGCTGGATGGATTGGGTCTTGCGGCCATGGTGCATAACATCGGCCTGCTGCAGATCCCGGCGGAGATCCTCACACGCCCGCGGGAACTGAGGCCGGTTGAGTTCGAACTGATCAAACAGCATCCGGACACTGGCCGCGAGATCCTGCAACAGATTGACTTCCCCTGGCCCATCACCACCATAGTGATGCAGCACCATGAAAATCTCGATGGTAGCGGCTACCCACAAGGGCTACAGGGGGATGCGATCTCGCTGGAGGCGAGGATTATACGGGTCGCCGACTCCCTGGCCGCCATGACGGCCCACCGTCCGTTCCGGCGCGCCCTCTCTCTCACCGATGCGTTCGCCGAGCTGACGCGCTATGCCGGTGTGCATTACGACGAACAGGTGGTCGATGCCTGTTTCGCCGTCTGGCAAGCGGGCTACCGCTTTACTACCACCTGACTCTGGTTGCACCAAGATGATGTTAAAAGATCTACCGCCATCCATTCAGCCACCGGGCGTCAGCTCTCACCCCACCGCAGCCCTGCTCCATCAGGTGATGGAACAGCTGCCCTATCGCGTCCTGTTGAAAGATACCCGTTCACACTTCATCGCCTGCAACCGACTGCTGGCCGACGATCTGGCCCTCACCCCGGCCGAACTGGTTGGCAAGTGCGATGCCGATTTTTTCCCGGCCGAGCTGGCCCAACGCTACCGGGATGACGATCTCCAGGTCATGGCCAGCGGCACAACCCGGCATCACGAAGAACCCTATCTGAAAGGGGGTGAAGACCGCTGGCTCAGTACCACCAAGTTTCCCCTGTACGATGAGCTGGGCAAGGTGATCGGTGTCGCTGTCTTTTTCGAAGATATCACCGACCAGAAACAGCAGCAGGAGCGTCTCCAGCAATATACCTGGACGCTGGAAGCAATAACCCGCGCCCACCATGCCATGCTCAAGCAGGGGGATGAACAGACACTACTGCAGGAGATCTGTGATGCCATCACTTTCGATGGCCGTTTTCCCCTGGTGACCGTACTGCAGACCGCTGATCAGAACAGAGTACAGATCCTGGCGCAGGCAGGTCAGGCCGTCTGGTTTGCCAGCGATAACTGGCTCACCCGGGACGCAGCCCTGATCAGTGCAATCAGTTCAGGAGAGATGCGCAACGAAGCACTTGGCACCGAACTGGTCCACCACTCCGCCACCTTGAGGGGACGGCTGCTGCTGCCATTGCAGTGGCAAGCCACTGTGCCAGGCGGACTGCTTATTCACAGCACGCAGGCCAGAGCCTTCACCGATGAGGAGGTGCATCTCTTCAACGGACTGGCCGACTACCTGACCTATGGCCTGCAGGCACGTCGAACCCAGCAGGCCTATCTTGCCGCCCAGCGTGAAAAAGCCATGCATGCCCGCCAACTGGAGCTGGCCCTAGAGGATGCGCTGGGAGCCATCGCTGCCGTGCTGGAACAACGCGATCCCTACACCGCCGGACACCAGAAGCATGTCGCTACCCTGGCGCTGGCCATCGGCCGAGAACTGGGGTTGGGTGATAAACCGCTACGCGGTCTCTATCTGGGCGCCATGGTGCACGATATCGGCAAAATCCAGGTCCCTGTCGAGATCCTCACCAAACCGGGCAAACTGACCCCCCAGGAGTTCAATCTGGTCAAGGAGCATCCGACAGCGGGTTATCTGGTGCTCAAGGATATCGCCCTGCCCTGGCCCATAGCCCGGATGATCCACCAGCACCACGAGTATCTCGACGGTTCCGGCTATCCATCAGGGTTAAAAGGCGAGCAGATCCTGCTGGAAGCGCGCATTCTCACGGTCGCCGATATAGTGGAGTCCATGTCATCGGATCGTCCCTACCGTGCTGCCCTGGGGATTGCGCAGGCCCGAACCCATATCATGGCCATGCGGGGAGTCCAGCTGGATGAAGCCGTGGTCGATGCCTGTCTGCGTATTCTGGATCGGGGAGAGTTTACCCCTCATGAACTTGGCCACGGCCAAACCTGATCGACAGAGCCCATATTGAAAAACCGGCCAAATTTGGCCGGTTTCTGTTTTTATGCGCTGGCGCAGTCGCGATTAACCCAGACGAACCCGGGCGTTGCGGAACATCCGCATCCAGGCGCCGTCCTCGCCCCAGTTGTCGGGGTGCCAGGAGTTGGCCACGGTGCGGAACACCCGCTCCGGGTGCGGCATCATGATGGTGGCGCGTCCATCGGTGGTGGTCACGGCGGTGATACCATCCGGCGAGCCATTCGGGTTGGCCGGGTACTGCTCGGTCACGCTACCACGGTTGTCGACAAAACGCAGCCCTACCAGACCGCTCTGCTGCAGTGCGCTCAGGTGAGCGGCATCGCGCACCTCGACACGCCCTTCCCCGTGGGAGACGGCAATGGGCATCACCGAGCCTGCCATGCCGGCGAAGAAGGCGGACGGGGACTCCTGCACTTCCACCAGGCTGAAGCGCGCCTCGAAGCGCTCGGAGCGGTTGCGCACAAAGCGCGGCCAGAGATTGGCACCCGGGATGAGATCCCGCAGGTTGGACATCATCTGGCAACCGTTGCAGACGCCCAGCGACAAGGTATCGCCGCGTTCGAAGAAGCGCTGGAACTGCTCGCGGGCGTTGTCGTTGAACAGGATGGACTTGGCCCAGCCTTCGCCCGCCCCCAGCACGTCACCGTAGGAGAAGCCGCCACAGGCCACCAGGGTCTGGAACTCCTCCAGCTTGATGCGACCGGAAAGAATGTCGCTCATATGGACATCGACCGCCGCGAAACCGGCACGATCGAACGCCGCCGCCATCTCCACATGGGAGTTGACACCCTGCTCGCGCAGCACGGCCAGACGGGGGGAGACCCCACGGGCAATGTAAGGTGCGGCCACATCTTCGGCCGGGTTGAAGCTGAGCTTGGCCTGCAAGCCCGGATCGGTGGCGTCCTGACGGGCCGCGTGCTCCTGATCTGCGCACTCGGGGTTGTCGCGCAGGCGCTGCATCTGCCAGCTGGTCTCGCCCCAGATGGTGCGAAGGGCGGTGCGGCTGGCGCGATAGACCTCCTGACCGCTCCGCTGCAGGGTGATGAGATCCCCTTCGCGCACGGTACCGAGCACATGGGAGCAAGCCGCCAGGCCGTGACCGGCCAGCAGGGTCATCACAGTCTCTTTGTCTTCACGACGCACCTGGATGACGGCGCCCAGCTCTTCATTGAACAGCGCCTGCAGCAGCTCGCCACCGATGCGATCAAGCTGGATGTCGAGGCCGCAGTGACCGGCAAACGCCATCTCGGTCAGGGTGACGAACAGGCCGCCGTCGGAGCGGTCGTGATAGGCGATCAGTTTGCGATCAGCCACCAGTGCCTGAATGGCGTTGAAGAAGCCTTTGAGCTGGACCGGATTGTCGAGATCCGGCGCCTTGTCACCCAGCTGGCGATAGACCTGCGCCAGTGCCGAGGCGCCGAGGCGCTGCTTGCCATTGCCAAGGTCGACGAGGATAAGGTCGGTTTCACCGAGATCGGTACGCAGCTGTGGCGTGACGGTGTTGCGCACATCCTCGACCCGGGCAAAGGCGGAGATGAGCAGGGAGAGCGGCGAGGTGACGCTGTGCTCCTTGCCATCCTGCTGCCAGCGGGTCTTCATGGACATGGAGTCCTTGCCCACCGGAATGGTGATGCCAAGGGCCGGACAGAGCTCCTCACCTACCGCTTTGACCGCCTCATAGAGACCGGCATCTTCACCCGGGTGACCAGCGGCGGCCATCCAGTTGGCGGAGAGCTTGACCCGCTTCAGCGACCCGATATGAGCCGGCGCCAGGTTGGTGAGCGCTTCCGCCACCGCCATGCGAGCGGAGGCGGCGTGGGAGAGCAGCGCCACCGGAGTGCGCTCGCCCATGGACATGGCTTCGCCGTGATAGCTGTCATAGGTGGCAGCGGTGACGGCGCAATCGGCCACCGGGATCTGCCAGGGGCCAACCATCTGGTCGCGATTGACCAAGCCAGTCACGCTGCGATCGCCGATGGTGATAAGGAAGGACTTCTCCGCCACGGTCGGCAGACGCAGAACCCGCTCGGCCGCGTCACTCAAAGTGATGCCATCGAGCTGGAGCGCTTTACCCTGTGCAGGCAGGGTCACCACGTCGCGGTGCATCTTGGGCGCCTTGCCGAGCAGCACGTCCAGCGGCAGATCGATGGGCTGGTTGTCAAAGTGGCTATCAGAGAGGGTCAGATGCTTCTCTTCGGTCGCGGTGCCGATCACGGCATAGGGGGCGCGCTCGCGCTCGCACAGCACCTTGAACAGCGGCAGCTTGTCCTGCGCTACCGCCAGCACGTAACGCTCCTGGGATTCGTTGCACCAGATCTCTAGCGGGCTCATGCCCGGCTCGTCGCTCTGGATGGCGCGCAAATCGAAACGACCACCGCGCTCACCGTCGTTGACCAGCTCCGGCATGGCGTTGGAGAGACCACCGGCGCCCACGTCGTGGATAAAGACGATAGGGTTGTCGTCACCCAGCTGCCAGCAGCGATCGATCACCTCCTGGCAACGGCGCTCCATCTCTGGGTTATCACGCTGCACCGAGGCAAAGTCGAGATCTTCGGCCGACTGGCCGGAGGCCATGGAGGATGCGGCACCACCGCCCAGACCGATGTTCATCGCCGGGCCGCCCAGCACGATCAGCGCCGCGCCGACCGGGATCTCCCCTTTCTGGACATGTTCGGTGCGGATGTTGCCGATGCCGCCTGCCAGCATGATGGGCTTGTGGTAGCCACGCACCTCGACGCCGTTGTGGCTCGGCACCTCCTCTTCGAAGGTACGGAAGTAGCCGAGAATGGCCGGACGGCCGAACTCGTTGTTAAACGCGGCGCCGCCGAGCGGCCCCTCCTGCATGATGTCGAAGGCGCTGACGATGCGGCTCGGCTTGCCGAAATCCTGCTCCCAGGGCTGCTCGAAGCCGGGAATGCGCAGGTTGGAGACGGAGAAACCGACCAGACCCGCCTTGGGCTTGGCACCGCGACCGGTTGCACCCTCGTCGCGGATCTCGCCGCCGGAGCCGGTAGCTGCGCCCGGGAACGGGGAGATGGCGGTCGGGTGGTTGTGGGTCTCCACCTTCATCAGGATGTCAACCTGTTCCTGGTGATACTGGTATTCGCCGTTGGCCGGGCTCGGGAAGAAGCGGCCACCCTGGCTCCCTTCCATCACGGCGGCGTTGTCTTTATAGGCAGAGAGGACATGATCCGGCGTCTGCTCGAAGGTGTTCTTGATCATTTTGAATAGCGACTTGGGCTGCTGCTCGCCATCGATGGTCCAGTCGGCATTGAAGATCTTGTGACGGCAGTGCTCGGAGTTCGCCTGGGCGAACATGTAGAGCTCGATGTCGTTGGGGTTGCGACCCAACTTGGTGAAGTTCTCCACCAGATAGTCGATTTCGTCGTCGGCCAGCGCCAGACCGAGCGCCACGTTGGCTTCGGCCAGGGCTGCGCGACCACCGCCCAGCACATCCACCTGGGTGAAGGGGCGCGGCTCGTGGTGAGCAAACAGGGCGGCAGCTTCGCTCATCTCGGCAAACACCACTTCCATCATCCGATCATGGAGCACAGCGGCAATGGCGCTACGCTGGGCGGCACTCAGCTCACCCTGCCCCTTGATGGTCAGGTAATAGGCAATACCACGCTCCAGCCGCTTGACCTGTTTCAGGCCGCAGTTGTGGGCGATGTCGGTTGCTTTGGAAGACCAGGGGGAAATAGTGCCGGGGCGGGGGGTAACAAGAAACAGCTGACCGCTGGGGGTGTGTTCGGGGATGGTCGGGCCGTAGCGCAAGAGCTGGCCCAAGGTCGCTCGCTCGGGGGGAGAGAGGGGGCTTGTCAGCTCGGCAAAGTGCACATACTCGGCATAGACATCCTCTATCTCTACTCCGCTCTCTACTCCACTCTCGTTTCTCATCTGTGCGAAGCGTTGCAGCAGTTTTTGGACACGAAAATCAGACAGTGCTGGGGCACCACGCAAGATATCCATATGACCTTTCTCACCAAGTTTTAAAGTGGGGGGGAATTGAGACGCGCGTATTATAGGGATCTGGCTCACAGCGGACAAACGTTTTTCTCACTTCGAGCAGTGTGACTCTGCGCACACTCTCTGGTATAAAGGTGCCTCTTTTTTGACAAATGCCGATTTTTTCAACAAAGGTACTCACCTACTTGCGCTGCATTTTTCGACTGTTTATCGGGCTGTTGTTGACGCTGACGCTGGTTGGCTGCGACTTCTATAGCCCCTCCAGCCAGCTGGAGCAGATCCGCCAGCGAGGCGAGATCCGGGTTGGCACCATCTATGGTCCCACCTCTTATTACCAGCGTGACGACCTCGCCCAGGGGTTCGATTACGAGCTGGCACAAAATTATGCCGACTGGCTGGGGGTGACACTCACCATCATCCCGGTCAACACCACTGACGAACTGGTTACACTGCTGAAAAAGGGCAAAGTCGATCTGGCGGCAGCCGCCATCATGGTCACACCGGAACGTCGCGAGCTGTTTCGCTTCGGTCCGGGCTTCTACCAGGTCTCCCCCAAGCTGGTCTACCGTAACGGCAAGCCCAAGCCGGCCTCGTTGAACGACATAAAAGGCAAGCTGATGGTGGCCGCAGGCTCCACCGGGGAAGACCTACTCAAAGAGATGAGCAAAGAGAATCCGAAACTAGCCTGGAGCACCAGCCACAACGCCGATGTGGAGGAGCTGCTCAAGCAGGTGGTGGATGGCAAGATTGACTACACGGTGGTGCAGGATACCGTACTGGCACGCAGTCAGCGCTACTACCCCGAGCTCACCGAGGGGCTGACCCTGGCCCAGAAGCAGACTGTTGCCTGGGCCATGAGCAAGCTGCCCGATGACAGCCTCTACGCCAGCGTCATCGACTTTTTCGGTCAGCGATTTATGGATGGTGCCATCGCAAAGCTGGACGAGAAGTACTTCGGCCACGTGCAGAACTTCGACTTTGTCGATACCCGCACCTTCCTCAAGCGCGCCAAGAGTCTGCTGCCCAAGTACCAGCCGCTGTTCCAGACTCACGCCAAGAATATCGACTGGCGTCTGCTCGCCGCCATCAGCTATCAGGAGTCCCACTGGGACCCGCAGGCCCGCTCCTACACCGGCGTGCGCGGCATGATGATGCTGACCGAGCCCACCGCCAAGGCGATGGGAGTCAACGACCGGCTTCATCCGGAAGAGAGCATCAAAGGTGGCTCCCTCTATCTGCAACAGATGATGGAGAAGGTGCCGGATTCGGTGCCCGATGACGAGAAGGTGTGGTTTGCCCTCACCGCCTACAACATAGGTTACGGCCACATGATGGACGCCCGCCGCCTGACTAAAGAGCTCGGCAAGAATCCCGACGCCTGGAGCGACGTGAAAGAGGTGCTGCCGCTGCTGCAACAGGCGCGCTGGCACCGCAAGGTACGTTACGGCTATGCCCGTGGCAGCGAGGCGCGCAACTATGTCAACAACGTGCGGCAGTATTACCAGAGTCTGCTCTGGCTCGACAACGAGCAGCAGAAGGCACATCAGCGGGAGAGTCTCGACAACGACAGCGAGCCCGAGCTGGCCGAGCGCCCCACCGCCATCGCCGAAGTGGTCAATCAGATCACCATGCGCTAACCAGCCATTATTCGGCTGTTTTCACGCAAACTTCTCTGTTACCATCGATTCACATCGGAGCCTATCCGAAATCGCATTGTTTTCATTATGTTGAGAGATTAAATAACAGCAATTTCGGATGGGCTCCATCAATGACCCAAGGCCGGGATGGCCACCTGAGTTGGGAGGAGACCAAGATGCAAAAACGTAGAAAAATCAGTCTGGTCAGAAAAGCGAAGTGCAGCTGGAGCCCCAGACGCAAACTCAAGCTTAATGAC
Organism: Aeromonas sp. A600620; assembly: GCF_029479985.1. Lineage (NCBI taxonomy): Bacteria > Pseudomonadati > Pseudomonadota > Gammaproteobacteria > Aeromonadales > Aeromonadaceae > Aeromonas > Aeromonas sp. A600620. Next base: position 248,873 of record NZ_JAAKXB010000001.1, on the reverse strand, counting down.
ATCAAGCGCAACCTGTGGCGCAGAAATCGATCCTATACCCTGCTTATTGCAGAGCACACAGCATAAACCCGGCATTCGCCGGGTTTTTTTATCTTCTTTCTCACCTGAATACTGTCTTACACCAGTGCCGCCTTGAACTGTACCGACCGCTTGGAGATCAGCGAGTTGCAGTGGTTGCAGAAGTAATCCACCGCGCCGCACGCCTTGAGACGCTCCAGCTCCTGCTGGCAGGTGGGGCAGATGGCCGTGACGCGGACATTGACCTGACACTGGCCACAGGTTTGCTCCTTGCTGCGGGTATCCAGTTCAGCCTGGCATGATGGACAAAGCAGGACTTCCATAATCAACTCCTCGAAAAGTGGATCTGCCATGGTCTTGTTCCATGGCAGATCCCCCTCCCCTTATTCCTCACCTTAACATGGCGAGGATAACAAAGCGGCTGCCGGTGAGGGCAGCCGCAAGGGCTTATTTCTTCTTCATCTTCAGCAGGCGTTTGCGCTGACGTTCCTGACTCAGGGTCATGGTGTTCTTCTTCCCTTCAAACGGGTTGACCGACTCCTGGAACTCGACCCGGATCGGCGAGCCCATGATCTTGAGGGACTTGCGGAAGTAGTTGATCAGATACCGCTTGTAGGAGTCCGGCAAGTCGTTCAGCTGGTTGCCGTGGATCACGATGCGCGGCGGGTTGTAGCCACCGGCGTGAGCATACTTGAGCTTGACGCGGCGACCATTGACCATCGGCGGCTGGTGATCTTCCTGCGCCATCTGCATGATGCGGGTCAGCATGGCCGTGCTGGTACGACGGGTGGCGGACTGGTAAGCCTCCTGAATGGATTCAAACAGATGGCCGACACCGCTGCCGTGCAGGGCGGAGATGAAGTGGACGCGAGCGAAGTCGATGAAGCCCAAGCGACGATCCAGCTCGTTCTTCACATCCTCTTTCACCTTCTGATCCAGACCATCCCACTTGTTCACCACCAGCACCACGGAGCGACCGGCGTGGAGCACATAGCCAAGGATGCTCAAGTCCTGATCGGTGATGGTCTCCTGGGCGTCGATCACCAGCAGGCAGACGTTGGCATCTTCGATAGCTTTCAGGGTCTTGATGACGGAGAACTTCTCCACCGTCTCGTGCACCTTGCCACGACGACGCACACCGGCGGTGTCGATAACCACATACTTCTGCTCGTCACGCTCCATCGGAATGTAAACGGAGTCACGGGTGGTGCCGGGCATGTCATAGACGATGACCCGATCTTCACCCAGCATACGGTTGGTCAGGGTAGATTTACCGACGTTGGGACGACCAACGATGGCGAACTTGATGGGCAGGTCGGCAAACGGGGTCTCCTTGGTGTCCTCTTTGGTATCGAGTTCACCGGCAGCCACCATGCGCAGCAGGGCTTCTTCGTCGAAGTCCTCCTCTTCCTCATCCTGCGCATCTTCATCGGTAGCGGCGTCGACCAGGGTCTCCAGATGGGGAGCCAGGGCCAGTTCCAGCAGGCTCAGCACGCCACGACCGTGGGCGGCCGCGATCTGGTAGACCTCGCCCAGCGCCAGACCGTAGAACTCGGAGACCGCGGAATCACCGTCGATACCGTCGGTCTTGTTGGCCACCAGAAATACCTTCTTGTGGGCCTTGCGCAAGTGCTCGGCGATGGCTTGATCCGCCGCGGTCAGACCGGCACGGGCATCCACCATGAACAGCACGACGTCCGCTTCTTCGATGGCCAGCAGGGATTGCTCGGCCATCTTCAGCTCGATCCCCTCTTCGGTGCCATCGATACCGCCGGTATCGACCACGATAAATTCCAGCTCGCCCAACTTCGCCTGACCGTATTTACGGTCCCGGGTCAGACCGGGAAAATCGGCAACCAGGGCATCCCGAGTACGGGTCAAGCGGTTAAACAGGGTGGATTTCCCCACGTTGGGGCGGCCCACCAGGGCTACTACAGGAGTCATAAAAGCCTCATTCTCAAGACGACAAAGGCTCCGGGTCCGAAGACCAGGAGCCGGATATTCACATTATCGGACGATCAAGGACGCTTGAGGGCGTACAACTTGCCGTCACGGCTCTGCACATACAGGGTCTCGCCATCCACCAGCGGGGCGGCGTAGAGACCACTGCTATCGAGCTGCTGCATCGCCTTGATGGTACCGTCGGTACGATCAAGCCAATACAGGTATCCTTCCACATCGCCTACCACCACATAGTCACCGAAGATGACAGGTGCGGTGACGGTGCGGTTTTCCAGCTGGGTATTGGACCACAGCTCCAGACCGTTGCGGCGGTCCACGGCAAACAGGTGGCTGCGGCTGTCGGTCAGCACAATGGCATTACCGGTCATCGCCAGATCGCGATAGCCGGAATACTTGCGCTTCCACACTTCATCGCCGGTCATCAGTTTGCGCGCCATCAGCTGACCGTTGTAGGCGATGGCATAGAGCTCATCACCGGCAATCAGCGGGCTGGCATCGACGTCAACCATGCGGTCCAGCTCGGTGGCACCGCGCGGATCAGCCACCTTGGACTGGCGCACCGGCTGGCCGTTGCTCAGCAGGGCGATGCCCACCTTGCCATCGGCACGACCGTAAATCACGGCGCCGTTGGTGATCACCGGTGCACCGGCACTGCGCAGGGTCAGCGGCGGCTGCTCTTCGGAGAGCGACCACTGCATCTTGCCTTCATCAGTGTCGAGGGCGATCAGGCGACCGGAGGTGGTCAACACCACCACGCGGCCATCTTCCACTGCGGGGCTTGCCACCACTTCGCCGGGCACATTGGTCTGCCACAGCACTTCGCCATTCTCTTCGTTCAGGGCGTAGACCACCCCGTTCTCGGAGCCGAGGAACAGCTTGCCGTAACGGGAAACCAGGCCGCCGGAGAGGCGGGCGCTGCGCTTGTCGGCGTTGACCGGCAGGTCGGCCAGATCGACGGTCCAGAGGCGATCACCACTGGCACGGTCAAAGGCGCTGACATCGCCGTCGCGGGCCGCCGCGTAGATGCGATCCTCTTCCACCACCGGCTTGAGCTGGGAGTAGAAGTCACCGATGCCATCACCCACATTAGATGACCATGCGGTGTCGGCTGTGAAGGCAGATTCAACCTTGGGCAGCGGCGCCATCGGGTTGAGATCCTCTTCGGAACTGAACAGGGAGCACCCCTGCAGAGCGAAGGAGACCGCAGCCCCCAGCGCCACCATCTTGAATAGATTACGCATCCGGTGCCTCACCCGTGGTCATGGCCGGCAGGGCCAGATCGTCCATTTTCAGCTTGAGCTCGGCGCTACCCTGCAGGCCGCCGGCATCCGCCGCCGCCTGATAGGCATCACGAGCCTCTTCGGTCTTGCCCTGCTTTTGCAGCACATCACCACGGGCTTCGGCTACCTGCGCCTTGAAGGCCTCATTCTGGATGGTCGCCAGCTTGGCCAGTGCTTCATCTGCCTTGCCCTGATCATTCAGCACACGGGCCAGACGCAGCGCCGCGATGGGACGAATGCTCTCGTCACCCGTGGTCGCCACCAGCTCCAGCTGCTCGGCAGCCAGATCCAGCTTGCCCGCCTTGACGGCAGCGGCAGCCAGTTGCAACGCGGCCAGTTCACCGTAGGAGTCACCCTTGTTGGCGGTGACAAACTGCAGTGCCTGCTCGAAACCGGCGGCATCGCCCTTGGCCAGCTGCTCAATCACCTGGTTGTAAGAGTGGGAGGAGGCCTCCATGGTCTCTTGCTGGTGCTGGTTGTAATAGCGCCAGCCAAACAGACCGACCAGACCGATCACGGTCCCGGCAATCACCGAGGTTCCGTTCTCTTTCCACCACTCCTTGATAACCTCAACCTGTTGTTCTTCGGTGGTATAGACTTCCACAGCTTACTCTCCTTTGGCTGCCAGCAGGGCAATGGCGGCGTCAACCTTGACGGTCTGTTGCTCGGCCTGACCACGCAGATATTTGATAGTGATCTCCCCGTTTTGCACCTCGGTCTCACCAAGGATCAGGGCGATTGCCGCGCCGCTCTTGTCGGCGCGTTTGAGTTGTTTCTTGAAGTTGCCACCACCGCAGTGGCTCATCAGGCGCAGGTCCGGCAGGGCATCGCGCAGACGCTCGGCCAGCTGGAAGCCAGCCTGTTCGGTCCCCTCGCCCACCATCGCCAGATAAACATCCACCGCCGGGCGGATATCGGCGTTGAGCTCGAGGGTTTCCAGCATCAGCACCAGACGCTCCATGCCCATGGCAAAGCCCACGGCCGGGGTCGGTTGACCGCCCAGCTGCTCTACCAGACCATCGTAGCGGCCACCGGCACAGACGGTGCCCTGGGCACCCAGACTGCTGGTGACCCACTCGAACACGGTCAGGTTGTAGTAGTCAAGACCACGCACCAGACGCTCGTTCACTTCGTATTTGATACCGGCAGACTCGAGCAGGCGCTTGAGCCCCTCGAAGTGGGCCAGGCTCTCTTCGCCCAGATGGTCGAACAGACGCGGGGCACCCACCAAAATGGCCTGCACCTTTTCATCCTTGGAGTCGAGTACCCGCAGCGGGTTGCTGTACATGCGGCGCTGGCTCTCTTCGTCCAGCTGATCCTTGTACTGCTCCAGATAGGCCACCAGCGCATCGCGGTAAGCGGCACGCTCGGCGCTCTGGCCCAGGGTGTTGAGCTGCAGGGTGACATGCTCGCTGATGCCAAACAGACGCCACAGGCGGTGGGTCAGCATGATCAGCTCGGCGTCAATGTCCGGCCCGTTGATGCCAAACAGCTCGACACCGAACTGATGGAACTGGCGGTAACGGCCCTTCTGGGGACGCTCGTGACGGAACATGGGGCCCATGTACCACATCCGGCGTTCCTGGTTATAGAGCAGACCGTGCTCGATACCGGCACGGACGCAGCTGGCGGTCCCTTCCGGACGCAGACTCAGGCTGTCGCCGTTACGGTCTTCAAAGGTGTACATCTCTTTTTCGACCACGTCGGTCACTTCACCGATGGCGCGCTTGAACAGATGAGTCTGCTCGACAATCGGCATGCGCACTTCGCTGTAGCCATAGCTGGCAACGACCTGGCGCAGGATCTGTTCAACCTTCTGCCATACCGGGCTCTGCTCCGGCAGGCAATCATTCATACCGCGAATAGCTTGGATCTGTTTTGCCACGTTGATACTCGAGAAAAAGAGGTAAAATTTGGCCGCATTATAGGGATTTTCCCCCCCAAGGTAAAATCAGGGAATCCGGATGCGGGATTTAAAATCAGTCACCTGGAAAAAGGGCCACCCAATGTGGCCCTGTTTCGCTCACTCCTTGTCCATCGGGATCCGGTTGGCGGGATCCAGCATGGCGGCGCGGGCGCGAATGCGGCGCTCCAGAGTTGGAATGAGATCCTTGTTGTCGAGCCGATCGACCCGCTGGCCCCCCTCATAGAAGGCACTCTTGTTGGCGGCACCCGCCAGACCAAGGTCGGAGACCAGCGCTTCACCCGGGCCGTTCACCACACAGCCGATGATGGAAACATCCATCGGTGTGATGATGTCTTCGAGCCGCTCTTCCAGTGCATTGACGGTAGCGATCACATCGAACTCCTGCCGTGAGCAGGATGGGCAAGCGATAAAGTTGATGCCACGGGAGCGAATACGGAGGGATTTGAGGATATCGAAACCGACCTTCACCTCCTCCACAGGATCCGCCGCCAGCGAGATACGCAGGGTATCGCCGATGCCGTCGGTAAGCAGCATACCCAGACCGATGGCAGACTTCACCGCACCGGCACGGAAACCGCCCGCTTCGGTGATGCCAAGGTGCAGCGGCTGTTCAATCTGCTTGGCCAGCAGGCGATAGGCACCGACTGCCAGGAACACATCGGAAGCCTTGACGCTCACCTTGAAATCCTGGAAATCGAGGCGATCGAGATAGTCCACGTGACGCATGGCGGACTCTACCAGCGCTTCTGGGGTCGGCTCGCCGTACTTCTCCTGGATATCTTTCTCCAGCGACCCGCCATTGACCCCGATACGGATCGGGATATTGAGGTCGCGCGCGCAATCGACCACCGAGCGCACCCGCTGCTCATTGCCGATGTTGCCCGGGTTGATACGCAGGCAGTCGGCACCGTACTCGGCCACTTTCAGGGCGATGCGATAGTCGAAGTGGATATCGGCAACGATGGGGATGCGGGTCTGCTGCTTGATCAGCCGGAAGGCTTCCGCCGCTTCCATGGTGGGCACGGAGACACGGACGATATCGGCGCCGACCCGCTCGATCCGCTGGATCTGCTCGATGGTGGCGGCGACATCTGTGGTCTTGGTGTTGGTCATGGTCTGCACGGTAATGGGGGCATCGCCCCCAACCGGTACATTACCAACCATGATCTGTCTGGATTTACGACGAATGATGGGTGATTCGTGAGAAGACATGGGAAACAGATTACTCCTGCGGCAGTGAGAAGCGGGCTGTACGACCGTTGTTGTAACGGCTCATATCAAACGACTGACCCTTGTAGTCAAGCTTGACGGCCATGGGCGCGCCAATGATGAACTTCAGGGGCTCGGCGCCTTCCAGCACCAGCTCGTCGTTGGCCTTCTTCAGACCACTGAACAGGGTCTTGCCGTTGGCATCCTTCACATCCAGCCAGCAATCGGCGGTGAAGCTCATCTTCAGTTGCGGCGCAGTCGCCGGATCAACGACAGCCTCTTCAGATTCGGTGCCATTGGCGCCGGATACCGCAGCATCGGTCGCAGTGCCGACAGCCGCGCTGACATCGGTCGGGGCAACAGCCGCAGAAGCAGGCGCCAGGGTAGCAGTCGCATCGGAGACCACCGCGGGGGCAGTCACGTCAGTGGCGGCAGGTGCGATGGCAGCGCCTTCCACCGGGGCGGTGTTGATCGCATCGGGCTGCGTGATAGCCGGTTCAGCCGGAGTCGAACCGGTTGCACTCATCTCGGTGGCTGCCAGGGCTTCATCACCGGCGGAGCGGCGTGAAGTACTCTGCCACCACCAGGCGACCGAGAGCGCAATCAACACCAGAATAACCAGCCAGGTCACCACCTTGAGCCGATTGTCGTTGGCTTGCTGGCGAGAGCGACGGGAGAAGCTCTGCATGTCGATATTGTCGGGAGGAGTCAGACCCAGCTTGTCGTAAGCGGCCAGAATGGTCTCTTCCGGGATCCCGACCAACTTGGCATAGGTACGCAGATAGCCCCGAATAAAGGTATGGGACGTATGTTTGTCGTAGGTATCCGATTCGATGGCGGCGATCAGGGTCAGACGAAGGTGAATGCGGGACGCAACCTGTTCTCGTGTCCAGCCAAGCTGTTCACGGGCATTGCGCAGCAGCTGGCCTGGACCTGCTGCCTGGGAATCGTCTTGTTGGAAATCGTGTGGCTGTTCAATAGTCATTGGCTAAATAACGCTTGGCTTGTTGCGAAGTGGGATATTGCCTTACCAGCTCAGTCCCGAATTGGTGAAGTAATGCCGGCTTGTCCATTGCCTGTGCCAATCTGAGTCTCAACCAGAGACTCTCCTCATTCTCGTCTGACACATCGGCAAAACGGGCGAGGTAGGACTGCACATCAGGCAGCTTGCCATCTTTCATGGAAAGCTCGGCCAAGTCCAGCAATAACCTTGGATTGCCCGGATTATACCCCAAGGCCAGGAGATAGTACTCGGTTGCTTTATCATTTCTGCGATTTTGCAGGGCACAAAGTGCCGCATTTTCATAGGTATCGGCAATCTTCACATAGCCTGGTTGAATAACAGCCTGGTTGAATGCCTTGTCTGCCTCATCATAACGGCCACGATCACAGAGGAAGGCGCCATAGTTGTTCATTGCGTCAGCATTGGACGGATCCATGGCAAGGGCGTTCTTGTAATGCTCTTCAGCCGCCTTGAAATCCCCCACCCTCTGGTAGAAGTAGGCAAAACCGATCTGCACTTGAGGATTGGAGGGGTCATACTGGAGGGCGCGATCAAGATTGAACTTGGCCTGCTCGGCATTGCCCTGACGCAGGTACTGGATACCCAGGTCGAGGCGGGTTTGGGCAGCCGCCTTGAGGTCAGGACCCACTTCACGCTGGGTCGAGTTCTGGCCAGCGTAAGTGGTCTCGGTCACACAGCCTGGCAGCGCGCAGAGCGCTGCCACTACGATCAATGTACGTGTATCCATTCCCTGTCTATACAATGGCTTAGCATTTAAACCATTTTGACGGAAATCCCATCCTGTTGCATCCGATTTTTGATAGTTCGCTTGGTACGGTCAATCACGTCACCCACCAGCTGACCACAGGCGGCATCGATGTCATCACCACGGGTCTTACGGACAATCACGGTGAAACCGTACTCCATCAGCACCTTGGAGAAGCGATCGATACGGCTGTTGCTCGGCTTGCCGTAAGGGTTGCCCGGGAAGGGGTTGAACGGGATCAGGTTGATCTTGCTCGGAGTGTCCTTGAGCACCTTGGCCAGCTCGTGCGCATGCTGCATATCGTCATTGATATGATCGAGCAGCACATACTCGACGGTTACCCGACCACCGTTGGCATTGGATTTGGCCAGGTAGCGACGGACACCGGCGAGGAACTCCTCGATGTTGTATTTGTCGTTGATCGGCATGATCTCTGAACGCAGCTTGTCGTTCGGGGCGTGCAGGGAGATAGCCAGCGCCACGTCGATCTGGTCGCCCAGCTTGTCCAGCGCAGGTACCACGCCAGAGGTGGAGATGGTCACCCGGCGCTTGGAGATGCCAAAGCCGTAGTCATCCATCATCAGACGCATGGCGGGCACCACGTTGGCGAGGTTGAGCAGCGGCTCGCCCATCCCCATCATCACCACGTTGGTGATGGGACGCTTGCCACCGACCACACGGGCAGCACGCCACACCTGACCGATGATCTCGGAGACTTTCAGATTGCGGTTGAAGCCTTGTTGAGCCGTGGAGCAGAACTTGCACTCCAGCGCACAGCCAACTTGAGAGGAGACGCAGAGGGTCGCGCGGTCATCTTCCGGGATGTAGACGGTCTCGACCTCCTGATCGCCCACCTGCAAGGCCCACTTGATGGTGCCATCGGCAGAGCGCTGCTCGCGGCTGATCTCGGGCGCCTTGATCTCGGCGATCGCCTTGAGGCGCTCTTTGAGCACCTTGTTGACGTTGGTCATCTGATCGAAATCATCACACCCAAAGTGATAGATCCACTTCATGACCTGATCTGCCCGGAATGGCTTCTCGCCCAGTTCGACGAAAAAGGCACGCATGGCATCCCGATCAAGATCCAGCAGGTTGATTTTTGTTTCGCTCATCAATGGCCTCAGTTCAAACACTTCATCAATTATTGGCTGACGACGTCAGGGGGCGGCATTGTACAAATAATGGGTCTGGCTTTCCACCTGGAGAATAGAGGGATATTGCGTAAACGGCGAAAACAACAAAGGGAGCCGAGGCTCCCTTGGGTCATCATCCACAAAAATCAGCCGCGCGGGCAGATCTCGTTGTCAGAGAAGAAGTAGGCAATTTCGCGGGCAGCGGATGCCGGTGCATCGGAGCCATGTACTGCGTTGCGATCGATGCTCTCGGCATAACAGGCACGCAAGGTACCAGCCAGCGCCTCTTTCGGGTTGGTAGCACCCATGATCTCGCGATTGCGACGGATGGCGTCTTCCCCTTCCAGCACCTGTACCATGACAGGGCCAGAGGTCATGAAGCTGACCAGATTGTCATAAAAAGGCTTGCCCTGATGCTCGGCATAGAAACCGGCAGCCTGTTCACTGCTCATGTGCAGCATTTTGGATGCCACCACTTTCAAGCCTGCGCTTTCGAAACGGCTATAGATGGCACCGATCAGGTTCTTGCTGACAGCATCCGGTTTAACGATAGAGAAGGTACGTTCGATGGCCATTGATATCTTTCCTTAACTACAGAGTTTTATTGTTAGAATCCATGTTCGCTGGCGATTATACGTAAACAAAAACCGGAAAAACACACAAACAAGCAACTTTTTATTAAACATCACTCCCTTGCAATCAACATCCACACTCATCTTGACCGAGCAGAGCCGGAAAATATGTGCGCTTGCGCACGATAGTTACCTTAAGCCGCCAAAACCCCATCTTTTGTTCACAATTCGAACAGCATGAAAAAGGCACCCGAAGGTGCCTTGTCTCGCCTATTTGGCTTCCGCCAGCAAGGCCCGCGCTATGGTGCGCATCCCCAGAGTATTAGCTCCCGGCGCCCAGAGGGCATCGCCGTTGTCACTGAAGCAGGCGGCCAGATCGATATGCAGCCAGCCCATCCCTTCGTTGGCAACGAAACGGGAGAGGAAACCCGCCGCGTTGGAGGCGCCACCCGGCCCGCCCCCCTTCACCGGACGGCTGTTGGCCGTGTCGGCGTAATGGGAAGGGCACTGCTGGCGGTGCCAGGGCTCCAGCGGCAACGGCCAGGCTGGCTCATGCTCGGCATCGGCATAGGTCATGGCCCGACTTACCAACCCTTTGTCGAGGCCGAACAGAGCATTGTAGCGCCCACCCAGCGCCATCACGGCTGCGCCGGTCAGGGTCGCGGCATCGATGATCAGCGGTGCGCCGGACTCGCTCGCCAGTTGCAAGCCATCGGCCAGCACCAGCCGCCCTTCGGCATCGGTATTCACAATCTCGACTGTGGTACCGTTCTTGTAGGTGAGGATGTCGCCCAGCTTGTAGGCGTGGCCGGAGACCAGGTTCTCGGCGCAGCAGAGGATCAGCTTCACCCGCTTGTCGAGCCCGCGCAGCATGGCCAGCGCCAGCGCACCGGTGACAATCGCCGCGCCCCCCATGTCGCACTTCATGGTGAGCATCCCCTCGGAGCTCTTCATGGAGTAGCCGCCGGAGTCAAAGGTGATCCCCTTGCCCACCAGCGCTGCTGCCACCGGCGCCTTGGGGTCACGCCCCGGGTTGAAGTCGAGCTCCAGCAATACCGGTTCGCGCGCACTGCCGCGGCCCACCTGATAGAGGCCGACCCAGCCCGCCTGTTGCAGCGCTTCGCCTTTCAAAATGCGATGACTCACCTTGTCCGGCGCCAGCTCGGTAATAAAAGAGGCAGCTTCCACCGCCAGCTCCAGCGGGCCCAACTGCTCCGGGGTGGCATTGGTCATCTCGCGCACCCAGCGGCCGCAGAGCCAACGCGCTTCCAGCTCCTCTCTGTCCTCTTCCGAGGACATGGCCCACTGCAGTTGCACCTCCGCCTTGGGGGTTTGCAGCCCTTGGGCAAAAGCCCACTGCTGTTCACGCTCCCAATGACCAGCCAGGGTCACTTTCTGGATCCCCTGCTGGCAGAGGCGACGGGCCGCTTGCTGGATATCGAGCAGCGGATTGGCCGTCACCAGATGGATCACCATGCCGTCGGCACGGTGAGAGAGCAGCGCCCCCTCCCCCCACTCGGCCGGTGCAAATTCACGACTTAACCAGACATTCATGCGGTCACCTCCTGCAGCCAGCGGGCGATGGTACGCAGACCGTGCCCCTTGGCGCCGGTCGCCCAGAGATCGTTGCCCGATTTCTGATAGGAGGCTGCCAGATCCAGATGCACCCAACCCTTGCCCTCATCACGCACGAAGCGGGAAAGGAACGCAGCAGCCGTGGTGGCACCGGCCGTACCCTCTGCCGAGGCGACGTTGCCCAGATCGGCAAAGGCCGAGGTGAGCTGGCTGGCATGCCAGGGTTCCAGCGGCAGCGCCCACGCCTGTTCGTTTTCCACCTTGGCGGCGGCCAGCGCACGCAGCTGTTCGGTCTCATCGAGGGCAAACACCGCATTGTAGTCGCGCCCCAGCGCCATCTTGGCGGCGCCGGTCAGGGTGGCTGCGTCAAGGATATAAGCTGCACCGCTGTCGGAGGCCGCCATCAGGCCATCGGCTAGCACCAGACGCCCTTCCGCATCGGTGTTCTGGATCTCGACCGAAATGCCGTTTTTGTAGGTAAGGATGTCGCCCAGCTTGAAGGCGTGGCCGGAGACCAGGTTCTCGGCGCAGCAGAGAATGAGCTTCACCCGCTGGTTCAGACCGCGGCTGATAGCCAGCGCCAGCGCACCGGTCACCATGGCCGCGCCGCCCATGTCGGACTTCATCGGCAGCATGTTGTCAGAGGACTTCATGGAGTAGCCACCGGAATCAAAAGTGATCCCCTTGCCCACCAGCGCCGCCACCACGGGCGCATTGCGATCACCGGTCGGGTTGTAGTCAAGCTCCAGCAGCACAGGCTCGCGCTCGCTGCCACGGCCAACCGACCAGATCCCGATATGGCCGGACTCGCGCAGCGCTTCACCGGCGGTGATGCGAGCTGTAACCTGATCCCCGGCCAGACCACGAATGAGCAACAGGGCCGATTCCGCCAGACTCATGGGGTAGATCTCTTCCGGACAGCCATTGGTGATGTCACGTACCCAGCGAGCCGCCTTGAGCAGCGCCTCCAGTTCACGTGCTTCCGCGTCGCTCTGCTGGCCGAAATCCAGTTCACGGGCTCCCTTGGCGGCGTAGAACCCCTGGGCGAACGCGTAGCGACGCTCCAGATCCCAGCCTTCACCGACCAGCGTCACCCGCTTGATCCCGCTCGATTCGAGGCGACGGGCGGCGCGCTGAACGGTGCGCAGAACATCCTTCTCCTGACCGGCGGCACCAAGATGGATCAGTGCCTCGTCGCCATTGAAACTGAGCTGGGCGCCCTCGCCCCAATAGGCGGCCGCAGCCTGGGTGGATAACGCTACCTTCATCATGTCAGCCATCGTGTTTGCTTCCTTTTTACTGGCACTATGTATAAGCACTCTTTATGGGAAAGAGCTTATTGGCAAAGAGAGAATAACGAATACAAAAAAGGCCGTGCCCCCGAGGGTCACGGCCTTCCACCATATCACTGAAGCACCACAGGATGCTGCACGTGCAATTCACTCATGTGTAATTAATGGCGTTCAGAGGCAAGGTTCAGGGTGTACTTGGGCAGTTCCACCACCAGATCCTCGTCCGCCAGTTTTGCCTGGCAACTGAGACGAGATTCCGGCTCCAGCCCCCACGCCTTGTCCAGCATGTCGTCTTCCAGCTCGTCACTTGGCTCGAGCGAGTCAAAGCCCTCGCGCACCACGCAGTGGCAGGTAGTGCAGGCACAGGATTTCTCGCAGGCGTGCTCGATTTCGATACCGTTGCGCAGCGCCACATCCAGAATAGTCTCGCCGCTTTGCCCCTCGAGGGCGGCGCCATCCGGACAGAGTACGGGATGAGGAAGAATGATCAGTTTTGGCATATTACACCTTGTTGACGTTTTGTCCGGTCAGCACCTTGCGGATGGAGGCGTCCATCCGGCGGGCTGCAAACTCGCCACTGACAGCATCGGCTGCCTCAATGGCTTCTTTGATTTGATGGGTTGCACCGCTGTTGCGCATGGTCAGCAGATGGGCGATGGCGGCATCAATCTCGGCACGCTCGGCAGCATTGAGCAGGGCATCGCCATCGGCGGCCAGCGCCGCATTGAGACTCTCGACCACCCGGTCGGCTTCAACCTGCTGCTCGGCCAGCATGCGGGCATCCATATCCTGCTGGGCGTTCTCGATGGAGGCACTCAGCATGTTGAGGATATCCTGCTCCGCCAACCCGTAAGAGGGCTTGACCTGGATCTCGGCCTGCACGCCGGAGGATTTCTCCATGGCGCTGACCGAGAGCAGCCCATCCGCATCCACCTGGAAGGTGACGCGAATATGGGCGGCGCCGGCAGCCATCGGCGGAATACCGGTCAGGGTAAAGCGGGCCAGGGAGCGGCAATCGGCCACCAGCTCGCGCTCGCCCTGTACCACATGTATCGCCATGGCGGTCTGACCATCCTTGAAGGTGGTGAACTCTTGGGCGCGGGCAACCGGAATGGTAGTGTTGCGCGGGATCACTTTCTCGGCGAGGCCACCCATGGTCTCCAGACCCAGCGATAGCGGGATAACGTCCAGCAGCAGCATCTCGGCATCGGGCTTGTTGCCCACCAGAATATCGGCCTGGATGGCGGCGCCGATGGCGACAACCTTGTCCGGATCGATGCTGGTCAGCGGCGTACGCTGGAAGAACTCGCCCACCAGTTCACGCACCAGCGGCACCCGGGTGGAGCCACCGACCATCACCACTTCCAGCACTTCCACCTGCTCGAGACCGGCATCGCGCAGGGCGCGGCGACAAGCCAGCAAGGTCCGTTTCACCAGCGGGGTGATGAGTTCATCAAACTGGCTACGGCTCACTGAACCCTGCCAGCCAGCAAAGGTGCACGCCACCTGCTCGGCATCGGTCAGGCCGTGTTTGACGGCAGCGGCCACATCCAGCAGCTCGCGCTGCAGATGGGCATCCAGCTCACCGGAGAGGCCCGCTTGCTCCTTGATCCAGTCCGCCAGCAGGTGATCAAAATCATCACCGCCGAGGGCGGAATCGCCGCCGGTCGCCATCACTTCAAACACACCGCGGTGCAGACGCAGGATGGAGATATCGAAGGTGCCGCCCCCCAGATCGTAAACCGCGATCACCCCTTCCTGACCGGAGTCAAGGCCATAGGCAATCGCGGCCGCGGTCGGCTCGTTGAGCAGACGCAGTACGTGCAGACCGGCCAGACGGGCCGCATCCTTGGTCCCCTGACGCTGGGCATCATCGAAATAGGCGGGCACGGTAATGACCACGCCATCGAGATCGCCCCCGAGAGTCTGGGCGCCACGCTCGGCCAGCTTTTTGAGGATTTCGGCCGAGACCTGCACCGGATTGACCAGCCCCTGACGGGTTTGCAGTTGCGGCATGCCATTGTCGGCGGCAACAAACTGGTAAGGCTGCTGGCGGGTATCGATATCGGCCAGCGCCTTGCCCATCATCCGTTTGACCGAGACGATGGTGTTGTGAGGATCGAGCGCCGCTTCGCGCTTGGCATCAATCCCGACTCGAATGGCGTCGCTTTGATAGTGCACCACTGACGGGAGCAGGTCGCGCCCTTGCTCATCGCAAAGGGTATCGGCGTGACCACTGCGAACCGCAGCGACGAGAGAGTTGGTGGTGCCGAGATCGATCCCGACGGCACGTTTGTGCTGATGAGGAACAGCGCTCTGGCCGGGTTCGGCGATTTGCAGTAATGCCATGGGTAATGAAACTTCCAGCGTTAAAGGATCAAGACTCGAGAAACGAGTCTTCGAATCGTTCCAGCTCTTCGAGGAGCTTGTCGACAAACTTGAGTTTGCGAACGCAATCAGCGGCAACGAGATCTATGCCGGCGGCAAGAGACTCGGTCAGCTGCTGCATCAACATCTGGTGATCATGCCTGATCTCGCTGCGAAAATCCTTGATGGCGCGCTCAGGGTCTGCGTCATCTTTCAGATCGGCCAGACGCTCGCGCCACTCCAGCTGCTGCATCAGAAACGCGGTATCTTGCAGAGTCTGCTGTTCACCACGGATATCGGTGCCACGCAGGGAGAGCAGATATTCTGCACGGCGCAGCGGCGCCTTGAGGGTGGTGAATGCTTCGTTGATCTGGGCGGCACGTTGCACCGCAGCCAGCTGCTCCCGTTCGGGGGCGGTGGCAAAACGATCAGGATGGAATTGGGTTTGCAGCTGGCGGTAGGTATCAGCCAACTGACGGGTATCGAGCTCGAAGCCTTCAACCAGCCCAAACAGCTCGAAATGATTCATGCAAACCTCTTGGAAACGTTCGCCACAACCTCACTCGCCCCTGGCAAATGAGATGTGGTTGAACGGGTCATGGGCGACCCGCTCAACCACAGACGAAGGATCATTGACGTCAAACATCTCAGACACTGAAGCTTTCGCCGCAACCACACTCGCCTTTGGCGCATGAGAAGGTATTGTTGAACTACGCATATCTGACCCGTTCAACAACAGACGAAAGATCATTCACGTCAAACATCTCAGACACTGAAGCTTTCGCCACAACCACACTCGCCTTTGGCATTGGGATTGTTGAACTGGAAGCCCTCGTTGAGGCCCTCCTTGACGAAATCCAGCTCGGTGCCATCCAGATGGATCAGGCTCTTGGCATCAACAATAATCTTGACGCCCTGCTGCTCGAACACCTGATCCTCATCGGTCAGTTCATCAACGAACTCAAGCACGTAGGCAAGACCGGAGCAGCCTGTGGTTTTGACGCCGAGGCGCAGGCCAATGCCCTTGCCCCGGTTAGCCAGAAAAGAGGAAACCCGTGCCGCGGCGGCATCTGTCATGGTAATAGCCATACTGCTCTCCGGCGCTTAGAGACCTTTCTTCTGCTTGTAATCGGCGATGGCGGCCTTGATGGCGTCCTCAGCCAGAATGGAGCAGTGGATCTTCACCGGTGGCAGGGCCAACTCTTCAGCGATATCTGTGTTCTTGATGCCAGCCGCTTCGTCCAGGGTCTTGCCCTTGACCCATTCGGTTACCAGGGAGCTGGAGGCGATGGCGGAACCGCAGCCGTAGGTCTTGAACTTGGCATCTTCGATGATGCCTTCGTCGCTGATCTTCAGTTGCAGCTTCATCACGTCGCCACAGGCGGGCGCACCGACCATGCCGGTTGCAACGCTGGGATCATTCTTGTCGAAACCACCGACGTTGCGAGGATTCTCGTAGTGGTCGATTACTTTTTCACTGTAAGCCATATCTCACTCCTGCTAATTCTGTTGCTCACTAACCAAATAGATCAGTGATGAGCCCATTCGACCGTGTTCAGATCGACGCCGTCTTTGTACATCTCCCACAGAGGGGACATCTCACGCAGACGACCGATGGAGTCACGAATAAGCTTGACCGCGTAGTCAATCTCTTCCTCGGTGGTGAAGCGACCCATGCTGAAACGGATGGAGCTGTGTGCCAGCTCGTCGTTCAGACCCAGTGCGCGCAGCACATAGGAAGGTTCCAGGCTGGCGGAGGTACAGGCCGAACCGGAAGAGACTGCCAAATCTTTCAGCGCCATGATGAGGGATTCCCCTTCCACATAGGCAAAGCTGACGTTGAGGTTGCCCGGAACACGTTGCTCCAGATCGCCATTGATGTAGACGGCTTCAATGTCCTTGATGCCATTCCACAGACGCTGGCGCAGTGCCAAGATACGCTCGCCTTCACTCACCATCTCTTCTTTGGCGATGCGGAAAGCTTCGCCCATCCCGACGATCTGGTGGGTCGGCAGAGTACCGGAACGCATGCCGCGCTCGTGGCCGCCACCGTGCATCTGGGCTTCCAGACGAACGCGGGGTTTGCGGCGAACAAACAGTGCACCGATCCCTTTCGGACCGTACACCTTGTGCGCTGAGACGGAGAGCAGGTCCACTTTCAGTGCTTCCACATCTACCGGGATCTTGCCCACACTCTGAACGGCATCCACGTGCAGCAGGATCTTGCGGGAACGGCACAACTCGCCGATGGCGGCAATGTTCTGAACCACGCCGATTTCGTTGTTCACATGCATGATGCTGACCAGGATGGTGTCATCACGCATGGCATTCTCGATCATCTCGATAGTGAACAGGCCGTTGGGCATCGGCTCAAGATAGGTCACCTCGAACCCTTCACGCTCCAGCTGGCGACAGGTATCGAGCACCGCCTTGTGTTCGGTCTTGGAGGTGATGATGTGCTTGCCCTTGCTGGCATAGAAGTGGGCAACACCCTTGATGGCCAGGTTATTGGATTCGGTAGCACCGGAAGTGAAGACGATCTCGCGGGGATCGGCACCGATCAGATCTGCCACTTGATTACGGGCCAGATCCACCGCCTCTTCAGCTTGCCAGCCAAAGCGGTGAGAACGGGAAGCCGGATTGCCGAACAGGCCATCCATGGTGAGACACTGCATCATTTTTTCTGCGACACGCGGGTCCACCGGACAGGTTGCCGAATAATCAAGGTAAATAGGCAGTTTCATGTTTTTCTCCGTCACAGTCCGGGTCATACAGAGTCCCGCTGTGGAAAGCACGTTTATAGTTGGACTTTCAAGCTCACATCGCCGTGTTCTGCCCGATCAACCAGGGACAACACGGTCTTCATTTGTTCATCTTGCTTGCCGGCAATCCGGCGCACATCGGCCTGGCGTACCAGCTCAGCCAGCGTGATATCCCCGAGGAAGCTGGAGATCCGCTCACTCAAATCACGCCACAGGGAGTGAGTCAGGCACTGGGTACCGCCGTGGCAACCGCCCTTGCCGAGACACTTGGTGGCATCGACCGACTCATCGACCGCGGTGATCACCTGACCAACCGAAATCTCGCCTGGGGCCAACCCGAGGCGATAACCACCACCCGGGCCACGCACGCTGCTCACCAGACCATGTTTGCGCAGGCGGGCAAAGAGCTGCTCGAGATAGGACAACGAGATGCCCTGGCGCTCGGAAATATCGGCAAGGGGGACGGGCCCCTGCTCTGCATGCAGCGCCACGTCGAGCATGGCGGTTACAGCGTAACGTCCTTTTGAAGTCAGTCTCATGTGCCTTACCGTCTTGCGAAGCAATTTAATGGGGCACATGGTCACATACCCGACCAAATCAGTCAAGTATATGGTTGAGTAAATCAGTCGGATTAATCCGGTACGCGCGCTTTCTGCACCGAGGTCAGAATACCGCGCAGAATGTTGAGCTCAGCCGCTTCCGGCCGAGCCCGATTGAACAGGCGACGCAGCTTGCTCATCACATGACCCGGATGGTCATCGGCAATAAAACCGGTCTTCATCAGGGTTTGTTCCAAGTGCTGATAAAACCCTTCCAGCTGGGCGGTACTCGGATAGGCCATCTCCTCTTCAGGCTCGGCGGCCTGCCCCAGCAGCCAGCGCATCCGCACTTCGTAACAGAGGGTCTGCACCGC
Organism: Aeromonas sp. A600620; assembly: GCF_029479985.1. Taxonomy (NCBI): domain Bacteria; kingdom Pseudomonadati; phylum Pseudomonadota; class Gammaproteobacteria; order Aeromonadales; family Aeromonadaceae; genus Aeromonas; species Aeromonas sp. A600620. The sequence goes on along the minus strand of NZ_JAAKXB010000001.1, from coordinate 230,094 downwards.
CATGGCCAGATTGAGAGAGCTGTAATCAGGATTGGCCGGAATGGCCACGTGGTAGTGGCACTTTTGCAATTCGTCGTTGGTGAGACCGGTGCGCTCACGACCAAACACCAACGCAACCGGGTGCTGCATCCCCTCAACCACCGACTTTTCGCCGGCCTCACGGGGATCGAGCATGGGCCAGCTCAGGGTTCGAGAGCGGGCGCTGGTGCCAATCACCAGACCACAATCGGCGATCGCGTCGTCCAGTGTCGGGACGATACGGGCATTGGCAAGCACATCGCTGGCACCAGCCGCCAGAGCGAAGGCATTGTCGTCCGGCAAGGCTTGCGGATCAACCAATACCAGCTGAGTCAAACCCATGGTCTTCATGGCACGTGCCGCAGACCCCATGTTGCCGGTATGAGAGGTGTTTACCAAAACGATACGAATCTGATCCAACATGCCCAGTCAATCTTCAGTCAAAAATGGCGCGCAATTGTAACATAAGAGAACACAATGTTGGCACCGTAAAAGCCGAGCCATTTCAGAACAAAACTACCCGTTTGTATAACAAACCAGCATGAGGGAAGTGAGAGGGGGGGACTAAACTTGATGGATATCCGATAAACGGCACAGGAGACACCACGCCATGCTTCCTCCCTTTATCTATGAGAGATTGCCCAGCCTCTACCTGCTGGCAGCCATTGCCATTATTACGTTGAGTGAACAGCCCCTGCTCTGGTTTGCAGGCGCCTTGCTGTTTATCGCCGGAGCGGTGACCTGGATGATGCGCTCCAGCTACCGGCGTACCGATCTGATTATCTTTCCGAGCAAACGCTGGCTACAGCCGGAGTGGCTGTATGAAGCGCAACCCTTTATCTGGCTGGCTGCGGGGCTGGCCATGTCACAGCTGCCCGCCCCTGCGGCACTCATCGCCTTGGTGCCCTGTCTGTGGGCCTGTCGTTGCCTCTGGGCACGGCACCATTATCGTCGCCATGCCCATGGGGTGATTGCCCACTTAAGACGGGATCCCGCCCGGCGCCGTCTGCACCGGAGCCTGCGCTGACGCGGTACGGGCGCGTTCGATAAACGTCGCCAGATCCATCAGGGGATACTTCATCAGGCTTGGCAAGCCATCGAGATCCAGACTGTCCATCAGATTTTTCACCTCAAGACCCAGTTCGGTATCCCCTTCTATCTTCAGTTTGCGCTGGAAAAAGAGCGAATCCGGATCCTCTTTGCGACCAGCGATGAGGATCAGGTCGTTGGCGGTACCGCTGAAGCAGACATCGGCCTTGTCACACTCGCGAGCCACCACCAGCTGGCCATTCTGCTCACTGATAAACCAGCACAGCTCCAGATCAGAGACTTCGACTTTCAGCCACTTGTCTGCCAGAAACTCGAAATCGCCATCTTCGATAGCCTCTTTGAAAACCCGGGCCAGCAAACTCTCCATTAGCTGCTTTTGCAGATTGAAGGGAACCAGCTTGAGGGGATGGCGCAAGAAGCGCGGAGCCTGTTCGACCAGGCGGCGTTGCAGTTGTTGAAACACGATAGACTCCCTTTTTTGCGCATTCAAACACAGGGAGAGTGGCAAGATCCTGTTGGAAATCAAACTTGTGCAGGGTTACCTCAAGAAGGGTAAAGCCACACAAAGCTGCCTCAGGTCAAAAAGCGGGAGTGCATGGCTGCATACAATCAGGGCTCGTTTGCCCTTCATATGCACTCTCGGAGCGTACCAATGGAATTACTCTGTCCGGCAGGCAGTTTGCCGGCACTGAAAACCGCCGTGGATAACGGGGCTGATGCCGTTTATATCGGTTTCAAGGATGACACCAATGCCCGCCACTTTGCCGGTCTCAACTTTACCGACAGCAAACTGGAGAAGGCGGTGGATTATGTGCATCAACATGGTCGCAAGCTGCATATTGCCATCAATACCTTTGCCCATCCCGGGGCCCATACTCGATGGAAACAGGCGGTTGATCGCGGGGTGGCCCTCGGCGCCGATGCGTTAATCATCGCCGATCTCGCCGTGCTGGAATATGCCAGCCGCCACTACCCCGAGATGGAACTCCATGTCTCGGTGCAGGCCAGCGCCACCAATGCCGCCGCCATTCGCTTCTATCAGCAGCAATTCAATGTCACACGGGTAGTGCTGCCCCGGGTGCTCTCCATGCATCAGGTCAAGCAGCTAGCCCGCGAGACCGATGTTGGCCTTGAGGTATTCGCTTTTGGCAGCCTCTGCATCATGGCCGAGGGGCGCTGCTATCTCTCCTCCTACATGACTGGCGAGAGTCCCAACACCGTCGGCGCCTGCTCACCGGCCAAGTTCGTCCATTGGGCAGAAACCCCGAGCGGCCTCGAGTCGCGGCTCAACGAGGTGCTGATCGACCGCTATGGCCCGGGCGAAAATGCCGGTTACCCGACCCTGTGCAAGGGGCGTTTCGACGTGGATGGCCAGACCTACCACGCGCTGGAAGAGCCCACCAGTCTCAATACCCTGGGTCTCCTGCCCGAGCTGTTCAAGACAGGGATCCAGTCGGTCAAGATTGAAGGACGCCAACGCAGCCCAGCTTATGTGGAGCAAGTGACCCGGGTCTGGCGTGCGGCCATCGATGCCTATCAGGCCAATCCCGAGGCCTATCAGGTCAAAGCTGAGTGGGATGCCCAGCTCGCCCGCGTCTCCGAAGGTAGCCAGACTACCCTCGGCGCCTACCATCGTCAGTGGCAATAAGGAGTCCACCCATGCAATTTTCTCTCGGGCCTCTGCTCTTCTACTGGCCCAAAGCCGATACCGAAGCCTTTTACCATGCCGCCGCCAACAGTCAGGCCGACATCATCTATCTGGGAGAGACCGTTTGCAGCAAGCGGCGCGAACTCAAAGTCGATGACTGGATTGCGCTGGCCCGTCAGGTGGCCAGCTCCGGCAAGCAGGTGGTGCTCTCGACCCTCGCCCTTATCTCCGCCCCTTCCGAGCTCAAGGAGGTGAAGCGGCTGGTCGACAATGGCGATCTTATGGTCGAAGCCAACGATCTCGGTACGGTACAACTCGCCTGGGAGGCTGGGATCCCCTTCGTCTGTGGCCCCGCCATCAACGCCTATAACGCCGATGTGCTGCGCATGCTGCTCAAACAGGGGATGAAACGCTGGGTCATGCCGGTGGAGCTCTCCCGTGACTGGCTGATCCAGCTCAATCAGGATCTGGGCCCCCTGCGCGACCAATTTGAGGTGGAGGTGTTTGCCTACGGCCATCTGCCGCTCGCCTACTCGGCGCGCTGCTTCACCGCCCGCTCCCTCGACAAACCGAAAGACAACTGCGAGCTCGCCTGCATCAACTACCCCACCGGACGACTGGCCAACAGCCGCGAGGGGCAGCGGGTGTTCAATCTCAACGGGATCCAGACCCAGTCCGGTTACTGCTATAACCTGGGTAACGAGCTGGCTGGTATGGAAGGTCTGGTAGATGTGGTCAGGCTTTCGCCGCAAGGGATGAATACGTTGGAGATGCTGGCCCGCTTCAAAGCCAACCGGCAGGGCCAGGCTCCCCTCTCCTTGCAGCAAGGAAGCGACTGCAACGGCTACTGGCGCCAGATCCCCGGCATGAGCCTGGTGGAATAAGCCCAAGGGCAAAACATAAGATAATAGCGATCAAAAGGGGGCCATTAGGCCCCCCTTTCTAATCACTCATGTCATAGTGACTTACTTGGCGCCATGCTGCTCCGCCAGATAGAGCCAGGTATCGACAACTGTATCGGGGTTGAGCGACACCGAGTCGATCCCCTGCTCCACCAGCCAGGCGGCGAAGTCCGGATGATCGGAGGGGCCCTGACCGCAGATCCCCACGTACTTGCCCGCCTTGCGCGCGGCCTGAATAGCCATCGCCAGCAGAGCCTTGACCGCCTCGTTACGCTCGTCGAACAGATGGGCGATGAGCCCGGAATCCCGATCCAGCCCAAGAGTGAGCTGGGTCATGTCGTTGGAACCGATGGAGAAGCCGTCCACGTGCTCCAAAAACTTGTCTGCCAAGAGGGCATTGCTCGGGATCTCGCACATCATGATCACCTTTAGCCCCCGCTCGCCGCGGCGCAGACCGTTCTCGGCCAGGATGTCGATCACCTGCTCCGCCTCGCCCACGGTGCGCACGAAGGGGATCATCACCTCGACGTTGGTCAACCCCATCACATCGCGCACCCGCTTGATCGCCTCGCACTCGAGGGCAAAGCAGGGGCGGAAGCTGTCGGCGATGTAGCGGGATGCGCCACGAAAACCGATCATCGGGTTCTCCTCGTGGGGCTCGTAGCCACGACCGCCCACCAGATTGGCGTACTCGTTGGACTTGAAGTCCGACATCCGCACGATCACCCGCTCCGGCCAGAAGGCGGCCCCCAGAGTGGCGATCCCCTCGGTCAGCTTGGCCACATAGAACTCCCGCGGGCTGTCGTAACCGGCGATCATCTTGCCGATGGTGGCCTGCAGCTCTGGGGTTTGCAGGTCAAACTCCAGCAAGGCCTTGGGGTGCACGCCGATCATCCGGTTGATGATGAATTCAAGGCGCGCCAGCCCTACCCCGGCATTGGGCAACTGGGCAAAGTCGAAAGCGCGGTCCGGGTTGCCGACGTTCATCATGATCTTGATGGGCAGGCGCGGCATATTGCCCACCTCGGTCACCGCCACGTCGAAGTCCAGCTCGCCGTCATAGATAAAACCGGTATCCCCTTCCGCACAGGAGACGGTGATCCGCTGGCCCGGCTGAATATGATCGGTAGCGTTGCCACAGCCTACCACTGCCGGAATGCCCAGCTCGCGGGCGATAATGGCGGCGTGACAGGTGCGGCCACCCCGGTTGGTGACGATGGCGGAAGCCCGCTTCATGATGGGCTCCCAGTCCGGGTCGGTCATGTCGGTGACCAGCACATCGCCGGGCTGCACTTCGTCCATCTGGCTGATGGAGGAGATGACCCGCGCCGGGCCCGCGCCAATCTTGTGACCGATAGCACGCCCCTCGATCAACACCTTGCCCGCTTGCTTGAGGGCAAAACGCTCGAGGGTGTTGGCCTCCTGACGGCTGCGCACGGTTTCCGGGCGGGCCTGCACGATATAGAGCTGGCCATCCTGACCATCCTTGGCCCACTCGATATCCATCGGGCGGCCATAGTGCTGCTCAATGATGAGGGCCTGTTTCGCCAGCGCCATCACCTCCTCATCGCTGATGCAGAAGCGGCTACGCTCGGCCTCATTGGTGTCGACAATCTTCACCTGACGGCCGTGACCGGCATCGTCCGAGTAGGTCATCTTGATAAGCTTGGAGCCGAGGGTCTTGCGCACCACCGCCGGGCGGCCCCCCTTGAGGGTCGGCTTGTGCACATAGAATTCATCCGGGTTGACCGCGCCCTGCACCACCATCTCGCCAAGACCATGGGCACCGGTGATAAAGACCACGTCGTTGAAACCGGACTCGGTATCCAGGGTAAACATGACGCCGGAGGCGGCGAGATCCGAGCGCACCATCCGCTGTACCCCGGCCGAGAGGGCAACGCCCTTGTGGTCGTAGCCCTGATGCACCCGATAGGAGATGGCGCGATCGTTGAACAGGGAAGCAAACACATGCTTGACCGCCGTCATGACGGCATCGATGCCACGTACGTTGAGGAAGGTCTCCTGCTGACCGGCAAAGGAGGCGTCTGGCATATCCTCGGCGGTGGCGGAGGAGCGCACCGCAAACGAGGCCTCGACACCGGCACTCAACTTTTCATAGGCAACCCGGATAGCCTGCTCCAGTTCGGGCTGGAACGGGGCTTCGATCACCCAGTCGCGGATCTGCTGACCGGCCCGGTTGAGGGCGGCGATATCGTCCACGTCCAGATTGTCGAGCAGATGGTGGATCTTGCCGTTGAGGCCGCTTGACTCCAGAAACTCGTTAAACGCAAAGGCGGTGGTGGCAAAGCCCCCCGGCACGGATACGCCGGCGCCAGAGAGGTTGCTGATCATCTCGCCAAGGGATGCGTTCTTGCCGCCAACTCGTTCTACGTCCTGCATTCCGAGTTGTTCGTACCAGAGCACGTACTGTTGCACTTGGATGTCTCCAGGTTGGTGGGCACCGATGCCATAGCACCTCGTGCGCCCGATTTAATCGATGAGGTTATGGGTAAGTCAGGTGCGTTATTGTCGGTTTCTTTTGTTGCTAACGACCATGAAAACGTTTTCTATTGGTTTTCAAAAAAATCCCCGAGCAAGAGTTGGGGATGGTCGAATGACCGGAACATTCTACAATGGCGACACAAAAAGATAACGATTCAGGTTTGCAAGCCACTTCACAACTTGGGCACAGCAGACCGGTTGACAAAACTGGTATGGTTTCGGGAGATACTTCTCACCCCTTACCCCATGCGACCCCACCCGCGGTATCACAGGAGCCCTACGTGCACACCGTATTTTATGTTTCAGACGGCACCGCCATCACCGCCGAAGTGTTCGGCCACGCGGTACTGAGCCAGTTTCCGCTGGCCTTCGAGCAGATCACTATCCCCTTTGTGGAGACACTGGAGAAAGCCCGTCAGGTACGGATGCGGATCGACGAGCAGTTTCGCCAGACCGGGGTACGCCCCATTCTGTTTCACACCATCGTCGACCCGCTGGTACGGGAAGAGGTACTGAAATCGGAGGCGTGCGGCCACGACTTTCTCAATACCTTCGTCAGCCCGCTGGAGCAGGAGCTGGGGGTCAAAGCCGAGCCCCGCCTCCACCGCACCCACGGCATGGAGAACCGCAAGCTCTATGACGATCGCATCGAGGCGGTCAACTTCGCACTTGCCAACGACGATGGCATCACCACCAGGGAGTACGATGAGGCGGACATCATCCTGATCGGGGTCTCCCGCTGCGGCAAGACCCCCACCAGCCTCTATCTGGCGCTGCAGTTCGGCATTCGTGCCGCCAACTACCCCTTTATCGAGCAGGACATGGGCATGCTGGAGCTGCCCGCCCCCCTCAAGGCCAACCGTCACAAGCTGTTTGGCCTCACTATAGCGCCGCAGCGGCTGCACGAGATCCGTAACCAGCGCCGTGCCAACAGCCGCTACTCCTCCATCGAACAGTGCGAGCAGGAGCTGGCCTGCGTGGAGCGACTGTTTCGCCAGGAGGCGATCCGCTTCCTCGATACCAGCTCCCACTCGGTGGAGGAGATCAGCGCCAAGGTCCTCGAGGCAACCGGTCTGCGCCGCCAGCTCTGTTAAGCCAGCTTGACAGCTATCGGCATCAACAAAAGATAAAAATTACAGTGTCGCGGCGAAAGTCAGCTGTGGCGAACTGCAATTCACATAGATGACAGTGAAAAGCGTGGATAAAAAAGGGATAAGCACCACAAATGCTTATCCCTCTTCTTGTCGACCTTGGCGTTGTGCCCTTGTCACCTGCTGCCAGTTAGCCGCTATTCGATTCCGTTCTGCTGCGCTCGGCAAACAGCCAGCGTTAACTAACGATTGAGCTCAGGGTTGTTCATCAACCGGGCATAGAAGGCCAGCAAACCGTGGCGCAGGCGAACCCGCTCCGCCAGCCAGCCAGCCAGCCGCCAACGAGCGCCCCCGTTACCCCACCCACCAGCAACAGCGACTGCCAGTAGTGCAGCAACTCCTGATCACCGAGTAACAGCCAACCCAGCAACATAATCGCGGCCACCAGCAACAACAGCGGACTGGCGGCAATCCCTAACCAGATCGCCACCAGCACACTCCGGGCAACCCCTTGTTGCAGCACGCTTTCGCGTTCCCTGTGATCCAACTCCCTGCACTCTTCCTTGCATTCTTCCCTGCACTCTCGCTTGTTTGGCATCATTTGCATCCATTTGTGGCTTGGCACCACAAAAGCACACCAACAAGACAAAATGTCAATAAAACAGAACTCGATTGAACAAACATCAACCAAAAACTACCAAGAAGCCACTTCAGATCATGAAAAAGCTGCATTTGGTACAAAACACGGCCATTAGAGATGGAAAACAGGTGCATTCATGGCGGATTATCACTATTCTGCTTCGGTTGCCAGCCAACACTAAAAATTGAAAATGGCATGGCGTAACGAAATAAATACAGCTTTCGTCAGGTTTTGGCTACGCACTGCGGCCTGCTCAGGATGAGCCCAACACCGACCAGAGACAACAGAGACGTAAGGACAGACCCATGGATTTGAAACAAGACGGTGAGGAGCTGAAGCGCGGCCTTAAAAACCGCCACATTCAGTTGATTGCTTTGGGCGGCGCCATCGGCACCGGCCTCTTTCTGGGCATTGCCCAAACCATCAAGATGGCAGGCCCCTCAGTCCTGCTGGGGTATGCCATCGGCGGCTTTATCGCCTTCCTGATCATGCGCCAGCTCGGTGAAATGGTGGTGGAAGAGCCGGTAGCCGGCTCCTTCAGCCACTTTGCCTACAAATACTGGGGTGAGTTTGCCGGTTTTGCGTCCGGCTGGAACTACTGGGTGCTCTACGTGCTGGTGAGCATGGCCGAGCTGACCGCGGTGGGCATCTATGTCCAGTACTGGTGGCCCGAGATCCCGACCTGGATGTCGGCAGCCTTCTTCTTCGTGCTGATCAACGCCATCAACCTCTCCAACGTCAAAGCGTTTGGCGAAATGGAGTTCTGGTTCGCCATCATCAAGGTGGTCGCCATCATCGGCATGATTGGCTTTGGCGGCTATCTGCTCCTCTCCGGTGCCGGCGGCCCCGAGGCGAGCGTCACCAACCTGTGGGCTCAGGGCGGTTTCTTCCCCAACGGCATCAGCGGTCTGGTGATGGCGATGGCGGTGATCATGTTCTCCTTTGGCGGTCTGGAGCTGGTCGGTATTACCGCCGCCGAAGCGGACAATCCCGAGAAGAGCATTCCCAAGGCCACCAATCAGGTGATCTACCGCATCCTCATCTTCTACATCGGTGCTCTGGCTATCCTGATGTCCCTCTACCCCTGGGGTAAAGTGGTGGAAGGCGGCAGCCCGTTTGTGATGATTTTCCACGCACTGGACAGCAATCTGGTCGCGACCGTGCTCAACATCGTTGTACTGACGGCAGCACTGTCGGTCTACAACAGCTGCGTCTACTGCAACAGCCGGATGCTGTTCGGTCTGGCCAAACAGGGCAACGGCCCGAAAGCCCTGCTCAAGACCAACAAGAGCGGCGTACCGCTGGTTGCCCTCTCGGTCTCGGCCATCGCCACCCTGCTCTGCGTGCTGATCAACTACCTGATGCCGGGCAAGGCGTTCGGCCTGCTGATGGCGCTGGTGGTCTCCGCACTGGTGATCAACTGGGCGATGATCAGCCTCGCGCACCTCAAGTTCCGCAAGGCCAAGGTCGCGGAAGGCGTCCAGCCCAAGTTCAAGGCGTTCTGGTATCCCTTCGGCAACTACCTCTGCCTCGCGTTCATGGCCGGTATTCTGGTGATCATGTATATGACCCCCGATTTCCGCATCTCGGTCGAACTGATCCCCGCCTGGCTGGTGGTACTGGGCATTGGCTTTGTCATCAAGCGCAAAGGACAAGCTCAAAGCAAGGTCGCAGCCAATCTGGGTTAATGCCCGTAGCTGAGAAAAACAATGCAAAACGCCGATCGGATGATCGGCGTTTTTTTTATTGCGCGCAGCGCAACTGACCGCACTACTAGCAGCCATAGCCCTCAGGAAGGCAGCTCTTGCCTTTGATCTTGCCGATGCTCCGGGCTGTTGACGCAACACTCATCGCGGAAAAAGGCGATGATCTCCTCCAACACCGCGTATTGAGAGACGCAAAGCAGGGTGCGACTCTCCCGGTTTTGCTTCACCAGCCCCACCGAGACCAGCGCCGCGATATGGTGGCTGAGGGTGGAAGCGGGGATCACCAGCTGCTTTTGCAGCTCCCCCACCGGCAGCCCCTGCTCTCCCGCCTTGACCAGATGCTTGAAGATAAACAGCCGGGTCGGATGACCCAGCTCTTTCAATGCCTTGGCGACCTCTTCTAGTTGCATCTCTGCGCCCTCCACGAATTTGATATTTCGATAATACCAGAAATATCTTGACCGACCATTCATTTCGATTATTTTGGAAATATAGAAACCAAGTGAGGATACGACAATGAATGAGTGGTTAACCATGCTGACCGATGCAGCCCAGATGTTCCTGTTTCTGGCTGTCGAGCTGTCGGTGCTGTTTCTGGTCATTAGCGCCGGGGTCAGCCTGATCCGTCAGAAGATCCCCGACGAGAAGATCCAGCGGATGCTGGGGGCGAGACATGGCAAGGGCTATCTACTCTCAGCCCTGCTCGGCGCCGTCACCCCCTTTTGCAGCTGCTCCACCATCCCGATGCTGAGAGGACTACTCTCGGCCAAGGCTGGCTTTGGCCCCACCCTCACCTTCCTGTTTATTTCGCCCCTGCTGAACCCCATCATCGTCGGCTTGATGTGGGCCACCTTCGGCTGGAAAGTGACCCTGCTCTACGCCGTGATCGCCGCCAGCGTCTCCGTCATGGCGAGCATGCTGCTCGACAGATTGGGGTTCGAGCGCCATGTCATCGACCCCAAAGAGGCCACCCCCTCTTGCGGTAGCGGCTGTGGCCCGGCGACCCGCACCACCACTCAAGCACATTGCAGTGACAACCAACGCGGCGTCATTCGCGCAATCAAACCCCTCAACGGGGCAGCGTGCTGCCCGGCACCTCAACCAGAGATGGCAGAACAGGCCACCCTCTCCTGCTGCGGCGATGGCACGGCAGTCCTGACCAGAGCACCACAGCTCCCCACCGCCTGGGGCAAAGCTCGCATTGATGCCTGGCAGCAGTTCAAAGCGGTATTGCCCTTCCTGCTGCTGGGGGTGCTCATCGGCTCGTTTATTTACGGTTTTATTCCGGCCGAGTGGATCGCCGCCCATGCTGGCGCCGACAACCCGCTGGCCATCCCCTTCAGCGCCATCGTCGGGATCCCGCTCTACATCCGTGCCGAGGCCGTGATCCCGCTGGCATCGGTACTGCTGGGCAAAGGGATGGGAATGGGCGCCGTCATGGCGCTGATCATCGGCAGTGCCGGTGCCAGCCTGACCGAGGTGATCCTGCTCAAATCGATGTTCAAAACCCCGATGATTGCGGCCTTCCTTACCGTGATCCTCGGCATGGCGATCCTGATGGGCTACCTGACGCAACTGCTGTTTTAAGTCGCCCATCATTAAACAGACAGGGTGTTAAGCCAGCTGAGTGTGAAACCATCAGGCTTCCCATAGACAAAACGCCGATCAACTGATCGGCGTTTGTCTATTCCGTACGGCAATCTGCAACCGGCGTTACAGATATTGCCCGACGATGGAGCAGATCCTCGACGTCACGGGCGATATGGTCGGGTTGGTGTTCCCAGCGCTCCGGGGTCGCGCGGCTATAGGCGACAGCCACCGAGATCACACGGCTCTGCTCGCCAAGCGCCCCTTGCAAATGACGAGCAAACTGCACATCCGCTTCATGATCACCGATATAGATGAGCGACGGACACCTGGCTGGGCCGAAGATAGACTCCAGACATTTGAGGCCGCCGAAAGGGTGTTTTTTGCTACTGTGCGGGCACGTCATCGTAGCCAGCCACGGCCTTGAACTGGCTGTTCACACCATGCAGTTCAAGCACACGGAGAAGGGTTTTTAGGCGTTTTTCGAACAAATGCCATGGGAAATGGCAGAGAAATGGTCAATCACCACCTCCAGCTCCTAAAAAATGCACCTAAGTCCCTGTCTCTCCTGATGTTTGGCTCACAGACTGCCAGCCTGCACCATCTCGTCCCGCGACAAACCGTAGTAATCCCTATAGAGATCCTGCCAGTTCTTGGCGGCGTGATTGGCATGGTGATACTCCGCTTCGCTGCGCAGATAACGAGGTAACTGATCGCCGGTCAGATGGGGGGCGACATCAGCCAGGATCTGCTTGGCGATATCGATATTCTGCGGCACCGAATTGACCAGGGTGCTGTCATAATTCCATAAAATCGCCCCCAACTTAATTGCCTTACCTGTATCGCTGCGTGGCTATAAGTCATGCGATGTTACTTGGCTTGCGTCCCCCGCCAAACCGTTGCGATGGAAGATGTGTAGATGCCCCTGCTAGGCGCAGAACAGTTAATGAGCAACAACACAATAAAATGAGCAGCCTCTGCCATACTCAGACGATGCATTCCGTTATGGTAAAACCGGAGCCTGATCATGGTAACCAACACACCTCACACTACAGATACCGAAGTTGAATTTACCGACAACGTCCAGTTGGTATCGACCACCGATCTCAAAGGGGACATCACCTACGCCAATCCGGCGTTTTGTCAGGTGGCAGGCTATCGCCTGGAAGAGATGCTGGGACAACATCACAACCTGGTACGCCACCCAGACATGCCCAAGGCGGCATTCGCCGATCTCTGGGCCCATCTAAAAGCGGGCAAGCCGTGGCGGGGCATAGTCAAAAACCGCTGCAAGGATGGTAGCTATTACTGGGTTGATGCCTATGTCACCCCGATCTATGAAGATGGCAAGATGGTGGGTTACCAATCCGTTCGTTGCCGACCCTCCGCAGAGCACAAAGCGCGTGCCAACAAGATGTACAAAACCCTTAAGGCACGCGAAACCGGCTCCGCCATTCACATGGGGCAGCGCCTGCTCACTCCGGCCATCATGACCATACCCCTGCTGCTGCTCAGCGTGATCAGCGCGCTCTGGCTGCTCACACCACTGCAGGCGCTCTGGATCATCATTCCCCTATTGGCCACCCTCTGGTTCAACCGTAATGCGCTCTTCCTCACACCGCGATTCTTGCAACAGCTTGAGCAGGACTACGACAGCATCAGCCGCCTGATCTTCTCGGGGGATGCCCCCCACAGCATTGCCGATTTCCATATCAAGCTCTGGCAAGCCAGAATCCGTACCGTGCTGGGAAGAGTCGATGACACCACACTCTCGCTCAATGCCATGGCCAACAATTTGAGTGGTTCGGCCGCACTGGCCAGCAGGGATATCTCCTCACAGGATATGCAAATTCAGCAAGTCGCCACCGCAGTTACCCAGATGGCATCAGCTGCCGAAGAGATCAGCCGCAATATTCAGGACAGCAACCAGCAGATCGAAGAGGCGCGCAACCATTGCATCACCACCAGCAATCAGCTTTCCGATGCGGGAGAAGAGATGTCGGCACTGGCTACCCAGGCAGAGCAGGCCTTCCAGTCAGCCGTCGAGCTGGCAAGCGAGTCCGAACGGATCGGCAGCATCATGAGTGAAATTCGCGGGATTGCGGATCAAACCAACCTGCTGGCACTCAATGCCTCCATTGAAGCAGCGCGGGCGGGCGATCAGGGACGCGGCTTTGCAGTGGTGGCTGACGAGGTACGCAGCCTGTCGACCAGAACCCATAGAGCAACAGAGCAGATCCAGAGCAGCATTGGTCATATCCAGCAAACCCTCGGGGGATGGAAAGAGATGATGCATCTCAATGTGACCAGAACCAATGATTGCCTCGCAACCACTCGGGCAAGCACCGGCAACCTGAATCAGGTCGTGATCGAAATAGACAAGGTCTCTGATTTTTCCAATCAAGTTTCCGCTGCAGCGACCCAGCAGCAAGCGGTGATCGAGGAGATCTGTCGTAATATCAATCAGATATCCTCACTTTCTCACGATAACAGCCTCAAAATCGATCAGGTCAGTAAAACCAGTGCCAACTTGCAGAGCAAAGCGAGCCAGCTCAAGGACCTAAGCCGGACATTCGGATAGCAGCATGCAGATAAAGTCCATGTAAACGAAGGGCCACCCGTCTGGGTGGCCCTGTTGTTTATACGGCTTAACTGTTGCTCCTGGACGCCACTTACTTGGCGTAATCCTCAGTCGGGATACAGGAGCAGAACAGGTTGCGATCCCCGTAGACATCGTCGATGCGGTTCACAGAGGGCCACAGCTTGCTGGCGCGCACGGCGTCGGACGGGAAGACCGCCTCGGCGCGGCTGTAGCCACGGGACCACTCTGCATCCATCACGTCGTCCTGGGTGTGCGGCGCATGGACCAGCGGGTTGTCGGTGAGGCTCCAGTGGCCGTCCTGCACCTTGGCGATCTCGGCACGGATGGCGGTCATCGCCTCCACGAAGCGGTCCAGCTCGCGCTTGGATTCCGATTCGGTCGGCTCGACCATCAGGGTACCCGCTACCGGGAAGCTCATGGTCGGCGCGTGGAAGCCGTAGTCCATCAGCCGCTTGGCCACGTCCATCTCGCTGATGCCGGAAGCTTCTTTGAGCGGGCGGATATCCAGGATGCACTCGTGGGCCACCCGACCGTTGCGCCCGGAGTAGAGCACGGGGAAGGATTCACCCAGCTTCTTGGCCAGGTAGTTGGCGTTGAGGATGGCCACCTGGGTGGATTTCTTCAGCCCCTCGTCGCCCAGCATGGCGATATACATCCAGCTGATGGGCAGGATGCTGGCCGAGCCAAACGGTGCCGCCGACACGGCGCCGTTGTTGCGGCTCTCCTTGTCGGTCTTGACCACGGCGTGACCGGCTACGAACGGTGCCAGGTGTTTCTTCACGCCGATGGGGCCCATGCCCGGGCCGCCACCGCCGTGAGGAATGGCGAAGGTCTTGTGCAGGTTGAGGTGCGACACATCCGCCCCGATAAAGCCCGGCGCCGTCAGCCCGACTTGCGCATTCATGTTGGCGCCGTCCAGATAGACCTGACCACCGTGCTGGTGAACGATGTCGCACACCTCCTTGATGGTCTCCTCGTACACCCCGTGGGTGGAGGGATAGGTCACCATCAGACAGGAGAGCTGATCCCCCGCCTCGGCCGCCTTGGCGCGCAGGTCGTCGAGATCCACGTTGCCGGACTTGTCACAGGCGGTGACGATCACCTTGAGCCCCGCCATCTGGGCAGAGGCGGGGTTGGTACCGTGGGCAGAAGCTGGGATCAGGCAGATGTCGCGATGCCCCTCGCCACGGGACTCGTGGTACTTCTTGATGGCGAGCAGACCCGCGTACTCGCCCTGGGCACCTGAGTTGGGCTGCATGCAGACCGCATCGTAACCGGTCACCTTCACCAGCCAGTTTTCGAGGTCGGCCAGCAGCAGTTGGTAGCCCTTGGCCTGTGCCAGCGGGGCGAACGGGTGCAACTTGCCGAACTCGGGCCAGGTCACCGGGATCATCTCGGCGGTGGCGTTGAGCTTCATGGTGCAGGAGCCCAAGGAGATCATGGCGTAGTTGAGCGCCAGATCCTTGGCTTCGAGACGGTGGATATAACGCAACATCTCGGTTTCGGAGTGGTACTTGTTGAACACCTCGTGGGTCAGCACGGCGTCGGTGCGCAGCAGATCCTGCGGGATGGCGTGATGGGCCTGCGCCGCCTTGTCGAGAGCCTCGAGCTCCAGTCCGTGACCTTGACCGAGGAAGAGATCGAACAGCTCGGCCACATCGCCGCGGGTGGTGGTTTCAGAGAGGGACACCCCTACCGCACCGTCGAGATCGGCGCGCAGGTTGATGCCGAGCCCCTCGGCCTTGGCAATGAGTGCTTCTTTATCTGCCGTCAGCACGGTCAGGGTATCGAACCAGCTGGCATGCTTGAGGGCCACGCCCTTGGCCTTGAGGCCGAGCGCCAGAATGGTGGTGAGACGGTGCACACGGGAGGCGATGGTTTTCAGCCCCACCGGGCCGTGATAGACGGCGTAGAAGCTTGCCATGTTGGCCAGCAGCACCTGAGCAGTACAGATGTTGGAGTTGGCCTTCTCGCGGCGGATATGCTGCTCGCGGGTCTGCATCGCCATGCGCAGCGCGGCCTTGCCACGGGCATCCTTGGAGACACCAATGATGCGGCCCGGCATGGAGCGCTTGTAGGCATCACGGGTGGCGAAGAAGGCGGCATGTGGGCCACCGTAACCCATGGGCACACCAAAGCGCTGGGCGGAGCCCAACACCACATCGGCGCCCAGCTCGCCCGGGGATTTGAGCAGCAGCAGGGAGAGCAGGTCGGCGCTGACGCAGGCCAGCCCTTTCTGGGCCTGTACCGCGGCAATCAGGGCGCGCAGATCTTTCACCTCACCTGTGGTGGTGGGGTACTGGAACAGGGCACCGAACACCTCTTCGCTCACTGCATCGCTGGCGGCGCCAACCGCCACGTCGAAACCGAAGTGAACCGCACGCTCCTTGACCACGTCGATCACCTGCGGATGCACGTCATCGGCCACGAAGAAGAGGTTGGATTTGGACTTGGCCATCCGCTTGGCCAGCGCCATCGCCTCGGCGGCGGCGGTCGCTTCATCCAGCAGGGAGGCACTGGCCAGATCCATGCCGGTGAGATCCAGCGTCAGCTGCTGGAAGTTGAGCAGGGCTTCGAGACGGCCCTGTGCCAGCTCGGGCTGATAGGGGGTGTAGGCGGTATACCAACCCGGATTTTCCAGCACATTGCGCAAAATGACGTGGGGCACATGGGTATCGTGATAACCCATGCCGATATAGCTCTTGGCAATCTTGTTCTGAGCGGCATAGCCCTTGAGCTTGGCCAGCGCCTCCACCTCGGTCATGCCGGCACCGATGCCGAGCGGGCCCGGCAGGCGAATGGCGGCAGGCACGGTCTGTTCAATCAAATCGTCCAGGCTTTCGGCCCCGACGGTCGCCAACAGCTGGCGCAGCTCTTCCTCGCCCGGGCCGATATGGCGGCGGACAAAATCGGTTTTTTGCTCGAGTTCAAACAGTGACTGGGTCATTTCCCTATTTCCTGATAAATAAGTCCTGGCATGACATCCTGATAACCAAGACCTGATGTTCCTGATCGTCGGCTGATACCGACTCCACTCATGTTCTGGGTCCCGCAGACAAGGTGCGGCACCGGATGCTGCGGCAGCATCAAGAGGGGATCGCCTTGTTGCGGACCGGCCCGTTTACCCTGGCAAGAGCAGGCTGGTAAACGACAGACGCGGGCGACTTCACCCTTCCACCGGCCGGTGCTTGCCCGGCTGGCGGTCATACAAAGGGGCCCTGCTGTGTTGGCAGGGCCCGGGGGCATTACTCTTCGTCCACCACGTTCTGGTAGCCTTCGGCATCCAGCAGGTTGGCCAGCTCGCTCTCGTCATCGAGCTTGATGCGGAACAGCCAGCCAGCGCTGTAGGGGTCGGAGTTGACCAGCTCGGGGCTCCCTTCCAGCTCTTCGTTGACGGCGATGATCTCGCCGCTCACCGGGCTGTAGATATCGGAGGCCGCCTTGACCGACTCGGCCACGGCGCAGTCGTCACCGGCACTGACCTGCTTGCCCACTTCCGGCAGCTCGACAAACACCATGTCACCCAGCAGCTCCTGGGCGTGCTCGGTGATACCGACCACGGCCTCGCCGTTGGCTTCAACACGGATCCACTCGTGGGAAGTGGCATATTTCAGTTCGCTCGGGATATGGCTCATTTGTGCTTCCTTTGATCTTTGAGTCGCGTTTAAAAACGAATATGAAAAGGGATGGGGGAGGCACTGCCCTCCCCCAAAACGGTATTAAACCAGCTTCTGGCCGTTACGGACGAAAGCGGGCTTGGTGACCTTCACGGTGACCAGCTTTTTGCGGATCTCCACCTCGGCCAATTCACCGATATCGCGGGGCACCCGTGCCAGGGCAATACTGTAGCCCAGGGTGGGGGAGAAAGAGCCGGAGGTGATCACACCTTCCCGCTTCTCACCGTTTGCCGCAGTGAAGGTAACGGGCATACCGGCACGCAGCACCCCTTTCTCCTCCATCACCAGACCCACCAGCTTGGGCTGGTTGCCCGCCGCTTTCTGCGCTTCCAGCACGTCACGGCCGATGAAATTGCGATCGCTCGGCTCCCAGGCGATGGTCCAGGCCATGTTGGCGGCGAGTGGAGAGATTGACTCGTCCATATCCTGACCATAGAGGTTCATCCCCGCTTCGAGGCGCAGGGTATCGCGGGCACCGAGGCCGCAGGGGGCCACGCCGTTATCCAGCAGCGCTTGCCACAGCTCGCAGGCTTTCTCTTGCGGCACCACGATTTCATAACCATCTTCGCCGGTGTAGCCGGTAGTGGCGATAAAGAGATCGCCAGCCTGCACGCCGAAGAAGGGTTTCATCCCCACCACGGCGGTACGCTGAGCGGCGCTCAGCACAGCAGCAGCCTTGACCTTGGCGTTGGGGCCCTGCACCGCAATCATCGCCAGCTCAGGACGCTCGGTTACTGTGATATCGAAATCGATGGCGTGATGGCGGATCCAGGCCAGATCCTTCTCGCGGGTAGCGGAGTTGACCACCAGCCGGTAAAACGTATCGCCAAGATAATAGGTGATGAGGTCATCGATAACCCCGCCTTCCGGATTGAGCATGCCGCTGTAGAGGGCCTTGCCGGGGGCAGTGAGTTTGGCCACGTCGTTGGCCAGCAGGTGTTGCAGAAAGGCTTTGACCCGTTCGCCGGTCAAATCGACGATGGTCATGTGGGAAACATCGAACATACCGGCATCGCTGCGCACCGCGTGGTGCTCTTCCAGCTGGGAGCCGTAGTTGATGGGCATTTCCCAACCGTGGAAGTCCACCATCTTGGCGCCGGCTTCCAAGTGTTTGGGATGCAGTACAGTAGTCTGGATCATCGCATTCTTTCCTTAGCAAAAAGCCTTTTCGCTTTGGCGACCACCCTTGCGACCCGCGCCACCGCTCTGACTGCATTGCGTGCAACAAAAAGCGACCGGATCCAAAAGTGTGTGCTCGCTCCTGCCCTTGCCAGGCAAGAGGGATTCCTTGAACGGAGCGGATTATATGACAAGCAGGCGAGCGTGCCGCTCAAAAAAAACTAATCCCCTCCCGTAAAACTGACTCCAGACACTAAGATAAATGCAGTGATAAAAACAGCCATAAGCCGACTCAGGCGAGATTAAATTTTGATTTTCACCGTTTCGTCACAATTTGCAGAAAAACGTTTCGCTCCAGAGCAAAATTAAAGGCTGACACCCAAAACGGGTCGTCAGCCTTGTCGGATTACTTTTGTTGTCAAAAACGGCGAGTAATATTAGTTTTTTTCACCCTTGGCCTGCATGGCACTGCCTTTGGTCGCAGCAACAGCCCAGTCAGGACGGGCCAATGCGGGCAACTCTCCCTCCAGCCCCATGGCGGCGCGGATCACCCCCTCCTTGAAGGGCGTCAGCAGATTGGCCGCACGCAACCCCACGCCCCGCACCAGCTTCTTGAGCGGGTTGGCCCCGCTGAACAGCCGCTTGAGCCCCTCCATCGCAGCGAGCATGCGAGCCGCTTCGCTCTTGCGCCAGCGCTCGTAGCTGCGCAGGTTGGCGAGCAGGCCGATATCCTCGCCCGCAGCATGATTTTGCAAGATCTGCTCCGCCAGCGCGGCAGCATCCAGCAGGCCAAGGTTGACCCCCTGCCCCGCCAGGGGGTGGATGGTATGAGCGGCATCTCCCACCAGCACCAACCGCTCGCGAGCAAAGTCGCGGGCATAGCGGGCGGTGAGGGGAATGGCGCTGCGCGGCCCCTCCACCTTGCACAGACCGAGCCGGGCATCGAAGGCGGCGGTAAGCTGGCGATTGAACTGCTCGTCGTCGCAGGCGCAGAGCGCCTCGGCGCGGGCCGCAGGCAGCGACCAGACGATGGAGCAGAGGTTCTCTTGCCACAGCGGCAAAAAGGCGAGCGGGCCATCCGGGGTAAAGATCTGGCGAGCAACAGCTTCATGGGGTTCGGCGCAGCGCACCGTCGCCACCAGCGCGTGGTGACCGTAATCCCAGCTGGTGAGCGGGATATCGGCCTGACGGCGCACCCAGGAGTGGGCGCCATCGGCGGCTACCACCAGTTTGGCCGAGATAGCCTGACCATCTTCAAGGAGCAGCAGGGCGCCCGCCGGGCCGCTCTGCAGGCTCTTGGCTCTGGCGGGGGTCAGCAACTGGATATTGCTGGCACCTTCAATCGCCTCAAGCAGTGCCAGCTGGATCACCCGATTCTCGACGATGTGGCCGAGGTTGGCCTGACGCAAGCTGGCGGCATCGAAGTCGATATGGCCGAAACTGTCCTGCTCCCACACCGCCATCTTGTCGTAGGCCTGCAGGCGGCGCGCTTCAATGCCGTCCCAGGCGTCGACATGGCGCAGGATCTGCTGGCTGGCCAGACTCAGGGCGCTGACCCGGTTATCGGCCACCTCCCCCAGCTGCGGGTCGGGCAGTTGCCCCTCCACCACCAGCACCTTGAGGGCGCTATGTTTCAAGGCCGCAGCGAGCCCCAGCCCCACCATGCCGCCACCGACAATCACCACATCCACATTTTGCATCTGCATCATCTCATCCTTTCAGGGCTGACCGGCTGGCCAGCGAGGGGACGCCCGCAAGCATCACCTCTTTATTCAATAGGTTTTGATCAACGAATGGCGGTCACCATCTTCCGGTCAACAGGTTCCACTCAACAAGTGCTGGCTAGTTGCCGCACACATCGGCGACAAAGCCCAGGGTGCGCGAGGCAAGCGGCGCCTTGAGGCACGGGAATCGCCCCATCAGGGTGAGCGCCAGATTGCGCCCCGCCACCAGCGGATCGTGACCATTGGAGAAGAGCTGGGCCAGCGAAGAGGTGAGCCAGACGGTCTGCTCCTGATCGCGCTGACGCTGCTGCCAGTAGCCACTCAGTACCTTGAAGCTGCCGATATCCTCCCCCTCTGCCAACGCCTTGGCTACGGCGCCGGTAAGCAGGTCGAGATCCCGCATCCCGAGGTTGAAGCCCTGTCCGGCAATGGGGTGCAGGGCGTGGGCGGCATTACCGACCAGCACTGTACGCTGGGCCAGCGGGTAGTCGCAGGCGGTCAGAATGAGCGGATAGACGTGACGCACGCCACATCGCTCGAAGCGGCCGAGCCGCCAGCCAAAGGCCTGCTGCAGACGAGCAAGAAACGCCACCTCATCGAGGGCCATCAGCTCATCCACCTCATGCTGCCCGACGCTCCATACCAGCGAGGAGAGCCCATCCTGCATCGGCAGCAGGGCCAGCGGCCCCCCTTCGGTAAAACGCTCGAAGGCGCGTCCCTCAGGGTCTTGCGCCGTTTTGACCGTGGCGATGATGGCGTGCTGCTCAAAGTCGTGGCGGGTCACCGGCAACTTGAAGTGCTGACGCACAAAGGAGTTGCCGCCGTCTGCCGCCACCAGCAGGCGGGTCTCAATCTGTTCACCGTCCTCAAGGGTGAGGGTCACCTTCTCCTCATCGGGCACAATCTCGCTCACCCGTGCCGGACAACAGACCCGGATATTGGGAGAGGCCGCCATCGCCCGTTGCAGCTCATGACCGGCAGCTGCAAGCTCGATCACCTGGCCCAGCGCGGGCAGGCCGTATTCAGCGGCCGACAGGCGAGCCTGACCGAAGTGGCCCCGATCCGAGACATGAATCTGGGTAATGGGAGCGCAATGGGGGGCAAATAGCGGCCAGAGTCCGCGTCGCAACAGCGCATCACAGGTACCGGCCGAGAGCGCAATGGCGCGGGCGTCGAACCCTGAATGGGTGTGCTGTTCGGGGACGCTTGCCTCCAGCAGCAGGATCTCGAGGGGGGAGCCATCGGATCGAAGCAGGGCTGCCAGCGAGAGGGCCAGCACGGCACCGCTCATTCCACCGCCGACCAGGGTGACATCGACCTGTCGCACATCAGATTGAGACATAAGCAGAGAGGAAGAAGTGAAAAAGGTGGCCTCATGCTATCACAAAGCCGCAGGCCGAATGCGAGGTCACCGGCAAAAAACCGGTTGTGCCTCACAGGGTTAGCCACAACAGCGCCATAAAAAAGAGCGCCATCAGGCGCTCTTGCAGATTCAGTAAGGGTCGCGTTGACCCGCACCTCAATGAAGGGTCGGCGGCGCGCTCGGGGTATCGGGGCGCTTGCCAAACTCTTCGAAGGCCATCATGACCCCCAGCTTGACGTGTTCGTAGAGCACCAGGAAGGAGGCTTCGTTCTCGTCATCTTCCTGATCGAACTCGGCAGAGACCTGAGTGATGCTGGCGATATCCTGGATCATCTCCTGCAGCTCTTCCGACGCGCGGGAGAGCTCCTGCTGCACCACGCCGAAACCGGCCAGAAACGCCTGTGACCAGTCCACCAGCGAATCGATGCGCTCGTCGAGGGGGGCATCATCACTTGGCAGCAGCAGCTCGACGCCTTTCTGGGCCATCAAGCTCTCGACTACATTGTGATAAAGATCGGTCATCACCTGGCGCACCGGGGCCGGCAGGCCGAAACCGTCGTTCACCAGATCGTTGAAATGGGGCACCCAACTCTTGTCGTCCAGTGCCACACCGCCGCACACCAGACCGCAGATCACACCATGGGCCTCTACTGCGCTGGCCATCAGCTCATGTTGTTCCATGATGTCGGCCACTGCCGCATATTTAAGGGGGTTCGTTTTGCTCATCGAGGATCCGCTCAAAGTTCAGTCAAATTTGCAGAATTAATGGTCAGGATCCTAGCATTCTCCCTCTTGCAGAGCCAGCAAGGCCTTGAAACTTATGCATCTGCGCTATATAGTCCCGCCCAGTTGTCCACGTGGATAAAGGCGGAAATCAGCTCCGCCGTATTGAGGAAGGCATGAGCACAGAGGCCGTAGAAATCGTCATTTTGGGACGTCCCTACAAGGTATCCTGTCCCTTGGGACAGCAGGATGCCCTGCGCCAGGCCGCCGAGCAGCTGACCGACAAGTTGATCGACCTGCGTCAACGCTCCAAAGTCTCCAGCAACGAGCAATTGGCTATCATGGCAGCGCTCAATTTCTGTCATGAGCTCTGCCTTGAAAAAGAGAAGAACCACCAATACTCTGAGACCATGGACAAGCGGATCAAGATGCTGCAGCGCACCATCGAAGCGGCCCTGATCGAGCACGGACAATATGGTGATTCCAGCGAAGAGGGGCAGCAGCCCTAATCGCAAACCGTTTTAAAATTCCCTGGGATGTTTGTCAGCCGGTTCAAGTCCCCGAGCCGATATTCATACCAAACAGGGGATCTGCCTTCTGGCTATTGCGCATGCTCGGCACGACCGAGAAGCCTGCGGTCAGATCCGATCCCCGCCTTGAACCGACGGTTCAAGGGCCCAAACCGGCAACGGCATCTCGGGGTACCAACAGCAAAAGCCCGTCACCAGCGTGACGGGTTTTTTCTTTTCCGGAATTAACCTCACAACATCGATCACTACATCAAGCTAATGCGATCTCCTAGCCCGTTCTCCGGATAAAACAAAGCCCACCGCTGAGGGTGGGCTTGCTCCAGATGCAAAGAGAGCGGCAGATCAAATTGCCATCTGCTCGTGGGGGGAGCCATGGTGGCGTAACCAGACAAAACTCAGCGCCACGATCAGCACCATCAGGGTCATGATGGCACCCAGAGTCACCTGACCGGTCATCGGGAAACCGGCCGCCAGCAGGGTCACCACACCGGCACCCAGATTCTGCATCCCGCCGAGAATGGCACCCGCGGTACCGGCCTGACCCGGGAAGGGCTCGATGGCACAGGAAGTGGCGGTCGGGTAGAGAATACCGCTACCGATGAAGTAGACAGCCGCACCACCGACCAGCGAGGCGGCACTCACCACCCCGAACAGCCCCGGCACCAGAATGATGAGGGAGCCGAGCGCCAGAAAGGCGATGCCAAGGCGCATCAGCTTGCCCTGGCTCAGGCGAAAGCTCAGCTTGGCAGAAAGCCAGGCCCCGAACAGATAGCCGGGCAGCGGCAGCACGAACAGCACGCTCACGGTGCGGGCGCTCAGTTTCAGCACATCGCCGAGCAGCACACCGGCCGCAGCCTCGAACACTGCCAAACCGGCAAAGGTCGCCATCAGGCAGAGCAGGTTGCCCTGAAACTTGGGGTTGCCCAGCACATGGCGATAGGCAGCACCGACGCGCAGTGGCTGACGGGCAGCAGCAGGCAGGGTCTCGCCAAACCAGGCCATGATCGCCAGGGTGGCTACGGCACCAAAACCGAACAGGAACCAGTAACCGGCGCGCCAGTTGAACAGCTCGGTCAGCCATCCCCCCAGCACCGGTGCCAGTAGCGGGGAGAAGATCACCCCCATGCTCACCAGACTGTTGGCGCGGTTGAGCTCGGCGCCGTTGTAGCGATCGCGCATCACGGTACGGCTCATGGCGCCACCGGCACCGGTACCCAGCCCCTGAATAAAGCTGCCCACCAGCAGGGCGGCAAAATGGGGGATGACCTGAATGATCAGGGTGCCTACCAGAAACACCATCATGCCGACGATCAGCACCGGGCGACGGCCGATGCGATCCGACAACGGCCCGTAGACAAACTGGGAGAGGCCATAGGGGATCAGGTAACAGGCCATCACCGCCTGTAACTGGCCCGAGGCCACGTTGAAGTCCCCCGCCATCATGGGAATGGAGGGAACATAAAGGGTCTGGGTCATCTGGCCCACAGCGACCATCAGAATGGTCAATAAAAACAACGGATAAAAACTGTGCCGATCCATATCAGTCCCAAAAAAATCGAAAAAATGCTGCCGCACCTCTGGCACAAAATGGCCCAGAGGAATCTGATCACAGAGGCTGTGATGCAATCAAAAACAGTGTTGGAAACAGTAGGCGGGGAGCCCGCCAAGCCACCGCACAGGACGCTTGGTGGTATGGGGGCATCATAGTGATTCAGCTCACAAAAAACGAACGAATCTTTATAATCGGCTTGCCTTAGTTTTTCTAATATTACGGGGCAACACGCCCCGTCAGCAGTTAAAAATCAACGTGTTACCATCTGCTGCGCCTGCTTGATCAGCTCATCGGGCTGCTCCTTGCGTGGCGGTATGGTGATCCCCTTCTGGCAGGCAGGTTTCTCTGCCATGCGATCCATCCAGGCTTGCAGATGGGGCAATCCCTCGATGGAGATGCCGCTCCAGTCATAAATACGCACCCAGGGCCAGGTGGCAATGTCGGCGATGCTGTACTCGTCCGCCAGATATTCGTGATGGGCCAGATGGCTGTCGAGTACCTCGAACAGGCGGCGCCCCTCCTTCTGGTAGCGTTCGATGGCGGCGGGGATCTTCTCGGGGAAATAGCGGTAGAAGACATTGGCCTGCCCCATCATGGGTCCTACCCCGCCCATCTGGAACATCAGCCACTGGATGGCCTGAGAGCGGCGTTTGGGATCAACGGGCAGCAACTTGCCCGCTTTCTCCGCCAGATAAATGAGGATGGCGCCCGACTCGAATACGGCGAAATCGTCGTTATCCCGATCGACGATAGCCGGAATACGGCCATTTGGGTTGATGGCGAGAAACTCGGGCTTCTTCTGATCCAGTGCAGACAAATCGAGAGGAATGACCCGATAGGGCAAACCCAGCTCTTCGAGGGCGATCGCCACTTTGAAACCATTGGGGGTCGCGGCGGTGTAAAAGTCGATCATGATTCACTCCTTGTTGGTCATAGCCAGATTGCACGGTTGGAACAGGGTGCAACACCATAGCCGCCTCATCTTGCAACAAGTGACCGGCTCCAGACCATTAAAAAGCGGCGCACCGTAGGCCAAACAAGGCCACGGTGCGCCGCTGGTGCTCTCTGGCAATAGTAGATATTAGTTAATCACGGCGACCGGCTTGCGCTGGCGCAGCATGATCAGGCGGGAAAGCAGCGGGAAGTAGGACTCCAGCTTGCGCAACAGCACCCGGCTGCAGGCAGGCTCGGCCAGCTCCGACTCATCCAGCACGATGCCGTTTGAGACAAAATAGAAACGGGGGTCACGCACATCCGGCCCGCAGACCGTCAGCTCCTTGTCTCCCTTACGGATCAGCAGCGGCAAGACCGGCAAACCGATCGTCTCATCCTCTCCCCGGGCAAATCCGGCATCCTGCCAGGGCGCATCGCCGTCGATCAGCAGGATCGCCGCCTCCGTCTTGGCCGGTTGCCACTGGGCCAGGGGGGTCACGGTGATGTGGGCAAAGTGATCACCATACTCGGGTGATGACCGCAAGATGGCCAACAGTCCCTCGCTGGCTGCTGACACGTTCTGACTCACTAATGACAAATTCATGGCTCATATCCCTATGCTCATGACAGCCTGTATCCGGCTGCTGGGATAAGACTAGCGCAGATCTGGTCTATATTGGAGCCGTCAGATCTGGCAGTCGCAATCAATTAGTCGTAGGGGGATAACAGTTGCCATCGCACAAAATACTGGTATCATACCGCGTCCTGTTATCCCCCGTTCTTTAACATCCAGTGGTGAACCTATGCATCCGATGCTGAATATCGCCGTGCGCGCTGCGCGCAACGCCGGTCAAGTTGTAGTAAAAGCCTTCTCCCAGCCCGAGAACATTGAGGCTATCCAAAAAGGCAGCAATGACTTCGTGACCAACGTTGACCGTGAAGCCGAAGCGGCCATCATTCACACCATCAAAAAATCTTACCCGGAGCACAGCATTGTTGCTGAAGAGTCTGGTGAGATTGCCGGTACCAATCCGGACTATCAATGGATCATTGACCCACTGGATGGCACGACCAACCTGGTCAAAGGCATTCCGCACTTTGCCGTCTCCATCGCCCTGCGTGTCAAGGGCAAGACTGAACAAGCCGTTGTTTACGATCCCATCCGTGACGAGCTGTTTACTGCTACCCGTGGTAGCGGCGCCCAGCTGAACGGCTACCGCATTCGTGTCGGCAAAGCCAAAGAGCTGGCTGGCACCGTGCTGGCGACCGGTTTCCCCTACAAGCAAAAGCACCACATCGAGTCCTACCTGAAGATGTTCCAGAGCATGTTCATCGAATGTGCCGACATCCGTCGCTCCGGCTCTGCCGCACTGGATCTGGCCTACGTGGCTGCCGGTCGCGTCGACGGTTTCTGGGAAATCGGCCTCAAGCCCTGGGACACCGCTGCCGGTGAACTGCTGGCCAAAGAAGCTGGCGCCATCGTCACCGACTTCGTAGGTGGTCACAACTACGAAAACTCCGGCAACATCGTGGTTGCCAACCCGCGTGTCCTGAAAGAGATGCTCGGCAAGATCCGTGAAGAGCTGCCGGAGTCCCTGGCGAAATAAGCCAGCCTTCGAGCAGACAGATAACAAAACCGGCGCAAGCCGGTTTTCTTGTATCTGTTATCCGAACACCAAGGCAGACATCTACAGCTGATTTAAAAGAGTTCGCGATGCATCCCCACTTGCCTCTCAACATCCACTTCAGCCATTTGCAGACAACCCCTCTTGCCCCCCGCCTTTGGCTACCGATAAGAGTTCCCATGTGGTTGCCTGGATAAACTCTTTCCAGATTTTCAGATAGCGGCAATCGCCCTGCAGACATGGACAAGGGGCGGCCGAATCGATGTAATGCCACCATCCACTTTGCACACCTTGAGGTCATGCCATGGACCATCTCTCAGCTCTTCCTCCGTTATCCTGGTCACAGCAACTGCGCAGCCAGATGCAAAGCCGCCCGCTCACTGCTCTCGGCCTCTTTATCGCGCTGGCTGCCGTCTTGTTGCTGCTGTTGCAGAGTCTCATCATGCTCGCTACCGGCGAGGTGACCAGCGGCGTGCGCTATGGCCTGATAGGTGGTGCCGCCGGGTTTGCCGCCACCGCCATCGGCGCCCTGCCCGCTCTGTTTCTACGCTCGGTACCGCAAAAAGTGGAGGACACCATGCTCGGCTTTGCCGCAGGCATGATGCTGGCGGCCAGCGCCTTCTCCCTGCTGCTGCCGGGGCTAGAGGCTGCCGAGGGGATCACCGGCAACGGCTTTAGCGCCGCCGCCGTGGTGGTTGTCGGCATGACCCTCGGGGTGCTGTTGATGCTGGGGCTGGATCAGTTCACCCCGCACGAGCATGACAAAACCGGCCCCTGCGGCCCCGGCCACGAGAGCTGCTCCCGGGTCTGGCTGTTCGTCTTTGCCATCGCCCTGCACAACCTGCCGGAGGGGATGGCCATCGGGGTGAGCTTCTCGCAGGGGGATATGTCGGTGGGGCTGCCGCTTACCACTGCCATCGCACTACAGGATATTCCGGAAGGATTGGCGGTGGCGCTGGCCATGTGCGCCGCCGGTTTTCGCCCCTCTGTCGCGGTGCTGGTTGCCATCGCCAGCGGCCTGCTCGAACCGGTTGGCGCCCTGCTCGGAGTGGGGCTCTCCAGTGGCCTTGCCATCGCCTACCCCATCGGACTTGGGCTCGCCGCCGGCGCCATGCTGTTTGTGGTCTCGCACGAGGTGATCCCGGAGACTCACCGCAACGGTCACCAGACCTATGCCACCCTCGGTCTGATGGCAGGCTTTGCCCTGATGATGACCCTCGATACTGCGCTCGGCTAAAGGCACTCTCCCCTCCTCATCAATGCTTTTTGTCACCTGCGGCGCTCCCATATGGAGCGCCGCGCTTCATCTCTCCTTTCGCTTGTGCCTCTCGGCGCCGACGCCATCTTTTGTTATGATCTACAGCAACTTAAATTCAGCCACACGGCTATCAAGACGAGGTCAGCAATGAAAGTAGGTATTATCGGCGCCATGGAGCAAGAAGTGGCCCTGCTGCGCAGCCAGATGAGCAACCCCACCACCCTGCAACTGGGCGGCTGCGAGTTCTATCAAGGGGAGCTGGCAGGCAAAGAGGTGATCCTGACCCGCTCCGGTATCGGTAAGGTCGCCGCCAGCGTGGCCACCAGCCTGCTGCTGGAAAAGTTTGCCCCCGACTGCGTCATCAATACCGGCTCTGCGGGCGGCTTTGCCCAGGACCTGCATATCGGTGATGTGGTGATCGCCAGCGAGATGCGTTTCCACGATGTCGACGTGACCGCCTTTGGTTACGAGATGGGCCAGATGGCGCAACAACCCGCCGCCTTCCCCTGCGACGAGAAGCTCATCGCGGTCGCTCAGGATTGCATCGCCGAGCAGGGCAAGCACCAGACCAAGGTCGGCCTAATCTGCACCGGCGATCAGTTCATGTGCAAACCGGACGCCATCGCCAAGGCTCGCGCCGACTTCCCGCAGATGCTGGCGGTCGAGATGGAAGGTGCCGCCATCGGTCAGGTGTGCCACATGTTCAAAGTGCCCTATCTGGTGGTGCGCGCCATGTCCGATATCGCTGGCAAGGAACAGGTTGAATCCTTCGATGCCTTTATCGAAGTGGCCGGCAAGCACTCCGCCGAAGTGATCATCAAGATGCTCGGCAAGCTGTGATCGAGACCGGCTCGCTTGATTTGATGGCCGACGCCCTCCTCTCGACGACGGCGGCCATTCTGGTAGGTGCTGCCCTGCTGGAGGCGGTGATCCCGTGGCCATCCCATCTGCGTCTTTCGGCCGTCACGCCCCTGCTGACCCGGCTGGGGCACAAGGTACACAGACCCGATGGTTCACCCGGCCAGCAAATGCAGGCCGGCCTGCTGGCAATGCTGGTAGTCTGGCTCCCCTGCGCAACCGGGCTCTGGTCGCTTCGCAATCTGGCCCTGAGCGAGCCGCTCTTCGACCTGCTGTTCTTGCTGCTGATGCTCGAATCCCGTCCGCTGCGCGAACTCTCCCATGCCACCCGCTCGCTCGCCACCCAGGAGACCCTGCCGCTGGCGAGATTGCAGTCTGCCCCCTGGCTTAAGCGGGAGACCGGCAAACTCTCGACCATGGGGCTCGCCAAAGCAGTGACGGAGAGCTGCGCCCTGCGTCTGGTCGGCCAATGGGCTGGCCCGCTGCTGGGATTTGCCTTGGCTGGCGTACAGGGCGCCTTGCTCTGGCGGCTGGTGCAGCTGATGAGCCAGGGCTGGAGCATGAAGGATCCCGCGTTTGGCTATTTTGGCCGAGCCTCCAGTACCCTCTATAAGGGGCTCAATGCTCCCACCATCCTGCTACTGGGGCTACCGCTCCTGCTACCGCGGCTCAAACAGGCCGCACAGCTGGTGCGAAGTGGCGCGCTCTGGCCCTATCCAGTCATGGGGATGCTGCTCACCCTGCTGGTAGACAAGTGCCGGATCCGCCTTGGTGGCCCTCGCTACTATCAGGGGGCTCTCCAGCGCTGGCCAGTCATCGGCACAGGTGCTGAGCCAGATAGCGAGACTCCGCGCAAGGTGCTCAACATTCTGCAAGGATGCGGCTGGGGCTGGTTGATACTGGCGCTGGTTGTCACGATAGCGGGGTTATTTCATGGATAAATGGCTGCGATTGCCGACTTGGCTGCCCTGCGCGCTGCTGGCCTGGTTGCCCGGCGTACTGTTTGCCGCGACTCCGAGCCGGGTGGTGAGCGTGGTACCCCATCTTACCGAACTGCTTTACGACATCGGTGCCGGTGACAAACTGGTGGCCGTTGATGATGCCTCAGACTATCCCGCCGAGGTGAAAAACAAACCCAAGGTGGCCAATTATCGCAGCATCAATGTCGAGGCCCTGCTGGCACAAAAACCGGACCTGATCCTGGGCTGGCGCTCGGCCCAGTCACGAATGCTGGCACCGCTGGAACAGCTGGGTATCTCGGTGTTCTACTCTGAACCCACCGATTTTGCCTCGCTGGCGACCGAGATGCGGGCGCTGGGCAAATTGCTGGGTGTTGAGAAAAGTGCCAACGAAGCCGCCGATCGCTATCTGGCGCGCCTGCATGAGCTGCAACAGCGTTATGGACAATCAACCGGCGTCAAGGTGTTCTACCAGCTCTGGTACCCACCGCTCACCAGCGTCAGTGGCAATGCCTGGCCGGCTCAGGCCATCGAACTCTGCGGCGGGGTCAACGTCATGGCGAATGCCAAGACCCCCTACCCTCAAGTGGACATGGAACAGGTGATCAAAGCGAACCCCGCGCTGATCCTGGCGGGGAGTCAAGATCCTGACGCCCTGAATCACTGGCAAAAGTGGCCCAATCTCGATGCGGTGCAGCACCAGCGACTCGATTTGATCAACTCGGATGAACTACACCGCTTCACCCCGAGAGCCCTCAATGGGGTTGAAGAGGTTTGCCAGGCTATTCAGCTAAGCGCGCAGAGCTCCAGCACATCTTGATAAAGCTCTACTGATGCGAGCCAATCCGAGGTGGTCTGGGTGCGCCCAAATCTTTAAAACTGTTTTTGTGAATGGATCACACTCTTTGCCAAAAAAGCTGGTACTTTATTTGCTAGCATATGATTCATCTACTGTTTTTATGACGAGATGCCCACAATGTTCAACGATAAAACGCTACTGATCACAGGTGGCACCGGCTCGTTTGGCCAACGATTGGTCAAGACAGTACTGGAACGTTATAAGCCGAAACGGCTCATCATCTATTCTCGTGACGAACTGAAACAGTTCGAGATGCAGCAGGAGTTTAACGACCCCTGCATGCGCTATTTTATCGGTGATGTCCGAGACGCCAACCGGCTTACCATGGCAATGCGTGGCGTCGATTACGTGGTTCATGCAGCAGCACTGAAACAGGTTCCAGCCGCTGAATACAACCCCATGGAGTGTATTAAAACCAATATCCATGGTGCAGAGAACGTGATCCAGGCCGCTTTGCTCAATCAAGTCAAAAAAGTTATTGCCCTCTCCACTGACAAAGCTGCCAATCCAATCAATCTCTACGGTGCCACCAAACTGGCATCAGACAAGCTCTTCGTGGCAGCAAACAACATCGCGGGGCAGGATCCCACCCGTTTTGCAGTGGTTCGTTACGGTAACGTGGTGGGTTCTCGCGGCTCTGTCGTCCCCTTCTTCCAAAAGCTGATTGACCAGGGGGCGGATGCGTTACCCATCACCCATGAGGAGATGACGCGTTTCTGGATCACCTTGCAGCAAGGGGTTGATTTTGTCCTGGACAATTTTGGGCGGATGAAGGGGGGGGAAATATTTGTTCCCAAGTTGCCATCCGTCCGAATTACCGAGCTCGCCAGCGCCATGGCCCCTCACCTGCCACACAAGATCATCGGCATTCGCCCGGGAGAAAAGCTCCATGAAGTGATGTGTCCTGCCGATGACTCTTATCACACCTTCGAGTTTGATGACTTCTTCGTGATTGGCCCAACCATCAATTTCAATAATCGCAACAACGATTTCTCCAAAACAGCGGCGGGCGAAAAAGGAAAAATGGTAGAACAGGGCTTCGAATATAACTCTCGCAGCAACCCTCACTTTTTTACCATTGAACAGCTTTTGAAAATGAACCAAAAGGGGAGAACTGAATGATCCCTTATGGCCGCCAATCCATCAGCCAGGCAGATATCGATGCTGTTGTGGACGTTCTCAAGTCCGACTTCCTGACCCAGGGACCCGTAGTCCCCCGCTTCGAGCAAGCAGTAGCCGATTACTGTGGAGCCAAATTCGGGGTGGCAGTCAATTCAGGTACCGCAGCACTCCATGTAGCCTGTCTGGCACTTGGCGTTGGCCCCGGCGACTGGGTCTGGACATCCCCCATCAGCTTTGTTGCATCCGCCAACTGTGCTCTCTACTGCGGTGCACAAGTCGATTTTGTCGATATTGAACCAGATACCGGTAACATGTGCGCTTTGGAGCTGGAGAGGAAGCTGATTGCAGCCAAGGCGGAAGGAAAGCTACCCAAAGTAGTCATACCGGTGCACTTTGCCGGCCTCCCCTGCGACATGCAGGAGATCCACCGCCTGGGACAAAAGTACGGTTTCAAGATCATCGAAGATGCCTGCCACGCCCTTGGTGCCCGTTATCATGGTGAGCCTACCGGCAATGGCCGCTATAGCGACATCACAGTATTCAGCTTCCACCCGGTGAAGATCATAACCACTGGCGAGGGTGGCATGGCCATGACCAACGACCCTGCGCTTGCCAAGACGATGCGCGTGCTCCGCAGCCATGGCATCACCCGTGAACCGGAAGACTTTATCAATGAGCCGGACGGCCCTTGGTACTATGAGCAGCAGATGCTCGGCTTCAACTACCGCATGACCGACATTCAGGCTGCGCTGGGGTTGAGCCAGATGGCCAATCTGGAGACATGGATTCACACGCGTAACGAGATTGCCCAGTACTACTTCGAAAGACTGGCACCACACCAGCTACCTCGTCATTTCAACACCGAGCGGCGTAGTGCCTTCCATCTCTATGTTCACCATGTAGCCCCTGAACAACGCAGTGCGCTCTTCCAAAAAGTACGTGCACAGGATATCGGCGCCAACGTGCACTATATACCTATTTACAAACAACCTTGGCATCAAAAGTGGACTCATACTACCCTGCCCTCTACTGAGCAATTTTACGCAGGCGCAATGACCTTGCCACTCTTTCCTGGTTTGACAAAAGCACAGCAATTGAAAATATGCAGTCTGCTTTAGTCGTAGCCAAAAATGTCTCGTGTATAGACCTTATCAATCACATCGGCTAAATCAGGACTCATTCGGTTGGCAAGTATAATGTCACACATACCTTTAAATACGGATACTTCAGTGATGACTTTTGACCTAAAGAAATAAGGTTCCATTAAGGATGGCTCATAAACAACAACCTCAATACCCTTCGCCTTGATTCTTTTCATGACTCCCTGTATTGCCGATGCTCTAAAATTATCCGAACCAGCCTTCATAACTAGTCGATAAATACCTACTCGTTTAGGATTAGTCGCGATAACTGTATCGGCAATAAAATCTTTTCTCGTTGTATTAGCATCAACAATAGCTCTAATCAGGTTGCTGGGCACTTGGTTGAAATTTGCCAGAAGCTGCTTGGTGTCTTTTGGCAGACAATAACCTCCATAACCAAAAGATGGATTGTTGTAATAGTGGCCAATACGAGGGTCCAGGCAAACACCATCAATAATATCCTTTGTTTCTAGATTATTTTTTTGGGCATATGTATCCAACTCATTAAAAAATGCGATTCGCATCGCCAGATATGTGTTAGCAAATAATTTTACAGCCTCTGCTTCCGTACTTTCAGTAAAAATGACTGGCACATTTTTTTCTATTGCCCCATCAATCATAAGTCTAGAAAATGTTCGTGCATATTCACTTGTTGCCCCGACTATAACACGTGATGGATAAAGGTTATCATATAATGCTCTCCCTTCACGTAAAAACTCGGGGGAAAAGAAAATATTCTCGTAATTATGAGTCATCCGCATTTTAGAGGTAAAACCAACAGGAACAGTAGACTTGATTACAATTACTGCCTCAGGATTAATTTCCATAATATCAAAAATAACTGACTCTACCGACGCAGTATCAAAGCAATTTGTATCAGGATCATAATTAGTGGGCGTCGCAATTATAATATAGTCAGCATGTTGGTAAGCGGTTGATTTATTCAAGGTTGCGGTAAGATCCAAAGTCCGTTGTTTAAAGAACAGATCGATATCAGAATCAATAATTGGAGATTGTCGCCTGTTAATCATGGACACTTTTTCTGGATTAACATCAAATGCAACAACATGATGGTTCTGAGCTAACAATATTGCATTAGACAAACCTACGTAACCTATACCGACAACGGCAATTTTCATTATTGAACCTTCACATCCAAAAATTGATAATAAGAGCGATACCATTCAACAAAATTCTGTATGCCCTGTTCTATCTTCATTGATGGGCGATATGAAATAGTAGCAAATAAATCCTCAGTATCCGCCCATGTCGCATAAACATCACCCGACTGCATGGGCATCATATTTTTTATAGCTTTAACCCCCAGCGCTTGCTCGAGAGATTGAATAAAATCAACTATTTTAATCGGCCTACCATTACCAATGTTAAATACACGATAAGGGGCACTGCTATCAGCTGGAGAACCAGTTGCGCAACGCCAGGCAGAATTTTCAACCGGTATCACGTCCGCTACCCGGATCACACCTTCAGCAATGTCATCTATATATGTGAAATCTCGGCTTAACAGACCATTGTTATATACATCTATTGGCTGTCCAGACAGCATACATTTAGTAAATTTAAATAATGCCATATCCGGCCGTCCCCACGGGCCATAAACTGTGAAAAAACGCAATCCTGTGGTTGGGATACCATACAAATGAGAATATGTGTGCGCCATCAGCTCATTCATTTTTTTTGTCGCTGCATATAACGAAATAGGATGGTCAGTGGGTTCACTCACTCTAAATGGCATTTCCTCATTCATTCCATATACGGAGCTAGAAGATGCATAAACAAGATGCTCAATATGATGATGACGACAACCTTCCAGAATTGTCAAAAATCCGTCTACGTTGCTATCAATATAAGAAAAGGGAGATTCCATTGAATGGCGAACACCGGCTTGAGCGGCAAGATGAATTACTCTGTCAAACTTCTCTTTGGAAAAAAGAGTCAGGATAGATTTTCTATCAGAGACATCCATTTTTACAAACTTGAAGTTAGAAAATGGAGTTAACTGTTCAAGTCTACTTAATTTAAGAGATACCTCATAGTAATCATTTAGGTTATCAATACCTATAACCTGATACCCTTTCAAGCACAGTAGTTCGCACACCTTCGCACCGATAAACCCCGCTGCACCAGTTACAAAATATTTCATACGACATACCTGTTAAAAATTGCTTTTGGTTATACGCTAAGGTGAAATCATTATCTTACTGAGTGCCAATATCCATATGTATATTACAAATATTATAGCTTATGAATATTTATAAGATCATTAATAAAATGCATCTAATTCATTTAAATTTATGATTAGCTTTAATTATTGACTACAAAAAAGTGTCTGACCGCATCAATAATGAATACTTGCTCCGACTCAGTCAGGCTTGCATGTAAAGGTAAACGTAACAGCATTCTAGAAACCGCTGTGGTATTTATATCATCGCCATGAAATCTACCATATCGAATACCAGCCGGACTAGAATGCAGAGGTACAAAGTGTGAGGTAACTTCCACATTAAGATTGCGCATGAATTTAAATAATCCCTGTTGTTCGTCAGGGGATCTTGTTCTTATATGATATATATGAGCATTATGCTCAACATGTGCCGGAACGGCAGGAAGTGTGAGCACTCCAGTATTAGCCAACTCAGATAAACATGTATGATAAAAAAGCCATTTTTTTAATCTAGCATTCGTAATTTCTCTCGCGTTTTGTAATTGCTGCAACAAGACTACAGCTTGAACCTCTGACATTACATAACTAGATGATAAAATTTGCCATGTATATCTATCAACCTCTCCACGCAAAAACATTGAACGATCAGTTCCTTTCTCCTGAATGATTTCACATATACCATGGTACTTATCTTCGTTTACTAAAAAAGCCCCGCCCTCACCACCGGCATGAATATTTTTAGTATGATGAAAGCTGACGCAGCCAAATTGACCAATTGAACCAAGTGGCCGTCCTTTATATGTTGACATGATACTTTGTGCAGCATCTTCAACCAATACAAGATTATAGCGATTGCATATATCGACTATAGAAGACATTTCTGATGCAACACCGGCATAGTGAACAACCACTACGGCTTTCGTTCTAACTGTAATAGCCTCTTCAATAAGCTGCTCATTTATATTCAAAGTGTCTGGCCTGATATCGACAAATACTAATTTTGCGCCCCTTAAGGCAAAAGCACTTGCAGAGGTAACAAATGTAAAGCTTGGCAGTATTACCTCATCCCCTGGCTGCAAATCCATAGCTAAAGCTGCCATCTCCAAAGATGCACTACAGGATGGCGTTAAAAAAACTCGCCTTGCATTATATATATCGTGTAATAGTTCCTCACATTTTTTTTTATTAACACCGATACCTAAACATTCTCCATCACTTTCAGTGATATGGCCAATATTATTGGGGCGATTATATGGTATCCAATTGTGATATGATTTCATTTCATAATAACCTTAATGTCACTGACAAGATTTGCATAACTTCTTCCTGAATCAGGCCATGTTGTCAGCCTCCAATCAGGACATTGCCCACAAAAAGTATGGCATTTGAAATCGTTATTAAGATGAGCCTCTCGCAGTTCGTTTAAAAATGCTCCCTGCCAAGCAGTTTTTAGCGTTGTCTTCCTGTAATCAATGAAACTGGATGCATACGCCCAATCTGTCGGGCAAAAAGAAAGCTCACCTTTTGGATCCAGGGTCAAACGCTCCCATGGATATAAGCATGGGCGCCTTGACTCATGGGAATGAGCTTCCCCTTGAGCCAACATACCTGCCGCCGAATGTAAATTCCTGATCAGCACTTCATCAGCTCCCTGATTTTTCCAAAAAAGAGAAAAATCATCTACCTCATCTTCATTTCCTGCCTGACGAATAAAACTCACAACAATACGAGTTCTGTATTGCCCTGTCTTGATATGTTCGATCATTCTAATTATATTACGTCGCACTTGCTCAAGACGCCCGCCACGAATATTCGCATAAGTCTCATCTTTAAAGGCATCAATGCTGACATCAATCATATGAAGGCCACTTTCTAATAACTGTTTTAGTTTTTTCTCATTAAGAACTGTACCATTAGTGGTTAACGTGACAAACGTGCCACTATGCTCGACAGCATACTGGATCATTTCATGTGCATGTGGATGCATAAGTGGCTCACCATTGCTGGTATATCGTATATACTGGCAATGTCCGTCGCTATTGTCTCTTATATCATCGATCAGCTTCTTGTTTAGTTCAGGGTCTAACAATCTTGCGGAATAATGTTCAGACTCTTTAAATTGAGGGTGTGGACAATGTATGCATCTTAAATTACAAATTTCAGCAATATCTACAATGACCTGTGATGGAAACTCCGATGACAGTCGATCATAGAAACCATATTTAGCCATGAGTCCTCCTACTAATAATTTAGTTCGCTATGAACAAAATCACCGCCAGCACATAATAAAGCATCGATAATACTGACGCGGCAATCAAAACCAGGTCCGTTCTGGGGATAGCGAGCATATTCAGGATATTCCATCCAGGCAACACCGATACCCCTTTCTTCAAAGCGCCCGATATCTAAATAATTTTTTGCCGCCGGCCCAGAAAAATAAATACTTGCATCAGCTCTTTCAGCAATGACGATCAGTCTTTCCGTTGCATCGCTAACCCCCCCCCCATTCAAGTAATGACTATCCGTAAAGATGGGGGTGGTGATCCCTAATAAATGCATGATTTTTTTAATAAACATGATATTTATATCAGAGATATACTCAAATTCACGTGCATCTTCATACCATGATTTAATTTCATCTATATATCTATCAAAAAAAAGCGCCTTTTTGTATCGCTCTTTAATTATAGCAAAATGCTTCTGACACCATAGATTATCGACAACTTTTGTGGATGATATTTTCTGATTTCTATCAACATGACATACGGGTATTGTTAACCATACAGCACCCTGTGTGGTCATAATCCTATTGCGGTTACGCCAATCTCTTGTTGTATACTGGACAGAATCAAGAAATATAAATTCGTCCACCCTGTTTATAATATCAAAGTAGCCTATCCAAGGAATATAATTAGATTGAATGATTGCTATCTTTTTATGCAAGTTAGTATGCTCTTAATATTTTTGAACGTGTTAAACCACATGAAATCATCTGTGCTTTAATCTCGGGCCAGTAATCAGAAGCAATAATAACCACATCAAGTTCATTGGTGGCCTCCAGTGTAAACTTTTCTATTGGGGCATTACAAAATATAGCGCCAAATTTACTATCGTCATTATCAAAAAAACACTTCACCTTTATTTCCCTGTCAGAAAAAACAAGATCAGAATGAAGTTTTCCATAGAATTTTTTTGCGCCAGAGCCAGTGCCAAAAATAGCTATTTTAATATTTCTTTTTCTTCCAAATCGATAGTAAAACTCATCTGGCAAATTTCGTTTAAATCGATACGTGAATTTCTCTGAAAATGAACTTTCAAGTAAAAAACCTCTGATTTTCGGCAAAATAACGTCAATATTATGAAACTGTTCAACATAGTTGCAGCAGCTTCTTGATTTATTTTCGAGAAAACCATATTGGAATACATCTTCAAGCATAACATGAATATCATTTCGCTGTGGGGAAGGCTCCCCAATTAGCGAGAGATAAAGACTTGAGCCTTCATCAAACTCGTCTGAAGCTTCATCAAGCCACACCCCTTTCACTAGACGACGGTATCCTTTAACACAAGAGTCTATGGCAATCACAGGTAATCCGATCATTGCAAGATGATATGCTGAGGAGCCCATTGCAACACCGAAATGATATTTTTCAGATTCAATTAGGCTGTATATATCAGATTCATTTCTCTTTCCTAAGATACGAATTTCAAGGCGTTCATGCGCAAGCTTTTTATATGATTCAACTTCATCCTCATAGAGAGCATATCCATATCCTATCAAATCAAAAAGTATATGCAGCTGAGGTTTATTGTTAAGAACAACATTCAAGCTGTCAATAAAACTCAAGATGCTTTCATTCTTGAAAAAGTCAAATCTCCCGAGCCAGAGCACCTTCATAAACTCTTCTGGAGCAGAAATATTGTACCGTATCTTTTGTGTTACGGGCTCAACAGGAACAGTGGCAGATGAGTGATGATTAAGTGGAACAGAAAAATACTCAGAATTATATTTACGATATATGTCATTGGGATACCAGATTGCATGTGCTCGATCCAACTTTAATAATAATTGGCGCTGGTAGTGCCAAGTTTCATTAATTAACTTTGGTTTGAATGCACGAGATGCGTTAAATCCAATCCCTGGCTCCCAGATACTCCAAGCTTCTGGATGCAACATCCCAGTCAATATATGAACTCTTTTATTTCCATTGAAGACATGCATAGCCCTATGCAAAACTTCAAAATATGAAGCGAGAACATATATATCTTCCCCAAAAAAATCATCAATAATTTTCTGTCCAAGTGCCCCCAGATACGATTGATTTGAAATAGAAACAAAGAAATCATCCATTTCTGGAATGATATACTTTTTTATCTTTACACTCTTGTTATCCAATAGCCCAAAAAGTGCAGAATCCTCGTATCCAACTACGGCAACGGAATCACCTAATCCAACAAGATAGTCAATAAATCTACAGTTAAATGTCTCCGCACCACCGACACTCTTATTGAAATCAAAAACAACAATGTTCACGCCGCCCCCACAACCCTGTGTTAACAATACGCCGAATAAAATTACCAGCCTTAAATAATAACTGATGCGATCAATACCATTTTTTCAAAAAATGAACAATCTATAACATATAGGAATCTCTAAAAATCAATACACTAGCTCGAACTGGTTCGTCAAGGAAGAATCAAAGGATAAATTTAAAGAGTAATTCATAAAAAATTGGAGACTAAAAACAAAAGGAAAGTAATAAAATAACTTATAATATCTATAGCTATTTATCAGTTTAAAAAAACAACTCTCCCATCAAATTTCATCAATAAAGCACGTCTAATTTCCTCTCGATAGAAATCCGATGCTATATAGACTGGTGAATTAATAGCATCTAAATCCCCCAACGTGTTAACCTTGAAGTCATTTATAGCATGCGAGTGTTCATCAACAATAATATTAATTTTTTTCCTGTGCTTGGAAAATTTTAAAATGGCCTGTCCGATATGACCAGCACCATATAGAAGTACTTCAGAATAACTATTGCTTACCTCATCGAAGATGAGCGTATGATTTAGAACATTATCCGTGAAAGGATATTGAACAACTTGGCTCAACAAATAGATGTCATCAGAGCACAACGCTATCACTTTATCAATAGAAATCAAAGGGTTATATATTATCTGCTGCGGAGAAACAAATTTATCTTCCAGACATTTTCTAGCCACTAGGAAAGCATATTGTTCAGTTGTCTGATGCTCAACGACGTCTGACAATGAGCCAAATGTATACTCACCATCAGTACCTCTCCAACCAAATACTAACTCAACGACTTCATAGTTGTTTGAAAAACAAAGTGAAATGAAAAAATCAACATTATATGTAAAAAGTCCATGTGGGGAATGCTTCATAGGCAAACAATGAATCATTAATCCATTTTTCTTTGTAATGTTATGTATTGACGCAAAAACATTATATTGATTAAAAACATGTTCACTAGTTCCAAGATTAGTTACCACATCATACTGATGAGATAACTCGAGCATCTGACTATTAAAATCGCAAAATATTGTCCCATCATAAACATCCACAGAATCATATTTTAAACCTAGGTTTTCATACATAGATTTTGTAAAATCACCATCCTGATAATTCTTTAATTCTTCATCAATTATCTCTGCCGAGTTTAATGAATAAAACTGCTGGCACCCTAACTCAATTATCGAATTAAAGTTTTCAGGAAAGTGATTCTTCATTTTATTAAACATAGCTGGCGTCATACCCATCACAGAACTCCCGTAACATATAATATGAAGTTATAAGAAAGACTTATCAAGTCACGAATGAATTATATTTCACAAACAATGTAAACAAGGCTATAATTTCAACCGCAGTTATAAACTTCAAAAATTCTTCGCCTTTATTATATAGCCATAAAATATATTCATAATAGTGGGCTCAGTCATTATAATTAATATTATTTAATAACTTTTAGCCCAAAGCGTTATCTCACAAATTGAACTCATGGGACTGCAACCAGATCTCAAGCACCAATAAACCCCAAACATGATAGAAGGTCATACCGTCAAACTGGTTATCCAGCAACATCCGCAACCGGTCGGGAGCGATAAACTGATGCAGACAGAGCTGGCCTGAAGAGGCCTGCTGACGCAGTTGCGTAATCGCACTCTGTTTGGCCTGTTGATTGAACGGATCTATGCTGAAACCCTTTTTCGGCCTGTCGATCCATTCCGCCGGCAAGTAGCGTTTGGCCAACTGGCGCAACAGGAACTTACCCTGTCCTTGTGCAATCAGCTCTGACTGTGCCAAACCTGCGGCAAACTGAGCTACTTCGGTCGACAGGTAGGGCGTGCGGCACTCAAGGCTGTGCAGCATGCTCATTCGATCTACCTTGGCCAATACCAACGGCAGATAATTGGCAATATCGGCCTCACGGAGGCGATTAAGATACGGGCGGCTATCCATATCGATACGCCTGC
Source organism: Aeromonas sp. A600620 (assembly GCF_029479985.1). Taxonomy (NCBI): domain Bacteria; kingdom Pseudomonadati; phylum Pseudomonadota; class Gammaproteobacteria; order Aeromonadales; family Aeromonadaceae; genus Aeromonas; species Aeromonas sp. A600620. Next base: position 188,218 of record NZ_JAAKXB010000001.1, on the reverse strand, counting down.
GCAGCGCCATCAAGTGATCACCAGTACCGGACGGAATGCGACCGAACAACTGTTCCAACTGGCGATCGGCATACAGCAAGATGCGACCAGAGTAGTACTCCCGCCCAAGATGCCAGCTACGCGCCTGCATCTGTTGCTCTCTGCCCTCGGCGGCGACCAGTGTCTGCAGGTAACGGCCATAACCGCCAAACAGCTCATCCCCCCCGTCACCCGTAATCGCGACGGTGACCTGCTGACGAGCAAGCTGCGAGACCATATAGGTCGGTACACAGGAGGTGTCGGCATTGGGCTCATCCATGCGCCGCGCCAGATCACCAACCTGTTCAACAAAAGCCTCGGGACGCAGCAGTTGCTCAGTGTGTTCGGTTCCGAGAAAGTCGGCAAAAGCCCGAGCCTCCTCATGTTCGCTCTCCGGCGCCTGTTCAAAACCGATGGAGAAGGTGCGGATCGGCCGTTGCAAACGACGGGTGATCAGGGCCACCGCCGTCGAGGAGTCGACACCACCGGAGAGAAAAGCCCCCACCGGCACATCGGCGACCAAGCGGCGCGATAACGAACGCAGCAACAGATCCTCAAGCTGGTCAACCTGCTCCTCCAGCGGGCGTGACGGCATATGGTCACCGGCACAGATAAAGTGGAAGTAACGCTCTGCCTGTGAGACCGCTCCTGTCACGGCACGCATCAAGTGCCCCGGCAGCAACTTTCTGGCGTGTTGATACAGGGTGCGTTCCCCGACGGGGTGCTGGAAAGCCAGATAATGGGCGACTGTATCAACCGTAATGCGGGCAGGGAATCCTGGCACCAGGGTCAAAGCCGCCAGCTCGGAGGCAAAGACCAACAAACCGTCAAACTCGGCATAATAGAGTGGCTTCTCGCCAAACGGATCACGCGCCAGCAGCAACTCCCTGCGCTCACGATCATAGTAGGCAAGTGCAAACATCCCCTCGAGCCGGGTCAGAAAGTCAGCACCTTCCCGTACCAGGCCATTGACCAATACCTCGGTATCAGAATGGCCAGTAAATGATATGCCGGCGTCTTTAAGACGCCCCCCCAACTGAAGATGGTTGTAGATCTCCCCATTAAATACGATACAGGCTCGTTGCTGTGCATCATGCATTGGTTGATGCCCGGCAGGCGATACATCCAGAATACTCAATCGACAATGTGCCAGAACACAGCGTCCGTCATCCGACTCCCAAAGACCCCGGTCGTCAGGCCCTCGATAGGTCATCGCCTCCGCCATTCTATTAGCCTGCTGTTTCAACCACGCAGGATCATGTTGACCATGAATACTCATTATTCCGGCTATACCGCACATTTTATAACTCCCTAAAGGTAAGCCAACACATGATGTCACGCATGAGACATCATAGAATAATCAACTATCATGCGATGGCTTTTCCAGAACGAATAGCACACCAGCGACTTCCAAATCCTCCCATCCCAGTGATGCATACTCATCTGCGAAATCGACAGAGACTTCCTGAATATGCTCTCTATCATTCTTCATATATTTATCTTCAGCAACAATCCTGAAGCCACATTGTAAAAATATCTGTCGATAATCACTATAACGCAGCTGATTACCATGTAAAAAGTGGCCAGCATCACCATAATGGTCACGCCACTCTGACTTGCCTATTGTCAGGAAATCAAGTGGTCGTGAAAAATCCCGGTGGTCTCGGAGGTCAATCCAGTGAAAAGCAAAACCACCTGATGCTAATAGCTCAAATGTCTTGGCTACGAATGAATGAATATCTACAACATGCTCCATTACGGCACACGAATAGCATACATCATATTTTTCATCATCATTGAAATCTTCAAGCTTTATCTCAGGGAAGTAATTTAGTCTAGTGCCATGATGATCATGAAGATGGAATGATTCAACATCATCATTAAATACAATACCATCATTTACCTTACATGGGACATTGAAAAGCCCCATTAAATCTTTAATCATTGAAACATGTTCATTGAAAGGATATTTCCCGCTTAGTCCCGGGAATGGTTCGATCGCGGTCCACTCCCCGCCCCATCGTAATAGACTATATATCTCCACCCCAAGGGAATGACCAGAACCTATATGTAAAAATCGATTTACCGGCTTTGAAATATATTGTTTACGGCATTTCTCGAAATGATTACCAAGTGATATATGATAAAATACACTACCGCTAGTGTTTTTACTTCCTATTATCTTATCCACGAGCTCACGTCCGATTAGCCCTTTCAGTTCCTGCTTCTCTCGATCTTTTATTTCACTTTCCTCATCATAAGGAAAGGGTAAATATAAATCATCCAGCCCCAATTTGACGAGTTGAGCACAGATATCTGAGACATGCCTCTGAAGACAAGAGAGAATAATAAAATTTGGTTTATATAGATGAATTTCATCAGGAGAGATAATAGGAAGCTCACCCTTAAACTGACCATGTAAATTTTCGTTATTATCAGCAATAGCCAATATTGAAAATCGTTTAGGAAGTCTTTTTATAAATGAATCACAAACTTCACCAGCACCGAACAAGATAACATCCATATTCCGTCTCCGATTTATTTTTTATTAGTCAGTGCCAGTGTTTTTTCAGCAAGTATACGTGGTGAATAATGCTCACTCATCTTTTCCACCAAACCAACTGATGTTTTCTCTCCACTCCCCATTAATAATGACACTATCTTTTCAACCATCAAACCCCATTCCCCATAGGGAATCAAGTCACAAGAAAACTCTGTCAGTACAGTTTCTCTATTTCCTGGAATATCTGTCGCTACAACAGGACAACCAAGTGCCTGTGCTTCCAAAATAACATTAGACATTCCCTCATGACTGGAGGTGGAAATGAGCAGGCTGGCACAACTTAACCATTCAAAAATATTATCTTTCACACCCACGACATGAATGTTATCGCGGCACGGCTGCTGCGCAATGCAAGCAAGGACCTCTGAGCGCAATGGTCCATCACCGATTAAAATTGCATGGGTTTGAGGAAGTTTGGCAATGACAGAAGCGACAACCTCTATAAAGCGACATGGGGACTTTTCCGGAGACAGTCGCATTATCCCCATCAATATTGGGGCCGATAAATGAATATCTAACTGCTGTAAAGGCTCTTGTCCCTCAACCCGCTTGGCCATGACCGCATTTTTCACTACGGGGATGCTCGATTCAGGCAAATTTAGCCAGCGAGCATACGACTGCGCCCCTGCCATGGAGTTAACACTCAAAACGATTCCTGGCAACTCGGTCATCAGACGATAGTAAGCTGCCAACCTCGACTCATCATAAACGGCCAGGTATTCAGGAAACTCTGAGGGTGCAACACTCCTTCCAGAGATAATGATCTGTTCTACTCCCGCGAAAATTGCGGCCATAGAAGCAATGACATTACCGTCTTCTAGATAGGCGATAACCAGTTTGGGCTGAACACGTTGCATATAGTCATAGGCAGTGAGAATGCCGTGAAGCAGTCCGGGCTCAAAGAAGGGTGCCAATTGATTAGCCAACTGGTAGCTATTTTCCTCCTGCTCCAAGTTCGGCCAGCACTCACGGGCAGAAGGCACGAAGTAGAGCTCTACACCATGAGTACGCAAAAGCGCCTCCCAGTGATTAACCTCCACCCCCTTATTCTTCACCGAGATCAAATGCACTTCCCATCCCTGCTGGCGCAATCCGATGGCCAGCAATACCATCTGCCGCTCAGCACCGCCTTTGACCAAGGAGTGGATATATAGCACGACACGCTGCACTACTTGGGGCAGCCGATGTGCTCGACGCTCGCGGATCAACCGCTCAAGCTTTTGCTGCAACATCGCCGATGGCTGGCAGGTTGCCTCAACATAGGGAGTGATATAGGGATAGTCGCCATAATGACCTAGTTGCTCGATAATCTGCCCACCGAATTGCTGTAAATCTGAAAAGATGACAATGACCACCTCCTCTGCTGGGTAATTATTAAGCAGTTCTGGCCCTACAATCGGAATGCCACAGGCGAACTGACCGACTTGAGGACCGTTAAGACCATCGATGATGGCGACGAATGGATAAGGGGATTGGAGCACATGATAATAAAGATTTCCCGCCACCCCCCAGGCAATCGCCTTGCGTTTCCCGGACAGCAGTTCCTGATGCAATAACGCATCAAAAGGCAGGGCATGTTTCATCGACAGATCCAGCATGTGTCGGTTTCCTTGGAATTCAATTCAATGACAATATGGTCACATCTTGGCTGGATATAGTCGCAAAGATGTCTCGTTTTATTTCGTCCACAAAGGAGGCGGACGCGACAATAAGTACAGAACCAGATGGAATTGAGCACTCGGATAATGATATAACGTCATATCCCATCACTTGGTAGTGTCCAAAGTTGGCTTTTTTATCGATCACGGTACGGATACGGATGCTTTTTTTAATCAGTTCAGGTGCCAGACACTCAAAGAATTCTCCCGCCCCATACACTATGACTTCGGTGGCATGTTGACTTTGCATCAATTCCAGAAGTCTATCGATCGCTTGGGCATGCTTATAACGTGCATCGCGTAAGCCGACAAAATCCATCATCAAATCAGGATCCAGCCGACTCAGGGAACCTTGTGGCCAAGCCAACCAACGCTCACCATAAGACATGTTTTTACTGAACTTGCGATAGAAGGTTTCTATTCCTTCTGAGTGGATCCGCGCCAACCCGGAGGAATTAATAACCTTGTAACTACGCTCCGAGCCAAAGTTGTCTTCATGAACCAGATTACCAAGATAGTGCACCTCGCTCGATACCGGACACTCGACCAGACGCTCCATCATGCGTAAAAAAGAGATGCGCTCACTCAAATCGGATTCGGCGATGCCCAGCGACTGGTCCCATAACTGATAGGCATTAACTCCAGCCTCAAAACTCCGGATATTTTGCTGATGCTGGACACTGTAGCGAACCTCTGCCTGTCGCGGCACAACTTTCCCTTCCGCTGTGCGCCGATACCCCAGTGTGCTCCCTTCCAAACCAACGAGAACAATTTCAAAAATCTCTGGTGAACGGGCAATCTTCTTGATCCCCTTTATGGTATCGTTACGCACCGGAATAAAGGCACTGATCGGCGTGATAACGGAGTTTTTGCTGCCTCTATGGTTACAGTAGAGCAACAGACTGCTCATTGGCTGTTGCAACATGGCCTTGCTAATTTGAGAGGGAATCGTCCCACCGCCACCCAAGTCGACTAGCAGATAGGGAGCATCTCCCGTCAAGCCAACAAAATAATCTCGCATGTCCAGCCTGCTTTGCTGAATACTGCTCTTGATCTGCTCGATATTTTGCTCAAACACTTCAGCCATCAGTTGCAGACCATCTTGCCCATCGATGGCAATTTGATCCAAAAGCGCCAGTGGCGTGTCAAGAAAGGATGCCAACCTGACATCCTGAACACCAAATTCATTGAAAAAGTCACGAACGGTGTAATTGCGGCGCATCAAGGTCTGGGAAACAGCCTCTTCCACTTGGCTATCATCTATCGCGGGCAAATAGGTTGCCTTGCGTGAGGCATAACAGGTCTGACAGCGTATATCTGGGTACTGCTGTGATTGAAAATCGACCTGGCGGTTGATACAGGCAGCAAAGATCCCGCCCTCTCGCATCAGCGACAAAATGTTTTTTACCTGCAGTCGTTTGGCTGACTGCAGAACCCACTTGGCAAATGCCGTCAGGACGGGTCCAAGGATGAAGGCGCCATATGTGTAGAAAAATTGCTCCTCCTCGGAAAGCTGTTGTGGCATCGACAGGACGGCCAGCTTCCTGGCATGTTGCATGGTCGATGGCACATTTACCCGATAAACTTTCTCGTTTTCCAACACCTCAGACAGATTCTCTGGGATATCAAAATGCAATGAAGCCAAACCATGTTGCCGTGCCGACTGCACATCAGCCCTGGGATTGTCACCGATATGCAAAACTTGCTCTGGTTTCAGCTTTATCTGAGTAATTACATGGCTAAAGAGAGCGCCACTCTGCTTGGTCAACCCAACACTTGATGAAACAAACAGATAATTATAAGAAATTTCAGGGCATTTTTCTGAAATACAGTCGCGCAAAAAAACTTCTGGCAAATACATGTCGGAAATAAAAACAATCAGTTTATTTTTACGTTGTGCACGTACCAAAACTTCTTGAATAATCGGGTCTGGATAAAGAACTTCTCGTTCTACTTTCAGCTCTTCAACTTTAAGCACCGCCTTAATTTCATCACTAAAAGGCAGCTGTTCAAAAATATCGTCAAAACTAATTTCTTCACCTGAAATTAGTTTGCGAGCACGAGCTTCAGCCTCGAGGCGGCAAAATCTATAATCTTCTGCCTCTATTGGCAGATTAAGACCTCTATTTAGCAACCGTCTCGCTGCTTCCTCAAAAACCCACGAGGGTTCATCACATGCACGACGCAATAATGTATCAAAAACATCCAATGAAATATGTGTTATTTTATCAATGCAAAGATACTGATCAAGAGCAGTTAGAAACTGGCTATTTTCTAGTAAATCACGCAACTCGGGAGACATCACCGCATAATGACTCATATATACCTACACATGCATCAAAATAAAAGAAATCACATAAAAAACATTCACACTCAAAAACTCGAATACTTTTGCGGAATGAAAATATCTATCTCTGCAATAGATTATATTCATTACTTATTTAAAACGGCAAAACAGGCATCGGAAACCAATCGAGAGAAATTGTTCAGCGCGTTATCCACTGCATCATCCATATCGAAATAGCGATACTCGGCAAGGCGGCCCAAAGCAATCAGTTGCGGGAACTCGGCCAATTCATCGCGGCAAGTCTGATAATGCTGTTTGGCTGCATCGGTAAACAGCGGGTAGTAAGGCTCCAGCCCCTGCCCGGCCACATAGGTGCAGGGGTATTCATAAACGATGCTGGTGCCGGGATGTTGCTGCCCCGTCAGATGCTTGAATTCAGTGATGCGGGTATAGGCCTCTTCATTCGGATAATTGACCGTGGTCACCGGCTGAAATTGAGCTTGCGGCAGATGACAGTGCTCAAAGCGCAGTGAACGGTACGGCAAGCCGTCGTGCCCCGCCGGCATCAGCTGATCCAGCATCCCCGTATAGACCAAGGGCCCGGCAAAGGGCACGCCATCCAGCAGTATCCGTTTCTGTTGCCAATCCAGACAGACGCGGGCCCCCATGGGAATGGATAGCCTCACCTCAATCAAGGGGTTCGCCAAGATGCGCTCGAACATGGCGGTATAACCCTGCGCGGGCACCGCCTGCCAGGGATCAATAAAGTAACGGTCATCACGATTGACGACAACCGGCACGCGCGCAGTGACCTCGGGCGAGACCTGCTCTGGCGATACACCCCACTGCTTGCTGGTGTAGTTGACGAAGGCTCGCTCATAGATGAACTGGGCCAGCTCAGCCAGCAGAGGCTCAGCTTCCTGCCGCAGTGCCATGATGGGCACTCTGGCCCCCTCACCAAATCTGGCCTGAAGGGCCTCAATCATGGCCGCTGCCTTCTCCGCCGGAAAGCAGCGTTCAATGCTGGTCAGGTTGAACGGGATGGGCACCAACTGACCATCTATCCGTGACAGCACGCGATGCTCATAAGACAACCACTCGGTGAACTGCGACAGGTAATCCCAGACTTCCTGCTTGTCGGTATGGAACAGGTGTGGCCCATAACGATGGATCAGCACGCCGTGCTCGTCATACGCGTCGAAGCAGTTACCCCCGAGATGATCGCGCTGTTCCAGCACCAGCACCTTCCAGCCAAGCTGGCTGGCCATTCGTTCAGCCATGACGGCACCCGAAAGCCCAGCGCCGATGACGATCGCCTGATAGCTCACGCTCTATCTCCAAACAGTTGCTGCATGACACGCGCGGGATGGGCCCGCTCTGCCCATGCCAACTGATGTCGTTCGTCGAAGAACCAACCCGGGGCTAACCTTGCCACAGCATCGACCGACTGCTCGATAAGCTGAGTGAAGCGCACGACATCATCCTGCCGCAAAAAGTAGAGCGCGGCAGAGTAGTAGTGATGGGCACGCCCCTGAGCAATGATCACGGGATCAGCACCGAATGCCGCAGCATTGTCACAGGCACGCAGCAAATCGCGCAGCGACTGTTCACGACGTTCAGCCGATTTGCGGGTTTGCCCGCCAAAGCTCTGGGTATGGAAGCGATAGCGGCCCAATAATTCGGGGATAAAATCCAGCGTCCCCGGATTGTGGGAGAGGTTCAAGATATGCCAGGGATAATCGAGGATGATCTTGCACCCCTCATCGATGGCGTTCTCCATCCCTTCATAACGGCGAAACATAATGGAACTGGCATTGACGAACACCCCGAAGCGGATTAATGCCTCCCGCGTCATCACTAGTTCGAGATAGCGAGCATTGTAATAATCGCGGGTGAAGAGCTTGATCCGTGCATCGGTCTCATCATCAAACATCTCCGCTTCGTGGTAGCAAAGGGTGCAACCGGAATGCGCGTCCAGATAATCGGCCTGACGCTGCAGCTTGCCCGGCAGGGCCAGATCATCCCCGTCGACATAGGCGATATATTCGCCGTTCGCCTCTCTCAACAAGCGTTTCTGGGTTTTAGCCAACCCCATATTTTGCGCGTTCTGTAGTGCCCGTAGCCGAGGCCACTGTGACGCCAACCGCTGCATAATGGCCCAGGAGTCATCGCTCGAGCCGTCATCAATGGCGATCACCTCGAATTCGAAATCCGTTTTTTGTTCCAGCAGGCTAAGCAGGCAAGGTTCAATGAAGCGCCCGAGGTTGTATACCGGCACCAGTATGCTGATTTTCATAAGGAAACCCAGGGTTTGAGTAAAAAAGAAGCAAAACAAAGAAAATGGACAAGGCTACCGCACGGTCTCTGTCAACCTTTCCTGCCCTTCATCACAATAATTACTGCAAGAGCTGTGCCTGACCAAGCTAATTGATTGATATGACTTGATTTATGTGACCTGGCATCCACTATTCAATGCGGGCAAGCCGACGGCTACAGGCGGCTAGCATGTCGATGCCGTCCCAGAGCCATTCGAATGCCAGCGCCTGTCCCGGACTTGCCACCCTATCGATACGACAACCTGGCGATACCAGGAGCGCATGCTCAAGCTGCGTTTTATCCGGGCCAGCCCAGACACAGGTCTGCATATCCCAAGGCTGTAGCAGCAACTCATCAAGGTTATCGGCAACAAATTCGGCGACTGTACCTCCTCCGATGTGTGCAAGCCGCAAAGAGGCGGTGGGAGTCAATAAGGTGACGCCAGAAAAGGTGTCCAGCTGCATCTGGCCATCATGGGCGGCATTTTGTTGACTATTGATAAGGCGTTCCATCATCAGGGAGGGATTATCTGCAAATGGGGCGAAGATCCCTTCGAGCAGACGACGGCGCAACGTGCTGGCGGGAGTGCCCAACCAGCAAATCGTAGTGGGTGAGGCGCAGGCTTGTTGATTGAAACGGGTAAAGTCTTGTTGCAAAGCCGCGACCACTTGCCGCCACGCAGCAGCATCCAGGTTGGCGAGCCATTGGCTATCCAACACCGCCATGGAGCGGCGATCCGGAAACACGATTTCCTGAGCGCGGGGTGAGAGCGGAATAGCCCGTACCCGGCTGATGGTTTCATCACCTCCCCAGATAATGCGAAGCCGACACCGGGCCGACAGCCAGGCGGTGATGCCCTCGTCGTGGTCATAGCGGATAAAACGGGTACGGGAGGCAATCTCTTGCCACTCGGGCAGGGAGAAGAGCTCGTTCAGGATGGCCAGCATGGCCTCTTGCACCGGGTCGATGCGCGATGAGAGACGTACCACGGACCCATTGCCCATCAGCAGCGCCATGATCCAGGAGTAGAACGCGACGGTCGGCACGTTGGAGGGGACCAGATGAAAAACCATCCCCAAGGGTGCACGCCCTGCCATGCGTTTGCGCTGTACCTCAATCTGGCGCGGCCGCAACAAAAAGCCAAAGGCGGCCAGATCAGGGTTCTCTCGCCCCTCCTTCAGCAGACGTGCAGAGAGCGCAGCCACAAAGTCGCAGATGACGGGCGCAAAGCTTGGCAGTGGGTGAGTGACAAAACCTTGCCAACCGCTGACGGGAGCCACGAAAGCAACCTCTGGCCCCGCTTGCCAGATGGCATCTTCTACATCTGATCGGCTCACTGGAAAGTGTCGCTGCATCCCCTCACCTCGGCGCCTTGCTGACGTCCTGATACATGGAAATAACGGCCACGACGGCCGCAGGGGCAATCATCCTCCCCCAGCAGCACGCCGAGATCCTCGGTCAGCAGGCTGTGGCCAGGATAACTTTGGGGAATGGCAGAGATCACCTGCAGCAAGCCGGGTTGGCCGACCCCGAGCGGTCGATGAGTCAGCGGATCCCGCACCAGCAGATCGGCAAAGAGGGGAGCATGAAGATGGCCATGCTCACACTCGACAAATACCGACCCCACCTGCTCCACCATGCCATAGAAGTTGTGCACCCGACTCAGCCCCAGCTGTTCATGGCAACGTTGCTTGAAAGCCGGATTATCCACCGCGAGGTGTTGCAGTTTTTTCCAGCCACCGCTGTGAAAAAGCGTGCCGTGCGTCAACGGCAGTTGCAGACCTCGCTCACGCAGCGGCTCCAGCAAACATTGCCAGACCATGAAGGTGAAGCCGAACAGCAGGACCGGCTGGCCCGCATATTTGTCACAAAACGCCTCGATGACAGGCCAGTTGGGCCGCATCTGCTCATCGAGGGCATAGGTATGGTCACGGCCAAGGAAGGAGAGCCCCAGCGCACCGGCTCCCCGAGCGGAAAAACCGCTGCGGTTTTGAATCAGGGCGGGTTGCTCCACCAGCAGCATAGGCAGCCGTTGCTTGCCGACGAACTCTTGCAGGATCTTCACCAGCACCTTGCTCTGCAACGCGGCTGTATCCCGATCCAGCACAATGCGTGACGGCGTCCCCGTGGTGCCCGACGAGGTGAGCACCTTGAATACTTCTTCTTGCGGCACGCTCTGCCATTGGGCCAATTTGAACAGGCGGGCGGCCAGATAGGGAAGCTCTTGGTAGGTCGAGGCCTGACCCCAGCCAAACGCCGACAGAATATTGGCAAAAGCTGGACACCCCTGCCCATGCCGCTGCGTCAATTCATTCAGGCGAGCAAGGAGCAGCCCACTTTTTTCCTGTTGGGGCAGCCCAAAAACCGGCGCATCAAACAGCTTGTTCATAGTTGCTCCAGCTCTGTTAACAGGGCCGGATAATCAATCTTCATATTGCTGCGTCGTGGCAAATGGTGTTGGTAGATACGCACGCTTGATGGTGGCACCATCAGCCAGCGGGCCACCTCCAGCTGTAGTGCGTCACAGGGGCACGCGTCTGCCTCGATGGCTACCAACAGGCGATCATCGCGGCCGGTCGCGGCGCAGGAATAGCCCCTCCCCTGCAACCAGGCTTCCACTTCAGCCAAGCTCACCCGTTTGCCAAACAGCTTCAGGAAACGGTTGATCCGTCCGGTCAGATAGAATCGGCCCGCCTCATCACAACGAGCCAGATCGCCAGTAAAGAGCGCATCCATATCACGCCCCCGAGCCAGATCTTCAGGGCGCTCCGCATAGCCCAGCATCACGTTTGGCCCTTGGTAAACCAGCTCTCCCTCCCCGTCAGGAAAGCCGGGCTCATGACGCAGAGAGAGACGCCCGCCCGGTACGGCACGGCCGATGGCATCCGGGGCAATCATCACTTCATCGTGTGCCAACCAAGCGATGCGCGGTGCCGCTTCGGTCTGGCCATACATCACGAAAAAACGGCGTTCCAGTGCAGCGGCCTGCTCGGCAAACTGTTTTGCCAGTGCTGGCTCAAGTCGTCCTCCGGCCTGGGTCAGGGTCATCAGACTGGGATAGCGGGCCCACTCAAAACGCAAGCGGTTTAGCATCTGAAAGGTAAAGGGTACCCCCGCCACACTGGTGACCTGGTGGCGATTGACCTCATCCCAGAAGTGGCGCTCAAGGGGACTGGCAGTGCATGAAACCAGCGAGGCGCCAACCAAAAGATGGCTGTTAAGTACCGACATCCCGAAGGAGTAAAAAAGTGGCAACGAGGTGATGGCTCGCTCACGCCCGTTCAGCGCCAGATATTCGGCGATGGCCGTGGCATTGGCATCAAGATTGGTTCGCGACAATCGCACCCATTTGCAGGAGCCGGTACTGCCCGATGTCGGCAGCAGCATGGCCAGCTCAGGGTGAAGTGAAGGCGCATCGCCAAGATGCGCAACTGCCCCATCCTCCAGTACCCGCAGACTAACACCAAAGCGCTGGCACTGTTCACTGTGCAACCGGGCATCCTGTGCAGGATCGGCCAGCATGATGGCGTGGCCATCACGCAGGGCCAGCAAGTAGTGCAGTAGATGCAGGGTAGACGTCACAAATGGCAGGTAGACCAAATGGCGGCCAGCAGGATAGGTGGTGGCCAACTGCGCCACACGCCGAGCCAGCTCACCATAACTGAGCCACCCCTCTTGCGGGTCTCGCCAGGCGGGCTCGCTGTTACCCTCAACCAGATGGGTCAGCAAATCAGGCCGGTTCAAATCACCATCCCCCCATCGACTCCAATCACCTGCCCGGTCACATAGCTCGACAAGTCGGATGCAAGAAACAGGGCCACCTTGGCCACTTCATCTGGCGTGCCAATCCGTCCCATCGCGATGCTGGCCACCCGCTCGGCAAACTTCTCTTGCGGGATGGCATGCGCCATATCGGTATCAATAAAACCGGGAGCAATGGCATTGACACGGATCTGGCTGGCAGCCAGCTCCTTGGCCAGTGACTGGGTAATACCGATCACCGCCGCCTTGCTGCCGGCATAGCAACTGAGCCCGGCTGCCCCCACCAGCCCCATCAGGGAGGCGAGATTGATGATGCTACCGCCACCACTGCGCTGCATCATGCGGGCGGCATACTGGCTGCAGTAGATCACGCTAAAGGTATTGTTGCTGAATGTCTTTTGCAGATGGGTCTGGTTCGCCATTCCCAATAACGCCTCTTCCAGCATGCCGGCATTGTTGACCAACACGTCCAGCTGACGAGTCTGAGCAAACAGCTGCTGAAAAGCCTGCTTGACCGCCGACGGATCAGCCACATCAAAACAGAGAGGCTGGCAAGGCACCCCAAACTCGGTACCAATCGCGGTCACCAGCTGGCTCATGGTCACCTCATCACGGCCTCCCAGCCACAGTTCAGCCCCCTGAGAGGCAAACTGGCGGGCGATGGCAAGACCGATGCCACGCCCGGCACCGGTGATCAACACCCGCTTGCCCTGCAACAGCCCCAGCATCAGAAAGCGACCCCGTACTTGGCCAGGAGCTCGCGCGCCTTGCCGACCGAACTCATGTCGATAATGTCATCGGTGTCGAGCAGCACGCCGTAGTTATCCTCCAACTGGGCAATCAGCCCCATGTGGGCGACAGAATCCCACTGCGGGATACTGTTGTAGGCCAGCTCATCGCTGACGCTGCCGATATCGAGACCCAGCGCCTCGGCAAAAACCTGTTCCAATGCGATTGTCATCTGAAAAATCTCCGTAGCCGCTCACGGGCGGCATAGTAATTCGCCGGCAGCAGTTCCAATGCAAAAAATCCGTTCTCTTGTCCTATCTGGCTATAACCCAGTTGTTCATTCAAGCGCAGGGCAGAGCGATTGTTCTCCCGAACCAGGGTGCGGATACAACCGATGTGCAACTCATCAAAACCCTGATCAAGCTGAGATAAGGCAGCAGCGACAGCCAGCATGGGATGCCGCACGGTTGAGTTGCCCAGATAGAGTCCCGCATCGGCGATCGCCTGACCCAGCAACTCGCCCTGAGACTCACCTTTAAGATTGACGTAGCCCACTCGCACGTCTTTGCACCAGAGCACCCAGTGCTGCTGATCCCGCCGCTCACTGGTGGCGGTGAACCATTGGCGCTGTTGCCGTGGCGAAATACGCGTCTGGGATACCATCTGCATTCGCACCTCATCCTGATTGCGCCAACGCCGCAAAGCGGGAAGATCCCACGGCGCTATCGGGCGTAGCTCAACGCCATAACTCATCTTCAACGCCATACAGTTTCCATGACTTCCATGACCTGTCTCTCTTATCGACCACACGGCCGCCATTCCGTAGCAAAAATCGATAATACAAGCAGAAAAACCAGTATAATATCAAAAATAATCAAAGAGTTGTCATCGATTATCCTGGCTTTGGCCAGTCATTAATCCAGCAGAGAGAACCCATCATGGCCATCGCCATTATCCCGGCCCGGGGTGGCAGCAAACGCATTCCCCGCAAGAATATCCGCCCCTTTTGTGGCCAGCCCATGCTCGCCTATGCCATCCAGGCGGCGCAACAATCGAGCTGTTTCAGCAAGGTGGTGGTCTCCACCGATGATGAGGAGATTGCCAAGGTCGCTCGTCAACTGGGCGCGGAAGTACCATTTCTGCGGCCAGCCAACCTCGCCGATGATCACACAGGTACCACCCCTGTGGTGATCGACACCATCCAGCGGCTCGACCAGCTCGGCATCCAGGCAAAGCACTACTGCTGCATCTATGCCACGGTCCCGCTTATTCAAGCCGATGACTTGAAGGCCGCCCATCAGCGACTGAGCGCAAGTAATGCTCCCTTTGTCTATACCGTGGCCGAGTTTGGCTTCCCTATTCAGCGCGCCGTGCGCATGGACGAGCAGGGCCGGGTCACCCCCTTCTGGCCGGAGCAGATGGCGAAACGCTCTCAGGATCTGGAGCCTGCCTATCAGGATGCCGGCCAGTTCTACTGGGGCAGCCGTGCGGCCTGGCTGGGAGGGATCAGCCCGGTAGGGGGAGAAGGGATTGGCCATATTCTGCCAAGACACAGGGTGGTCGACATCGACACGCCGGAAGATTGGCACCTGGCCGAACTGCTCTATCAAGTGCTGGCCCAAGATGACGTTTAAGGTTGCCTTCCGGCTCGACGCCGGCACCGAGATTGGGCTGGGTCATCTGATGCGCTGTCTGGCCATCGCCGATCGGCTGAAAACGGCTGGCGCCGAGTGCCACTTCCTCTGCCATCAGCTACCTATGCACCTGTTGCCACTGTTGCACTCCCACCAGCATCACGCTCTCTGTGATCTGGACGATGCAGGCCCCTTGCCCACCTTGCGCCCGGAGTGGCTGGTGTGTGATCACTACCAGATTGATCGGCAAATCGAGCAGACACTGGCAAGTCACTGTGGTCAGTTGCTGGTGATCGACGATCTGGCCGATCGCCCTCATCATGGTCAGTTGCTGCTGGATCAGGGGCCACAGCGCAGCACAGCCGATTACCAGTCACTCGTCCCTGCCGACTGTCGGCTGCTGCTGGGCACCGACTATGCCCTGCTGCGCCCTGCCTATCGCCAGCTAGCACGCCAAAAGGCCAGCCGGTGGCGACATGGCCTCATCTGCTTTGGTGGTGCCGATCCGGCCGGAGCCTGCCTCATCACCCTCAATACGCTGGCTCGACTGCCATGGGCTAAAACCGTCAGCTGGACTCTGGTAGCCGGTGGGGCCAATCCTTTCTGGCCCGAGTTGCAACAAAGGGTTGCCGAACTGCCCGATCTGCCGCTCACCTTGCTGCGTCAGAGCGACCAGATGGCCGACCTGATGAGCCGACACGACTTCGCCATTGGCGCTGCGGGCGGCATGACCTGGGAGCGGGCCTGTCTCGGCCTGCCGACCCTGGCGGTGCCCATCGTCGACAACCAACAGTTTAACGATGAGGTGATCGCCCGCTTCCAGTTGGCAGAGCGGCTGACCCTGAGCGAACTGGATGAACCTGAGCGGCTGATGCAGGCCCTGCAACGACTTGAATTGCAAGCAGATGACTATCGCTGCCACGGCCAGCAACAGGTGGATGGGCTGGGGCTGGATCGGCTCACCGCCTGGCTGCTACCACAATCCGATTATCAACTGTTGCCAGATGGCCAACAGTGGCAACTACGCCATGATGGCAAACTGCTGCTCACCCTGACGCTGAACGGCCAGCGGCTGACATGGCAGGCCACCCGGCCACTTCAACTATCGGAGTGGCAAGAGCTGGCACATCGCTTGCAAACAATTTTCTCCCAATTTCCCCTCTATCTTGCCGAGCCACCGCAGATAGCGCCCCCTGCCCCCTGGCAGCCGGCGCCGCAAGGCTGGCAACTTGGCACAGGAATCTGAACACAGATGCAGATCGATCATCGCCCCATCAACCAGGAACAGGCCCCCTATGTGATTGCCGAACTGTCGGCCAACCACAATGGCAATCTGGACCGCGCCCTGGCCATTATGACCGCCGCCAAAGCAGCGGGTGCCAGCGCCGTCAAACTGCAAACCTACCGCCCGGATACCATCACCCTCAAAAGTGATCGACCGGAATTTCAGATCCACGGCGGTTTGTGGGATGGCCACAGCCTCTACGATCTTTATGAGTGGGCGCACACCCCCTGGGAATGGCACCAAGCGCTGTTTGCCAAAGGGCGCGAGCTGGGGCTGACTGTCTTTAGCAGCCCGTTCGATTTCAGTGCGGTGGACTTGCTTGAATCACTGGACTGCCCGGCCTACAAGATCGCCTCCTTCGAGCTGGTGGATCTGCCCCTCATTCGCTACGCCGCCCAGACCGGCAAGCCGCTTATCATGTCCACCGGCATGGCGAACGAGGCCGAGATCTCCGCCGCGGTCGATATTGCGCTCAAGCATGGCAACGGCCAGCTGGCCCTGCTGCACTGTGTCAGCGGCTATCCGGCGCCGGCAGCCGAGTACAACCTGCGTACTATCCCCATGTTGCGCCAGCGCTTCGGGGTCGAGGTGGGGCTCTCCGATCACACCCTGGGGTCGGCCACAGCCATCGCCGCTACCGCGCTCGGGGCCACCCTGATCGAGAAACACTTCACCCTGGCCCGCGCCGACGGCGGACCGGATTGCGCCTTCTCCATGGAACCGGCCGAGCTCACCGAGCTGGTGGCCTCGGTCAATACCGCCCATGCCGCCCTTGGGGTGGCTGACTACCAGCTCACCGCCAGTGAACAGGGTAACCGTGCATTTCGCCGCTCCCTCTATCTGGTCAAGGAGATGGCCGCCGGCGAGCAGCTCACCGCAGAGCATATCAAGTCGGTGCGCCCCGCCCTCGGCCTGCCCCCGGCCGATTACGATCGGCTCATCGGCAAGCGGGTCAACCGCAGCCTGAGTGCCAATCAACCGCTGAGCTGGGAGTGGATAGACAACGATGAGTGATGATCTCTTCAACCAGCACGGTAGGCTCATCAGCCAGCGCTGGCCCGCCCTCTGGCCCCGCTTGCTGGCACAGGACGTTGAAAGCCTGCCGGCCGAGCTGACCGAAGGTCTCGGCTCCACCCTAAGCCTCCACGGCATACAGCTCACCAGCCGGCACGACCGGGTGAAGGAAGCCGAGCTGCAGGCCGCCAGCCTGCCCGAGCAGCCGGTGCTGCACCTCTACGGCACCGGGCTCGGCGATCTGCCGCGCACCCTGCTGGGGCGCAGTAGCCTCAAGCGGCTGGAAGTGAAGATCATGAATGGCGCCCTGTTTGCCCTTGTACTGCGGCTGCTAGACCAGCAGGACTGGCTGACGGACCCCAGGGTCGAGCTGATGATGGCCGGCGACGAAGGGGAGGTGCGGCTGCCCTTCTTCGCCCTGCCGCCCGAGCTGCTGCTGGTGGAAGATGCTGCCGCCCGCATCCGCGACCGGCTGGTGAGTGAAATCGATTTGCCGTTCGCCCGGGCCAGGTTCGACGCCGAGCACCCCGACATCACCCGGCGGCTGGCGGAAAACCGCGATCTGCTGGCCGGCGACGGCGATGTGGCCTCCCTGTTCGGTCTGGCTCAGGGCAAGCAGGCGCTGATCGTGGCGAGTGGCCCAACCCTGCAGCACAACCTGGCCACCCTGCAGGCCCAGTTGCAGCGCCGTCGGCAGGACTATCTTCTGATTAGCGTCGATACCGCGCTGGCGTTTTTGCTCAGCCACGGTATCCGGCCCGACATCGTCGTCACCATCGATGACGCCATCCACGGCAACCGGCTGCCCGCCGCCCAGTCGGCCCAGACCACCCTGGTCTATTACCCCACGGTTCCCACGGCAGCCCTGCTGGCCTGGCAGGGGCCACGCATGACCGCCTACTCCCGCAGCCCCATGTATCAGCAGCTGCGACAGACGCTCCCCAAGGGCGTGCTGCACTCGGGCGGCAGCGTCATTCATCCCGCCGTGGATCTCGCCGTGCAGATGGGTTGCCGCCAGGTCATCCTGCTGGGCACTGACTTCGCCTTTCCCGGCGAGCTCACCCACTCGGGCTGGGCCGACGGTGCGCTCGGCCCCAGCGCCGCGCTGGCCCTCAGCTGGGCCCTCGACGGCCATGGCCGGCGGGTCAAGACCAATCCAAACTTTTCCGCCTACCGCACCGAGCTCGAGCGCTACATAGCGCTCCACACCGATGTGCAGTTCTGGAACTGCAGCCGGGAAGGGGCGGAAATCGCCGGCTGCCGCTATCACCCGGAGTACGTGCAATGAAAAACGGCCAGATCACCCGCCTCACCGCCCTGGCGCACCAGTTTCGGCTGGGGCAGTCGGTTGCAGCGAGTCAGGCATTGCCGGAACTGCTGCAAGAGGTGCTCACCGAGCAGGGCAACCTGCCACCCGGACTGGTAGCCGCACTGCTGCAGTGCCAGGAGCGCCAGGACTGGCTGGGGCTGGCCGACTACCTCGAATATGAAGTGGTGCACTGCCTGTCGACCCCGGCCGGCGACACCACCACAGGAGACCACTGATGATCAAGGCCATTTCCAACGCCTCCGAGCAGGAGCTGTCACGCCGCCAGACCTTCAGCGAGTTGCTGCACGCCAGCCCGCTGCCCGCGGCCGAGCTGCAGAACAACCTGGGCCTCTACCTCAAGCGCCAGTCGCTCTCCCGCATCCTGTTCATGCACGAGCTGTATCAGAAGATCGTGCCGGTCCACGGCGTCATCATGGATTTCGGTACCCGCTGGGGTCAGAACCTGGCGCTTTTCTCCTCGTTTCGCGGCATGTATGAGCCCTACAACTACAACCGCAAGTTGGTGGGATTCGATACCTTCAGCGGCTTCCCTTCCCACGCTCCGCAAGATGGCAGTGATGCCGCAATCCAGCCCGGTGCCTACGGGGTGACGCCGGGCTATGAGCAGCATCTGGCCCAACTGCTCGCCGCCCATGAGGCGGAAAGCCCGCTGGACCATATCGTCAAGCATGAGCTGGTGAAGGGGGATGTGACCGAGACGCTGCCGGCCTATCTGGCTCGTCAGCCGGAAACAATGATAGCGCTGGCCTATTTTGACTTTGATCTCTACGAGCCGACCCGCCGCTGTCTCGAGCTCATCAAGCCGCACCTGACCAAGGGATCGGTGCTGGCATTCGATGAGCTCAACTGGCCCGCCTTTCCGGGGGAGACCCTGGCCCTCAAGGAGATGCTGGGGCTGGATCGCTACGCCATCCGTCGCACCCCGCACAACCCGGGACCAGCCTATCTGGTGATCGAGTAGTCCGGTTGCGGGCTGAGGCGACGCAGCAGCCCGGCATCCAGCAGCATCCGCGCCAGCGGCTCCACCCGCCAGAACGGCGCCCCTATGGTCTCGGCAATCTCGAACAGGGTCAGCTTGCCGTCGCTGTAGGCCAGCAGATTCATCATCTCCCGTACCTGCCAGCCCGAATAGCGGGTCGACAAATCCGGGTAGAGCCCCCGCTTGCCGAGCTGGGGTTCGCCCAGCACAGTGACCTCGCAGCGCTCGTCCAGCTCCAGACACTCGATGGCACGGCGCAGCGCCATGAAGCCGCCGGCCAGACCGGCCGACGTCACCAGCGAGAGGTCATCGAGCGAGGTGTGGTACTCGGCATAACAGCCGTATCGACTGCGCATCACAGAAGTGACCGGCAGATCGATGCCGGGCGCGCACAGCTGCCGCTCGTTGGATCCCCGCTCCAGGAAGCTGTAAGCCTTGTAGCCCGGCGCCAGATGACCCAGCACATGGCGACCGATGCGATCCGCCAACGTGTTGCCCTGGCGTGAGGGCAGGAAGGAGTAGCTGCGGTCATCGCCAAGACAGGTCAGGTTGAAGCCGGCCAAGGTGCGCTGCTTGAGCTGGTCCAGATGACGGGAGAGATAGACGATGGCCCCCAGGGTTTCAGGCACCAGCATCAGCCGGTAGCTGTAGCGACGTGTGGGCAGTGACGCAAGCCAGGCCATCAGGAATACACCGACACAGGGGCCGGAGAGCTCGTTGTTGGCCATGGAGGGGTGGCAGGTGTAGCTCGACAGCAGGATCTCCTGCTCGCTCTCCCCCGGCAGCACCCAGTCACCATAGGTGAGCGAGCCCGGGGCCAGGGTGGCATCGATCACCACCTGATATTCTCCCTCCGGCAGCGCTTCACGCAGCCGATGGGGCAGACAGAAGCCCCAGCGGCGCTTGTAGTAGGAGGTCACATAGGGAATGGCATCCGGCTGCTCGGGCAGAGAGTGGAGATGGGGCTGCAGCTCGGCAAGCGAGAGGGTGCAGCGCACCGGCTCCGAGTAACCGACCAGATGCAGGTTGTGATCCTGGAAGTCCACCACTCTGCGTCCATCCGGCCCCACTATGTAGGCTTCCCGCACGTTCCACTCGTCAGGCACTGTCCAGTCGAAGCACTCGGTGCCGCTGGCCACTTCATGGATCCGCAGCTCGGGCAGGCAGTGCTCGCGCCACAGGGCCAGCGACTGCCGAACCCCGTCCCCGGTCAGGCTGCGATTGAGCGGAAACAGCAGGGTGAGCAGCCGATGCAGCTGTTCACCGACTTGTGCCTGGTCGTCCCAGTCGGTGGGCAGATAGCCGCTCTTGGGTGAAAAACTCATGGGGTGGGTGCCTCGATCAATTCGACAATGTGGCCAAGGGGGCTCAGGAAAAACTGGACGTGGGCGCCGCCAAACGCGATGGCTGGCTGGCTGGGCCCGAGGGGAAGATGACGCTGGGCCCGCAGTTTTTCGGCAGCCATTGCCAGGTCTGCCACCTCATAGGCCAGATGATTGAGCAGGTTATGACGGGTTCGTAGCGCCTGACTGACGGGGCTATCATCACTGGCAGGTGCAATCAGTTCATAGCAAATCCCCGCATCATCATAGGCAAAACAGATATGCACCCGCTGCAACGGATCGAGCACCGGCTCGCTAAAGCGGGAAAGCCCGAGGGTCTCGCAACAATAACGTACGCCAAGATCCAGTTCGGCCACCACCAGTCCAATATGGTGCAGTTTCATCTCCCCTCCCTGATGAGCGCATGGGGATGGACAGCGATCAGCTCTTTTGCCACCGCGGCAAAGTCGGCGCAGCGAACGGCCCAGACTGGTAAACGGCCAAATAACCCCTGGTGCCATTTGTCCTGATTTTTAAGGGCTTCAACCAGACGGGAAAGATCTATCTCGCTGGCCAGATCGAGTCTTCGCACAAAGTAGTCACAATGCCAGGGGCGCACCATTCCCTGCTCGCGGACATCACCCTCAAAGCGTTTCATAAAGCGATAATCGACACCTAGTTGCTGCTCGACATAGTGGGTGAAGGTAATGCGATCGGGATGACAGGCAAAACCGGCAATCCAGCCATCGTGAGCCGCCAACCAGGCGAAGGGGCTCTCTTCACCAAAGCAGTCATGACCCCCTGCTGCAACCACCTGGTCACGCCCCGCGCCCCATACCGCAACGCTGAAGATGGGATCGCGGGTCCGCGCAACCCCTGGCAGAGTGCGAAACTGCTCCGTCATCAACCCGACTTCACTGGGGGATGTCGCCCTGTCGAAACAGCTCTGGCGAGTCAGGCTATACGTGAATGTTGGCACCAGCAGAGTGCCCTCGTTTCCAAGCCACTCCTGCATCCCCAACCAAAAAGCATGCATGCCGGCTTCATTGCCCCGTCCAGGAAACTGGGCCACAGCCATGGCGTCAGTGTGAACCATGATAGCGCTCCCTCGTGCGATCCCAAGGGAGCCAAGAACATGAGAGAGAGCTTCAATCACAGCACAAGACCACGCCGCAACAGCGCATCACGAATGTCCTGAAGTTGCTTCATCTTCGCCAGCTCTTCAGGCTCGAAGCGTACCGAGAACGTCTGCTCAACCAGCAGCAGAAAATTGAAATGACCAAGCGAATCCCATTCCGGAAAGGCCCCAAGTCCCAACTGATAGTCGCCTCGCGTGACGGTTGCAGAAGGAAACTGCTGTTCCAACAAAGTGAAGAGATCAGTCATGGTGATAAAACTCCAAAAAAGGCAAATTCAGCTGTTCGAGCGCCAGACTATGGTAATGCTCATGGGAAAAACGGGCGGGATCCGGATTATCACAGGGGGTCAACGGCAGGGATGCCAACCATGTCAGCGCAGGTTCATTACGTGCACAACGATTCGAGCCAATAACCAGACGCTCGATCCCCGCCTCGCGCAATGCAGCCGAGACGCTATCCAGTAACCAATATTCGAGTCCTCTGGACAACACTCTGCAACTCAGAGCCAGCGTATCGAGCAATGCCAGTTTGGGCGTGATGTTTATGATCAGCACCAAGCCAACCAAGCCATGATCGGCAAAGCGATCCTGCAACGACACTAGCCAGCACCAGCCAGACTGCGCCAGCCGTTTGAGCTCGCTCGCCTCATATCGCAGACAGGAGAGATTAAACTGGTTGGTTTTATGGATGATCTGCTCGGCACGAGCAAGGTTATCCACCGCCAACGGCTGTATCGCCGCACGCAACGACAAGGAGGCGAGAAAATGTTGTTCACTGCCAACCTCGCTACGTAACCGGGCGGCGTCTGCCAATGCCAGATAGGAGGCTTGACGAAGAGCATCATCACCACTGAATATGCGCGAGAACCCCCCATAAGTGAGCAAGGTTGTAGGCCATGCCCAAATATCTACTGGTGGTTCAATGACATCGACTTGTGGCAGGGCATGGCGAACTTCAGCCCTTTCCAGGGGGGAATCATCCCAGAAGACCAAGGCCTCAAGCCCCAGATTGAGGCTGGCAGCAATATGTCGCAAACCTTGAGATTTAGAGCCCCAACCAATGGCAGATGCTGCAATATTTCGCCTTTTGAGTCTCATGGCGCCATGCTGCTCAAACACCAGCCAAACATCTGCAGGCTCGTTTTTAGAGCACAATGCCAACAACACGCCGCGCTGATACCAGTAGAGCGCCGCATCCTGAAACGACTGATAGAGTTTGCCGAGACCGTCCTGACCAAGGTAAAGGCCAGTCAACCCCTCTTCACCCACTACCCCCCCCCACAGGGTATTGTCACAATCGAGCACCAGCACCTTGCGTATTGGCGCCTGATCAAGCATCCAACGCGCGGCAATCCAGTCGGCAAGGCTGGTCAAGCCGTGCATCGAGAGAGGACAAGAAAGAAGGTAACGATTACGCTCGTCCACACAATGGGCTCGCCCCTGCTCAGAGAGCCAGCGACCCAGCCCCAAATCCCTAATGTGGTGACGTGCAAGCGCTCGGGTAAAGCAGACATCCAGCTGCATCATCCAGGGATGAAGAGCGCTACTCACACCACCGCCTTGCAGTGAACAGGCACCAAGATAAAGATGAGGGAGCCCCCGCAGTGGCGAGAGCAATGCTTCCAACCAGGTGTCGATGGTCTCGGACAATGCGGGTTCAGCCAAGGTGTACCAATGCTGGCATTCGCTGTCGGTCAGCAGTTGCTCCCAAAACCAGAGCACCAGATGTCCGTCACAAGCGGCCATCGGCTGCCATTGACCTTGAGGGCAAAATTGCAACTGTGCATGTCGGGCCAAAGGAGCCCATGCCACATTACCGGGCATGAGAAATGCGGTGGATGCCAGGGAAAGGGTGGCCATATATGCACCTGAAAGGATTAAATACTTCTATATCATACTGTTAGGGAATGGAGATGAACAGAGTCATCCCCATCCGATTCAAGGACTAGCGCTTGAACACATCCAGGCCGGTAAAATAGGTGGTATCATGGCCATCGAACGCATCGGCATACATCACTTTGCTATCCTCGAAGAATAACTCCAGAATTGCCTGCGCCTCTTTTATCTTGCCCGCCAGCACCTCGGGTTCTGCTGTCACCTGCGCCATCATTAGGCTGATGATATTGGCGTAGAAATAGTTAATTGAACCAATCAACACACGATAGAGATGTGATTCGCGGCTCATCAGCAGATAGAGCAGATAGTCGTGATGGCGTTGCATCATGGCCAATACCGCATTGTGTTCACAGGCTACCTGGCGCCAGTCATCGCGCAACTTGTCTACCAGCTCAACGAACAGCGGCACCTGCAATGCAGCAGCGAAATCAACGCTGCTCATGTCAAAGGACTGGAAACAAGTGGCCATCACTTCATCCATGAGCGGGATTTTGTCGAGTACCGGCCATTCAGGTTGCAACGATTCAACACGACGAGGGATTGCCCCTTCTATATAAGCGCCGTCACTACTGTTGACGCACTGCATCTCGGGATAATCACGCAATACACTGGCCATATTGTGAATGGCTAGCCCAAACAGATGATTGATACGCACTTCGTCACCAAAGTTACCCGGTGCCGGGAAAGTATCCTTTAAATTTTCCTCGTATTTCGCCTCTTGCTTGTCGTTGTAATAGAGACTCAGGCTGGAGTGATGCTGTCCGGCTGTTTTATAGCCATTGTCGATACCAAACAAATACACCTGCTTGAAACCAAGCAAGGCCGCATAATTGAGGCCGGTATTGCCGACGAACGGGTTGGAAAATTCAATGGTATCGTACTCAAATGCCTGACCAAACGCGCTAATCAGCATGGAGAACATCGGCTCGTTGGGCTTGAACGCCAACCCTGTTTTACGAAAGAAGCGCTTGCATTCAGGGTGAATGACATCAACGCTCAGAAACACGGTGTCCTTGATAAAGTCATCGGCATTGAGAATGCTCAGAAAATCGGCTGAGCTCTTGGTGCGCTCCACTGCAACGTAGATATCCGGTTTTACGCCAGCTTTGTAGAGTGCACTGACCGCAGTACCGCAGGCGATAATGATTGCCTGCTGCTGATGCTGCCGGATGAACTCGATGCTCTGATCCAGCGAGGGGCCATTGCCAACCACAAAGACAGGGATCTGCTCGAAGGCACGGCTATCGCGCCACCGTTTCAGAAAGGGGGTGCCGTCTTGCAGATGGGTGTGGCTATGGGCAAGTGCATAGATGTTGTCATCAAAGAACCCCCACCCCGTTTTGAGCAGATAGAACTCCCTTTCCACCTGTGTTATCAAGGCGTGCAGCTTGGGGGAATGGTAATGACAGAACGAGAAATAGCTTGCCGACCAGAATGCCCCCTTGCGATGCAGCGCCTCCATCATGTCAGCGACCAGCAATCGCTCGTCAACACCGATAAAGAGGTGCAGACTGATCGACTCCTCCTCCATGTAGGCGAGCAGCTGATGCCAATCAAAACAGAAGAGCGAGGCGTAAAACATGTCAAGATCAGGCTCGAAAGCAAACAGATTCTTGATCTTGCACTGTTCATACAAGCAACCGAGCTGGTAGCCCAAACCAATGCCATACATCAGTGCCAGAGGAATATCGGTATGTAATGCTGCCTTTAGACGCAACCCTTCCAGAGCTGACTTCTCTTTTAATTTGGAGATTTCATTGTTGTATTTGATATGGATTTGGCCATCGATATACCACTGGGGCACAAAATCGATGCACTGCAAGACACTGTGTTCAATGACCTCGGCAATCTGCGACTGAACCTCGCTAAATGGATCATCCCCATAAAGCGAGATACCCTCGTCGAGCCACAGAATATTGGGAACGCCGTTTTCATTACAGAAGAAACGAAAAGGCCTGGCAGGCTGGTACTCCTTGAAAAAGTCATGAATGGCGGGCATGTATTTGGCAAACGCAGCCATATTGAGTTCATAACGAACGGGGAGTACTTCCAGCATGGCGGCCTCCTGCTGCTTTTGCAGAGCCAGGCGTGCCAGTTCACTTTCTACATCATGAATCTTGTGATGGATATCCATGTCAGACTAACCTGCATTCAGCTTGTAAAGACCGGATGCACGTCCGGCCTGGGAGAATTGTCGTAATTGTGCTTCAGCCTGCTGCTTTTCCTGACCCACCCAATCATAAATAAGCTGGAACTGCATCAGTGCCTGCCGCTGTTCCACATTGAGAGTCTCTCCCCAAGGCAGTGACCCGAATACCTCTTCCAGAGCATGCAGATAAAGTTCAGCCAGCTGTTCTGCTGCAACCAGCTCACCTTGCACCAGTAGAGACTGCAACTGCTCGCCCTGTCTCATCAAGGCAGACACAGAAGTACTATTGACCTCATTCATGCCGGTCTGCCTACCTTTTGCTGTGCCAGCGCCTTGTCTCGCTCATCGACAGGGATGGCATCCCAACCGCTCTTGACCGTCAGCATCAGGTTCATCACTTCATCAATGGCGCCTACATCCATGTCACGGCTGGCATCCATCATGCGCACTTTCATATAGTCATAAAGTGCGAACAGGTCTTCGGGGACCTTGCCATAAGAGAGATCAAGTGAATCTTGCAGACCATTGATAATGGCCAGCGTCTTGGAGATAGATTGGGACTTACCCTCGAAATCGCGACGCTCGACTGCACCGCGAGCCTGAGCGAGACGTTCGAGACACCCTTGCATCAATAACTGGATCACGCGATAGGGATCCGCCACTGCCAGCTCAGACTGCAAACTCTGGGTTGTATAGGCCTTGATCGTTTTTCGATACATACGAGACTCAGCTCCTGACTACAAATTAACTGGTTTTGTTGTTGGTATTGAGCAGGTTGAGATAGGAGGCAGATTTGTTCATCTTGGCCAGCAAGGTATCCAGACTGCCGTAGCGTGCCCTCAACGTCTCTTCATACTTGGTGAGCTGCGCCGCGACATCTGCTTGTTTGCGGTTGACATCACGCAGATCAGAATTGAGTGTCTCTTCCCGCTTGGCAAGCAGTCCCCCTGTCTTGGAGTAGGTCTCAAGCTGGCTGGCCAACTTGCCAGCAACACCGTCCTTGCCACCAAATACAGCCACTACCTGGTCGAAGTTCTTCTCGACCGCTTCATCGAATTTCGTCGAATCAAGTGAGAGCACTCCCTTGTTGTCCATCTTGACCCCCAACTGAAAGATGGTAGAGAAGGTCGAAGAGTTGTTAGAAGGCTCGGTGACGGTGCCACTCATCAGGTTGGTCACAGCCTTGGTCGTCGCATCCCCCGCCAGGGCTCCACCATCATTCTGGCTGACACCGGCCACGATAGAGCTGCGTTTGCCCAGATCGGTGCTCTTCTTCACCAGAGCGTTATAGCCATCGATGAAGCTCTGCACCATGGTCTTGATGCCAGCCTTGTCTGTCGTCACATCCACTCTGTTTGGCTTGTAAGTGGTCGTCACGGTACCATCACTCGGGTTCGTGGTAGTGGTGCTCTCCGACTCTTTCAACACCGTAATCTTGAGACCCACAATGGTGCCATCAAAGGTGTTGGTCGCACTGGTCAATTTATTGCCATCCACGCTTATCTCGGCATCACGGGCTTGTTGCTTCTGGGTCAGCTTGGAGATGAAATTGTCAGTCAGTTCAGGTGTACTGCCGGTTATCTGCAGATCTTTACCTGTTCCACTGACACCGGAGTCAATCACAAGGGCCGCCTTGCCATCGGAGGTATTCATGATATTGACGCTAAGACCAAAGTTGTCACTATCATTGTTGATCCGCTTGCGAATGGACTGGAGTGAATCCCCTGCTTTAACATCCACATCAAAGGTCTTGTCACCTGCCTTGAATGTCAGGGTGCCATCTTGAGTGATCATGGGCGTGGTCGAAGAGGCGAAACTACCTTCAAATTTGCTGGTCTTCGCCAATTTTTCGACACTGATGTCATATTGCCCGTTGGAAGCGCCACTCTTGCTCTCCACCTTGAGAACCGGATTATCTTTATCCTGGGTGATGTTTATCGCACGTTTGTTAAACGCGTCATCCTTTGACATAGCCTGCAGAGTGGTGACAAAAGTCGCGATCGCTGACTTCAGCTGGCCTACCCCTGAGAGAGTGATCTGGGCGTTGGTCTTTTTGGTGGTAATTGGCTGCAACAGCTGCGCCTTTTTGGCATCAACGCTTGCAGCGATGACAGACTCCAAGTCCAGTCCAGAGCCCGCACCAGCAGACGTAATAGTAGCCATACTCACTCTCCTCGCAAACGTAACTATTAAATCTCTTTATCAAGCAATAACCCGACTCGAGAGCCACCGCCAATCACATCACCTTCGCGCAGAGCCTGGATTCGTTTGCTGATAGCCAGCAACTCTTCGCTTGGTATCTGACGGATCATTGATTTGGTATCGGCATCCATAACCTTGATAACAACCTGCTCCAGTTCCTTTTCAACACTGAAATTGACGGTCCATCCTTGCAACTGACTGAACTCTTGCAAGTTTTGTACCCCTTTCTCAATTTCCTTGTCTGAAATCTTCGGCTTGCCAGCCCTCTCCTGCTCAGGCAGCCCCTGTTGCTTTTCCATGTCCTTTGCCGTCCCCCGCTGCTCTTCTGCTGTGCCAGATAGCACTTGAGCGGCCGACTGGCCGCTCTTGCTACTTGACTGAAGAGAAGAAGGAGTGACCGATGACGGAATTCCAATTTCATTGGCCATATCGTCGCTCCTTTTTTATCTCATCACAGCCTGTTAACCCAGCAGGGACAGGGCTGATTGCGGTCTTTGGTTGGCTTGAGCCAGGATGCTGGAAGCAGCCTGTTGCAGAATGTTCTGCTTGGTCAGATTAGCGGTCTCGGTTGCAAAGTCTGCGTCACGAATACGAGAACGTGCTGCACTCAGGTTTTCAGAGACGTTGGACTGGTTGCGAATGGTGGAGTCAAACCGGTTCTGCACCGCACCCAGCTCTGCCCGCTTGCTGTCTACCGCCTTGATCATGAAATCAAGGTTGGCCATGGCCAGCTGGGCGGCGCTGGCAGAGCTGATGCTGCTGACGCTGGTAGAGGTTACTGCAGATGTTCCCTTGGTCACGGTATAGGGCTCGCCAGAGGCACTGGTAGCAACGGTCGCGCTTCCCTTGGTTGATGCCGCAATCCCACTGATGGTAAAGGCGGAAGTCATCTTGAAGGTGATAGTCTGACCAGCATCCGCCCCCACCTGGAACGACCCCTTGTAGTTGCCATCCAGCAGCTTCTGGCCACCGAAAGTGGTGTCGTTGGAGATACGGTTGATCTCTGTAGTCAGTTGGTCAAACTCTTGCTGCAATGCAGTACGGTCATCGGTGTTGTTGGAACCGTTAGCAGATTGCTGTGCCAGCGTGCGCATACGCTGCAGCATACTGGTCACTTCATCCATGGCCCCTTCAGCCGTTTGAGCAACCGAGATACCATCGTTGGCGTTGCGGTTACCTTGATCCAAACCGTTGATCTGGGAAGTCAAACGGTTGGAGATCTGCAAACCGGCAGCATCATCTTTGGCAGTGTTGATACGAAGTCCCGATGCCAGTCTGGTGTAAGAGGTATCCAGAGACTTGTTGGTATTCATCAGGTTACGCTGGGCGTTCAGTGATGAAGTATTCGTGTTGATATACATGGCCATAAAATATTCTCCCGAAGAACATGCGACTGCGGGTTGCGCCGTCAAAGCGGCGTCCCACCGTTAGAAGAACAGGTTGAACGAGCCTGAGTCTTCTGGCGGGTGTCTGTTTGAACGGACAGGTCACCCGCAGTAGTGCAAACGTTGGATTCCGAACACCCCTCGATTGCTTCACTTTGTTTAACGGCAGTGCAGAGGCAAGCTTTAGGAAAATTGTTGCCTAACGCGGCAATTTTTCTCCGGTACATGGCAAGGAAAGCGAGATGGCAAACATAGTGCAAGACGTAATAGAGGGGTTGCAGGATGGTGTGACAGGATTATTTTTGTGGCACGATTTGTGCTTAGGTTGGGTAGAGTGACGTCGATTTGACGACACAATAAAAAGAGGCCGGTAAACCGGCCTAAAGATGAGCATATGCTCAGGAGAATATGACCAAGCGTGACAGAACTGAACAGCTGGACAACACTTGGCATTACTAGTAGAGAATTATATCTCTCCCGATAGAACAGAGTGCGAACCGAACACCCCTTTGTTCCATCTCTTGACCAGGGCGGCCTGAACAACCGCCCTGTTTTCTTTTGTTAGCCTTGCAGCAGCGAAAGAGCTGACTGGGGGCGCTGGTTCGCCTGGGCCAGTATGGTTGATGCGGCCTGTTGCAAGATATTCTGCTTGGTCAAGTTTGCAGTCTCGGTGGCGAAGTCTGCATCACGGATACGTGAGCGTGCAGCACTAACGTTTTCGGAGACGTTCGCCTGGTTGCGAATGGTCGAGTCAAACCGGTTTTGTACCGCCCCCAATTCAGCACGCTTGCTGTCCACCACCTTTATCATGTAATCCAGGTTGGCCATAGCCGACTGGGCCGAGCTTGCAGCTGTAATGGTCGACATACTGGTAGATGTGACCGGCGTTCCTGCTGTCTTCGTGATGTTATACGGCTCGCCCGAGGTCGTGGTTGCCACTGTCGCACTACCACTGGTGGCAGAGGCCATGCCCGAGATAGTAAAGGCGGTCGTCATCCGGAAGGTGATGGTCTGCCCTGCGTCTGCCCCCACCTGGAAGGTGCCCACATAGCCGCCATTGAGCAGGTTCTGGCCACCGAAGGTGGTATCTTTGGCTACCCGGTCGATCTCAGTCATCAGCTGAGTGTACTCTTGCTGCAGCGCGGTACGGTCATCTGTGTTGTTGGAGCCGTTGGCTGACTGTTGAGCCAGCGTACGCATCCGTTGCAGCATGGAAGTAATTTCATCCATTGCCCCTTCGGCAGTTTGGGCAACAGAGATACCGTCATTGGCATTACGATTACCTTGATCCAGACCGTTGATCTGGGAGGTCAAACGGTTGGCAATTTGCAGGCCGGCGGCATCGTCTTTGGCGCTGTTGATACGCAGACCGGATGCCAGTCGAGTGTAGGATGTATCCAGTGATTTGGTCGTGTTCATCAGGTTACGCTGAGCGTTGAGTGATGAAACGTTAGTGTTGATATAAAGGCCCATGACTATTCTCCTAAGCTATTAAATTTACTCTTCTATTTGCTCTGGCTTTATTATTTTCTGTGCCCGATGCGTCTTATTTAACGGCCCGTTTTTCGATGTCTTTAGCATTTTTTTCAACGCTTCATCACGTTAACGCCGCTTACCCTATATATCGACAGGTCGGGGATAAACTTAAGGAAAAAAACGCCCACTAAAACGTGGCAGAAACTCATCGCGCCCCTCCTCCAACAAGGAGGTAAACAGGCACACTCGAGCCCCTCCTTGTCCATGATGCGAGAAAAAAGCGGTGTCGACTCTCAATTTTGTCGAGCACAGTTGGCGATTGGGCTCTCCAGCCCCTAAAATCGCGGCCCCATCAACAATTTGGCGTGAGTTGTTTTCCATGCAGACACTGGTTGAGCAGATTGTTTACATCAGCGATATGTTTGGTACTGCGGTATTCGCGTTTTCAGGGGTTCTGGTGGCGGGCCGGCTCAGAATGGACGGATTTGGCGTCATGGTTTTGGCGGCAGTCACCGCCATCGGCGGTGGTACCATCCGCGACATGATCCTAGGAGCAACCCCGGTGTTCTGGGTTCGCGATCCTCTCTATATCTGGGTGGTCATTGCAACGGCGCTGATCGGTATGTGGATGGTCAAACTGCCCCGCAGAATGCCCTGGTATGTACTGCCCGTCGCGGATGCCTTCGGGTTGGCCCTCTTTACGGTGATTGGGGCGCAAAAAGCCCTCAACTTCGGTACCCCGGGACTGATCGCCGTGCTGATGGGGACCATGACCGGGGTAGCAGGCGGTATGATCCGTGATGTACTGGCTAGGGAAGTGCCTATGGTGTTGCAAAAAGAGATCTATGCAACAGCCTGCATTTTGGGCGGAATCCTCTACACCCTGGCACTGGAGGCGAACATGGACAGAGTAACCGCCATGCTCATCTGTATGACAGCCGTGTTCGGTTTGCGGGTAGCTGCTATCTACTGGCACCTGTCGCTACCAACCTTCTCGCTGCAACGCAACTGAAAGCACACCCGCAGTGGAATATGGCTCTGTGGGTTGTGCGTTGAACCAAATGGGCTTTTCTGTTGTCATAGAAGCAGTCGTTGTTAGCCGGATATTCTCATGCACAAAATCGGTATGCTTACCACTCTCCTCCTTGCGAACGTGACAGCAGCACATGCCGAAGCACAAGCCGTTTTTGGACGACTGGCATCGGCGCCAGTGCAGCAGTTCAACCAGCAGATACGTCAGGCGAACGAGCTACATCAGAAATGGGTCAATGACTACCGTGAGGTAGCACTTCGTTTTGTCGGTCATAGCGACATCCCCAGTCGCATCCATGCACAGCAACTGGATAATGATCTGGTACTCTCGGTTGCCCTCGATGGCAGCAAGAACGACATGCTCTATATCCTGACTCTCTATCGCAGCGATAACCTTTGGCAAATGAGGGGAGCGGAAATGGGTTGGCGTTGCCTGGGGGAGCACTCCTTCACTCCCGTTCCCTGTCCATAAATCCAAGCTCCGAGCTATAAAACAAAAATCCGGCACATTGGCCGGATTTTTTATGGGAGATTGAGCGTCAAATTACGGACGGTAAACTTTGACGTTGGCAAAGCCTTTCTCTTTCAGGTAAAGCGCCTGCAGCTTGCTCATCACGCCGCGATCGCAGTAGAGCAGGTAGGTCTTCTCCTTGGGCAGATCGCCAAAGGCGGTAGCCAGCTTGAAGAAGGGGATATGCATGACCTCACGCCCTTCCACCAGCAATGGCTTCTCGTCGTGCTCGTCCATGGAGCGGATATCGAGGATCACCTCGTTGTCACCGCTCTCGGCGGTAGTCTCCACTTCCTGCACCTCGGCGGCGGTCTCTTCACCAATGCGACGAATGTCAAGGTAACGGGCCTCGGAGACCACCTTGTCCAGAATGGAGAAGTCAAAATTGGCCTCTTCCTCTTCAATGCGGGAGAGCTCGGCCTTCACAGTCGGCTTTTTGGAGATGACCCCACAATACTCCGGCATGGTCTCGGCGAACTCCAGGGTGCCGATGCGGCGGGCTTCACTGATGATATCCGGCTTGTCCCAGGTGATAAGCGGGCGCAGGATCACCTTGTCGGTCACCCGGTCGATCACGTTCAGGTTGGTGAGAGTCTGGCTGGATACCTGACCCACACACTCACCGGTCACCAGCGCCGGGATCTGGAATTCATCGGCCACCTTGGCGGCAGCACGCATCATCATCCGCTTGAGCACCACGCCCATCTGACCGTTGTCGATCTTCTCGAGGATCTCGGCGACCACCGGCTCGAAGTCCACAGCAGTGAAACGTACCCGGTGGGATGAACCGAAGCGGTTCCACAGGTGATAGGCCACCTGCTTGACGCCGATCTCGTGGGCCGCACCGCCCAGATTGAAGAAGCAGTAGTGCACCCGGCAGCCGCGCTTGATGAACTGGAACGAAGCCACACCGGAGTCAAAACCGCCGGAGAGCAGACTCAGCACATCTTCCTGGGTCGCGATGGGCATGCCGCTCAGGCCCTGATGAATAGCACTGACGATAAAGAGCTCCTCGCCGTCGATCTCGAGGTTGATCTTCACATCCGGGTTCTTGAGGCGCACACCATTGCTTTCGCAGTGCTGGTTCAGTCCACCGCCCACATAGCGCTCAACCTCGAGGGAGGAGAACTCATGCTTGCCGTGGCGCTTGGCGCGCACGCAGAAGGTTTTGCCCTTGAGCTGGTCGCCCCAAACGGCTTTCACCTGCTCGAAGATGTCGTGCAGATCGGTAAACTTGCTGGCTTGTACCTCGAGGAAGGCCTGAATGCCGGGAATGCAGGCCAGGGCTTCGATTGCCTGCTCGCGGAACTGGTCATTGCGGGAGCTCACGATCAGCTTGTCCCAATCCATCCGTACGCGGGCATCGTCGTCGAAGCGGCGCAGGACATTGCGGATATTGCCCTGCAGGATCTTGATAAAGCGCTGGCGAACCGACTTGCTCTTGATGGTGATTTCCGGGAACAGCTTGATAATGAACTTCATGGTAATGACTCGGGTGACCTTGATTTAAGGGCGCGAATTATATCAGAACTTTGTGGCCAGCGCCTACTGGATGAGCGTTTGCTCACATTACCCCATACAGTGTTTGCCGTGCAGCGCGAATCTTGCGTATATTCCCGACCCTGCGCCTCGCCAGATTTTTGACAACAGACTGATCCGATGAAGACCTATATCTACTACCCCGGCATGGAGGTACGCGACGAGCTCTGGCTCAAATTTGCCCTGCTCTATCTGGAGCGGCTTGCCTTTGTCTTCACCGTCAGCGAAAAGAGCGGGCTCACCGCCCTGCTCGATACCCTTCAACAGCAGACCGACCTGCTGGCCGAGCGGCCCGATGCCGCCTTCTTTGCCGCCATTACCCCGCAACTGGAGTGCCAGATAAGCGGCCTGGTGGCCCCCGATTTCGTCCGCCACAAGGTGTTTGGCAACAAGGAGCTGATTGGTCGCTGGCGTCAGGAGGCCAACCACGACTGCTTCTGCCCGGAACAGGCGGGGCTGGAGCGGCTGCACGGCTTTTGCCTGACTCACAGCTTTGCGACCCGGGATGAAGGGGGGATCAGAATGGCGCGGCGCTTTGCCAACCTGCTCTCCATGCGTCTTGCCCGTGAGTGGGCACTCGCCAATGACGG
Source organism: Aeromonas sp. A600620 (assembly GCF_029479985.1). Lineage (NCBI taxonomy): Bacteria > Pseudomonadati > Pseudomonadota > Gammaproteobacteria > Aeromonadales > Aeromonadaceae > Aeromonas > Aeromonas sp. A600620. The sequence continues at coordinate 153,403 of NZ_JAAKXB010000001.1, read as the reverse complement.
GGCGCTTATTACCGATCACGACTATCTGGACCGCCTGCTCCACCTGCTCGAATCCCGCTACCACAATCGCGGCGGCCAGGATTGCTTCCACCTCGAGATCCCGTTGCAAGTGCCCACTCACCTGGCCGACATTCCGTTGGCAGAGCTGATTGCCCTGCGCGGGCGCAGCGGCTTTCGCCAACAGCTGGCCGAATTTCATCTGGCCATCGACAACCTGCTCGCCATGCTGGGTAGCGGCTATGCCGACCCGGCGGCCCTGACCCGCTTTGAGCAGGCTCAGCAAGGGCTCAATCAACTGCTGGGGCCCGAGACCCTCAGCATACCACTCACCACCCTGGTCAGCACCAGCCTGCCCGCCGTAGCCATGCTCCACCAGTTAAAAGCGAGCCACCCCGAAAGCAACCTTATCTTCCATCCCATCAAGAAGAGCCACTTTCACCAGCGCAAGAGCCAGCACTTCTTCACCCGGCTCGGTCATCTGCGCCAACCGGGCTGAATTGGCGGAATGAGAAAGGGGTTGGCATCTGCCAACCCCTCTCGTTTTCTGCGGCCTACCAATCATCACCCCGGTGATTGGCCCGCTCTTGCGCCTGCCTGCGCGCCTCCATCGCCCTGTCGCGGCGGATATTGGCAGGGGTACAGGCAAACTGTTTCTGATAGCAACGCGCAAAACTCTCGGAAGCAGGTTCGAAAGGTGAATAGAACCCGGTTCGTTCAGGAGAAACATGGTGATCACCATGATTGGTTGTGGCACAACCCGAACTAATCAGCACCAGCAAGGGACACAGAACACGCAGCAAAAGAGAACTCCCGATTGGATTTGAATGAACTCGTAATTATTCACAAATTAATTCATCCAATCAAATATTGATGCATTTCAAATGGTTAATTACATTCACCTCAATGGCTGTCGGCAAAACGATCAACGGGTGATGGTGCTGGCATCACTGTCAGGATGCACCACACGAAACTCGATACGATCGCTGTTACCCGCTTCATCGACCACCACCAGCTGATAACGACCCGCCATACTCAGCACCTGATCCCCGTCCCAGCGCAGTCGCTGGCCGTTGAGAAACCAGGCCGGCTTGCCGACACCACCGAGCACCTTGGGCTGCAACCGATAGCGCTGGCTGCGGATAAGGTTGCCCTCCCCCAGCGCCACGATGCGAATGGGAGCCTGCAGCTCGGCACTCTGCCCTTCCCCTGCACAACCGCTGGCCAGCAGCGCCTGCCGTCGCTCGCCGGGGGACCGCCACGGCTCCAGCGACAATGGCCAGAGCGCCCGAAAACCGGATTGTGCCGCATCGGGGCAACGGGTCAGAGTCGGCTTGCCCGCGGCGGTCAATGCAACTTGACGCAGCGGCGAGGGCCAATCCATGGGATCCGGCAAGGTGGGGGGATCGCGCTCTTCCAGCAACCAGGCGCTCTGACGCTGCAAGCAGGCCTCAGGCAGGGTCGAGCTCATTTTGCGCCCCAGCGGCCAGCAGATCTCGGCTTCGCTCACCGTGTTGGGTTGTGCCGGCAGAGAGCTGTTGTCAGCCAGCCGTGAGTAGACCGAGAGCAGCAGCGGCACCGCTGCGCTCTGGCCGTAAAAACCGGGCAAAGGGGTGCCGTCGGGGCGCCCAAGCCAGATGCCGATAGTCCAGCGACCGGAGACCCCCATGGCCCAGCTGTCGCGATAGCCGTAGCTGGTGCCGGTCTTCCAGGCCAGTCGGTTAACCCGGCCGGTCGCCTCACTGGCAAAGGGCTGATCCGCGCGCCCCTGGGCACTCAATATCTGCCAGATGATCCAGGCCGCGCCCGGGCTCAGCAAGGGGCGTGACACCGCCTGCTGCCCCGCCAGCCAGACCGGCATCGCCACCTGCCCCTGCCGGGTCAGCGAGCTGTAGAGCGCCACCAGCTGTTCGAGCCGAATGCCCGCCGCCCCCAGCGCGATGGCAGGATTGGGTTTGTCGGAGAGCGCCAGTCTCACCCCGGCGTTGTCGAGGCGGCTGACCAGTTTGTCCGGCCCCAGCGCCTCCAGCACCTGCACCGCCGGCACGTTGAGGGATTGCTGCAGCGCCTGGGCCAGGGTCACCGGCCCCTGAAAGGCACCGGAAAAGTTGGCGGGGCGGTACTCCGAGCCCAGCCTTGGCGCATCGGAGAGCAAGGAGGCCGAATGCACCAGCCCCTCGTCCATCGCCAAACCGTAGATGAAGGGCTTGAGGGTAGAGCCGGGGGAGCGGATCGCCTGCACCATGTCGAGGTAACCGTGGCGACGCAGATTGCCATACTCGGCGCTGCCCACATAGGCGCGCACCGCCATGGTTTTGTTATCTACCAACAGCAACGCCGCTGAGGTCTGCTCGGGGAAGCGACGGATATAGCTCGCCACCCGCCCCTCCAGCCAGCGCTGCAGATCGCCGTCTATGGTGGTGTGCACCAGCGCCCCGGCCTGATTATCGGCGGCAAGGCGGGCAAAGAGCGGCGCCTCCATTGGCGTGAAGTGACCGCGGGCCAGCACCGGCTCGATGCGTCCCTCCAGCCACGCCTGTTCGGGCCAGACGCCCTGCGCTACCAGTCGCTGCATCACCTTGTCACGGGCGGTGCGGGCCCGCTCGGGATGGCGGTCCGGCCGGTTGCGGCTGGGAGCCTGCGGCAACACCGCCAACAACGCCGCCTCGGCATAGGTCAGCTTGGCCGCACTCTTGCCGAGATAGGCAAAACTTGCCGCCTGCACCCCCTCCAGATTGCCGCCAAACGGCGCCCGATTGAGGTAGACGGTGAGCAGGGTGCGCTTGTCATAGTGCCACTCCAGCTGCAGCGCGCGGGCCATCTGGCGCAGCTTGCCGGGCACGCTCCTGTGGTAGGGCTCGATAAGACGCGCCACCTGCATGGTAAGGGTCGAGCCGCCCGATACAGCCCGCCCATAGCGCAGCCACTGCCAGACCCCGCGCACCATGGCCACCGGATTGACCCCGGGATGACGCCAGAAGTAGCGATCCTCGTAGCCCAGCAGCGCCTCGATATAGCGGGGGGAGACCTGCTCCAGGGTCACGGGATAGCGCCACACGCCGCTGGTATCGGCAAAGGCGCGCAGCGGCCGCCCCTTCATGTCGAGCACCACCCGTGCGTAGGCAGGGTCGAGTGGCGGCGGCGGGAAGAGTCGATCCAGCGCCAGTAATGACAGGAGCAGTGCGACAACGCCCAGCACTGAGAAGAGCAGCCAGCGTGGCAAACGACCAAGCCAGCGCCAGCAAGCGTGGCCAGTGCGACCCAATTTCAGCCAACCACGCTGCCAGAAAGTGAGCGGGCGAACCCGCTCAAGGGAGGGAACATTACTCAGAGATGATCACCTCATGGATATCCTCACCCACGGCACGCAGCTCGGGGCGGTACATATCCTCCACCTGGGTCGGCGGCACCTGATAGCGACCCGGCGTCACCGCCCGCATCAGGTAGACCAGTTGCTGGTTGCTCCCCTCGCTCAGATCCAGCGCAGCCGTGTAGCGGTCATCGCGAAACTCCTGATGCTTGAGATAGTCGTTCCACTCGCTCTGCCACGCCGGTTTCCCCTCGATGGAGAGCTCTTCCAGCTTGATGCTGTTGCCAAGGGCTGGGTTCTCCAGCTCGAAGCCGGCGGGCACCATCTCCACCAGCAGGGCATCGGGCACCGCCGACTCACTGCTGACGTTGAGCCGCACCACCACCAGATCGCCCACCTTCACCTTGGCGGGATCAAACGGCTGACCGTCGCTATTGAACCAGCTACGGGTCACGCTCATCCCCTTGCTGATCCGTGCCGGAGCCTGTTCGGGGTAACCTACCAGAGTACGCTGCACATAGAGGGCCCCCCTGCCCTCGTTGGTGACGGAGCTCGCCGCCAGCGCCTCGGGGGCGCCCTGCTGCAGCGGAGCCGAACCGCTCAGGGATCCACTGCCAAGAGAGGAAGTTACCTTGGCCTGCCAGTCTGCGGCCGGATCGAAGCGGGCGAGTCGCAGCAGGGCGAGCCGCTCCTGAGTGCTGAGCCACTGACGGTGAGCCAGGGTATCTGCCACCTTGGCACTGAGGGCCGGCCAGCGCTCCACAGCCAGCTTGTGCTGGCGCAGCAAGGAGAGCTCAAGAGCTTCATCGCGCAGCGGTGAGCCGTAATCCCCGAGATAGTCATCACCGCGCTCGGTCGCCAATGCCCGGCTGAGGGCCTTGGCGGCGTTCTGCTCATCCCCCATGGCCGAGAGGGCCAGCGAGAGGTGGAGCAGCGGCAAACCGGAACGGGCGTGATCGGCCTGCTGCTCCCAGATAAGACGCAGGGTAGCGAGCGGTGCCTTGCCAACCCGGGCCAGCACATAGGCACTGTAGGCCTGATAGGCCAGCCGGCTGTGCTCGGGGGCACTGCTCCAGCGCTCACCATACTGACTGTCGGTGAGATAGCTTTGCAGCCGGTTCAAAGCCTGATTGAGCATGGCCTCCGGCACTGCGTCACCCGCCTCCTTGCGCGCCAGCAGATAGTCAGCGGCATAGGCGGTGAGCCACTGCTCCTCGTCGGAGCGACCATCCCACAGGCCAAAGCCACCGCTTGGCAGTTGCAACCGCTGCAGCCGCTGTAGCAGGGCGCGTTGCACATCCGCCTCGCTCGCTGCTTTCTTGCCCTCTGCGGGTTTGCTCCAAGCGATGCGCTCATCTGCCGTGGTCAGCAGATAGGGCCAGGCACGGGACAAGGTCTGCTCCAGACAGGCGTAGGGGTAATCGGCCAGCGCCTGCCACTGGGCTGCCGGATCCCAGGGGGGAGTGCCGGAGAGGCTGAGCAGCCCCTGCAGGTTGGCGCGATCCAGACCGGCCAGCTCAGCTGGCGCAAAGCTCATCTGTTGGCCGGGGGCCAACATCTGGTAACGCTGGCGAGTCTCGGCTGGCCAAGGGGAGCGCAGCGGCAGAGACCAGTCGCGGCTGATGGCAAAATCCTTGCCGCTAGCCGCCAACTGCAGGCTTGCCACACCCCTCGCCCCGGTCACGGTGAGCGGCAGGGTCAACCACTGCTCTTCGCCATTTTTAAGGGACAGGGTGCCGGGCAGCTCGCCATTTGCCTTGAGCCCGCCATTGAGGGTCCAGGCAAGGGAGAGGGTCTGATCTTCGCCGCTCATGTTGCGCAACTGCACCAATGCCCGGGTCTCATCGCCTCTGGCGCCAAAGCGCGGCCAGCCGATCTCGGCCACCAAGGGCGCCACCACCTTGACGGCGCGCTCGGCCTCACCCACTTGCTGTTCGTTCCAGGCCAGCGCCATCAGCGCCAGTTCGCCGTTGAAGTTGGTCAAGTCGAGCGGGATCACCGCTTTACCCTGCTGGTCAAAACTCACCTCGCCGCTCCACAGTGCGGCTATCTCGACCCGGCTCTCCAGCGCGCCACCCTTTTTCAGCGGCGCCCGATCGCCCCCGTAGTTGAGGCGGGCCAGCTTGCCATCCTGCGGCGGGATCACCTGGCCGTAGTTGTCGAACAAATCTTGGGAGAAGCGCTTGCGACCAAAGAAGATCTCGAACGGATCGAGCTGCTGATAATCGCTGATATTGAGCACGCCCCGATCCACCGCCGCCAGTACCACACGGCCTTGGCTATTGGGGGTGGAGGTTGCGGTCACTTCCAGCCGGGTAAGCGGCACGGCTTTGTCCGGCGCGCTCAGGGTAAGCGGCAGACGGCGCGCTTCCCGATCCAGGGTGAGCGGCACCAGACCGACCGAGCGCAGGCTCTGCCCCTGCTGGCTGCTGACCGGTTTGGAGGCGCTGTCTGGTGCGGCGATCTGGGCCGAAATGTGCAGATCATGACGCTGCCACTCGGGGCTGACCGGGATCTCGAACTCGCCGCGGGCATCCTTGGCATCGCCACCGGCCCCCTTGAGCTCGATACGCTGCCACCAGCGCAGGCCGTCGCCATCTTCCACAATAAGCAACCCCTTGCCGGGGCGCGGGGCCACCAGCGTCACTTTGGCCTTGTCGCCCGCCTGATAGGCGCGCTTGTCGAGGGTGATGGCAATCTTGTCGGGCCGCGCCTGCTCGCCACCGCCGCCCCAGGCGTAGCTGCCGATCTCCACCCGCAGGCTCGATTGATGGCCCTGACTGTTCTCCACCTCCAATCGATACCAGCCCGCGGCGAGTTGCAGCGTGAGCGGGGTCGGCCCCTTGCCATCCAGCTGCAGGGTTTGCTCCTGCTCCAGATAGGGCTGGCTGTTGAACTCGTACTTCCACCCCTCGCCATCGGCGTAGTGCCAGTAGTAGTCGCGGTACTCGTTGATAAGACGCACTTTCACCGCCCCCGCCACCGGCTGGCCCTTGTCATCGAGGTTGAGGATCTGGAAGGGGAGCGGCTTGCCCCCTTCCACCCGATCCGCCACGAAATCGGCCTTGAGGGCCGGCCACTGGCTGCCTGCGGGCCAGCCATACTGGGTGCGGCTGCGATTGACGGCGCGGCCACCGGGCTCGGAGAGCGACACCCGATAGGCCACCTCCAACGGCCCGAGACCGCGCACCCCATCGAGCTCATCAGCTAACGAAAAAGTCCCCTGCCCCTGCGCATCGAGGGTGAGATTGAGAGGCTCGAGATCCTTGGCCTGCTCGGCAAGCAGCACGTCACCCAGCGTGAACTCCTGCCACTGGGTAAAGGGCATGGTGGCGCGGCTGATCTTTACCTCCGCCTTCGCCTTGGTGGCGCTCGCCGGTGCACCGTAGAGATAGTCCCCTTGCAGCGGCAGGGTGAGGGAGGCGTCCAGACTCGTCACTTCCCCATCCGGCCCCTTGCCAAGCTGCAGTTTCAGCCGTTCCGGCAAAAACTCCTCCACCAGGAAAGGCCACTCGAAGCGGCTGCCGGCGGCGGTCTTGAGGTTGATGGTCCAGCGCCCGAGCGGCGCATCGTCCGGCAGACGCAGGCCGTAGTGGGCGGCGCCAAGGCTATCAGGTAGCAGCCGTTTCTGTTCGAGCAATTGACCGTCCGGCTGCTTCACCTCCAGCTCCACCGCCATGCCGGGCAGCAGCTGGCCATCCTGCCCCTTGAGCAGGATCTCGCTGTCGAGCCGCTCGCCGGGGCGATAGAGATCGCGCCCGCTGAACAGATAGAGCTGTTGGGCCTGCCAAGGCTGGGTGCCGAGATCGAAGGTGGAGAGATCGAGCGCAGCCCCATCGAGACGCAGCACCGCCAGATGGTTGCCCTGCTCGGCCAGCAGCAGGCGAGCCCCCTGCACCTGATCGAAGCGACGATGGCCCTGCGGATCAGTGGTTTGCACCTGCAGCCGGTTGCCCTTCTCGTCGAGCAGGGAGAGCTGCACATCCTTGAGCGGGTCGGCGCTGGCCAAGGAGCTCACGAACACCTCCAGCTGATCGCGGTAACGGCGGGCACTGAGCCCCATGTCGCTCACCGCGAAGTAGGTGGTCTCCTTGCGCCAGTCGTAGTTGCCAAGGGGGGACATCACAGCAAAGTAGACGCCAGCCTCCGCCAGCTGCGGCTCCTTCACATTGATAAGGCGGGTCTCGCGCCGGTTGGCATCGAGCTCCAGCGCATAGCGGCCGCTGAACAACCGCTTGGCCCGCTTGGTGATCTGTTCAAGCTCCCAGTTGCCCATGCCGGAACCGGGGCGATATTCCGCCAGAAAACGGGGCAGGTATTCCGCATCGACCCGAAAAAAGTCGATATTGACCTCATCCACATTGACCGCGCTGATGGGCAAGCGAAGTTCCTGACGCAGCGGCAATACCATGCCGCTGGCGGTAAACGAAGCCCCCGCCTCCAGCGGCCGGGTCTTGAGGGTCCAGCTCTGGGGGGATGGGCCCAGCCCCGCCTTGAGGCTCACCTCGTAACTTTTGTCGGGCTGCACATTCGGGAAATAGAGGGTGCGACCATCGTCGGCGAGGATCCACTCCCCCTGCACCTGCTTGCCCCCCTCACTGACCCCGAGCCAGCTCTGCCAGTTTGCCTTCGGCGCCAGGGGGCCGGAGAAGACCAGCGCCAGTGCCGGCGCATCGCGATATTGGCGGGCATTGGCCTGCACTACAGAAGTTGGCGCCCCGGCCTCCTGCTGCGCTGTAGATTCTGTGGTCGGTACTTGGCTGGCGGGCTTGTCAGGGCCGCAACCAGACAGCAAACCGACCACCCCGCAAAGCAGCAGGGTTGACCAGCGGCGGCGCAGAGCGCCGGTTTCAGCGGTAGAGCGGTGAGAAGCAGAGGGAGAGTCGAAGAGGCGCATAGGTTCCATCCCGAGTTGGAGCGCTGCAAACGCAGCGTGGCTGGAAACAGGATAAGGCATCCTGCGCACCCGACACAAAGCTCATTACCCGAATGGGCACAATTCCCCCCCCTGCAGCACGATAACCCCCTTGCCCACTGATCCAGTGCGGCAAGGGTTGTCATCTAGTCGTGGCTGGTCTCGTTTTTTGCTCCGCCTTTGAACCAGCGAAACAGGATGGCCATGACGGCCGCCAGAAACAGCACCAGCGAGGTAATCAGCAGGGCCCGGGTCAACAGTTCGCTGTGGTGGAGAAAGAAGGGGGTATTCATCGCCAGCTTGCCCACCAAACTGAGGCAGAGCGCCCACATAAAGGCACTGGCAAAGCTGGCCACGCACATCCGCAGCACGCTCAGGCGGCCAATCCCCATCAGCATGGGGGTCAGTACCCGCACGAACGGGATAAAACGGGAGGAGAACATCGCCAGAAAACCGTACTTTTTCAGCAGCCGGGTCGCCTTGGGCAGGCTGTCGGGAGGCAGCATCCGCTCGATATGATCCATAAAGCGGGTACGCTGCAGGGCCCGTCCCTGCCAATAGGCGAGCACAGAACCTATGCCAGCAGCCAACGGCAGATAAATAAGTGTTACTTCAGGGCCAAACACCCCCATGCCCACCAATCCACCGGCCAGCAGTACCAGGCTGTCCCCCGGCAGGGGCAGGAAGACGAATGCGGACTCCAGCAGCAGTACCAGCATCAGGCAACTGATCAGCAGGGGTACCGCCTGCATCTGAACCAGGGCGTCAAAATCCTGATGCCAAATGGCCATCAGCATATCCAGCATGTCACTCTCCCTACTACACGGTTCATCATGAACGAGGCAGGGGTTATAGCACCCATCCCCTGAACAAAACGTTAATTTTGTCCGGCACAGGAAATAAAGTGTGTCGAAATATTGCTGCAATTAGGGGATGCAAGGAGGGCAAACAGCAGAGATAAAAAGCCCCTCATCTTGCACGCACAAGGGAGAGGGGCAAACAGGCACAGAAATAAAACGGTTACTCGGCGGTGGCCATCAGCCAGGTTTTGAAGCCGCCGGAGAGGTTTTTCACCTTGAAGCCGTGCTGGCTCAGCAAGCGGCAGGCGACATGGCCGCGCAGCCCGACCTGACAGCTGATCAGCAGCTCTTTCTCTTTGGGCAACTCATGGAGGCGGCTGCGCAACTCGTCGAGGGGAATATGCAGCGCCCCCGGAATGCGGCCCAGCTTGTCGAGCTCCGGGCCATTGCGCACATCCACCACCAGCTGATGGGGGTTACGAGCCTGCACCTCGGCCACGTGGCAGAGTAGGGTGTCCCCCTTCAGGTGGTTGCTCGCCACAAAGCCCGCCATGTTGATCACATCCTTGGCTGAGCCGAACGGCGGCGCATAGGTGAGCTCCAGATCCTGCAGGTCAAACACGGTGAGACCGGCGCGCTGGGCCACCGCCAGCACGTCGATGCGCTTGTCGATGCCATCCTTGCCGATGGCCTGGGCACCGTAAATCTTGCCATCCGGGGCAAACAGCAGCTTGAGGCTGACCGGATGTGCGCCCGGGTAGTAACCGGCGTGGCTGCCCGGATGGACATAAACCTTCTCGAACGGCAATCCCAGTTGCACCAGTCGCTTCTCGTTGAGGCCAGTGCTGGCCACCGCCAGATCGAACAGCTTGCAGATGGCGGTCCCTTGCGTCTTCTTGTAGGTTTCGCTTCGGCCCAGCATGTTGTCGGCGGCGATGCGCCCCTGCCGGTTGGCCGGGCCCGCCAGCGGGATCAGCACAGATTCGCCGGTGACGAAGTCTATCTCTTCCACCGCATCCCCCACCGCGTAGATGAAGGGATCCGAGGTACGCATCCCGGCATCGACCTTGATGCCGCCGCGTGGGCCCAGCTCCAGCCCTGCCTTGGCGGCGAGCAGGGTTTCCGGCTTGACGCCGATGGCGAGGATCAAAAGACCGGTATCAAGATGGGAACCGTCATTGAGGGTCAGGCGCAGGCCACCGCTTTTGGCGGTCGGCACGGCGGAGGTCTTCTCGGCAGGCAGATCCAGACTCTCGATGGCGGTGAGGCCGGTGCGCAGGCGAAGGTCGATCCCCTCTTCCCGGATGCGGGCATGGAGCATGTTGGCCATCTCCTTGTCCACCGGCGCCATCACCTGATCGGCCAGCTCCAGCAATGTGACATCCAGCTTGCGCTGGTGCAGCGCCTCCATCATCTCCAGCCCGATAAAGCCGCCGCCCACCACGGTGACGTGGCGTGGCTGATCGTGATGCAGGGCCGCCAGAATGCGATCCATGTCCGAGATGTTGCGCAGGGTATAGACATGGGGGCTGTCGATACCGGGGAAGGGAGGACGGATCGGCGCCGCCCCCGGGCTCAGCAGCAGCACATCGTAATGCTCGCGCTGCTCTTCACCGGTTTGCAGGTTGCGCACCAGCAAGGTCTTGCCCGCCTTGTCGATCTCAATCACATCGTGGAAGACCCGCACATCGACGTTGAAACGGCGCTTGAAACTCTGGGGAGTCTGCAGCAGCAAGGCATCCCGGTCGGGGATATCGCCCCCGATGTGATAGGGCAGACCGCAGTTGGCGAAGCTGACAAACTCGCCCCGCTCGAACATCACGATCTCTGCCTCTTCACTCAAACGACGAGCACGAGCCGCCGCCGATGCGCCCCCCGCGACACCACCGATAATCAGGATCCGTTTCATCTGCAAGACTCCTCATACATGATAATGGGCAATAAATTAGACTTTTCTAATTTAGAATTCAATGAAATTTTGTTTCACACCATTTTGCAGTATTCTTGCAACCCCGACGGTTGCTTAACAGGATGTTGTTTGTTCATGTCGTCTACCGCACTCAGTCATCTTCCTCCTGCCCTCCAGACGCCGCTCTTTTTCCGTCTGGACCTGCGCAGTCAACGGCTGGTCGCCCTGACCGACGTGATGCAAACCCCGCTCTACTGGCTCGACGAGCCGCGTGCTCCCTGGCCTGCCCAGCTGCCCGATGCCCTGCGCCTGCCCATCGAACAACTGCTGGCCAACGGCCATGGCGGCAAGATCACCGTGCGCTTTGCCAGCCAGCTCTGGCACATCGCCCTCGCTCACGAGCAGGATGGCTTCTGGCTCATCTGTCTGCAGAACCTTCGTCAGGAGCCCATCGCCGATCTGGCATTGCAACTGCCGCGCCTCAGCCAGATGGCGAGCCAGCAACAGTATGCGCCCCTGCTCGAGGCCCTTAAAGAGAGTTTGGGGGCCGATCGGCTCATCCTCTGGCACTATCAGGCCAACGGCGATCTCGGCAGCGAGCAACTCACCCCGGTGTTCACCCTGGGGGTCGAAGCGCTCTACCCCATTCGTGGTGACAGCCGCTATATCCGCGCCCTGCGTACCCGCAAAGCGTTGAGTTTCTCGGAGGCCGCCCACCAGCCGATGCTGAGCAATCACCTCTATCTGACCAGTGCCGGTGTGCGCTCACGCCTTGATGGTGCCCTGCTGGAGCAGGACAAGCTGTTCGGGGTGCTGAGTCTGGAGTATCTCGATCCCACCCCGCTTAGCGAGGAGATGTTGCAACTGGTGCGCAGCAGCGCCCAGCTGCTCGGCCACTGGCAACCGCAACCGGAAGAGCACCGCGCCGAGCTGGCCCTCCCGCCCGAACTGCACCAGCAGACCGGCATCGACTACTGCAAGACGCTGGTAAGCTGGGCCATGAGCGCCAGCGGTGCCCGGGTGGGCTGGATCGGCGAGTTCCAACCCCGCGGTCAGGATCTCTGGATCATCCCCCGCTGCGTCATCAACGAGGAGATCTGCTCCACCCTCAAGCCCATCCAGCTCGACCCCGGCCCCGCTCAGGAGCTGTTCCAGCATGGTCAGGCCATCTATGTGGAAGATCTGCCCGTGCGCTATCCCAAGGCGACCCGGCTGCTGGCCCTCAACGCCAGCGCCTACATCGGCATTCCACTCCATGGCCAGAGCGGCGCCCCCATTGGCCAGATCACCCTGCTGCTCGATACCCCCCTCGAGGAGCCCGAACAGCTTCTGGATCTATTGAGCAGCCAGCACGAGCGGGCCGCCATCGAGCTCAAGCGCCTCGCCACCGACGATGCCCTGCGGCTGGCTGAGGTAGCCTTTAATACCCACGATGGGCTGATCGTGATGGATCACAACGGCATCATCCTCAAGGTCAACCACTCCTTCAGCCGGATCACCGGATTTGGCGAGGTAGAGGTGATCGGTCACTCCATTCGCAAGCTGCGCCCCACCTACTACGGGGATCATCTCAAGGAAGATGTCAGCCGCACCGTCAACGAGCAGGAGTTCTGGCTCGGGGAAGAGCGCTGCCTGCACAAGGATGGTCACCTCTTTCCGGTGCGCTTGATGGTGAACGGCGTCAAGGATGAGCAGGGGGAGCTCAGCCACTTTATCTGCAGCTTCTACGACATCACCCAGGAACAAGAGGCAGCCAGACATATCGAGCAGCTCGCCTACTACGACGATCTCTGCGGTCTGCACAACCGCCGCAGCCTCAACCATATTTTGCAGCAGACCCTGAGCGCCCCCAACGGCCAGTGGGGCGCCCTGCTGCTGGTGGATCTCGACAACTTCAAGTCGATCAACGACTCCCTCGGTCATGCCTGCGGCGATCTGCTGCTGCAGGCCGTGGTGCAGCGTTTCAGGGAGCTGCCCCAGGACAATCTGGTGCAGGCGCGCATCTCGGGGGATGAGTTTGCCCTGCTCTTTACCCAGCTCGGACAAGGCGAGGTCACCGCCAAAATTCTGGCAGAGCACTTCGCCCGCGAGCTGATGGGGCTGTTTCGCACCCCGTTCGACATCGGTGATCACAAACTGCACTGCAGCGCCTCGGTGGGGATCAGCCTCTTCTCCGGCAACGAGACGGATCATCTGGTCCTGATGCAACAGGCCGACACCGCGACCCACATGGCCAAGCGCGCCGGTCAGGGCCACTACGTCTTCTTTACCGAGGCGATGGCCCAGCACGAGAAAAATCGGCTGACCCTCACCAATGAGCTGCGCGATGCCCTGCGTCATCACGAGCTGCAGCTCCACTATCAACCGCAATACCGGGTCGACAATGGCTCGCTGTCGGGTATCGAGGCGCTGCTGCGCTGGCAGCGCAGCGACGGCACCATGGTGCCACCCGGGGAGTTTATCCCCATCGCCGAAGAGACCAGCCTGATCCTCGAAATCGGTTACTGGGTGATGAAGACCGCCTGCGCCCAATACAGCTTCTGGCTCAACCGTGGCCTGCAGATCCCCCATCTGTCGGTCAACGTCAGTGCCCGCCAGTTCCACACCCAGGGCTTCGTACAACAGGTGGAGTACATCTTGCGCGACACCGGTGTGCCCCCTTCCCGCCTGCTGCTGGAGGTGACCGAATCGGTAGTCTTGGAGAATCGGCAGGAGAGTATCGCCAGAATGCGCCAGCTCAAGGAGCTCGGCATCCTCATCTCCATCGACGACTTCGGCACAGGCTACTCGTCGCTGGCCTATCTGCGGGATCTGCCCGCCGATGAGGTAAAGCTGGACAGAAGCTTCATTCAGACCCTGGTACACAGCGAACAGGACAGAGCCATCGTCAAGGCGATACTCGATCTGGCCCAGGTCTTTCGTTTTACCGTCACCGCCGAAGGGGTGGAAGAGGAGGCGCAGCTGGCCATCCTCAAAGCGCTGGGATGCCAGCATTATCAAGGGTTTCTCACCAGTCGGCCGCTCACCGTCAAGGGGCTGGAGCAGCTGCTTGGCAGCCGGGCGCCGGACTAAAGGTGTAGGATCAATAGGGGTTTATGTAATAAAATAACGGCCTGCTCGAATCGTTGGAGTTGTTTATGTCTGTCATTAATCGGATCCCTGCCGTTGAAATCAGCCAGCCAGCCGGAGCTCACGGCACCGTTGGCCGGATCCATTCCGTCGAAACCTGCGGCACTGTCGATGGCCCGGGAATACGCTTTATCGTATTCATGCAAGGCTGCCTGATGCGCTGCAAGTACTGCCACAACCGCGATACCTGGGATACCGAAGGTGGCCGCGAAGTGACCGTACCGGAGTTGATGAGTGACATCACCAGCTATCGCCACTTCATGAATGCCTCCGGCGGTGGCGTGACAGCGTCCGGCGGTGAAGCCATGCTGCAACCGGCTTTCATTACCGAACTTTTTACCGCCTGCAAAGAGAAAGGGATCCACACCTGTCTCGACACCAACGGCTTCGTCCGTCATCTCGACGAACAGGTGGACAAGCTGCTCGACCAGACCGATCTGGTGCTGCTCGACATCAAACAGATCAATGACGAGAAACACATTCCGCTGACTCACGTCAGCAACAGATACACCCTGGAGTTTGCCCGCTATCTGGCGGCCAAAGGCAAGACCATGTGGATCCGCTACGTGGTGGTACCGACCTGGAGCGATGACGACGAGAGCGCCGAAGGGCTGGGCCAGTTCATCGCCGAGCTGGGCGAGAGCGTGGAGAAGGTGGAGCTGCTCCCCTACCATGAGCTGGGCAAACACAAGTGGGACGTGCTGGGCGATCCGTACGAGCTGAGCGGGATCAAGCCCCCCAGCAAGGAGACCATGGAACGGGTCAAGGGCATCCTCGGCAAGTACCACAACAACGTCAAATATTGATGGTAAAAGCAGGCTGACTCGTCAGCCTGCTCTGCTATGGGCGGTCGGGAAGACCGCCCGGACTCTACTGCATAAATGGACGACAAGATGAGTGAAGGACAACTCGCCGCCCTCCTGATCTGGCTGGTACTGCTGGCCTTCAGCCTGCGCCGCTCCCTGTGGCAAACCCTCTATGACAACCCCCTCTATCAGCACCTGCTGCTGGGGAGTGCCATCGCGCTGGTGCCGCTCTGGTATCTAAGGGCCGGTCTGCATGAGGGGCTGGAGGTCCATTTTCTCGGGCTCACCTCCCTCACCCTGCTGCTGGGCTGGCGACTGGCGTTGCTCGCCCCCTGCCTGACCCTGCTGGTGCTCGGTTACTTCGGTGTCACCAATCTGGCCGATTTTGGCTGGCAGGCACTGGTTGGCATCGCCCTGCCGGTAGCCACCAGCTGGCTGCTGTTTCTGGCCAGCTGGGCCTGGCTGCCGCGCCATCTCTTTGTCTATATCTTCGTGGCCGCCTTTCTCGGCGGCGCCATCACCATCTCGGTCAAGGTGGCCGCCAGTGCGTTGCTGATGGGGCTGAGTGACAGCTACCCCTGGCACACCATCACGGCGGATTACCTCTCCATCTGGCCACTGCTGTTGTTCCCCGAAGCCCTGCTCAACGGCATGGCGATGACGGTGCTGGCCATCTACCGCCCTCACTGGGTCAATACCTTCTTCGACCGTACCTATCTGGGCAAGTAACGCTCTCTTTCCTGATCTGCGCCCATAAAAAAGGAGAGGCCATCGCCTCTCCTTTTGGTATTCCGAATTCTGTCAAACCTTGGCTTAGTGCAGCTTCAGGGTCGGACGCAGCACACGGTTGATGCGACCCACCAGCATGATGAGGCCGGTCTTGACATAGCCGTGCAGGGCGATCTGGTGCATCCGGTAGAGGGAGATGTAGACCAGACGGGCAATGTAGCCCTCGACCATCATGGATCCACGCATCAGGTTGCCCATCAGGCTGCCCACGGTGGAGAAGCGGCTGAGGGAGACCAGCGAACCGTGGTCGTGGTAGAGGTAGGGCTTCATCTCGCCGCCGTCCATCTTGGCCAGAATGTTCTTGAACGCCTGGCTGGCCATCTGGTGGGCAGACTGGGCGCGCGGCGGCACAAACTTGCCATCCGGCTGCGGGCAGGCAGCGCAGTCACCGATAACGAAGATGCTCTCGTCACGGGTAGTCTGCAGGGTCTCTTTCACCACCAGCTGGTTGATGCGGTTCGTCTCAAGACCAGCGATATCCTTCATGAAGTCAGGTGCCTTGATACCGGCCGCCCACACCATCAGATCCGCTTCAATCAGCTCGCCATCCTTGGTGTGCAGACCGTCGCTGGTCGCTTCGGTGATCATGGTGGCGGTACGCACGTCCACACCCAGCTTGACCAGCTCCTGATGGGCGGCGCCGCTGATGCGCTCCGGCAGAGCCGGCAGAATGCGCGGGCCCGCTTCCACCAGGGTCACCTTCAGGCTGTCGGTGGTGAGGTTCTTGAAGCCGTAGGCGTAGAGCTGCTCGACCGCATTGTAGAGCTCGGCAGAGAGCTCGACGCCGGTTGCGCCGCCGCCGACGATGGCAATCTTAACCTTGTCGCCCGGCTTATATTCGGTGGCGAACTGCAGGAAGCGGTTCATCATGCTGTTGTGGAAACGGTGCGCCTGGGAGGGGCTATCGAGGAAAATACAGTGATCCTTGATGCCCTTGGTGTTGAAGTCGTTGGAGACAGAACCGATGGCCATCACCAGATAGTCGTAGGGCAGTTCGCGCTCGTTGACCACGATGTCGCCATTGTCGTCGTGGATCGGGGCCAGCACGATGCGTTTATCGTCACGCTTGATGTCGGTCAGGGTGCCGAGCTGGAAGTCGAAACCGTGGTTCTTGGCGTGAGACTGGTAGCTCAGGGCATCGATGCCCGCGTCCATGGAGCCGGTGGCCACTTCGTGCAGCAGGGGTTTCCACAGGTGGGTGCGGTTGCGATCGACCAGAGTGATCTTGGCCTTGTTCTTCTTGCCAAGCTTGCGACCCAGACTGGTGGCCAGCTCCAGGCCACCGGCGCCGCCGCCTACAACGACAATATTCATCATGATGATTTTCCTCGGTTCCTCAAAACGAAAGGGAGCCATTGGCTCCCTAAAACGAAATCGGTCGACGTGATGGATCAGGCTTCTTTGAAGGCCTTCATCCGCTGCAGATGATGCGAGATATTTTTGAACTTATGAGTCTCGCGCTCATCCCACACGATGTCGTAATAGTTCTTCAATTCACGTTCAGTGTCCCGATTATCGCGCACTTCATCCTGAACGGAAAGGATACACAGGCAGTTTCCTGAATTTTTCTTACGAAATTCAGTTACACACTTGGTGCCAATATCGTCATATTCTTCCGGCCGGTCGATCTTGCCCTGCATGTTCTCTTCAGGATGGAGGTTGGGGTTGAAGATCACCTGGCGAATGCCGCACAGAAAGCCGATCCGCTCGCTCCAGTAGCCACCAAGACCCACGCCGCAGATCAGCGGTTTGGGATCGGTACTCATATCGAGCTGTTTTTTCACTTCCTTGAGCAGATGGCTCATATCATGACGGGGGTGAACCGTGCTGTAGTGCACGAAACGCACATCATCATCAATAAACTGCAACTGCAGCACTTTCTCGTGATTGCCTGGGCTGGTGGCATCAAAGCCATGCAGATAGATGATCATGGATAAGACCTCAGGATCTGTGTCGGTTTTATCGAAACTACCCCAGCGGCGGCCATGCGCGCCACCAAAACATCCAACTTTCTTGCTTTGGATCACGCCCCCGCCCCCGATTGCGCCCAGCAGCCCGCGAGCGCCGTCACATGAAGACGGGCGCATTGCGAGCAACGTTATGGTGCCCGGCTATCAAAGTGAGATCGCCAGACCAATAATGATAAACCCCTTACCAATCTGAGATGCCCTCACCTCCTTCCCCTGCCAGCAGCCGGACACTTATCTGGCCGATATGTGACTCATCCCGCAAAAACAAGGCGTTATCGCCAAACGTTTTCTCTCGTGAGCGGCGTTGTGCATGTTTTGTGCACTGACCCGTGCTGCACCGGCTCCCTCTCACTACTGCCGAGGGATCTGGCACCTCTGTCAATACACGAGATCAATGACCGGGAAAGCTGCGGCTTTCACTATCTTGCCTGTAGCAGTTGCGCGGGCTTCAAGGAGTGATCTGTTGATGAACGAGACCAATCCCCAATCCCCCCGACCGGGTGCGCGCAAGCGCCCGGTGGATGAAGTGGAGCGCATGCTCCCCATGGGCCAACTCTTTACCCTGGGCCTGCAACATGTGCTGGTGATGTACGCCGGCGCCGTGGCGGTGCCATTGGTGATTGGCGGCAGTCTGGGGCTACCCAAGGAGCAGATCTCCTACCTCATCAGTTCGGATCTCTTCTGCTGCGGCATCGTCACCCTGCTGCAATGTGTCGGGATTGGCCGCTTTGCCGGGATCCGGCTGCCGGTCATCATGTCGGTCACCTTTGCCGCCGTGATGCCCATGCTGGCCATCGGAGCCAACCCGGATCTGGGGCTGACGGGCATCTTCGGCGCCACCATTGCCGCCGGTATCATCTCGACCCTGCTGGTGCCGCTGATAGGTCGGCTGATGCCACTCTTCCCCACCGTCGTCACCGGGGTGGTTATCACCTCCATCGGGATCAGCATTATGCAGGTGGGGATCGACTGGATGGCGGGGGGCAAGGGTAATCCGGAATATGGCAGCCTGCGCTATATCGGCACCAGCTTCCTGGTGCTCGTCTTTATCCTGTTGGTGACCCGCTTCACCAAGGGCTTTTTCAGCAATATCTCGGTGCTGCTCGGGATCATCTTCGGTTTCGTGGTGGCCATCGCCATGGGCGAAGTGAGCCTCGATGGCCTCGGCGAGGCAGCCTGGTTTGCCCCCATAGTGCCCTTCGCCTTCGGCTGGCCCACCTTCGATCCCATCTCCATCGCCACCCTGACGGTGATCATGCTCATCACCTTTATCGAATCCATGGGGATGTTTCTGGCCCTTGGCGACATCGTCGGCCATCCGGCCAGGCGCGGTGATATCGTGCGCGGGCTGCGGGTGGATGGCATCGGCACCATTATTGGTGGGATATTCAACAGCTTCCCCCACACCTCCTTCTCCCAGAATATCGGTCTGGTGAGCGTGACCGGAGTATCTAGTCGCTGGGTCTGTGTGATGTCGGGGGGGATACTGCTCGCCTTTGGCCTCATCCCCAAGATGTCGGTGCTAGTCGCCTCCATCCCGCCCTTCGTACTGGGGGGCGCCGGTATCGTCATGTTCGGTATGGTGCTGGCAACCGGGATCCGCATCCTGGCGCGCACCGATTACAACAGCAACCGCCACAACCTCTATATCGTCGCCATCAGTCTCGGAATTGGCATGATCCCGACGGTCTCCGGGAATTTTTTCCAGCAGCTTCCGGCGCAGCTACAACCGCTTTTTCATAGCGGTATCCTGCTGGCCACCATCAGTTCGGTGCTGCTCAACCTCTTCTTCAACGGCTATCAGCCGGATCTGAGTCACCAGACCCGTCCTCTGTTCGTTGGTCCCATCAAACCGCAGCAAGAGCAGGCATAACAAATAGGCCCCCGGACAGCGAGACTGTCCGGGGGCCTGTTGTTCATATCACCGCAGACCCAATCAGGCAGGCAACTGCGCGAAGCGCTCAACCGCATGCGCTACCTGTGCCAGACTCCCCTGCCAGAAGGCGGCCTCACGGATATCCTGCCCCAAATGCTTGGCTACCAGATCTTCGGCGCTCATCCGGCCGGTATCGCGCAACAAGGCGCGATAGGCTTCGGCAATGCCCTCTTCCCCCGCCGCCTTGCGGCTCATCAACTGCTGATAGACCCCGAGGCTGAACAGATAACCGAACAGATAGGGATAGTTGTAAAAGCCCAGCCCGGCGATGGAGAAGTGCGCCTTGGCCGCCCAGAACATGGGGTGATAGCGGGTCAGGCTCCCCTCATACCAGCGTCCCCACGCCTCGTCGGTCAACGCTTTGAGTCGCTCTGCGGATACATAACCCTGCGCCCGCTCGGCCACCAAGGCCTGCTCGAAATCGAAGCGAGCCGGGATATTGACCAGGAAGGTGGCCGCACCGTCGGCTTCGGCCCAGGCGATCGCCAACTGCTCTTCGGGACTTTCTGCCTGCTCGAACAGGGCGCTGCGCACCAGAGTCTCGGCAAAGATGGAGGCCGTTTCGGCCAGCGTCATGGGATAGCTGCGCTGGCTCATCGGCAGATCGCGAATGACCCAGTTGTGCCAGGCGTGGCCCAGCTCATGGGCCAGAGTGATGACGTTATCCATGGTGCCGGCATAGGTGACGAAGACCCGCGGTTCGACCGGTTCTGCAAACTTGGTGCAGTAGGCGCCGGTGCGGCGATTTGGCGTGGGCGCCGCATCAATCCACCCCTTCTCGGCCATCATGCGGGCAAACGCCCCCATCTCGGGATCGAAACGGCTAAAGGCATCGGCAATCAACTCGATCGCCTCATCAAAAGGAATGTCGCGGCTGCTGGAAGCAGGCGGCGGCGCAAAGAGATCCTCCGGCCCCAGATCGTCGAGACCAAGGCGCTCGGCCATCAGCTCTAGGGCGCGCTGGCCCAACCCACGGGCTCGCCAGGTTTCGCTCATCAGGGCATCGAGGGTGGCACGCTCGATATGGCTCTGGTGGCAGGAGAGATCCAGCGCATCGAGCAACCGGGTGTTGCCACGCTGGCGGGCCAGCTCCAGCCGCCAGCCGTTGAGGGCATTGAGGATGGCGGCCACCGTCTCCTGCTCTCCCTCCCAGCCAGCACTGATGGCATCAAAGGCTTCTAAACGCAGCGCACGTATCGGGCTGGAGAGCAGATTGCTCGCCTCGGCCAGCCCCATCTCGCGGCCATCAATGGTCAAGCGGATCTTGCCCACCAGATCGTTATAGAGGTTGCCCCAGGCGTGCAGACCATCGGTGCCCAGACCAATCACCAGCTGCTCCGCCGCCACCGGCAAGCGCTGATCCTGCAAACGACGCTCATGGCCCAAGCGGTACGCCTCCTCGCCGAGCAGCGGATCACTCATCAGCGCGGCAAATTCAACTTCCGGCAGCGCCAGCATCAGATCTTCCACCGGCGCCAGGGTCTTGAACAGATCGGCGTTAAGGGCGCGGGCACGGGACGCCAGCTGTTTGGCCTGCGGATCCCGCGCATCCTGACTGCCGCGGCACGCGGCCAGAATGGCGACGTTCCAGCCGATATGGCGAATATCGCGGGCGCGCAGCCGCACTTCCCGCAAGAAATCCTGCAGCGCAGCGTCATAGTCGCGCACCCCGTCCAGGCCTGCCATATAGCTGGCCAGCTCTTCCAGCGCGTGGCGGGCGGCGCGCATGTCCGCTTCCAGCTCGGGGCTGTCGAGGCCCGGGTAGATATGGTCGTTATTCCACTGTTGTTGATACATAACTTCTCGCAAAGACCTTTATCGGGAGGCGCAGCAGACCTGCGGGCAGCAAGTCAGAGACCGGGCAACCCGAAGGCCAAAAAATGAAGAGAGGAAAAAAGAGACAATGGCCCGCAAGCTCGCTTATCCCTTGGCCGGGGCAAGACGGCTCACCAGCGTCATCACGGCAACCAGCAGCAGACCCGCCACCACACCGGCCACGGCGTTGAGCAGCGTCGGCGTCACCGCCGCCAGTACGGCCCCCACTGTGGGCAGGGTGGCGACAACAGCGGCTGTACCTTCAATCAGGTGATGGGCAAAGGGCCAGCCATGCACCAGAATGCCACCGCCCACCATGAACATGGCGATGGTACCGACCAGTGCCAGCAGGTGCATCAGACGGGGCGCCGTCACCAACAATCCCTGCCCCACCGCGCGGCGCAGGGCGCTGCCATCGGGCTTTTGCAGCAGATGCAGACCGATGTCATCGAGCTTGACGATCAGCCCCACCAACCCGTAGACCCCGATGGTCATCAGCAGGGCGATGCCCGCCACTACCGAGAGCTGCAGCGTGAGGCTTGCTCCCTGTACCGTGCCAAGAGCGATGACGATGATCTCGGCAGAGAGAATAAAATCGGTGCGGATCGCCCCTTTTACCTTCTGCTGCTCGAAGGCGACCAGATCATCGGGAATGGGGGCTGTATGTGCCTCACCCTCACTCACTTCATGAGGCAGGAACTTGTGGGCCAGCTTCTCGGCCCCCTCAAAGCAGAGGTAGGCACCTCCCAACATCAAGAGCGGCGTGATAAGCCAGGGCACCAGGGCACTGATGGCGATGGCGGAGGGCACCAGAATCAGCTTGTTGCGAAATGACCCCTTGGCCACCGCCCACACCACCGGCAGCTCCCGCTCGGCACGCACCCCGGAGACCTGCTCCGCGTTGAGGGCCAGATCATCCCCCAACACCCCGGCAGTCTTCTTCGCCGCCATCTTGGTCATCAGCGCCACGTCATCGAGCACGCTGGCGATATCGTCGAGCAGGGCCAACAAACTGGTTCCAGCCATATCAAAGATCCCTTATATCAGTGAGAAACGTCTTCCCGAAAAATGTCTCGCGCTTGTTCACAACGACCTTGGTCATCAGCGCCACGTCATCGAGCACGCTGGCGATATCGTCGAGCAGGGCCAACAGACTGGTTCCGGCCATATCAAAGATTCCTTATATCAGTGAGAACAACCCCGGGAGAGAGGTGTACGTCCCGATAACCACCAGGGTCAACAGGACCACCTCGTGGCGATCTCAGGCCATCATCGGCCGAGCCAAGAATCCGGCGCTCACCATCGGTGGGGTTACGTCTTTCGGGCAAAAGATGGCACAGTGTAACGAGAAGCCGCCGTTTCGGCAGCACCCCTGAGCCATTTGTTCCTGGTTCCCTCTGAATCACATCAAGGAGTTCCCATGCAACCCTGGCAACCTCTGCTCGATCTCTGGTTTGGCGACGAAGCCGATGATGTCCTGCGGGCCACACGGCAAGCCCCGCTCTGGTGGGGAAAAAGCAGCGAAACGGATGCCCTGCTGGCCAGCCGCTTTGGCGAGCTGGCAGAGGCCGCAGCCAAGGGCAGTCTCGCCCACTGGGCCGATCTCCCCAGCGGTCGGCTAGCGCTGATCCTGCTGCTTGACCAGCTGCCCCGCAATATCAATCGCAACACGCCTGCGGCCTTTGCCCAGGATCCGCTGGCCAGAGATCTCTGCCTGAAAGGGCTATCCATCGGGGCGGACAAATCCCTCTCGCCACTGGAGCGGGTCTTCTTCTATCTGCCGCTGGAGCATGCCGAATCCCGCGAACAACAGGCCAGAAGTGTGGCCCTGTTCGAGGCACTCGCTGCCGAGCAGGCTGGCACACCGGCGCAAGCGACCTTCGCAGGATTTGCCGACTTTGCCCGCCGTCATCAGGTGATCATCGAACGCTTTGGCCGCTTCCCCCACCGCAACGACATTCTGGGTCGCACCAGCACACCGGAAGAGGCGGCATTTTTGCAGCAACCGGGCTCAGGCTTCTAAGCAAGCCATATAAAAAAATCCCCGCCAGCTGGCGGGGATAGCAGATGGATAACAACCGTCGGCGTTACTGAATGCGGTAGCGGGATATCTGCTGGTGGATGCTCTCTGTGGTGACATTGAGCTCCTCGGCGGCGGCTGAGGTCTCTTCCGCTGTGCTGCTGGTTTGCTGCACGACCTGAGCAATCTGCTCTACCTGGTGAGCGATCGACTCGGCGGCCGAACTCTGCTCGCGGATGGCATTGGTGATCTCGCCCACCTGCTCCATCACCCGGTGCGACGCACTGCGGATCTCGGCAATAATGGCGCCACTCTCGGTAGCCATGTTGACCCCCTGGCTCACCTTCTCCTCCACCAGATGCATGCGGGAGACCGTATTGTTCGACTCCTGCTGGATCGCCTCTACAGTGGCAGATATCTCCTGAGTGGATTGGGCTGTGCGCTCAGCCAGTTTGCGCACTTCATCTGCCACCACCGCAAAGCCACGGCCGGACTCCCCGGCCCTCGCCGCCTCAATGGCCGCGTTCAAGGCCAGCAAGTTGGTCTGCCCCGCCACATCACGGATCACGTTGACCACACCGCCAATGCGCGAAATGCCCTCACCCAGCGCAATGACCTCGGCCGAGGCCTGCCGAATGGAGTCGGCGATCTCGTTGATGGCATGAACGGTACGATCTATGGTTCTGCTTCCTTCGCTAGCCAGCTGCCCTGACTCATTGGTGATACGGCTCGTCTCCTGGGTACGCTGGGAGATATCTGTGATGCTGACAGTCATCTCTTCCACACCGGCGGCGATCAGACTGGTAGCATCATTGGCCTGACTGGCCGAGCTGGCGAGGTGCTGCGCCGCTTGAGAGAGGGATTCGGCAGTGCTCTTGATCTGCAAGCTGCCGACGGAAAATTCGGTAAATGTCTGTTGCAGCGTATCGAGCAACCGGTTGACCGCATTGAGGGTCAGACCAATCTCATCCTGCTGTTTCACATCCGCTCTGAGGGTAAAGTTGAGGTCGCGCTGGATCCGGGTCAGGGTATCCATGGCGGTGCGAAGAGGATTGGCCACCTGATTGAACAACCAGACAAACAGCCCCATCGTCAGCACAATGGTGCCACCGGCGATAAACAGCAGGGTTTGCAGGCTGTTGTCGTAGTTCTCCTGGCCCTGCTTCTTGAGCGCCAGTCCCAAATCCATATTGAAGTTGACGTGAAGCTCGATTGCCTTGGCAAACTGCTGGAACACTCTGGTGGCTTCTCCCGCCAGCATGTCTCGCGCTTCATCGTTCTTGTTTTGTCTGGAGAGCTGCAGAACCTTGTCTATCTCCTGATAATATTGCGCGACAATACGTTGATCATCGTCGGTCAGGCGCCGATCTTCATCATTGGAGAGCATCTCAGCTTTGTATTTGTCGAGCAGTGAAGTGATCTGTCCCTGTATCTCGGTGATACCCGTTTCGATCTGCTGCATCTTGCCGGTGTCGGTATTGAGCACATGTGTCTGCACCAGCGAGTGCAATTCATAGAAATCGGCCTGCACTTGCTTAATCAGCGAAATACTGGGCACCGTATTGTCCGTCACATAGCCTAAATCCCGGTTGGCCGAATCGAGGCGGTTGATACTGAACCAACTGAGAAAAATGAGCGTCAGCATCACCAGCAGCGCGATCAGTTGCAGTCGACGAGCAATATTCATAACCGTACACTCCAGATGAAAACTATCTAGCAGTGTAGACGAGCCATAAACAACAACGGCCCGCATTGGCGGGCCGTTGTTGTTTATTTTTCATGGCGTTGTGATCAGGCTTTGGCTGGCTCACTCTCGCCCAGCGCGACGGTTTCACCCAGACTGTCTTCGGTCTTGGCCACCACGCTGGCGGCGATGGCGTTGCCCAGCACGTTGGTGGCAGAGCGGCCCATGTCGAGGAAGTGATCGATCCCCAGCAGCAGCAGGATGCCCGCTTCCGGAATATGGAATTGGTTCAGGGTGGCGGCAATCACCACCAGAGAGGCGCGCGGTACCCCGGCCATCCCCTTGGAGGTGACCATCAGCAGCAGCAGCATGGTGATCTGCTGGGCCATGGAGAGCTCGATTCCATACGCTTGGGCAATGAACATCACCGCGAAGGTGCAGTACATCATGGAGCCGTCGAGGTTGAAGGAGTAACCCATCGGCAGCACGAAGCTGGCAATGCGCTTGTCACAACCGAACTTCTCCAGACGATCCAGGGTCTT
The DNA here is from genome assembly GCF_029479985.1 of Aeromonas sp. A600620. Classification (NCBI taxonomy): domain Bacteria; kingdom Pseudomonadati; phylum Pseudomonadota; class Gammaproteobacteria; order Aeromonadales; family Aeromonadaceae; genus Aeromonas; species Aeromonas sp. A600620. The sequence goes on along the minus strand of NZ_JAAKXB010000001.1, from coordinate 127,781 downwards.
CGGATAGGCGGCTTCAGAGCTGGCGGTCGAGAAGGCGAGCAGGATGGGTTCGCGGATCATCGCCAGCAGCTTGATGACACGACCACGCAGGAAGACGCTGCCCATGGCGATCAGCAGCAGCCAGAGGCAGGCCAGCGCGATGTAGAACTGGGCCATAAAGCTGCCGTAGGTAACCAGAATACCCAGCCCCTCTTTGGCCACCATGGCGGCGATGGCGCCAAATACCGCGAACGGCGCAAAGTTCATCACGTAACCGGTCACTTTCAGCATGATCTCGGCAGCGCTGGCCATCAGCACCACCACCGGCTTGGCCAGATCGCCGAGCGCAGCGGCGGCCAGACCGAAGAAGAGTGAGAAGACCACGATCTGCAGGATCTCGTTGGTGGCCATTGCCTCTACCACGCTTTTGGGGATGGCGTGGGTCACGAAATCTTTCAGGGTAATGGCACCGGCAGCAATGCCCGAGCTGGCGGTGTCATTGGGCAGGGAGAGCGAAAGCCCCACACCCGGCTGCATCAGGGTCACCATCACCAGACCCAGGCTCAGGGACATCAGGGAGGCCAGCATAAACCAGCCGAGGGTCTTGGCACCGATACGCCCCACGGTGCGGGTGTCGCCCATCTTGGCGATACCGACCACCAGGGTGGTGAAGACCAGGGGAGCGATGATCATCTTGATCAGTCGCAGGAAGATATCGGTCAGGATCGTGATGTTATTGGCAAAATCCGCAGCCTGATCTGCGGCAAACATGCGATAGCCCTGGCCGGTGAGGATGCCAAACATCATGGAGATGAGGATGGCGACCGTCAGTTTATTCATTTTCATGGGGGAGTCCCGGTTTTGATTGGTGCAAGCCGTAAACGGTGGCATGGGAGCCACAACAGTCCGTTTTTGTGATCCGAGCCGTTGATTCCTGGCGGCTGGTATGCTGGGAGAATGCCTAAAAGCAGGGGGTAAATCTAGAGGCTTTCTCCAGAATTTTATCCTGCCATTAGGTGTATGTGATATAGATCTTGCAAACCACCAATATTAATCACTGTTTATTTTGATTTCAGCGAGATATTTCGCATCCAGAGTTCGCTCATCGAGTGCCCGTGGCAACAGGCGAAAAGTGAGCAGCGCCGAGATGGTATGCTGCACCTGCATCTGGGCCATAAAGAGATCCGGCTCATCCTCGTCAAAGCCGAAGATCGGCCGTGATGGGGTCACCCTGACGGCATCGCGGTTAATGGTCAGCTCATCGACCTTGAGCCAGGAGTAACCCTCTGCCAGTGCCAGCTCCCCTGCCCGCTTGAGCACATATTTGCGGGCGGTCTCCCTGTCCACCAGATCGTTGCCGACAAACTCCAGCTGCCACTTGTCCGGGCCAAGCCGGGTCTGGGAAAAACCGGTCTGGCCGTTCCAGAATGACTTTTCACTCTGGTAAGGGGTGGCGCAGCCCACCAGCAGCAGGGTGAGCATCAGCAGACAACAGGGTTTAGATACGGATGCAGACACGAGAGGCCTCGCCAGGCAAATGAGCAACAGAGTTGTTACTACACCATAAAGCGCGGTGACTGCACAATCTGCTCACGCCAGCAGCGACCAGCGTGCATCACCACAGGCTTCACGCCTGTGCGGCGAATCGCAGGCAAAAGAAAAGGCCTTGTCGTTTGACAAGGCCTTTACCGGGGAATTTGGTCGGTGTGAGAGGATTCGAACCTCCGACCCTCTACACCCCATGCAGATGCGCTACCTGGCTGCGCTACACACCGACGGAGTCAGCTCGGCTGACGGGGGCAGAGTTTATGGAGATGACCCCGCCCTGTCAACAGGGAAACGCCGCCAATTCCTCGGCCACGGTGCGTTCGCCTGCTTTGCGAACAATCAGCGGTTAAAGGTCAGCCGCTTGCCCAGGATCTGGTCAGTCACCTGCCCGTTTTGCCAGGCGATCTGGCCATTCACCAGCGTCATCTCCACCGTGCTGTGGAAGCGGTAGCCGTTGAAGGGTGACCAGCCACAGTGGTAGAGGATGTTGTCGTCGTTGACCACATAGGGCTTGCCCAGATCCAACAGCACCAGATCGGCGAAGTAGCCCTCGCGGATATAACCGCGATCCTGCACCTGGAAGCGCTCGGCTACCGCGTGGGAGGTCTTCTTGACGATAGTCTCCAGGGTAAACACGCCGTTGTGGTAGAGCTCCAGCAGCGCCTGCAAAGAGTGCTGCACCAGCGGTACGCCGGACGGCGCCTTGAAGTAGCTGTTCTGCTTCTCTTCCCAGGTGTGGGGCGCGTGGTCGGTGGCGATGATGTCGAGCACGTCGTTGCGTACCGCATCCAGCAGTGCCTGCTGGTCGGCGGCACTCTTCACCGCAGGGTTGCACTTGATCAGGCTGCCCTGGGTCTCGTAATCGGCTTCATTGAAGAAGAGGTGGTGAACGCACACCTCGGCGGTGATGTTCTTGTCCTTCAGCTCGCTCAGGTCGTGGCTGGCGGTAAACAGCGACAGCTCCTTGGCCGAGGTCAGATGCAGCACATGCAGCTTGGCACCGTATTTTTTCGCCAGCGCCACCGCCATGCTGGAGGATTTGTAGCACGCCTCGTCACTGCGAATGCGGCCGTGCTCGCCCATCGGCACATTCTCGCCCCACTTGGCTCGCGCCGCCTCTTCGGCCTTGGCGATGGTCGGGGTGTCTTCGCAGTGGGTGACGATCATCACCGGACTTTCGCGGAAGATGGCCGCCAGGGTCTCCTGATTGTCCACCAGCATGTTGCCGGTCGAGGAGCCCATAAACACCTTGACCCCGCAGGACTGCTTGGGGTCGAGACGCTTGATCTCTGCAAGGTTGTCGTTGGTGGCGCCGAGATAGAAGCTGTAGTTGGCGACGGAGGAGTTGGCGGCGATCTGGTATTTGGCTTCGAGGGCGTCGAGGGTGGTGGTCTGGGGATTGACGTTGGGCATTTCCATGAAACTGGTGGTGCCACCGGCGACGGCGGCGCGGGATTCGCTGGCGATGGTCCCCTTGTGGGTCAATCCCGGCTCCCGGAAGTGGACCTGATCATCGATCATTCCGGGGATGAGGTGGCGACCTGCCGCATCGATAACCAGCGCATCGGGCGCCTCGATATCCGGGGCAATGCGGGCAATCCGTTCCCCCTCGATCAACACATCGGAGGCATAGATGCGGCCTTCGTTGACCAGGGTGGCATTTTTGATAAGCAGTTTGTTCATGGGGGGTTCCAGTTCCTTTGCCGATAATCGCGGGTCATAATAGCGCAAAACTGCCCTTTCTCTGTAGCAAGGCCTGACTGATGAAGTTATTTGTAAGAGATTTGACCGTGATCGACTCCAGCTACCTCTGCGAACGCCGCGGCATGGTGGGCGAGAGCTGGCTGGTAGATATCGAAATGAGCGGTGAGCTCAACGAAATGAGCATGCTGCTGGACTTTGGCCGGGTAAAGAAGCTGATCAAGTCGATCATCGATGAAGAGGTGGACCACAAGCTGCTGGTGCCGACCGAGTGCCCGCTGATCCACGTCGAGACACTGGATGGTAACGAAAGCACAGTGGATCTGCTGCGCCCGGGTCGCTCCATCCATCTGCGCTGCCCATCCCAGGGCTTTGCCTTTATCCCTGCCCCGCAAGTTGATAAAGAGTCGGTGACCCGCTACCTGCTGGCGGTGCTGGCCAAACGGCTGCCGGGCAACATCAAGGATCTGTCGCTGACCCTGCGTCAGGAGGCGATCACCGGTGCCTTCTACCACTACAGCCACGGCCTGAAAAAGCACGATGGCAACTGCCAGCGCATCGCCCACGGCCACCGCTCCCCCATCGAGATCCACGTCGATGGCGAGCGCGACCAAGAGCTTGAGTTCAACTGGGCCGAACGCTGGGGCGATATCTACCTCGGCACCGAAGAGGACAAGGTGGCACTGGCCGAGCTCACCTTGAGCCCCCGCGCCAATGCCCAGCTTGGCGAGCATCACACCGGCTTCAAATATATGGCGCCCCAGGGGCTGTTCCAGCTGGCCATCCCCACCGCCGAGGTAGAGATGATCGACACCGACACCACGGTCGAGCTGCTGGCCTGCTACATCGCCCGCGAAGTGAAGAAGATGGTTGGCGACAAGTTCGTCAAGATTGTCGCCTATGAAGGGGTCGGCAAGGGCGCGATTGCCTACGCCTGATCCCCTTGTCGCTGCAGCAATAAAGAGAAGGCCCCGCATCTGCGGGGCCTTGTTGTTTCAACTCTCGACCATCAGGCACTGAGGCGGAAACGCTTGACCAGGCTCTCCTGCTGCTCGGCAAGGGAGTCCAGCTGCTGGCTGGTCTCGGCCACCCGCTCGATCCCCTGATAGTTGAGATCCGAGATATCGGAGATGCGGTTGAGGTTGGTGGCGATATCGGCGCTGGTGGCCTGCTGCTGCTCGGCGGCAGAAGCGATCTGGCTCGACATGTCGCTGATCAGCACCACAATTCCCTGCACCTCCTCCATAGCGTTGTTGGCGTGAGAGCTCTGATCCACGCAACTGTCCATCTCGCGAGAGCACTCCTGCATCACGGTCACCGCCTTGGCGACCCCCTGCTGCAGGTTCTCGATCATGGTCTGGATCTCGCTTGTGGACTGGGCGGTGCGGCCCGCCAGACTGCGCACCTCATCCGCCACCACCGCAAATCCGCGCCCCTGCTCGCCGGCCCGCGCCGCCTCAATGGCCGCGTTGAGAGCCAACAGGTTGGTCTGTTCGGCAATGCCGCGAATGACATCGAGGATATTGCCGATCTGGCTGCTCATGGCGCTCACATCACCAATCACCTTGCCGGTCTGTTGCAGCTTGCCCGCCAGCTGATGGGTGGTGGTGATATTGCCCGCCATCACCCTTCGCCCCATCTCGGAGGCCTTCTCCACATCCATCACTCGCTCCAGAGTCTGGTTGGCGGCCTGCGCCACTTCCCGCACCGATGCCTCCATCTGGGTCATGGCGGCGGCGACCGAGGCGGTCTCCTGCCGCTGTTTCTCCAGATCCGCCCTCACCGATTCGGTGGTGCGACGGTTGCCGTGGGCGGCATCGTTAAGCTGGGCCGATGCTTGTGAAAGCTGCGCCAGTACCTCCCCCATCTGGGCGATCAGCAGGTTGATCTGGCTGCCCAGCTGACCAAATTCATTCTTGCTCTGAAAACCGATGCGCTGGGTCATGTCGCCCTGGGTTACTTCGGTCAGCACCCGCAGCAACTCCCTGAGCGGACGGCGAATGGCCTTGCCCAGGGTATAAGCCACCAGCATGGCAATCAGGATGGCGACCGCTATGCTGGCTCCCTGAGTCAGGGTGCTCTGGCTCTGTGCGGCTTTGGCATGCTGAATGCTCTGGTTCATCAGTTGCTGGCTCTGATCGGTGATCCGCTCAAGCCGATCCTGAATTGCCACGATGAGCGCACTCGCCTGCTTGCTCTTCTCCCGCATCTGCTCCTGCTGTTGCATCAGCGCCAGATACTGGGCCAGGACACCTTCATTACCGGTCGTATCGCGCACGAAACCGTGGACGTAGTGACCCATGTTGTTGTCGAAATCCTTGAGCTCACCCTGCAGATCCTTGATGGTGCTGTTGAACCCCTCGATCTGCATCCTGTTGCGCTTGAGCGCAGCTTCAATGGGGGCCGGAATGCTCTGGTTGAGGGCATCCATGGTGGAGAGTTCGATAGCGGAAAGCTTGGTGGTCAGGGTCTCGGAGAGCATCTTGATGAAGCTGTCGTCGATGGTGATCATCATGTCCCCCAGACTCTTCTTGAACTGGGGCAAGCTGACCTGAAACTGCCCCTTGGCCAGATTGACCTTGTGCAATCGGGTGAGCAGCGCCTCGTGTTCGCCCGGCAGGGTATCGGTCAGTTGCAGGTAGCTGTCGACCTGCTGGCTCAGAGTGCCCATCTCCCCTTGCAGTTCGGGGTGGTGGGCGACCTGCTGGCGCAAGGCATCGAGGCTCTTGCCCACCGCGGCCTTGGCCTGTTTCAGTTCGGCCACTTCGGCAGGCAGCTGTTTGGGGTCCTGCTCGGTGAGCACATCCCCCAGCCACTTGTTGGCACTGAGCAGGGTGATCTGGGTCTGGCTGCTGGCAATCACCAGCGGCATAGACTGCCGGGTCACCTGTTCCAGCGATCCCCCCAGGGTATTCTGACTACGAAATGTGAGTAGTGAACTGGCCACCATCACGGCCACCAGGATCGCGAAGCCAAGGTAGACTCGCTGCAAGATGGAGAGATCCGACATTGTTTGTTTCATTATTGTCCCGCTGTATATGCAAAAGTCCCTTGCCTGAGTACCCCGTCCTTTTGATACCCTGCAGACCCCTGAACAGGCGCTGCAGATGACGTCCCTCTGGCTATCGGTATTCTTAACAATAACTGAAGGGAATGGGACATCAGCTGTGTCAAATCTCGGCTTGTGTCACACTTGACGCGCTGCTCGCCTTCTTTCGGGAGCCGCTTGGGATGCAAGTTCAATTTTCTTTTTCATGTAAGGGAGTTAGCCATGGCGCAAGAAACCATTTTCAGCAAAATCATCCGTAAAGAGATCCCTGCCGACATCCTTTATCAAGACGATCTGGTCACCGCATTCCGGGATATCCAGCCCAAGGCCAAGACCCATATCCTGATCATCCCGAATGTGCTGATCCCCACCGTCAATGACGTGGAAGCCGAACATGAACTGGCCCTTGGCCGGATGTTCACCGTGGCCCGCAAGCTGGCAAGCGATGCGGGCATCGCCGAAGATGGCTACCGCCTCATCATGAACTGCAACCGCCACGGTGGGCAGGAGGTCTACCACATCCACCTGCATCTGGTCGGCGGCGAGCCGTTGGGCCCCCTGCTCAGCCTGTGATACTCCCGAGCATTCGACTGGCCTGCCTGATGCTGGCCAGTTTCCTGCTGGGAGGCTGCGCCTCCCACTGGCAGGATATGTTTGTCTCCTACTCCGACCAGATGGTGCCCTTGCGCAACCAGCTGCTGCTGGGCCATGCCGCCGAGGCGCTGCCCGAAGTGCGCGACTCCACCCTCGGCGATGACACCTTTGTCCTCGATCGGCTCGAACAGGGGCGTATCGCCTGGCTGGCGGGGCAAGATGCGGACAGCAAGCAGGCGTTCACCGCCGCCGACAGCCGCCTTCAATGGGAAGACAATCAAGCCGAATACCGGCTGAGCCACGGTCTGGATCAGGTGGGCAGTCTGCTCACCAACGATCAGTCGATGGCCTATCTCACCCCCGATTACGAACGCACCATGCTGCACCACTATCTGGCCCTCAACTACCTGCAACGGGGAGATGCCGATGGCGCCTTGGTGGAGGTACGCCGGGCCAATCAGGTGCAGGAGCAGGCCCTGAAACGGCGAGCCGATGAGGTACGCAAAGCGAAGGATGAGAGCGAAGAGGCCGAAGCAGAAGGCGAGATGCGCCAGCTGATGTCGCGCGGCGCACCGGATCTCGACCGGTTGATCGGCAAGGTCAAAAACGGTTTTCAGAACGCCTACACCTTCTATTTTTCCGCCGTGCTCTATGAGGCGGCCGGGGATCTCAACGATGCCTGGGTCGACTATCAGCGCGGCTACCAGATAGCGCCGGACAACCGCAGCCTGCAAGATGCCTTGCTGCGTCTGGCGCGGCTGCGTGGCTCACCGGACGAGATCCGCGAGACCGAGAAAAAGATAGGCCGCAAAGCGCCGCCGCTTGCAAAAGATCAAGGCCAGCTGGTGGTGCTGTTTGAAGATGGTTTGATCCCGGCACGGCGCGAACTGTTCCTGCCGCTCCCCATCTCCACCTCCCGCGGCGATTTTCGCACCTTTACCGTCGCCATCCCCTATTACGATAATCGGGCCAGCGACACCGGCCCGCTGACGGTGGAAGTCGGCAAGCGGGTCGAGCAGACCAGCGAGCTGGTCAGGCTGGAAGCGCTGGCCGCCAAAGATCTGCAGGAGCGGCTGCCCGGCATGCTGACCCGCCAGGCGCTGCGACTGGTGGCCAAGGAGCAGATGCGCCGCACCGCCGCCAAAGAGGGAGGGGATGTGGGCAATATTCTGGTGGGGATCTTCAACACCCTCTCGGAGCGGGCCGATACCCGCAGTTGGCTGACGCTGCCAGCGCAGGCATCGAGCTGGCAGGGGATGGTGCCGGCAGGTGAAATCAATCTCACCCTGGGCGCGGGGGCAGCGCAGCGGCAATTGCCGCTCACCATCCACAAGGGCCGCACAACCCTGGTCTGGGTACAGCGCCTCGGCGCCGGTCTGACCACCAGGGTGATGCCGCTCTGAGCAGACGGCGAAGAGAGATGAGCAAGACAATTAACCGGGCAGGCACACTCGCGGCCCCACTCACCCCGATTAAGGAGAGCAAGATGAAAGCATACGGGTTGGCCCTCGGGCTCGCGCTGCTGCTGACCGGCTGCGCCACCAACACCTCCGGCGTGGCGCTCTATGGCCCGGCGGGCGGTGCACCAGTGGCAGAGCAGCATCAAAACGTCAACGTCACCCTGACCGAGCTGAGCCGCCGCCAGCAAAATGGCCTGCTGCAGGTCAATGTGGCCGCTGCCAGCACCCAGCGCAGCGATAACAAGCTGCAATATATCTTCTATTGGTATGATGAGGCCGGTCAGGAGGTCGCCAGCGATGGCCGCGGCTGGACCCCCATCAAGCTGCATGGCTATCAGACCCGCACCCTCTCGGCCCTGGCGCCCAGCCCGGCGGCGCAAGGTTACCGGATTTACGTACGCGAAGTGATTGAGGAATCCTACTGATGAAAATGAATCATGCCCTGCTGATCCTGACCTCTGCATTGCTCTTGGGCGGCTGCTCCAGCACTACCGTCAGCTATGGCGATCCCACTGAAACCGAAACCGTCACCGTCGATTACGGCTCAAGCGACCTGCAGGCCATCGCCGACAAGATGGCGGACTCCATGCTCGCCTCCCCTGCCACCAGCGAGATCACCGCAGGCGGTCGTCCGGTGATGTTTATGGACTCTATCCGCAACAAGACCTCCGAGCACATCGATACCGAAGCCATCACCGACACCATCCGCACCAAGCTGCTGCGGGCCGGCAAGTTCCGCTTCGTCGACATGAGCAAGGTGGCCGCCGTCAAGCAGCAGCTCGAATACCAGCAGAGCAGCGGCATGGTGGATCCTGCCTCCATGGTGCGGCTTGGCAAGCAGACTGGTGCCCGCTACATGGTCTATGGCAACCTCGCCAGCATCGTCAAGGACAATGGCAAGGTGAAGGATGTCTACTACCAGATGACCATGAACCTGATGGACCTGCAAAACGGCGAACTGCTGTGGGCCGATCAGAAAGAGATCCGCAAACAGGCGAAGAAATCCACCTTTGGCTGGTAACAGGCTCCTGGTGACAGGCAACTGTGATCCGCTACTGGCCAGCCTGCCCGCCCCCTGGCGGGAGGGGCAGTTGGAACCACTCGGGTTAGGCCTGACCAACTGCAACTATCGACTGCGCCTCCCCTCGGGGCGCAGTTACTTTTTGCGTCAAGGGCACCCCGATCCGCTGCGCCTTGGCATCGACCGCTCCACCGAGTGGCAGCTTTATCAGGGGGCGATGGCCGAAGGGCTGGCGCTGCCTTGCCACTATGGCGATCCCGCCAGCGGTCTGATGCTGCTCGAATGGTGCGATGAGCCAAACTGGGTGCTCGCGGCACCACCGGAAGCCGATCAGCCCCGTCTGCTGGCTGAGGTGCTGCGCAAGCTCCATCGCCTGCCGCTGCCTGAGGTGGTGATGGCGGTGCGAGCCCACGCCGCGGGCTATCGCGCCCGACTGGCCCACATTCCCTCCTGGCTGCCCGCCCTGGAGCGGGGCTTGCTCGCTAGCAGTGAGCCAAATGATTGCTGGCGCCCTTGCCACCATGATCTCAATCCGGCTAACTTGTTGGGAAGCAAACCCTGGGTCATCGACTGGGAGTATGGCGCGGCAGGTCACCCCGGCTTTGAGCTCGCCAGCATCCAGCGCACCCATGAGTGGCCCGCCGAGCGGCGCGACGAGCTGGAAGCGCACTATCTGCAGGCCCTGCCGCGCCACCAGTGGCCCGATTTTCAGAGCGAGGCATTTTTACCCTGGGTCGACTATATCGGCCTGCTCTGGGCCCTGCTGATGACAGAGCAACAGCCCTCACTCGACTATGACACCCTGATCGCCATCAACCGGCAACGACTGGAGTAACAGATGATAAACAAGGTGCGCTGGCACAAGCCGAAAACCTGGGGTCTGCTGCTGATCGGCCTGCTGCTGACCGGCTGCTCCACCCGGGTGATCTACTACTGGCTCGATACCGCCATCATCTGGCAGCTGGATGACTACTTTGCCCTCTCCTATTCGCAGAAGGATCTGCTCAGCCGCGAAGTGAAGGGGCTGATGGCTTGGCACCGCCAGCACGAGCTGCCGCGCTACGCCAGGGATCTCGATGCACTGGCCAAGGCGGTGGCCAGCCCCATGACGCCGGAGCAGATCTCGACCAACCTAGATGCGGTGCAGCAGAGCCTGACCCGCACGCTGGAAAACACTATCCCCCGTGCCGTCAGGCTGGCGCGCACCCTGACCGACGAGCAGGTGGCCCGCTTTATGACCGATCGGGTCAAGCGGCAACAGGAACGGCAAAAGGACTTTGCCACTGAGCCCAAAGAGCAGATGCTGGCGGAGTTTCGCGACAAGATGAACAAGCGGCTCGAGTTCTGGATTGGTGAGGTGAAACCGGCACAGGCGCCACTGGTGGCCCAGTGGGCCGAATGGCAATACGAGCTAATGCCCCCCTGGCTCGAGTTTCAGGAGTCCTGGACCCAGGAGCTGGACAGGCTGATGAAGCAGCGCCAGAGTCCCGACTTTACCCGCGAGCTGACTGACCTGCTGGCCGAAGGGGATGGGCTGATGGATGGCCGCTTTACCGGCTATACCGAACAGTCGCGCCAGCGTACCGTCAACTGGCTGAGCGCCATGAGCCAGTCGCTGGATATCTCCCAGCGGGCCCATCTCTACTCCCTGCTCAAGGGTTATGCCCGCGACTTCAAGCAGATGAGCGGCAGCTGACAGCCAGCACCGAATGGTGCCATGTGCCCGGGGCAACCTTGTTCAAACCGGGCGCTTATGGTAGTTTGCCCTTCCTATTTATCGGGAATTAACTTTTTGCGCCTTATCGACAAAGTAAAACTGGTGCTGGTCACTCTGGTTATCGCCCTCACCCTGCTTTGTTCCATCGCCCGAATGGAAGGCCCGCTGCTACCCGCATCTCCCCAGAGTGAACAGCAGCAGACTCAGGTGTTCAATCAGCTTAGCGACAGCGATGATGGCATCATCAAGTTTGTTGGCAGCCATCAGAATCACCTGCTGCGTCTCGAACAATCCCTGCGCAGTGACAACCAGCCCAAGAGTGTGGTCTACGAGCTGATCCAGAGCTGGTCGGCCCAGGCCATCCTGCTGTTGCTGCTTGGCTGGCTGATGCTGGCCCCCGAGCTCTATCACAAACAGAGTTTTCGCGATCGCTTTGGCGCGATCCACCGGCGCCATCTACAGCGCCAACATCTGCAATACCGCTTCACCCAGAGCTATCTGAGCGCCTGACCCCGGAGGGGCTGGCACATCCACTGTTTGCTGATCTCCTCTTCCTTACGGATCCGGCAACTGCCTGATCCGCATTTGATGCATCCCATTTTTTGCGCCTTGCCGAGCCTTGTTGCTATCGGCCCGGGCACCATTCTCCTGACAGAGGCTTGTTTGCCATGAGAAAGAGCAATCGCACCGTTCTCAACCGCATGAGCAAGTGGCAGTACGCACTGCTGCTGTTGATGCTGTTGACCTTTACCTTTTACTCCCTGCCCACCTTTTTTGGTGAGCAGCCCTCCCTCGGCCTGCACGGACAGCAGCGCCTGACCCCCCAGCAACAGATGTTGCTGAGCGACAAGCACCTGACCCCGCTCAAGGTCATTGAGCAACCTGAGCGGGTCGAGCTGGTCTTTGCCAGCCAGGGCGAGCAGCAGCGCGCAAAGCAGTTGCTGGAGCAGCAAGGGGTCGACAGTGCCGCCCTGACCCTGGAGTTTCACTCCAACGCGCCGACCTGGATCACCCGCCTCGGCGCCGATCCCATCAAGCTGGGACTGGACCTGCGTGGCGGCTCCCAGCTGCTTATCGGGGTGGACGTGGACTTTGTCATCGACAATCAGACCAAGAATCTGGTGGATACCCTGCGCACCCGCTTCCGTGAAGCCAACCTGCGCGGCGCCAGCGTCACGCGCAGCGCACAGGGCGCCGTAGCCGTCACCCTGCCGGAGGTGGCCGAACAGGAGAGCTGGCTCGCCATCATCAAGGAGAGTGCCGGTACCCGTCAGGATCAGTGGAAGCTGACCCGCTCCGGCAATGATCTGAAACTGGTGCTGAGCGAGGCGGAGCGTACCCTGCTGGTCAACAACGCCGTGACCCAGAACCTGTCGATCCTGAAAAAACGGATCAACGAGCTCGGCATCGTCGAGGCCTCGGTGGTGCGTCAGGGGCAGGATGGTATCCGTATCGAACTGCCCGGAGTACATAACCCCAAACAGGCGAAAGAGGTGATCGGGGCCACCGCCTCGCTGGCCTTCTACGAGGCCAAAGCCGACAGCCACTTCTACATCGCCGATCGCAACGGTCAGGCCGTCGGCATGGCGCGCAAGCCGGTACTCACCGGCGAGCACATCGTCGATGCCCGCGCCAATATGGGCGAGATGGGCCAGCCCCAGGTCAATATCGTGCTTGACACCCTGGGTGGCAGCAAGATGAACCAGTTCAGCCGCCTGCATGTGGGCAAGCCGATGGCGACCGTCTTCACCGAGTACAAGACCAATGCCCAGGGCAAACTGCGCGCCCAGAGCGAGGTGATCAACGTCGCCACCATCCAGACCGCCCTTGGCAACCAGTTCCGCATCACCGGCATTGGCAGTCTGCCGGAAGCACAAGAGCTGGCCATGCTGCTGCGCGCCGGAGCCCTCACCGCCCCTCTCAAGATCCTGGAAGAACGCAGCATAGGCCCGACGCTGGGGATGCAGAATATCGAGGCGGGTTTCACCGCGCTGGCCTTCGGCATGGCAGGCATGATGCTGTTTATGATGGCCTGGTACCGCAAATTCGGCTGGGTTGCCATCACGGCGCTGGTCGCCAACCTGTTGATGCAGGTCGGCATGCTGGCAGTGCTGCCGGGCGCCGTGCTGACCCTGCCGGGGATCGCCGGTCTGGTGCTGACGGTGGGCATGGCGGTGGATACCCATGTGCTGATCTTCGAGCGGATCAGGGACCGTCTGCGAGAAGGGGGCTCATTGGCCAACGCCATCGACTTTGGCTATCGCTCGGCCTTCCACACCATTTTCGATGCCAACATCACCACCCTCATCTGCGCCGTGGTGCTCTACTCCATCGGCTCCGGGCCGCTGCAGGGCTTCTCCATCACCCTCATTCTGGGTCTGCTCTCCAGCATGATCACCGGGATCTGGGGAACGCGCGCCATCATCAATCCCCTGTGGGGACGCAGCAACGAGCGCACGCTGAAGGTGTAACGGGACAGCAATCCCTCTGATGAGCGGCTTTGGCTGCGCCATCGGCCATGGATATGGCCGGAGCGGCCAAAGCAGAACACTATTTCCCGGCGTGTCGCGACACGTCGTGATGGGCCAACAGCCTGATGCTGGCTGGCCAAGGAGAGAATTATGTTGAGAATGATCGTTGCCATGGGGCTGACCCGTTGGCGTTATATCGGCCTGTGGGCTTCCATCCTGCTGACCGTGGCCAGCGTCGCCATCTTGCTGGTGAACGGCCTGACACTGGGGCTCGATTTTACCGGCGGGATCCTGCTGGAGTTTCATATCCAGACCCTGAAAGAGGCCCATGAGCTCAATGCCATGCTGGTCTCCCCGCTGGCGGGAGCCGTTGAGCTGAGCTCGGCCGGTATTCCCGGCGAGTGGCTGATCAAGTTGCCTCCCCACGAACTGCCCTGGCCCGCGGCAGATCTCGCCACCATGCTGACCCAGCAGTTGGGGATGCCGGTCGAGTTGCTGCGCACCACCATCGTCGGTCCTCAGGTGGGTGCCGAGCTGTTCCAGCAGGGTATGCTGGCCGTGCTGGTCGCTTCGCTGGCGATGTCGGCCTATCTGGCGTTTCGCTTCGAGTGGCGTCAGGCCATCGGCATCCTGCTCTCGGTGGTCCATGACGCTATCGTAGCGCTGGGGCTGCTGTCACTCTTTCAGATCGAATTCGATCTGAACATCATCGCCGGTCTGATGGCGGTGATCGGCTACTCCCTCAACGACAGCATCGTCATCTCGGACAGGTTGCGGGATCTGCTGAGCTCGCGTACCCAGATGGGCATCCACGAATGCTCCGATGTGGCCATCAGGGCAACCTTCAGTCGCACCATGATCACCTCGGGCACCACCCTGTTTACCGTGGGCGCGCTGCTGCTGTTTGGCGGTGACGCTCTCTACGGCTTCTCCTTCACCCTGTTTGCCGGGATCCTGGTAGGCACCGTCTCCTCTATTACCGTTGCCTCGACCGTGCAGGAGCTGCTGGGCCTCACCCCGCAGGCCTATCAGAAAAAGAGCGAGGAGCCAGTGGCCAACGCAGCCTGACCCTTGCTATCCAGAGTCGGCTAATCGAGCCTCTACCAACTATGCCCTTGCCAACCATTGGCAGGGGCTTTTTCTACCCTCCCCCGCCAATCCCCGTCGCTCCTGTTACTGGCCAAGTCGCCTCAATTGACAACTGACCATATTGAAAGCAATGACGGATCAATCCGTCATTTTTAATAACAAAAAGGTCATTTTATTACGTCAAAAACCCTGAAATGTGACTGAAAGCACTTTCTTGAGGGTTCAAAGGAGGCAACATTGTAGTGATTTATCTACAAAGGGATATGAGATGTTGTTACAACCTGCCAATACAGCAAAAGCCAGACAGTTGCTGAACGAGACCATGGCTCTGGTACTCGCAGGAGGGCGGGGTAGTCGCCTCAAACAGTTAACCGACAACCGTGCCAAGCCTGCCGTCCATTTCGGCGGCAAATTCCGCATTATCGATTTCGTGCTCTCCAACTGCATCAACTCCGGCATTCGTCGGGTCGGTGTCGTGACCCAGTACAAATCCCACAGCCTGTTGCGCCATCTCCAGTCCGGCTGGTCTTTCCTGCGCTACCAGATGAACGAATTTATCGATCTGCTCCCTGCCCAGCAGCGAGTGGATGAGGTGAACTGGTATCGAGGTACCGCCGATGCGGTCTACCAGAATCTGGATATCATCCGCGATCACGCCCCCAAATATGTGGTGGTGCTGGCAGGCGATCACATCTACAAGATGGATTACGCCGCCATGCTGCTCGACCACGTCAATATGGGTGCCAAGGTGACTGTAGCCTGCATCGAGGTGCCACGCAGTGAAGCAAGCGCCTTCGGGGTAATGGCTGTGGATGATGATCGCAAGATCAACGCCTTCGTCGAAAAGCCCGCCAACCCGCCAGCCATGCCGGGCAAGGCCGACACCGCGCTGGCCTCCATGGGCGTCTATATTTTTGATGCCGAATATCTCTACCAACTGCTGGAAGAGGACATTGCCAACGCACAGTCCCATCACGATTTCGGCATGGACGTGATCCCCCGCGTGGTGAAAGAGGGTACTGCATTCGCTCACCCGTTTGGCATGTCCTGTGTCGGTTGCTGTCCGGATCGCCGTCCCTACTGGCGCGACGTGGGCACCGTGGACTCCTTCTGGGAAGCCAACATGGATCTCGCCTCCGTCACGCCGGAGCTGGATATCTACGATCAGGAGTGGCCCATCTGGACCAGCCAGAACATGACCCCTCCCGCCAAGTTCGTGCAGGACAGAAACGGTCAGCACGGCATGACCATCAACTCGATGTTTTCGGGCGGCACCATCGTCAGCGGCTCCTTCATCCTGAGCTCGGTGCTCTTCACCAATGTACGAGTCGACTCCTTCTGCACTCTGGATCAAGCCGTGATCTTCCCGGGTGTGGAGATCGGTGCCGGCTGCCGGCTGCGTCGGGTAGTGATCGACAAGGGGTGCAAGCTGCCGGAAGGGATGGTGATCGGTGAGAACGCCGATGAAGATGCCCGCCGCTTCCACCGATCCGAACAGGGGATCGTACTGGTCACCAAGCCCATGCTGGATGCACTGGCAAAAACGGCGCGCAAGCAGGCTGTAGAGCAGGCCGTACCGGCATAACTCTCCGACCAGCACTGTTATCGCGACAAAAAACGGGAGCCCTTGCAGGCTCCCGTTTTTTATAGCCACTTGCCCCCCGCCATTCGACCTCCCCTTTTTAGGCTGTAAATATATAATTACAGCAGTAGCTTTTCATGGACAAATTTGGCAGTTAATCCAAACCTTTGGCGATGAGCAGTACTTTCATATTGCCAAAAGGCTATTAAATTCCATATTCACACTTGAAAGTTGGCATTTACTTGGTATTGTGATGACCATTCGTAACGAAAGCGGTACTTTCGTAAACTTAAAATTACAGCTGGTAGTATCAAAACCAGTGTGCTGACTCTGACGAGGCGAAGAGGCTATGCAACGAGATCCCCTGAACAATATACATATCCAGTCCGAACAAGTGATGATCACGCCTGCCCAGCTCAAGGAGAAACTGCCCATCTCCGATCGTGCGCTGGCATTCGTGCAAGGGGCCCGCAACACCATCGCCGACATCATCCACCGTCGCGATCACCGTCTGCTGGTGATCTGTGGTCCCTGCTCCATCCACGACATGGACGCCGCCAAAGAGTACGCAACCAGACTCAAAGCGCTGCATGATGCCTATCAGGACTCTCTCTACATTGTCATGCGGGTCTACTTTGAAAAGCCGCGCACCACGGTCGGCTGGAAGGGTTTTATCAACGACCCGAACCTGGACGGCACCTTCGATGTGGAGCTGGGGCTGCACCGGGCCCGCGAGCTGCTCTGCTGGCTCGCCGAGCTGGAGCTGCCCCTGGCCACAGAAGCGCTCGACCCCATCAGCCCGCAATACCTGGCCGAGCTCTTCTCCTGGTCGGCCATCGGTGCCCGCACCACCGAATCCCAGACCCACAGGGAGATGGCGTCCGGCCTCTCCATGCCGGTCGGCTTCAAGAACGGCACCGACGGCAACCTGGGCACCGCCATCAATGCGTTGCAGGCGGCCTCCAGCCCCCACGCCTTCATGGGGATCAACCAGCAGGGCCAGGTCGCGCTGCTGCAGACCCAGGGCAACCCGGATGGCCACGTGATCCTGCGCGGCGGCAAGCACCCGAACTACGATTCGGTCAACGTGTCGCTGGCGGAAGAGGCGCTGGAGAAAGCGGGCCTGCTGCCCGGCCTGGTGGTGGATTGCAGCCACGGCAACTCCAGCAAGGATCACCGTCTGCAGCCCAAGGTGGCCGACAACGTCATCCACCAGATCCAGGAGGGCAACCGCTCCATCATAGGGGTGATGCTCGAATCCAACCTGTTCGAGGGCAACCAGTCCAGCGAACAGCCCAAGTGCGACATGCGCTACGGCGTCTCCATCACAGATGCCTGCATCGACTGGGAGACCACGGACGCGCTGCTGGCCCGCTGCCACAGCCAGCTGGCTGGGCCTCTCAAGGGCAGAACTGCACGGTAAGCCGTGGTATCTTGTCGTAACCTATTGAACAATCGAGGTATCACTAGTGGTGGCATCAAACCGCTCACGCCGTGATACCTTGTTGCATCTTGAATTTCAGGGCGCCGCCGCTCGCGGCGCCAGCAGGGACTGGATATGGCTGAAGAGTTGAATGTACTCAGGGACAAGATAGATGCGGTGGACAAGCAGCTGATCGATCTGCTGGCCGCCCGTCTGGCCCTGGTGGGAGAAGTGGGTGAGGTAAAGAGCCGCCACGGCCTGCCCATCTATGCACCGGAGCGGGAAGCGAGCATGCTGGCCCGCCGCCGCGCCGAGGCCGAGCAGTTGGGGGTGCCCGGCGATCTCATCGAAGACGTGCTGCGCCGGGTGATGCGCGAATCTTATGCTAGCGAGAAAGATACAGGCTTCAAATGCATAAAGCCGGATCTTGGCAAGGTGGTCATCATCGGTGGTCAGGGCCAGCTTGGCCGCTTGTTCGGCCATATGTTCAGCCTCTCAGGCTATCGGGTCGAGACGCTGGAACAAGCCGACTGGCCGCGCGCTGACGAGATCCTCACCGGAGCCGGTCTGGTGATGGTGGCGGTGCCCATCGATATCACCTGCCAGATCATCGATCGCCTCGGCAACCTGCCCGCCCACTGCCTGCTGGTCGATGTCACCAGCGTGAAGGCGGCGCCGCTCGAACATATGCTGGCGGTACATCAGGGGCCGGTACTGGGACTGCACCCCATGTTCGGGCCGGATGTGGCGAGTCTCGCCAAGCAGGTGATCGTCTGCTGCCAGGGTCGTGACCCCGCCGCCAGCCAATGGCTGCTGGAGCAGATGACCATCTGGGGCGCCCGCTTGCAACAGGTGGAAGCCAAGGCCCACGATGAGGCGATGACCCTCATTCAGGCACTGCGTCACTTCGCCACCTTTGCCTATGGCTGGCACCTCTCCCGGGAGCAAGCCAATCTGGATCGCCTGCTGAGTTTGAGCTCCCCCATCTACCGGCTGGAGCTCGCCATGGTGGGGCGGCTGTTTGCCCAGGATCCCCACCTCTATGCCGACATCATTTTGTCGTCACCGCAGAACCTGGCGATGATCCGTCGCTACTACCAAAACTTCGGCGAAGCGCTGGGGCTGCTGGAGCGAGGAGACAGGGACGGTTTCATCAACGCATTCTCGCAAGTTTCCGGTTTCTTCGGCGAGCATGCCGACCAGTTCCTGCGTGAAAGCCGCATGCTGCTCGCCCAGGCCAACGACCGCCGCCAACACGGCTGATCCTGCAAAAGCAGCTACCTCATATCGCCAGAATGGGAAGATGCCTGGGCATCTTCCCATTTTATTTGTTACCGATTTAAACACTGACGTCAGTCACGCTCGGCCCTACGTCGAGCCCCCACAGCTGACTGGCCTCAATACCCTCCCCTGGCGCTGCCTCACATCCAGCAAGTATGCCCCCTCAATATCCACGCAATCCGCGCAAATAGCACCGCCCCTTGCAAGGGCTGCCAGACTCTAACGGTCAAACCAAACTGCTGCGAGCAAGGCTGTACGACGCAAAGGAGAACGGTGCACTCCCCATCAAAGAGATAAACAGGAAGCAGGAAGCAGGAAGCAGGAAGCAGGAAGCAGGAAGCAGGAAGCAGGAAGCAGGAAGCAGGAGAGATTAACCGAGACAAATGGTTTGCCAAAGATCACTTAACACAGCAATCCGGCGATTTATCATGGCGCCAATCCGCTGTCGCCAAAAAAGAAAATGGCCGAGAAATTATCTCGGCCATTTGTAGCCTGGTCAAAGACTCAAGCCTGGATATTACTCTTGTTCAACTTATTAGAAGTTGTACTGCAGAGCAACAGTCCACTCGTCGTCATGCTTCTCGATACCCTGGATCTTGTACTCGGTGTAAGCTTTCAGCTTCGGAGTGAAAGCGTACTGAACACCCAGCAGGGTCTCGTCAACCAGATCCTTGTAAGTAGAACCGGCAGCTTGAGCGTTGGCCTTGCCTTCTTTGAAGTTGTAACCAGCCAGGAAGGTCCAAGCATCTACGTTGTAAGAAGCAGCCAGCTCGTAACCACGGCCGTCATCTTTCAGACCCAGGCTCTTGTTCTTCACTTCGCCTTCAGTGTAAACACCGGCAAAATAGAAGCCATTGATAGCGTAGTGCGCGCCAATAGCCCACTCGTCTTTCTTACCAGTCTGACCATTAACTTTGTTTTGCAGGTCGGAGTAGGCATAACCGGCGTTGAAGCCCAGGCCGAAGTCAAAATCGTAACCGGCGGCAACGGCATAAGCTTTCTTACGCTTAACGTCGGAACCAAAGATGGCATCTTCTTTGACCTTCTGACCAACGTCAGTGATCTTGACCGCTACGTCGTCATTGGTTTGGTAGGAAACTTTACCTTTGAAACCACCGAAGGTGTTGGAGTAGATAACCTGGCCTTCCTGACGACCGTCATAGAAGTTACCCGCATCGCCCCACTCGTTGAAAATATCGGTCGGCTCGAGTACGTCGTAGAAAGCAGTGTCGGTCTGACCGAAGATGATTTTACCGTACTGGGTGCCGTCAAAGCCTGCATAGATATGACGAGCATCGAACTTGCTAGACTTACCGTCACTGCCCTTGTCGGAGTTTTCAGCAGCAACTTGCCACTCGGTCTTGGCGATACCGGACCAAGTGTTGTTCAGAGCAACTTTACCGGACCAGCCCAGACGGGAAGAACCAATCAGCTCGCCATCGGTATCATCGTGCTCACCGTAGTAGTTAGCCTGTACACGGCCGTATACGTCGAAAGTGGTACCGTCTTTGTCATAGATCACTGCAGCGTTAGCGGCGGATGCAAACAGAGCCGGAATAGCAATAGCCAGAATTGTCTTTTTCATAGTTTCCAATGCCTACTGTAATTAAACACTAAGTTGTTGTTATTCCCTGTGTTAGCGATGTTCTTTGCATCACTATGCCGCCGAGACTAGCACCGGATTTTTTGAACCGCAATGAAAAAACTTGGAACTTTTTACGCAAACCATAGTCATGGAGGCAAAAATGTGAGCCAAGTCTCACCTGACGGCAAGGCAAAAGGAAAACGTTTACAATGAATCCTGCTGATTATTTGGACTCAAATAGTCTATTTTGCATGCAAATAACGCTAAATACCTGATAAACAACCAAAGTGGTCTGATCAGCGTAAAACTGCCGTGATAATGGCTGTTGCCTCGACCTCACCGAGGGGTTGCGGGTATCCTTGTCCTTCTATTAACCCCTAACTGGCCTTCTCTTCATGCTCTCTACTCGCCTCAAAGCAACCATTCGTCAAACCTATCGCCAGATTTCGGATGGATTACCCGGTTTTGTACCGCGCAAAGAGCAGAACTTTCTGGTGGCCGAGATAGCCAAAACCCTGACCGGCGAGTACGACAAACAACGCCGTATTCTGGTTGCCGAAGCGGGCACCGGTATCGGCAAATCCCTCTCCTATGCGCAGGGCGCCATTCCGGTGGCGCGACTCACCCAGAAGAAGCTAGTGATCTCCACCGCCACAGTGGCCCTGCAAGAGCAGCTGATCCACAAAGACCTTCCTTTTTACCACCGCCACAGCGAGCTGCCGTTTCGCTTTATGCTGGTCAAGGGGCGTCAACGCTACTGTTGCGAGCATCTGCTGGAGCAGGCAGCCAGTGGCGCCGAGATGGCCAACTTCGAGCTCGACTTTGGCAGTCTGAGCAAATCCAAACCATCGGACAGCGACAAGGATCGCTACCAGGCGCTGTGGCAGACCTACACCAATGGCAAGTGGGACGGGGATCGGGACAACTGGCCGGAGCCCATTCCCGACACTTGCTGGGATCGCATCGCCGCAGACCGCCACACCTGCAACAAGGCGCTAAGCCATCACCAGCACTGCCCCTTTCATCGCGCCCGCAACGACATGGAGAGCGCCGATGTGCTGGTCGTCAACCATGCACTCCTGCTCTCCGATCTCACCATGGGCGGCGGCATCATTCTGCCGCCCCCTGATGAGTGCATCTATGTGCTGGATGAGGCCCATCACCTGCCCAGCATCGCCCGGGATCACGGCGCGGCATCGGCCAGCGTCAAAGGCTCGCGCCGCTGGCTGGAGAAGCTGGTACAAAGTGCAGGCAAGCTGGCGCGGACTCTTAATAAGGAGAGCCTGCTCGACCCCCAACTCAAACTGCAGGATGCGCTGGCCACCATCCAGCCCGATCTGAAGGCGGTCGAGCAGTGGCTCAGCGCCAACGATCGGCTGTTTGGCACGGAACCCCACTACCGCTTCGTCGAAGGGGTATTGCCGGATCCCCTACCCATGCTGGCGGAGAATCTCAAGGAGTCGAGCAAGAAGGCGCTGCGGGCGCTGGATCGGATGCAGGGGGCCATAGGTGAAGCGCTGAAAGATGGCGAGATCCGCCGCAAGGAGGCCGAACCCCTGCTGGCCGAGAGCGGTTTTCATCTGCAACGGCTGGAGAGTTTCTGCGCCCTGTGGGAGATGCTGGGGCGCCATGTGCCGACCGGTAAAACCCCGCTCGCCCGCTGGATGGCCAAGAGCGATGACGGCGATATCTGGCTGCACGCCTCACCGATTGAGGTAGGCTATCTGCTGGAGGAGTGGCTCTGGTCGAAATGTCTAGGTGCCGTACTGGTCTCAGCGACCCTCACCGCCCTCTCTTCCTTTAGTTATTTTCGCCATCAGGTGGGGCTCAAGGAGCACGACGGTACCCGCTATCTGCGCCTGCGCTCCCCCTTTGACTACCAGAAAGCCGAGCTCTATCTGCCCAAGATGGAGCACGAACCCAACTCACCAGCCTTTACCAATGAACTCATCAGCGTGCTGCCACGTATTCTGGCGGGCAAGGAGGCGAGTCTGGTGCTCTTCTCCTCCTACCGCCAGATGAATGAGGTGGCCGTTGGCTTGCGAGCCAAGGGACTGTCACTGCTGGTGCAGGGGGAAGCCTCCCGCAATGCACTGCTCACCCTGCACAAGCAGAAATGCGATGGCGGTCAGGCCAGCATCCTGTTTGGTACCGGCAGCTTCTCGGAGGGACTGGATCTGCCGGGTCACTATCTCACCAATCTGGTGATCACCAAACTCCCCTTTGCGGTGCCCAACTCACCGGTCGAGGAGGCTACCGCCGAGTGGGTGGAGCAGCGAGGCGGCAACCCCTTTCTGCAACTGACGGTGCCAGAAGCATCGCGCAAACTGATCCAGGCCTGTGGCCGCCTCATCCGCAAAGAGGCCGATCGGGGGCGGGTCACCATTCTTGATCGACGTCTACTGACCAAACGTTATGGCAAGGGGTTACTTGATGCCCTCCCCCCGTTCACGCGTCGGATCGAATAAATATGTCAGCCTCTATTGATAAACAAACTGACAGCAGCGCGAACGTTGACCACCAGAAAGAGCCATTGCCGCAGTAGACCAAACCTGTAAAAATGAGCCCCTGTTTTCAGTGGGCAATCGCCTGACTGTTCAAGGAGATGAAATGAAACTGACTGTTCTGGTACCGGCGCTGGCTGGTCTGTTGTGGGCCGCTAGCGCCTTGGCTGATGCCAAACTGGAAGTATCCACCCCTTACATCGTGCAGTTGATTGATGGCCAATCCATCAACCCCCAGCTGCTCGACAAAACCAGCACCTTCCCCCTCTCTGCCGGCAAGCACCAGTTGGTCGTCGCCTTTGAAGGCAACTACTCCAGCCGTAACGAAATCAAGCTGGTGACCGCCGAGCCGCTGGTGCTGAACTTCACTGCAGCCGACAATCAGCAGCTGGTGCTGGACTATAAAAAGCCCCGCAATGAAGCAGAAGCCAAACAGTTCCTGAAAGATCAGAAAGTGGTGCTAAAAGACAAGGTCAGTGGCCAGCAAGTGAGCAGTGAACAGTTCGTAATGCCGAAAGTAGAGGGCTTCCAGCTGACCCGTGACTATCAGCAAGAGCTGATCAACATGGGCAAAGCTTTCAACCAGCCCAAAACCGTTGCCGTCTCCTCTGCTGCCGTGATGGCTGCCGCCAGCGCACCGGCCCAAGCCGCGCCCAGCAAGGCGCAAAGCAATCCGGAAGCCCTGACCCAGCTGCAAAACTGGTACAACAAGGCCGATGCGGAAACCCGCAAAGCCTTCCAGATCTGGGTTATCCAGCAGCAGTAATCCGGAAACATCATCCTGACCCGTCGGGAATGACAAGGGGAGCCTGGCTCCCCTTTTTCATATCCAGGTTCATCTCTGCATCGATGGAACAATGCCCTGATGTCACTGCATATTTTCTATCACCCCCTCTACTCCTCCCTGATCCTGCCCGAACGCCATCGCTTCCCGCTGGCCAAGTATCAGGGGCTGTTTGAGCGCTTGCAGGTGCAGGGTTACCCCCTTGGCGAAGCGCCGTCGGCCACCCGGGAGCAAATCTGTCGCATTCACGATGCTGATTATGTCGCGGCGGCCCTGAGTGGCCAACTTGAAGAGCGCGCCATCCGCAAGATCGGTTTTCCCTGGTCACCCATGCTGATGGAGCGCACCTTGCGCTCGGTGGGTGCCACTATTGCCGCCAGCCGCTATGCACTTGAGCAGGGCTGCGGCTTGCAGATCTCCGGTGGCTACCACCACGCCCACCGGGATCACGGCAGCGGTTTTTGTCTGTTCAACGATCTGGTGATTGCGGCCCAGGCTTGCCTCGACGAGGGGCACTGTGAACAGGTGCTGATCGTCGATCTCGATGTGCATCAGGGAGATGGCAGTGCGGCCCTGTGCGCTGGACGGCGCGATATCATCACCCTATCCCTCCATGGTGAGCACAACTTTCCCCATCACAAAGCCACCTCTCACCTCGACTTTCCGCTGCCAAGCGGCATGACGGACGATGCCTATCTCACCACACTGCAACAGGCACTCTCACTGGCACTGCGCCTCTATTCGCCGGATCTCATCCTCTATCAGGCGGGCGTCGATGTGCATCATGCCGACGAGCTTGGCTATCTCTCCCTGAGCGATGAAGGGGTGCGCCTGCGCGATGCCATGGTATTTGACTGTGCAATCAAGCATGGGTTGCCTGTCGCCGCTGTACCCGGTGGCGGCTATCGCCGCGACTGGCAACAGCTGATCCCGCTTCATATGTCGCTGTTTGAGGCGGCGCTCCACCGTTTTGGTTGATGGCATGGCTTATAGCGCGGACACCCCATCAGAGTGGGCGGCATTTCACCAGATAAAACAGAAGAGGCGACCCTTGGGTCGCCTCTTCGTGTTTTGTCCTCTCGGTCACACAAGCTCGCTCGTTGTCAGGCAAGCTCGGGACGCCTGAGGATAATTATCTCTGACGCTTGCGGGCGTACTTGCGACGGGCGCGGGCCTGACGCTCCTCTTCCCGCTCGGCCTTCTCTTTGGCTTTTTGCTCGGCTTCTGCGGCAGCTTCGACAATCTCGACGCTCACCATCTCCGGCGTCTCCAGCGAGATGCGGCCAAGCAAGCCGGAGCGGAACTCGTTAATCAAGATCTCGGACGCCTTGTGCAGGTCGGCCAGCCCCCCTTTGCGCATAAACGCCCGCTGGCGGGCGATCATCTCCAGCAGCTCGATCTCGGTCTCGGGCAACTCGTCAATCTGGTAGCGCGCCTTGATCCGCTCCGGATAGGCCTTGATGAAGTAGTCAGCGGCGAACATGGCGATATCGGCATAGTCGAACACCGTGTCTTTAATGGCCGCTGTGATGGCCAGACGATAACCACAGGAGGGCGGGTTGAGCTTGGGCCAGAGGAAACCTGGGGTATCGGTCAGGATAACGTTGTTATCCAGCTTGATCCGCTGCTGGGACTTGGTCACCCCCGCCTCGTTGCCGGTACGGGCGATGATGCGCCCCGCCAGGGTATTGATCAGAGTGGACTTGCCCACGTTGGGGATCCCCATGATCATCGCCCGCACGCCGCGCAGCTCAAAATTGCGCTCCGGCAGCATCTCGTGACAGAGAGTCAGCAGTTGCTTGATCTTCTCCGGCTCTTGTTGCGTCAGCGGCAGCGCCTTGATCCCCTTCTCTTTTTCCATGTGCGCCACCCACAGATCGGTGATCGCCGGATCGGCGAGGTCCGCCTTGTTCAGCACCTTGATCACCGGGGTATCACCACGCAGCTCGGGCACCAGCGGGTTTTCGCTGGAGAAGGGGATGCGGGCATCGAGCATCTCGATGATCACATCGACCTGGGGCATGACCTCGGCAATCTCTTTGCGGGCCTTGTGCATGTGACCGGGGAACCAGTTGATGGACATATCCGTTACTCTCTGTGGGGGCTGCGGGCGCGCGCATGGAACAACAGGCGCTCTGCCGCGGGCATCGAACGAAGGGGGCGCATTTTACCTGCTGCGGGCCTCTTTTGACAGGTCATTCTAACCATCACCTCATCAAATCAGCAAACCGCCGAGGCGGAGCAACCTTGCCGGAAGCGACCGGACCAACTGGCTCAATTGATAGATAACACATTGATATAGTGTAACATTTTCATCACTTTTTCACACAACCGTCACCGATAGTCAGTAAAAGTGTCATCTGCCCCCTCTAGGCTGCGCTCAGGTTTTACAAGGAGCGAACCCCAATGAGAAAAATGGCAGGACTTGCAGTGATGATCGGCGCCGCCCTGGCTGCCGGCTGCAAATCAGACAATGACACGGTGGCGACCAAGCCCGCAGCCCAACCCACCAACGTCATCTTCTTCCTCGGTGACGGCATGGGCCTCAACACCCTGACGGCGGCCCGCATCTACGGTGTCGGCGAAGAGGGTGATCTCACCATCGATACCCTGCCAGAGACGGCCTTTATCAAGACCTTCTCCCACGATGCCCAGGTCACTGACTCGGCCCCCTCAATGGCGGCCTACATGACCGGGGTCAAGAGCAACAACGGCGTCATCAGCATGGACGGCGACGCCACCTATGAGAGTGACTGCAGCAAGAGCGCCGGCAAGCCGGTGACCACCCTGCTGGAGCTGGCCAAAGCCGATGGCCGCGGTACCGGCGTGGTGACTAGTACCCGGGTAACCCACGCCACCCCGGCGGCTACCTATGCCCATATCTGCAACCGGGATCTGGAGGCAGATATCGCCGTCCAGCTGGTGCCGGGCGGCAAAGGCTACAACAGCGCCCTCAAGGAGGGGCTGGATGTGGTGCTCGGTGGCGGCAGCAGTTTCTTCCTGCCCAAAGCTGACAAGGGCAAGCGGGAGGATGGCCGCAACCTCATCAGCGAAATGCAGGCCAAGGGCTACCAGTTTGCCAGCAATCTGGATGAGCTGAACAAGGCCGATGCGGGCAAGCCGCTGCTGGGTCTGTTTGGTTCCAGCCACATGAAATATGACCTGGACCGCCCCGCCAGCGAGCCGTCACTGGCCCAGATGACCCTGGCCGCCATCAAGCAGCTCAAGGGCAAAGAGAAGGGTTACTTCCTGATGGTGGAAGGGGGCCGCATCGACCACGCCCTGCACGACACCAACGCCAAGCGGGCGCTGCAGGACACCATCGCCTTCGACAACGCCATCAAGGCCGCCATCGACGAGGTGAAAAAGAGCGACCCCGAGCTGAAAAACACCCTGATCGTGGTCACCGCCGATCACGACCACACGCTCGTGCTCAACGGCTATGCCAAGCGCACCGGCAAGACCACCGCCGACAACCCCGGCGTACTCGGGCTGGTGAAGAACTACGAGACTGGCGAGCCAAGCAAGGATAGCGAGGGCATGCCCTACACCATCATAGGTTTTGGCAACGGCTACAACCGGGTGGATGGCCCGCGCAGCAGCGTCGCCCCGCTCGACGACGCCACCGTCTCCGCCAATGACTACCACCAGGAAGTGGTGGTCAAGGTAGGCGAGATCGGCAACGAGACCCACGGCGGCACAGATGTCTTCCTCGGCGCCATCGGCAAGGGGGCTGACAGCTTCCATGGCTCACTCGATAACACCGCCGTGTTCGGCAAGATCAAGGCTGCGGCCAAGCTGTAAGGAGCACTTTCATGAGCAAACAGATGAACACATCCATCAAGCACACGCTGGTCTGCGCAGCCCTGTTCAGTGCGCTGGGCGCAACCTCCCAGGCACAGGCCGCTGATGCCAAAAACGTCATTCTCTTTATCGGTGATGGCATGGGGCCCACCGTGCTCACCGCCACCCGCCTGTTCAAGGTGGGAGAAGAGGGCAATCTGGAGATGATGAAACTGCCGCGCAGTGCCCGCATCAAGACCTTCTCCAACGATGCCCAGACCACCGACTCGGCCCCCTCCATGGCGGCCTACACCACCGGGGTCAAGATGAACAACGAGGTGATCGCCATGAGCAGCGACACCAAAGCCGTCGCCCCCGGCAAAGACGTCAATGGCAACAAAACCGTCAACAATTGCAGCAGCGATAACGGCAAGCCGGTGCCCACCATTCTCGAGCTGGCCAAGGCGGCAGGCAAATCGGTCGGGGCCGTCACTACCACCGAGCTGACCCACGCGACCCCGGCGGCTACCTACGCCCACATCTGCCATCGGGATGCCGCCTATGACATCGCCGCACAAGCTGTTCCGGGGGGCGCAGGTTTCAACCAGGCGCTGGGGGATGGGGTCGATGTGCTGATGGGCGGTGGTGCCAACCACTGGACCCCCTACAGCGCCAGCAACAAGGGCGGTCGCAATGACAACCGCGACCTGACCGCCGAGATGAAGGTGCAGGGATACAGCTATGTCACCACCCAAAGTGAACTGGCCAAGGTCACCAGCGGCAAGGTGCTCGGTCTGTTCAGCAGCAAATCCCACCTCGACTACGAGCTGGATCGGGTCGCCAAAGGGGCTGCCAATACCCAGCCGTCCCTCTCCGAAATGACCGCCAAGGCGATCGACCTGCTGAGCAAGAACAGTCAGGGTTATTTCCTGATGGTAGAAGGCGGCCGGATCGATCATGCCCTGCACGGCACCAACGCCAAGCGCTCGCTCACCGACGCGGTGGCACTGGATGAGGCGGTCAAGACGGCGCTGGGTAAAGTGGATCTCAGCAATACCCTGATCGTGGTCACCGCCGACCATGACCACACCATGACCATTAACGGCTACTCCGCCAAGGGCAATCCGGTGCTGGATCTGGTGAAAAATGGCGATGGCTCGACCCAGAACGACGTGGATGGAAAGCCCTTCACCACCCTGGTGTTCGGTAACGGCCCCAACCGCCCCGATGTACGCCCGGTCCTCACCAGCGATCAGGTGATGGCTAATGACTATCTGCAGGAGACCGGCGTCAAACTCACATCGGAAACCCACGGCGGCGGCGATGTGATGCTGTTTGCCGATGGCGCCGGCAGCAACCGCTTCAAAGGCACGCTGGATAACACCAAGGTGTTTGGCAAACTGCGGGAGGCGCTCGGCCTGTAAGCAGCAGGGGCCCGGGTGCATCTGAGCAATCGACTCAGCGACCCGGGCCCCGGCTCTTTCGAGCGACAGATGATGATGCGACTTTTGCTTTCATTATGGCTGCTTGGCAGCACCCTCGCCTTCCCCCTGCATGCTGACGACACGCCCCCGAATCTCGCCGCCCGGATCAGCTATCACGACCGGAACACCGGCAGCGATGGCATCGCCAGAGAGAGTGTCTGGCAAGAGAAGTGGCTGCGCGTGGGCAATCAGGTGTGGAGCCAGCGGCTCATTCCCCTCCCCCTTGCCCGTGCCTATCATGCCACTCACGACGCCACCCCCGGCCACAAGCACTTTACCCACCAGATGGCGGCCCGCTGGGTCAGCCGCAGTGATGAGGGTGAACTTCAGCTGCGCTATGCCGACAGCTGGCACAACCAGCTGGTTGAAGTGCCGGTGGAAGAGTATGGCCAGGTGGCCTTCAAGCCCGACTGGCTGCGGATCCGCCATCTCGTCAACCCAGTGCTGCTCGAGGGGATGACCCCGCTGGATGAGGCCGCCCCCGAGCAGGCCCGCTGGTATGAAAAGCGCGAAGGGCAGCAACGAACCCGCATTCTCTGGTCGAGTCAGTGGCAGATCCCGCTGGTGGTCGAATCGGCCAGTCTCGACGGCTATCGCAGCTACCGGATGGAGGTAACCCTGCGCAAGCTGCCTGCTCAGCTTCCCTGGCAGCAACTCGCTGATTACGAAGTGCGCGATCTGCGCGATTTCTTCGACTGAGATCCCAACCCCTCAGCGAGCCCAACGACAACGCAGGCAGGAATGTTACACTCTGCATATTCGACTCTGGCTCACGACCTTGATGCGCGCTCTCTGCCTGCCCTTTTTTGCACTGCTGTTGTTGCTGGTACACACCGGTGCCCAGGCTATTGTGCTGGTGGCGGCCGAGCTGCCCCCTTACGTCATTCGCTCCTCTCACGGCAAACCAAGCGGTGTCGCCATCGAGATCATGGAAGAGGCCGCGCGACGCCTTAAAGAACCGCTCACCATCGAGTTGATGCCGCTGGCCCGAGCCCTCACCCAAACCGCCCATCGCAAGGATGTACTGCTGATACCGCCAGTACGCAGCTCTCAACGGGAGCATCTCTACTACTGGGTTTCCCCCATCCTTGATGAAGAGTTCCTCATTGTCAGCAATCGCCACAAGCATCCCACCCCGCTCATGATAAACGCGCTTCCTTCACTCAAGGTGGGCACCTTGCGTCACTCCTTCGGCCAGTATCTGCTCAAGCAGAGGCTGAATCTCGCCAGCCAAACCGTCGCCACCGAAGACCTCAATGCCCTCAAACTGCAACGAGGACGCATCGATGCCTGGGTCGCAGCCTGGAACGTCATCCTCTACAACCAGCAGACGGGCGGATTTTCCATCGATGAGATAGTAAAAGGCGAATCCTTGATGCGTACCCAGTTATTTATCGCGGCCAGCAAGGATTTTCCCTTCACCGAAGGGCGTCGCTGGCAAGCCGTGATTGACGAGATGCGCCATGATGGCACACTGGCGCGGATCATCCGTCAGTACAACTATCAGGTTCCTGAGTAGTCACTCAATCACGGTTGCCAAGGCCGGCCAGAATGGTTATGGTAGCCCCATGAAAATACTCGCTATTTCCTCGCATTTGCTCACACCCTGCTGAGCCCCCGCCTCGCTCCTTCGGCCGCGAGTCGCTTGGGGGCATGGCATTTTCAATCGATTGAACCTGTTGAATCCATTTTTGTAACACTTTGCGTGATGGCCAACCTGCACCCGCCGGTATGGGCCTATCCGCTATTGATAAGGAATATCTTATGAAACAACCTCATCTGGTTATCTCCAGCCTTGATCTGGACCGTATCGAACAACTGCTCGGCAACCACCCGCAGCATCTCGCCCTGCAAGAGGAGCTGGACCGCGCCGAGATCCGCGAACCGGCCGACATGCCGCCGGACGTGGTCACCATGAACAGCAAGGTACGCTTCAAGATGCAGAGCAGCGGCAACGAGTTCTGCCTCACCCTGGTCTACCCGCGCGATGCCAAGGGCGACGAGAGCAACATCTCGGTACTGGCGCCGGTGGGCAGCGCCCTGCTCGGTCTGAAAGTGGGCGACAGCATCGCCTGGCCAGGCCCGGCCGGTCGCACCATCGAGGTCGAAATTCTGGACGTGGTTTATCAGCCGGAGCGCGCCGGCGAGCTGCACCGCTGAGTCCCCCGGGCTGGTCATCCCCCTGTTGATCAGCCCGCTTGCTCGCCCTTGCAAGCTGATCCCGATCAAGCTTTGCGCACCTTGCCCCCCGG
This sequence comes from Aeromonas sp. A600620, assembly GCF_029479985.1. Classification (NCBI taxonomy): domain Bacteria; kingdom Pseudomonadati; phylum Pseudomonadota; class Gammaproteobacteria; order Aeromonadales; family Aeromonadaceae; genus Aeromonas; species Aeromonas sp. A600620. The sequence goes on along the minus strand of NZ_JAAKXB010000001.1, from coordinate 96,474 downwards.
TTTTTAGCCCCTTTTCCTGCTGCTGCTTGAGCCTGACTCGGGGGGCAGGTATCTTGTTGGCCGCGTCATGGTCATGACGCACCGAATTTCAGGCTGACATCATGATAAACATTGCCCTCATCGACGATCACCAGATCGTCCGATCCGGTTTTGCCCAACTGCTCAATCTGGAGCCCGATCTGCAGGTGGTCGCCGAATTCGGCTCCGCCAGCGACGCCCTTGCCGGTCTGCCCGGCAGCGGGGCGCGAGTCTGCGTCTGCGACATCTCGATGCCCGACCAATCGGGGCTGGATCTGCTCAAGCAGCTCCCCTCCGGTCTCGCGGTGGTAATGCTCTCGGTGCATGACAGCCCCGCCCTCATCGAGCAGGCGCTGCAAACCGGTGCCAAAGGATTTCTCTCCAAGCGCTGCAGTCCGGACGAGCTGATCGCCGCGGTGCGTACCGCCGCCCAGGGGGGGTGTTATCTGACACCGGACATCGCCCAGAAACTGGCCAGCAGCAGCCGGGATCCCCTCACCAATCGGGAGCGGGAGATTGCCCAGTTGCTGGCACAGGGGCTGGAGGTGAAAGCCATCGCCGAGCAACTTGGCCTCTCCCCCAAGACGGTTCACGTCCATCGCGCCAACCTGATGGACAAGCTCAAGGTCAGCAACAACGTCGAGCTGGCCCACCGCATGCTGGATAGCTGGTGATCTCCCGTTTTGCCAGCTATGTCGCCATCGCGCTGGCGGCCTGCTTCATCTTTGCCGCCGGCTGGTTTTGCCTCTGGAGCATCAGCCTGCATCTGGCGGGCGGCCCGGCGCTGGCGGTGCTGCTCTTCCCCTTCGGCCTGCGCCTTGGCTTGCTGCTGCAAAGTCCCGGCCACTACTGGCCGCCGCTGTTGCTGTGCGAAGGGCTGCTGCTCTACTGGCTCAATCTGGAAGTGGGGCTGCCCCACTGGCCTTGGCTGGTCGCGGGCAGTCTGCTGACCCTGCTACCGCTGCTGATTGCCCGTCGCCAGCAGGTGCGCAACGACTGGCAGCAACTGTTGCTGCTGCTCGCCACCGTCACGGCGGCGGCGCTGCTGCAAGCCCTGCTCTGGCATCTGGCCGGGGAAGATGGCCTCTCGGCCCTGCTGCTCAGCCTGACCGGCGGTCTGACCCTCACCTCCACCTGCATGCTGATCTGGCACTACCTCACCCGCGCCACCTGGGTGCCGCTGGGGCCTGCGCTGGTGGATCAGCCGGTGGAGTGGCGCTTTCGCCATCTGGTCTGGTATCTGCTGCTGTTCGTATTGAGCCTCTGGCTGCAACTGGGATTGCCCAACTCGCTGGTACGCTTCACCCCGTTTTGTCTGGCCATCCCCATCATCGCCATGGCGTGGCGCTACGGCTGGCAAGGGGCGCTGCTCGCCACCCTGATGAACACCATCGCCCTGCTGGCCAGTCAGGCCTGGCACGATCACCCTCTCGATCTGCTGCTCTCCCTGCTGGCCCAGAGCCTTACCGGCCTGCTGCTGGGTGCCGGGATCCAGCGCCAGCGCGAACTCAATCAGGCGCTGACCCGCCAACTCGCCCATAATCGCCAACTCACCGAGCGGCTGCTGGAGACCGAGGAGAGCATCCGCAAGGAGGTAGCGCGCGAGCTGCACGACGACATCGGCCAGACCATCACCGCCATTCGTACCCAAGCCGGGATCGTACGCCGCCTCGCCCCCGATAATGCCGGGGTGGGCCAGAGCAGCGCCCTGATCGACACACTGTCGCTCGGGATCTACGACGCGGTGCGCGGTCTGCTCGGGCGGCTGCGCCCGCGCCAACTCGACGACATGACTCTTGAACAGGCGGTACGGGCACTGCTCAGAGAGCTGGAGCTGGAGCGTCACGGCATCGTCACCCGTCTGGAGTGGCAGCTGGCGGATGGGGATCTCTCGGATGCCCAGCGGGTCACCCTGTTTCGGGTCTGTCAGGAGGGGCTCAACAACGTGGTCAAACATGCCAACGCCCACTCGGTCACCATTCGCGCTCGGGCCTACGGCGAGCAGTTGCAACTGGTGCTGGAAGATGATGGCCGCGGTTTGCCGGAAAGCCGCCCGCAACAGGGCTATGGCCTGCTCGGCATTCGCGAGCGGGTACAGGCCCTAGGGGGCAATCTGCAACTCTCCTGCATCCACGGCACTCAGCTGACGGTCAACCTGCCCAGTCGCAGACGGGAAGAGAGTCATGGCTAATCACCACCAGAGGGCCTGCCAGTGCTGAGTTTTATGAGAAGCGCGCCGCACCGGCCCCTTATCCGGGATCAGGCCGAGATCGACGCCACCTATCGCCACTGGCGGCTGCACCTGCTGCTGACCATGTATCTGGGCTACGCGGTGTTCTACTTCACCCGCAAGAGCTTCAACTTCGCCATGCCGGACATGCTGGCGAGCGGCATGCTGGACAAGTCCGACATCGGCATGCTCTGGACCCTGTTCTACATCACCTACGGCTGCTCCAAGTTCTTTTCAGGCATCATCAGTGACCGCGCCAACCCGCGCTACTTTATGGGTGTCGGACTGATGGCCACCGGCGTTATCAACATCCTGTTCGGCCTCTCGTCGGCACTCTGGATGTTTGCCACCCTCTGGGTCGCCAACGCCTTCTTCCAAGGTTGGGGCTGGCCCCCCTGCTCCAAGCTGCTTACCAGCTGGTATTCGCGTACCGAGCGCGGAGTCTGGTGGTCGGCCTGGAACACAGCTCACAACGTCGGCGGCGCGCTCATCCCCCTTATCGTCAGCACCATCGCCCTGCAACATGGCTGGCGCTACGGCATGATAGTGCCCGGCCTTATCGCCATCATCGCGGGATTGTTCCTCTGCTGGCGGCTGCGGGATACCCCGAGTGCCATGGGATTGCCAACGGTGGGCGAGTGGCGCAAGGATGCCATGGAGCTGGCCCAGCAGACTCAGGATGCGGGCCTCTCCCATCGCCAGATCCTGCGCAAATATGTGCTGGGCAACCCCTATATCTGGCTGCTCGCCTGCTGCTACGTGTTGGTCTATGTGGTGCGCACCGCCATCAATGACTGGGGCAACCTCTACATGACCGAGCAGCGCGGCTTCAATCTGATGAGCGCCAACTCGGCCATCTCCATGTTCGAGGTGGGGGGCTTTATCGGCGCTTTGGTGGCGGGTTGGGGATCGGACAAGCTGTTCAACGGCAACCGTGGCCCGATGAACCTGATCTTTGCGGTGGGGATCCTGCTGGCGGTGGGATCGCTCTGGCTGATGCCCTTCTTCAGCTATGTGATGCAGGCGGCCTGCTTCTTTACCATCGGCTTCTTCGTGTTTGGCCCCCAGATGCTGATCGGCATGGCAGCGGCGGAGTGCTCCCACAAAAACTCGGCGGGGGCCGCCACCGGCTTTGTCGGCCTGTTTGCCTACATGGGGGCGGCGCTGTCAGGCTATCCGCTGGCCAAGGTGATGGAGATCTGGCACTGGAACGGCTTCTTCGTGGTGATCTCGGTGGCGGCAGGTATCTCGGCCCTGCTGCTGCTCCCCTTCCTCAAGGCGCAGGCACCGAGACCCCCTCAAGCGAATGCAGATTAGCGGGTGGCAGCTAACGAGCTATATCCGGCAAGCAGACAGGGCGCGGATCACCGCGCCCTGATTTTATTCCTGAACCTATTCCTGCATCAGGCAGCCTGACAGACCCGGTTCTTTCCTTCCCGCTTGGCCCGATAGAGAGCGTCATCCGCACGGCTGAACAGGCTGTCAAAGTGCCACTCCCCCTGCCAGTAAGCAATACCCATGCTGACGGTGATATGGATCCCCTCCACCTCGCTGGCCGCAAGCTGAACCCGCAGTGACTGGCAACGGGCGATGGCCTCGTCCGCGGCGACATGGCGAAACAGCAGCACAAACTCCTCACCCCCAAAGCGGCCCGCCAATACCCCCTCCAGCTCGCGCAGTGCCAACCCGACCCGCTCCAGCACCCGATCACCCACCTCATGACCATGCCGATCGTTGATCTGCTTGAAGTCATCCAGATCGAGCACCACCAACGCCCCCTGTTGTGCAGGGCGTCCCCGGGCCAGACGCTCCATAAAACCACGGCGATTGAACAAGCCGGTCAGCGGGTCATGACTGGCCTGATAGCGCAGCTCCAGCGCCCGGTGCTGGTTGCAGAGCAGCAGCACCCCGAAGGTAAGCATGGAGCTGCCCACCAGCATGGAGACATAGGGCAACACGTTGAACAGCTGACGCTGGAACGGGCTTTCGATCACCTCGCCCCACACGGTAAACATCCGCATCAATGTCATGGCAATCAGTACCAGATTGAGGCCAATCAGTACCCAGACTGCCACCTGATAATCGGGTCGACCGTGCCGCCAGAGCTGCCAGATGATGAGCGTACTGAGCACGAGGAAGGTGGCGCTGCTGATCATCACCCGCACAGCAATCCGGCCATCGATGGCGACCGACCAGGTCATAATGGCGGCAAACAGCAGGATGAATCCCCAGCAGGCAGGCCAGCCTGGCGATTGACGGAAGAAACAGCGCTGGGCAACCAGCAGCAGCGACACATGAAAAATCAGAAAGACATTGCCAACCCAGGAGCCATAGGGGGTGGGGGTCAGCAGCAGACTGGCAAATCCCGCCTGACCCAGCATGGCAAACAGACTGGACCACCACCAGACCCCGACACCGGGAATATCGTTGTGGGTAACACGAATGATGGTAAGAGTGAGGAAACCGAGACAATAGCCACACAAGGCCATGATCATCAAGGTAAAAATATCCAGCTTAAGCAGTAGTGAGGCGTCCATACCAAAGCCATGCAGAGAGGGTAACTGAGTATATGAGAAGCGTTTGCCAAGACCCAGTGGGACTTGATGGTTTTCATAATAAAGCCCGTTCGTTTGCTGACAAACAGCGCAATGAGCGTGATATCCCATCAATACGTATTTGTCTCCGCCCCTGAAAAAAGTCTCTTATGGAGCTTATCGGTGCAATAAGAGCCGCAAGCGGCGCCCTGGCTTTGTAACAAAATGTCTTGGGCATAATTTGGGCTTGAACCCACCCCATTAGATAGATATGTTGTTTTCGTGTGATTTTATGAATGAAGTCATGAGCAATAAATGTCTCTAACCTGTTGAGTCTTCTGACACAATCTGTTTTTGGTACATTTTTCACTCAACCACTATTCATAGCATCTCATATGGGGCTTTTGTCCCGCTCAAGACATTCATCCTGTCTTGCCTGTTGCCGGATGCAGCAGTCTCTTGTGCCACGGAGTCGCACGGGATCAGGTTCAAGGCCGAACACACCACCGACAGAGACGTCACTTATGATCAAAAAACTGATTCTTTCTACCCTGCTGTTTTGCGGGATCGCCACAGCGGCCCCGACCCCAGCCCCTACCTCCACCGTGGATGCCGTGCTCGAACGCGGCGTGCTGCGAGTCGGCTTTGATGCCGGCTATCAACCCTTCGAGATGACCAACAAGCAGGGCCAGTACATCGGCTTTGATGTGGATCTCGCCAAGATGGTCGCCAAAGAGATGGGCGTGAAGGTCGAGTTCGTCAACACCGCCTGGGATGGCATCATTCCGGCGCTGCTGACCAACAAGTTCGACGTCATCATGGGCGGCATGACCGTCACTCCCCAGCGCAACCTGCGAGTCAACTTCGCCGATCCTTACATCGTGGTCGGCCAGACCATCGTCCTGCGCAAAGAGAAGGCGGGCGAAATCAAATCCTTCACCGATCTCAACGACCCGAAATACAAGATCGCGGTCAAGCTCGGCACCACCGGCGAGCAGGCAGTCAAGCGCCTGATCCCCAAAGCCACCCTGCTGCAGTTTGAAACTCAGGATGACGCCAAGCTGGAAGTGATCAACGGCAAGGTCGATGCGTTCGTCTATGACCTGCCCTACAACGCTATTTTCGCCTCCCAGAATCAGGGCGCCGTGGTGCACCTCGACAAGCCGTTCACCTTCGAGCCGCTGGCCTGGGCCATCCGCAAAGGGGATCAGGACACCCTCAACTGGTTCAACAACTACCTGCGCCAGATCAAGGGCGATGGCAGCTACGACCGTCTCTACAAGAAGTGGTTCGAATCCAACGCCTGGCTGAATCAGCTCAAATAACCTCCGGGGGGCGGCACATGCCGCCCCTGCACCACGCAGCTCCCCACACAATAACGAGAAGAGGTTGTGACTGTGCACACACCCAAACCGACAAGACAGATGGAAAAACAACCCAATCAGCTACTCTGGCATGGGGTTTTCCTGCTGATGCTGCTGGTTGCCGTATTCGGCATCTACAAGGCTGTCCAGTCAGTGGATTACACCTGGCGCTGGGAACGCATTCCCCAATACATCGCCTATCAGGCGGAGCAGAAGAATCTGGCCGAATTTGACGGCACCGTGATGGCGGGCACCAGCGAGGCCGAGAAGGACAAGCTGTTTCTGCAAGACGATCTCGACCCCAATGTGCGGCAAGCCATCGCCAGTACCGGCGTACAAGTCGCCGAAGGGGATACCGTCTTTCGTGGCGATACCCTCGACACCCAACTGAGCTGGACCGCAGGCCCCATCGCCTGGGGCGTCTGGGTCACCGTCAAGCTCTCGCTGGTGGCGGGCATCTTCGCCATCCTGCTCGGCACCCTGGCCGGACTGGCGCGCCTCTCCCCCAACCCCGCCCTGCGCAATCTGGCCATCACCTACGTTGAGCTCATCCGCGGCACGCCGCTGCTGGTTCAGATCTTCATCGTCTACTTCTTTATCGGTACCGTGCTGAACCTCGACCGCTTCACCGCCGGGGTCGCCGCGCTGGCGGTCTTTACCGGGGCCTATGTGGCGGAGATCGTCCGCGCCGGTATCAGTTCCATCCACAAGGGGCAGATGGAGGCGGGCCGCAGCCTGGGTATGACCTCGGCCCAGACCATGCGCTACGTCATCCTGCCGCAGGCGTTCAAGCGGGTGCTGCCACCGCTGGCAGGCCAGTTCATCAACCTGATCAAGGACTCCTCGCTGGTCTCGGTCATCTCCATCACCGACCTGACCAAGGCGGGGCGCGAGGTGGTGAGCTCCACCTTCAGTCCGTTCGAGGTATGGTTCACCGTGGCCCTGCTCTATCTGGTACTGACCGGTACTCTCTCCTTTGTGGTGCGCCGTCTCGAGGTAAAATATGCGAAAAGCAACTGATCCCATCATCAAAGCGACCGGTGTAGAGAAGTTCTACGGCAGTGAAGTGCATGCCCTGAAAAACGTCAGTACCGAGGTGGCAGAAGGGGAAGTGGTGGTGATCGTCGGCCCCAGCGGCTCCGGCAAATCAACCTTCCTGCGCACTCTCAACCAGCTGGAGACCATCAACGACGGCAACATAGAAGTCGACGGCATTTGCCTGACCGAGCCCGGCGATGTCAACAAGCTGCGGGAAGAGGTGGGCATGGTGTTCCAGTCATTCAACCTCTTCCCCCACCTGACGGTGCTGGACAACATCTGCCTCGCCCCTCAGAAGGTGCGGGGGCTATCGCGCAAAGAGGCCGAAGATCGCGCCAAAACCCTGCTGTTGAAAGTAGGGCTATCCAACAAGGCCAAGAGCTACCCCTCCCAGCTCTCCGGCGGCCAGCAACAGCGGGTGGCCATTGCCCGGGCGCTCGCCATGCAGCCACGCATCATGCTGTTTGACGAGCCCACCAGTGCGCTGGATCCCGAAATGGTGGGGGAGGTGCTGGATGTGATGAAGGGGCTCGCCCGCGAGGGAATGACCATGGTGGTGGTGACCCACGAGATGGGCTTTGCCCGGGAAGTGGCGGATCGGGTGCTCTTTATGGAGAGTGGCGAACTGCTGGTGGATGGAAAACCCGCCGACTTCTTCGACAATCCCCCCTCCCCGCGTCTGCGCCAGTTCCTGAGTCAGGTGCTGTAGCCAACACGCTCTTCTGGATAAACGAAGAGGGACCGCAGGGTCCCTCTTTTTGTACTTGACGCTGGAGCAGACTCAACCCAGCTGAACCCGAGTCCCCATCTCATCGGCTCAGCGCGGGGACTTTCCCAGATAGCGCTCCACGATCACTTTCACCCCGTCACGTTTCTTGAGCTGATAGAGCTCCTTGTCAAACTGTTCGATAAAGGCCTGTTTGTAGGGATACTCCCCCTTGCGGCTATAGCCGAGGAACCCCTGCTCCTTGCTGAGCACCGGCCCCTGTTTGAGCAGTGACATATCGGCCACCGCCAGTTGCTCTCCCTTGATCATGTTCAGCAGTTCATAAAGCAGGGAAAGGCGGTCATTGATGGTGCAATCGACCCGACCTCGGACAATCTTGAGCAAGTTCTCCCGATTGCTTTTCACCTCCTCCACATCGATCTGCTTCTCCTTCACCGCCTGCCAGAAGGCATCTCCGCCGACGGCAAAGCCGGCGTTCATACCAAAGCGCAAACCGTGATAGTCGAGCGGAAACCTGGCCTGCGGGGTATTGACCGCAACACTGGCGCCGCACATCACCACCAGCTCCTCGTCGAGCATCGGTTGGGAGTAAGGCCACATCCAGGGACGACTGTCGGGCTGGTAGTAAGGCGGAAAGATGGCGAAGGCGCTGCCCTGTTCCACCATGCTCAGACCGCGCCGCCAGGGCATGGGCTTGAGCACCACCTCATAACCACTCATGTGGGTGGTCACCTCGCGGATAATATCGGCATAGATCCCCCTGACCTCCTCCCCCTCCTGCCAGGAGTAGGGGGGATAGTTGGCATCGGCCAAAATTTCAACACGGGTTTTGGCCTGGGCCAGCAGGCAAAATCCCAGCAACAGATAAACACAGACACGCATCGCCCAATCCTCTGACGGTCAATCTGCATCAAGCATAGTCAGCGGTCACCATCCATCAGATTGAATTGCGGCCTCACTGCAAACCCGCCAGAGCCATCGGGCAAGATGGCTAGAAAATGTTAATGAAATATTGCTTTCATCCTTTATGCTGAAGAGCAATTGCTCTGAATGGATGGCCGCATATGGATGTGCAACTGCTTTTGCTCTACCTCTCCCCGGTTTTTCTGGCCTTTATCGGCTGGGAGATGCTCTATCTGCGCAAACATGGCGCGGCCTTTCCTACTGCCACCTACCAGTGGAAAGATCTGCTGGCCAACGCCGCGCTGGCCCTGATGCACCAAGGGGGCGATGCGCTGGCGGCCATCGCCATTGCTTATCTGTATGACACCCTCTGGGGCTGGCGACTGTTCGACATCGAGCTCACCTTCTGGAGCGTATTGCTGCTCTTCCTGTTGCAGGATCTCTGCTACTGGCTGTTCCACTTCACCAGCCACCATGTTCGCTGGCTGTGGGCCTCCCACGTGGTGCACCACAGCTCGGAGCGGCTCAACCTCTCCACCGCCTTTCGCCAGAGCCTGATGTACCCGATCTCCGGCATGTGGCTGTTCTGGATCCCGATGATTGTCATCGGCTTCCCGCCCGAGGCGGTGGTCGTCACCGTGCTGCTGAGCCTGGGCTTTCAGTTCTTCGTCCACACCCAGGTAGTGGGCAAACTCGGCCGACTTGAGTGGATCTTCAACACCCCCTCCCACCACAGGGTGCACCACGCCAGCAACGCCAAGTACATAGACCGCAACTTTGCCGGGGTGCTGATCATCTGGGATCGACTGTTCGGCACCTTTGTCGAAGAAGATCCGGCCGAACCGTGCCGCTTTGGCATCACCAAGCCGATCCACAGCTTCAACCCCCTCACCCTCACCTTCCACGAGTGGCGCGACATGTTGCATGACGCCCGTGGCCAGCCTTGGCGACAAAAACTCGCGGTGCTGTTTGGCAAACCGGCCGGGCCTGCCAGCCGCTGAACCTTCGCCCCGAATAGCAACTCCCTGATAACCAACTCCTGATAACAAGAGAGCGCCACAGTGGCGCTCTCTTTTATGATCAGTCACATCTTCGATGTCAGAGATTGGCGAACGACCAGACGGCGGGGATAAGGCTCAGCAAGGTCACACCGGCCAACAGCCGCTCGCGGCCGCTCAGACAAAGATCTGTGCCCAGCTGACGACGGCTGTAGAGAAACAGCAGCAAGCCCGGCCCGTAGAGCAACAACGACAGCAGCAGATACTCCACCCCGGCGGCATAAAGCAGCCAGAAGCCGTAACCGCTCGACACCAGCGCCACTGCCCGCATCAGGCCTCGGCCCTGCCCACACTCTCCCTCCTTGCTGAACGAAAGCTTGAGCAAAAACAGCCCGATCAGCAGGTAAGGCACCAAAATCATCGAGGTCGAGATAAGCAGCAAACTGGTGTAGCCCTTGCCGAGCAGCCACACCAGCAGCAGGCAAGTCTGCACCGTCAAGCTGGTGAGCCAGAGCGATGCGATAGGCGTCCCGTTGCGGTTCTGGCGCCGGAAGATAGCAGGAAACGCGCCGTGGCGTGCCGCGCTGAACGGCACCTCGGCCGAGAAGAGGGTCCAGCTCACGTAGGAGGCAAGCACCGAGACGATAAGGCCCACGCTGATGAGCAGCTTGCCCCATGAGCCGGTCATCTTGGCCATCAGCCCTGCCATGGAGGGGTTGGGCAGCGCCGCCAGCTCGGGTCGGCTCAATATTCCGAGCGCCAGCACCGAGATAAGCACATAGAGCAGCAACGCCAATACCACGCCAAGCACAGTGGCCGTGCCCACATCTCGCCGGTTTCTGGCGCGGGCCGACAGCACCGCTGCCCCCTCGATACCGGTGAAGACCCAGAGGGTGATCAGCATGGTGTTGCGCACCTGCTCGGAAACCGGCACCGCCAGGCTACTACCCTGCTGATCCGCCGCGAAGGTGACCGGATCGAACCAGTAGCAGGCGAACAGGATAAACAGCAGCAGCGGCAGGCTCTTGGCCAGGGTCGCCACCAGATTGAACAGCGCCGCCTGCTGCACGCCGCGGGCCACCAGCAGGTGCACCGCCCAGAGGATGCAGGACTCGCCGACAAACGCTGCCAGCGTGTTGCCCTCACCAAACCAGACCTGCTCCGGCGTATCGACGAAGCTGCCCAGCGCCGCAAAGGCAATGACCAGATAACCCACCACGCCGATGGTGGCGCAGAGCCAGTACCCCCAGGCGGAGAAGAAGCCCACCAGATCGCCAAAACCGGCGCGGGCGTAGCTGTAGATGCCGCCGTCGAGATCCGGTCTGAGTCGCGACAGATAGAGAAAACTCATGGCGAGCGCCAGGATGCCCACACCCGTCACGCCCCAGCCGATCAGCACGGCGCGCGCCCCCGCCACCTCGGCCATGTTCTGGGGCAGGCTGAAAATCCCCGCCCCCACCATGGAGCTGAATACCAGCGCGGTGAGGGACCAGAGCCCGATCTTGCTCTCTTTCATGGAAGCTCCTTAGCGCAACCGGCTGCTCAGCGCCTGAATATGCTCGGGGCCGATACCGCAGCAACCGCCGATCAAGTTCGCCCCGGCCCCGCGCCAGCGCTCGGCCCAGCCGAGATAATCCAGCGGCCCCAGATCGGCGCGGATCTCGTCCAGTCCGTCGTTGGCGGTGGCCTCTTTGGGCTGCGGCGGGAAGGCGTTGGCATAGGCACCGAGGCGAATGTCAGCGCGGCCCAGCGCCTGCAATCGGGCGCTGGCCACCTCGAGCGCCCCCTCAATCACCTCGGGCTGACAGCAGTTGAACAGGATGGCATCGGCTCCGGCCGCCACCAGCGCGCTAACCGCATCAGCCACCTGTTCGCCGGAGCGCAGTCGCGGCTCGTTGCCCGGCGCCTCATCTTCCAGTGTGAAGGAGACCCAGAAAGGCTTGCCGTCATCAGGCAGCAGCGCTTTCAGGGCCAGTGGCTCGGCAATCAGGCTCATGGTCTCGGCCAGCCAGATATCCACATAAGGGGATAGCGCCCGGATAAGCGGCGTGGCCAGCTCGTTCACCCTGTCCGCCTTGAACAGGTCGGCACGGTAGGAGCCAAAGAGCGGTGGCAGAGAACCCGCCACCTGCACGGCGCCCTTCTGCTCGTCAGCCACTTCGCGGGCCAGCTGACCAGCCAGCGCTGCCAACCCCTCCCCGTCGGCAAAGAAACGCTCATCGCCGATATGAAACGGCACCAGCGCATAGCTGTTGGTGGTGATGACCCGGGCTCCGCTCGCTACATAGGCCTGATGCACGTCACGCACCGTCTCTGGCGCCTCCATCAAGGCCAACGCCGACCACTCGGGTTGACGAAACGGTGCCCCCCGCCGTGCCAACTCGCGCCCCATGCCCCCATCCAGCACCCACAATTCCCTGGTTTCCATCTGTCGTGTCTCTTAGTTATGTGCGTTGTTTATTTGCGTATTTATCTGTTTGTTTTGTTGATCTGCGGTTTCACATCGAATCGCTGCAGATCGTCCTGCTTCATCCTGGGAAGCCCTTTTACCATTCAGCCATAAAAACATATAGATGTTTAGATGGCCAAAACAAGATAAAGCAAAGCGCCACGGGCGGCAATCAGTATCAGCAGAAATCAGCGTGCAAACGGCGAGGCAAACGCAGAAATGCAAGAGGCCACCCTAAGGTGGCCTCATCACAATCTTGATCCGCTGGTAACTTAACGCCCGGCCAGCACTCGCTTAATCTGTTTGACCCAGTCGGAGACCCGACCCTGCTGCGGCAAACCGCGCCAGATCTGCTCCCACTGGGCAGGGCTTAGCGGACGACCGAGGCGACGCTGTACACCCGCATAGAGGTAGTCATGGGCCGTAGTGGCCGCATGCTCGGAGGTGAGGAATTTGGAGACCGGATCGGTCAACCGCACATCCCGCATGCCGAGCAGCGGATAGTCGTTGTGCACCGCTGCCAGCATTGTCTCGCGCATGGCGGACTCGATGTAGCCACGGGCAAACAGGGCGGTCACCGACTCCAGCGACCCCTGATCCGGACCGTGATACTGCTCGTCAAAAACCGGGCTCGGCTCTGCCATCCCGCTTTGCACCACCGCATCGGGATCCGGCTGCGGCACGACCACGGCAGGCTTGGGGGCTACCGGCTTGGCTGCCACTGTGGCTTTGCGCGGCGCACTCTGGCTACAGGCACCCAGTGCCAGGGCGAGCGCGACACAGGCCAGCGCACGGGAATGAGACTGCATCTTCATGACTCTTATGTCGCTCCTTTTACGATTCCTGAGCTGGCTTCTCGGCCACAGCCGGTTCGACCCGGGTAACCAGCAGCTGATCAATCTTGTAACTGTCGATATCGACCACTTCGAACTTGTAACCGGCGTATTTGACCGAGTCAGTGCGCTTGGGGATCTTGCGCAGCATATACATGATAAAGCCGGCGATGGTCTCGTAGTTCTGGTTCTCGGGGAACTCTTCTATATCGAAGGCGCGCATCACGTCGGAGATTGGGGTGACCCCGTCCACCAGCCAGGAGTTCTCGTCGCGCTGGACGATCTGCTCTTCCACCACGTGGGTCGCCCACTCGCCCATGACGGTGCTCATCAGGTCGTTCATGGTGACGATCCCCACCACCAGCGCGTACTCGTTCATCACCACGGCAAAGTCGCCACGATGATTTTTGAAGTACTCCATCGCCTCATAGAGGTTCAGGGTATCGGGAATGATGATGACGTTTTGTACCAGCGAGCCGCTGTTGAGATCGATGCTCTGGCCGCTGATGACGCGGATCAGCAGCTCCTTGGCATCGACAAAGCCCTTGATGCTGTCGAGGTTGTGGTCACAGACCAGAAACTTGTTGTGGGGGTGTTCGGCGATCTTCGCCTTGATGTCCTCTTCATCCTCTTGCAGGGTGAAGTAGATGAGGCTCTCTCGAGCCGTCATGGCGGAGGTGACGCAGAGTGACTGCAGTTCGAACACGTTCTCGATGAGCTGATGCTCCTCGCGCTGGATAACTCCAGCCTCGGCACCGGCATCCATTACCGCATAGATATCATCGGAGGTGATCTCGTCGTTGCGCACCGTGGAGACGCGCATCAGGCGAAACAGGGTATTGGCCAGACCATTGAAAATCCATACCAGCGGCATCAGCAGGGTGACGAAGAAGAGCATGGGGCGCACCACCACCACGGCAATCTGCTCGGGCATGATCATGGCCAGACGCTTGGGCATCAGATCGGCGATCAGGATAAACATACCGGTGACGAACACGAAGGACGCACCAGAGCTGATCTCGCCAAGCCAGGGTCCCTGGTAGAACTGGGAGACAATCCCCTTGATGGCGGGGTTGAGGGCAGACTCACCCAGGATACCGCCCAGAATGGCGACGGTATTGAGGCCAATCTGCACCACGGTGAAAAAGTTGCCCGGCTGGGCCTGCAGGGCCAGCACCTTTTCGGCCTGGCGATTACCTTCATCCGCCATCACCTGCAATTTGATTTTGCGAGACGCGGCGAGAGAGATCTCGGAGAGGGAGAAGAACACACTGCCGCCAACCAGCAGCATTAAAAAGAACAAACTATCGGCAAAACTCATGATTAACCTATTGCTACACCCGCCTTAGCACAAGACGGCAAACTGGGCCCGGGAGACCGGACCGTGAACCCATCCGGGACTCACACAGGGGGAGTATTCTATCAGAAAACAGCCAGTTGGGGGCTTTATCTTACTCCGACCAGTTATGCAACAAAAAAAGGCGCTTCACGCGCCTTTTTATTCACTTCCGGTTAGCCCTTGCCCAGCAAGGTGCCCAGATCGTCCGCCTTGGTGTGGCGCACATCCTTGCCTTTCACGTAGTAGACGATGTACTCGCAGATGTGCTGGCAGCGATCGCCGACCCGCTCGATGGCCCGCGCCGCCCACAGGACGTTGAGGACCTGGGGGATGGTGCGGGGGTCTTCCATCATGTAAGTCATCAGCTCGCGAATGATGGACTCGTACTCCCGGTCTACCTTGTCATCTTCCTTGTAGACCGCCAGCGCCGCATCCAGATCCATGCGGGCGAAGGCATCGAGCACATCGTGCAGCATCTTGATGGTTCGACGGCCCATGTTCTCCAGCGACACCAGTGGCGGCTGCGGCTTGTTGGCGTTGTCAGTCAGCATGCGGGCGATCTTGTCGGCCACGTCGCCAATACGCTCCAAATCGGTAATGGTCTTGATGATGGCCATCACCAGTCGCAGGTCGGAGGCAGTCGGCTGACGCTTGGCGATGATGCGGGTGCACTCCTCGTCGATCGCCACTTCCATCGCGTTGACCTTGTGGTCGTTGGCCACGATCTTGCGCGCAGCATCGAGATCCTGATCGTGGATCGCCGCGATGGCGTCGGTGAGCTGTTGCTCCACCATGCCGCCCATCACCAGCACCTGGTTGCGCACGCTCTCAAGCTCGGCATTGAACTGACCGGAGATGTGTTTATTGAGGTTCATATTGTCCATACAAATAATCCTTGATTGCTCCGATTATGCCTTAGCCGTGGAAGCGACTGCCAATCTGTTTGCTGAGATTCATCCTCTCCTCTCCTTAGCCGTAACGACCGGTAATGTAATCTTCGGTCTTTTTCTTGGCCGGGGTGGTGAAGATGGTGTTGGTATCCGAGTACTCGATAAGCTCGCCCATATACATGAAGGCGGTCTGATCCGACACGCGCGCAGCCTGTTGCATGTTGTGGGTCACGATCACCACGGTGAACTGGCTCTTGAGCTCGTTGATCAGCTCCTCGATGGTGAGGGTGGAGATGGGGTCGAGCGCCGAGGTCGGTTCATCGAGCAGCAACACTTCCGGCTCGATGGCGATGGCGCGGGCAATCACCAGACGCTGCTGCTGACCACCGGAGAGACCGAAGGCGTTGTCGTGCAGACGATCCTTCACCTCGTCCCACAGGGCCGCACCGCGCAGGGAGCGCTCGGCCGCTTCATCCAGAGTGCGACGATCGTTGATCCCCTGCAGGCGCAGACCATAGACCACGTTCTCGTAGATGGACTTGGGGAACGGGTTCGGGCGCTGGAACACCATGCCCACCTGACGGCGCAGGGCGGAAACATCGACGCTCTTGTCATAGATGTTGTGGCCGTGCAGTTGGATTTCCCCCTCGATGCGGCAGATCTCCACCAGATCGTTCATCCGGTTGATGCAGCGCAGCAGGGTCGATTTGCCACAGCCTGACGGGCCGATAAAGGCGGTAACCTGCCCTTTGGGGATCTTCATGTTGACGTTGAACAGCGCCTGCTTGCTGCCGTAGTACAGGTTGAGATCCTTCACCTCCAGCGCGGTCTGCTCCGGGGTCAGGTTGAGCAGGTCCAGCGCGGTGTGCTGGGTAGACGTGGTCGTTACGTTGATCATCTGTTACCTCAAAATCTATCTGGAGTGGCCGGACTGCTGCCGGCGCCCCTCACGTATTGGTGCAGAGAGATGGCGGCTCGCGCTCGGCCGCCCCTCTGTTATCTCACTCTTGTATCACTCATGCGGCGCCGGATTAATGCTCCAGCGACCGGAATTTCTCGCGCAAGTGGTTACGAATACCGATAGCGGTCAGGTTCAGGCCCACGATCACCGTCACCAGCAGGAAGGAGGTGGCGTAGACCAGCGGGCGGGCCGCCTCGACGTTGGGGCTCTGGAAGCCGACGTCATAGATGTGGAAGCCCAGGTGCATGAACTTGCGCTCCACATGCAGATACGGGAAGTTGCCATCCATCGGCAAGGTCGGTGCCAGTTTCACCACCCCCACCAGCATCAGCGGCGCAACTTCACCGGCTGCACGGGCAATCGCCAGAATAAGGCCGGTCATGATGGCCGGGCTCGCCATCGGCAGCACGATGCGCCACAAGGTCTCGGCCTGGGTGGCGCCCAGTGCCAACGAGCCCTGACGGATGGTGCTCGGGATCCGCGCCAGCCCCTCTTCGGTGGAGACAATCACCACCGGCAGGGTCAGGATAGCCAGGGTCAGCGCCGACCAAATCACGCCAGGTGAACCAAAGGTCGGGCTCGGCAGCGCTTCCGGGTAGAACAGCTGATCCAGCGAGCCACCGAGCGTGTAGACGAAGAAGCCCAGACCAAACACGCCGTAGACGATGGAGGGCACGCCCGCCAGATTGATCACCGCGATGCGGATGATCTTGGTCAGGCTGTTCTTGCCTGCGTACTCGTGCAGGTAGACCGCCGCCACCACGCCGAGCGGGGTCACGATGATCGCCATCAGGAACACCATGAAGACGGTGCCGAAGATGGCCGGGAAGACGCCGCCCTCGGTGTTCGCCTCACGGGGATCGTCGGATACAAACTTGCCGATCTGGTGGAACCAGTGACCCACCTTGGCCAGCAGGCTCATGTCGTTGGGCCATACCACATCCAGTACCCTGGACATGGGCATGGTCACCAGCTCGCCACGCATATCCTTGACGGTGATGCTGTCCCGGTCAGCCTGACTGCGCAGTGAGAAGAGCTCTTTTTCCAGCACCTGATAACGATCGTTAAGGGCCTGACGTTCACGCTCCAGCTGAGCTTTCAGCTGATCGGTCAGCTTCTCTTCCAGCTCGGCCTTGCGCTCTTTCAGGCGCAGCCGCTCCAGCTGATAGTTGATGCTGCCGATGTCCCCTTTTTGCAGATCGTTGGCCTGTTCGGAGAGGGCATTGGCTCTCGCCAGCACCCGCTGCAGGGCAGGATGCAGATCCGAAGTCAGCTCGCGGCCATCCTCTTTTACCCCGACGATATAACCGTAGAAGTTACCGTTGGTGGCACGCTCAACCATGGCCAGCTCGGCTGGCTGGCTCTGGGACTTGATGTCCGTCTCCAGTACCCAGCGAAAATCGAGGTCGACGAACTCACGGTTGCCGGTCTTGACCAGATAGCGGGTCAGCAGCTCGCGCTCTTCCCCCTCCAGCGGCAGACCTGCGGCGCGCAGTCGCTCCACCGGCACCAGCTCGCGATCGTTGATCTCGCCGATCAGCACGCTCTTGTTGCCGCTGGCGTCCTCCAGCTGCCACTCATAGATGGGGTGCGGCCAGAAGTAGACCAGACCACGCCATCCGATCAGCAGCAGCAGACCCAGTACCGCCACCAGACTCAGGCTGACGGCTCCGCCGGTCATCCAGATCCAGGGGGCCCCTGATTTAAACCACTTACCCATTGTCGATTCCTTGTCCATTACAGAGCCGCCCCTTACATCGAGCTGTATTTTTCACGCAACCGCTGACGGACAAACTCGGCCAGGGTGTTGAACATAAAGGTGAACACAAACAGGACGAAGGCTGCGAGGAACAGTACCCGATAGTGGGAGCTGCCCACTTCCGACTCCGGCATCTCCACCGCAATGTTGGCGGCCAGAGTACGCAGCCCCTGGAACATGGAGAAGTCCATGATGGGGGTGTTGCCGGTAGCCATCAGTACGATCATGGTTTCGCCCACGGCACGGCCAAGGCCCATCATCACCGCCGAGAAGATGCCCGGGCTGGCAGTGAGGATCACCACCCGGCTCAGGGTCTGCCACGGGGTAGCCCCCAACGCCAGCGAGCCCTGGGTCAGATGCTTGGGCACCGAGAAGACCGCATCTTCGGCGATGGAGAAGATGGTGGGGATGACCGCAAAGCCCATGGCGATACCGACCACCAGCGAATTGCGCTGGTCAAACTTGATACCCATTTCGTGGGTCAGCCAGATGCGCGAATCACCGTGCATAAAGGCATTCTCGATGAGCGGGCTCAGGGCGAAGGCCCCCCAGCCAATCAGCAGCAGCACTGGAATAAGCAGGATGGCGTGCCACCCCTCCGGCAGCCAGGACTTGCCTCGCTCCGGCAGATAGTTCCAGATAAGCGCAGTCAGCAGCATCCCCATCGGCAGCAGGATCAACAGCAGGATCACCCCGGGCAGCGCCCCCTCTATGATGGGCGCCAGCCACAGACCCGCCAGGAAGCCCAGGATAACGGTCGGCAGCGCCGCCATGATCTCCACCGTCGGCTTGACGTATTTGCGCAGCCCCGCCGACATGAAGTAGGCGGTATAGATGGCACCGGCCACGCCGAGCGGCACCGCAAACACCATGGCGTAGAAAGAGGCTTTCAGCGTACCGAATACCAGTGGCACCAGGCTCAGCTTGGCTTCAAAGTCGTTGCTGGCGGAGGTGGATTGCCACACATACTGGGGCTCAGGATACCCTTCATACCATACCTTCTGCCACAGGGCCGACCAGGTCACCTCGGGGTGATCGTTCTCCACCGAGAAAAGCTTGAAGGTCTCCCCTTGCTGCATCAGCAACAGGTTGTGACGGGGGGAGATGGCCAGGGCAGAGAGTTCACCCCCTTCCACCGTCTCGGTCAGCAGCTTGGTCTCGCCAGTGGCGTGGAAGAAGCTGATGATGCCGTCCTTGTCGGCACTGATGAAGGCTTTGCGATAGTGCTCGGGGGTCAGAAGATCCACCGCGCCATCGCCCTTGAAGTCACGGATCTGAGTGAACTGGCGTTTGCCATCTTTTGCCACTTCAAACCACTGGGAGATGATGCCGTTGTCGTTGCCCACCAGCAGGGAGGAGGCACCGGAGAGCAGCTCGACCCGGGTCACGTTGGCATCTGGCGCATTGATCTCCAGCACATTGCGCACGGATATATTGCTCAGGTCATGAATGTCATAGACAGAGAGACGATTGCCTTCCCGCACAAAGAGGATCCGCAGATTGGGGGTCAAAAGCATCTGATCCACATGGCGCGGCAGGGACGGAATGGTGTAGTTCTCACTGCTCCACTCAATCTCGCCGGAGAGGAAGTTCTCCTCACCGCTCATCACCATCAGTACGCCACGACCATCTTCGGTCACGGCGGCGGTCGCCATCTTGTCCTTGGTGGCCTCAAACACCATGGCACGCAGCGCTTTGCCCTGCGGATCGACCACTACCGGCTCCTCGCCAAAGGGATATTGCAGACTGGGTTCGATCACCCGCACATCGTTGGGATAGGAGACCTTGAACGCAGGCTGGACGACCTGCGCCTTGCCATCGGCGAAACCGTAGGCGATCAGCTTCTGACCAGGGGACGGTGGCGCCACCGCAGTGACATCACCGGTGACCTCAGCATGACCAAGGGATTGCCCGACCTTGATCTTGTCATCTCCCTGCACCGCGAAGAAGTTGACCAGTCCTTTATCGCTGAAGCGATAGCCGATCTCGTTCTGCTCTTCCACGCCGAGCCAGGCGGTCTTCCCTGCGGCAGGCAGGGTAAATGAGGCAGTTGGCTCCATGGAGGCGCCATTGAAGATGGGTTTCACCACATAGAGCAGATAAAAGAAGATAAGCAGCAGCGCCACCAGTACCAGGGCTCCGCCTGTGGTGACGCCATATTTGGCCAATTTATCCTTGATCCGGCGTTTTCTACTGCCCGCCATGACCAGGTTTAACGATTCCGATGACATGCAAGACCTCAATGTAAGCTAGGCTTGGCGGCATTATATGGCGGTTGCATGACAGTTTTGTTACATCGAGAGCGCTTTAACCGAGGTTGCTAGTGGAAAAATGGGCGGGGGTCCTTTCGAGGGAAAGTGAACACAATATATTGTTTATAAAGAGATATTTGTGAGAATAATCAGCAAGGGCAGCCTGTGCTGCCCCCAAATCATTCAGGAAAGGGCATCGTTTGATTGTTGCAGCGCCAGTTTGACCGCCTTTTTCTCGGCGCGGCGACGCTTGAAGAAGGCCGACAACTGGGCCGAGCAGGCATCGGCCAGCACACCGCCGGTCAGCTCGACACTGTGGTTGTGGCGCGGGTCCTGCAAGATCTCGAACACCGACCCCGCAGCACCGGTCTTGAGATCACGTGCGCCGTAAACCACCCGCTTGACCCGGCTATGGATCAGCGCACCGGCACACATGCAGCAGGGTTCCAGCGTCACATAAAGTGTGGTGTCGAGCAGGCGGTAGTTCGCAAGCTGCTGGCCCGCTGCCCGAATTGCCATCACCTCGGCATGGGCACAGGCATCGTGTTCGCTGATGGAGCGGTTCCACCCCTCGCCCACCACCTGACCATCCAGCACCAGAACGGCACCGACCGGGATCTCGCCAATCCCTTCGGCCCGGGCGGCCAATGCCATAGCATGGCGCATCCACTGTTCATCCTGCGCGGTCTGACTCGGAGCCTGACCCAGTGTTTCTGGGACCTCTGATGGTTTCACGCCCATCCCCTCTTTATATTGTTCAATTGTGCTTTTTACATTCCAGCTATCCATACCTGTCAGATGATTCCATAGATAGCAGGCATGATAGCTAGCGGTGACAGGGCAGCGATTATGCCAAATCTGCACGTCAGACCCAAGCCGCATCCCGACTGAGCAATAAAGAAGCAATCGGCATCTCTATGATAAAAAAGGAGTTGCACCCGTTTGGCCATGCTATTAGACTTCCTCCCCGTCAGCCGAGTCTGACTCCGTCGGTGTGTAGCGCAGCCAGGTAGCGCATCTGCATGGGGTGTAGAGGGTCGGAGGTTCGAATCCTCTCACACCGACCATTTTCCCCGAGAATAGCCCAGTCAAACGACTGGGCTATTTTTTTGCTTCCGATTTATCCTTCTGACGATGCCAGCTCACCAAGAACAAAAAACACCCAGAACCACTTGAATCTTTTTGCCGAACTCATTAAGATGCGCAACTTTCCGCCGGTAGACAACACAGGGAGGTGGAAACACGAGTGAAGGGATCACTGTCCGGCTTGCGTGCAACACAGGACCAGGCATGAACCAGAACACCGATTTCGCACCCGCCATTACACTTTATTCCGTTCCTCATGACACCCCTTGCCACACCGAAAGCGAAGACGAACAGGTCATCCAGCTGGATGTGATCGATCTGGCCGAACCGGATGATGACTATTGAGCCCGGCCAGATGGCCGCTCAATCACCAGCACATCGCCTGTTCAACGCACTCAGTTTCAGGCCCTTGGCGAGAAATCTGCAAAAAACGACAAACTGCTAATTCTATCAAGGATGGCAGTATTATTGACTAATGTGTCTCCCCCTTCCCTCTCCGGCATTCCCCCCGACAACTGATACAAACCTACGTTATTGCGCTTCACTTTCTATCGCTGCAACCGCTGGTGCCAACAGAGCCTGCATCACCACACCAAGTTTAAAACGCACGTTCACCAATCAGGTCTAGCATTAGCAAAACATTCATTACCACATTCAAACGCGCTTTATACGGCTGTTTTGGCACAGCCTGGAGTTAGGTCGGGATTTGTTTTTGCATTTGTAATTTTATTACGTAATAAGTTACAAAATGAGGGGCAGGGTAACGGCCCAAATTAGCCGTTGTCCGATGGGAAAAAGCAGGAGCATAACCATCTGCGTAGAGCTTTTATACCAATCCAATAAAACAATAAAAAACATCAACTTAACTATATCGAAAAAACAGTCGTTTAAAAAAAACTGTTGACGTATTCAACAATATTTCGCACCTTATCAATCGTGTTACCCCGTTGTTGCGGGAACGTTTCAGGAACAGGGATTCGACTTTAGTCGTAGTTAGTAAGTTCAAAATGTAATTCTCAAAGGAGTGAACCTTATGTCGGCACCGGCTCAGACCCACTGCAGCGCCCGCCTTCGCATCCAGGGCGAGATGCTACCCGAATACGCGCAAATTCTGACGCCGGACGCGGTGGCTCTGGTCTCCGAACTGGTGGAACGTTTTGCTCCCCAAAGAGGGGAATTGCTGAAACAACGTGTGGCACGCCAGGCCCGTATCGATGGCGGCGAGCTGCCGGACTTCCTGCCGGAAACCGCCCACATCCGTGAAGGTGACTGGACCATTCGCGGTATTCCCACCGACCTGCAAGACCGCCGTGTGGAGATAACCGGCCCGGTCGAGCGCAAGATGGTGATCAACGCCCTCAACGCCAACGTCAAGGTGTTCATGGCGGATTTCGAGGATTCACTGGCTCCCGCCTGGAATAAGGTGATCGAGGGCCAAATCAACCTGCGAGATGCGGTCAACGGCACCATCTCTTACACCAGTCCGGAAGGAAAGGCCTACACCCTGACCCACAATCCGGCGGTGCTCATCTGCCGGGTACGCGGTCTGCACCTGCCGGAAAAACATGTCACCTTCGATGGCGAGCCGATCCCCGGTGGCCTGTTCGATTTTGCTCTCTACTTCCTGCACAACTATCAGGCGCTGCTGGCCAAAGGCTCGGGCCCCTACTTCTACGTGCCCAAGTTGCAGAGCCATCTGGAAGGGCGCTGGTGGAGCGAAGTGTTCGCCTGGACCGAGGACAAGTTCGGTCTGCCCCGTGGCACCATCAAGGCCACCGTGCTGATTGAAACCCTGCCAGCCGTATTCGAGATGGATGAGCTGCTCTATCAGATGAAGGATCACATCGTTGCGCTGAACTGCGGCCGCTGGGACTACATCTTCAGCTATATCAAAACCTTGAAGAACCATCCGGATCGGGTACTGCCTGATCGTCAGGTGGTGACCATGGACAAGCCGTTCCTCTCCGCCTACTCGCGGCTGCTGATCAAGACCTGTCACAAGCGGGGTGCGCTGGCGATGGGGGGTATGGCCGCCTTTATTCCGGCCAAGGACGCTGCCGCCAACGAGCAGGTCTTCGCCAAGGTCAAGGCCGACAAGGAGCGCGAAGCCAACAACGGCCACGATGGTACCTGGGTCGCCCACCCTGGCCTAGCTGATACCGCCATGGCGGTGTTCAATGCCACCATTGCGGCTGGCGCCAAGAACCAGATCGGCGTGCTGCGCGAGCAGGATGCCCCCATCACCGCCACCGACCTGCTGGCCCCCTGTGAGGGCGAGCGCACCGAGGCGGGGATGCGCACCAATATCCGGGTTGCCCTGCAATATCTGGAGGCCTGGATCAACGGCAACGGCTGCGTCCCCATCTACGGTCTGATGGAAGATGCCGCCACCGCCGAGATCTCCCGCACCTCCATCTGGCAGTGGATACGCCACGGCAAGAGCCTGTCGAACGGCAAGGTGGTGACTAAGGAGCTGTTCCGCCAAATGCTGGCCGAGGAGCTGGAAGTGGTCAAAGCCGAGGTGGGCACAGCTCGCTGGCAGACAGGACGCTTTGCCGAGGCAAGAGATCTGATGGAAGAGATCACCTGCGCCGATACCCTGATCGATTTTCTGACGCTGCCCGGTTACGAGCGGCTCTGAATCACGGGCCCCCAGCGGGGCTCGCCAATAACAAGTCAATGGAAACGTGAAATCAATGAAAGAGGGAACTGATATGGCACTGACCCGTGAGCAACAGATCCAGGCTATCGAGAAAGACTGGGCGGAAAACCCCCGCTGGAAAGGGATCAAGCGCGGCTACAGCGCCGAAGATGTGGTGAACCTGCGCGGCAGCTTGCAGCCAGAGCACACCCTGGCCCAGCGTGGAGCCGACAAGCTGTGGGGTCTGATCCACGGCGACGCCAAGAAAGGCTACGTCAACTGCCTCGGCGCCCTGACCGGTGGTCAGGCAGTGCAGCAGGCCAAGGCGGGGATCGAGGCGATCTACCTCTCCGGCTGGCAGGTGGCGGCGGACAACAACTTGTCCTCCACCATGTATCCGGATCAGTCCCTCTACCCGGCCAACTCGGTACCGTCCGTGGTGGAGCGCATCAACAACTCCTTCGCCCGTGCCGACCAGATCCAGTGGGCCAACAAGGTAGGACCTCAGGATGAGGGCTTTATCGACTACTTCCTGCCGATCGTGGCTGATGCGGAAGCCGGTTTCGGCGGTGTGCTGAACGCCTTCGAACTGATGAAGGGGATGATTGAAGCGGGCGCCGCTGGCGTGCACTTCGAAGATCAGCTCGCTTCGGTCAAGAAGTGCGGTCATATGGGTGGCAAAGTGCTGGTACCGACTCAGGAAGCGGTGCAGAAGCTGGTTGCTGCCCGTCTGGCAGCCGATGTGTGCGGCACCACCACCCTGGTGATCGCCCGTACCGACGCCAACGCCGCTGACCTGTTGACCACCGACGCCGACCCGTACGATGCAGACTTCCTGACTGGTGAGCGCACTGCTGAAGGATTCTACAAGGTGCGTGCCGGTATCGATCAGGCCATCGCTCGCGGTCTGGCTTACGCCCCCTACGCCGACATGGTGTGGTGTGAAACCGCCAAGCCGGATCTGGACGAAGCGCGTAAATTTGCCGAAGCAATCAAGGCCAAGTTCCCGGATCGCATCCTGGCCTACAACTGCTCCCCGAGCTTCAACTGGAAGAAAAATCTGGACGATGCCACCATCGCCCGCTTCCAGCAGGAGCTCTCCGACATGGGCTACAAGTATCAGTTCATCACCCTCGCGGGTATCCACAACATGTGGTTCCACATGTACGAACTGGCCTACCAGTACGCCCGTGGCGAAGGGATGAAGCACTACGTCGAGATGGTGCAGGAGCCGGAATTTGCTGCCGCCAGCCGTGGCTACACCTTCGTGGCCCACCAGCAGGAGGTCGGTACCGGTTACTTCGACAAGGTGACTACCGTGATTCAGGGTGGCCAATCCTCGGTGACCGCACTGACCGGCTCTACCGAAGAAGATCAGTTCCACTGATAGACAGAGCCCCCTTGAGATAGCAAAACCCCGGCCTGATGTCGGGGTTTCTTTTTATCTGCCATTCAAACGAAAGTCAGGCCACAACCGCACACCGCAGAGAGGATCAGAGCTCGAGGATCTCTTTGACAAAGGGAATGGTGAGCTTGCGCTTGGCGCGAAATGAGGCGTTGTCGAGCTGATTGAGAGTGGTGAGCAGGGTTCGCATATCGCGGGAGAGTCGGTTGAGCAGGAAGCGGCCCACATCGATGGGCAATTTGAAGCCCCGCAGCTCGGCACGCAGCTGCAGGGCACTGAGCTTGCCTTCATCATCCAGCTCTTCGAGATGGAAACTGACACCCCAGTCGAGGCGCGAAGCGAGATCCGGCAGTTGCAGTCCCAGTTTACGCGGTGCGCTGCAGCCGGTGACCACCAGCGTCCCCTCGCCCTTCTCCTGCCAGCGGTTGTAGAAATCGAACAGCGCCCGCTCCCACACGGCATTGCCGGCGATCGCCTCGAGGCTGTCGAGACAGACCAGCGGCAGGCTTTCGAGGGCATCGAGCATGCTGGGATCGAGCTGTTCAAACTGATCGAGGGAGAGATAGGCCGCCGCCGCATCGCGGGCATTGACCTCGGCACAGGTGGCATGGAGCAGATGAGAGCGTCCGGATCCCTTGGCTCCCCAGAAATAGAGGAAAGGCGATCCCTGACCGATGGCCGCATTCTTGAGGGCGGTGATCAGATGAGCATTGTTGCCGGGATAAAAACTGACGAAGGTTTCATCATCCGGTAGTTGTACGGCTAAAGACAGTTGGGCCGGTTGCTTCACTCGTTGGGCTTTGACTGTGACATTTGTGGCTAAGTGTATCATCGCAAAGGCAGATAGAGAACCGCCCGGACAAGCTGGGCGGTCTACAAAAGCCTTATAAAATCAGGGCTGCGACCATTGGTAACGCAAACCGCTGCCATTATCGTCAACCTTGCGCAAACGACTCTCAAGCTGCAGCGCCCGTACCAGCTCGGCCAGATCTCCTTGCAGGGTAAAGTTGAAGGTGACCTGGTCCCCCTCCAGCTTGCCGATCGCCACCTTGCTGACGTTGGCCATCCCCTGCAGCATCTTCTGCACGGCGATCATGCTGTCCACTTCGGAGAGGCCATCTACCACCAGGGTCTGGCTGGTTGCCGGACCCGAGATACGGGCACCGTAGTTTTTCACCAGCCAGGCCGCTAGGGTATCAGCAAACCCTTGCGCCACTTCGGCCTGAGTGCCGGTGCTATTGCCACGGGTCAGCTCGGCCACTTCACCGGCCGCCTTGGGGCCGTAGAGTCCCCAATCGATGCTCCACTTGTCACCTTCTGGTGTCAGCTTGCCCAGCACCACCATCTCGGCGCCATAGCGCTGGCTTGCCTGCAAAATCGGGTCGGCAAAGCGTCCCCAGACGTCGGTGGCACTGACCGCCATGTTGTCATCGAGATCCATCAGCGGAATGCTGATGGGCAGCCCCAACGTCTGGGCCTGCTCGCGCAAGGCTTGCGCCCAACCATCGCTGGATTGATCCGCCAGCAGGCGACGCTCCCCCTGATCCACCACCAGCCAGATCGCCATCTGGGGACGCGCCGGGCCAAGCAGGGCAAACTGGCTCTCGGAGACCAGGCTGTTAACCTTGTCACTCTTGAACTCGGCTTTCAGATACTTGACGAAGTCCTGATCCTGATAACCATAGCTTTTGACATAGTCGCCCGGGGCCGCCAGCGCCTTGACCACCACCGGCTGGGTGAGGATGTCACGCTTGCCGGTCACCTTGATCAGCACCTGACCCAGTGCCTGCCCCTGAGCGGCCACCATGTCACCACTGGTCGGGGCCTTGCCCTGATAGAGGTCGGTCACCTGAGCGGCCGAAGCCATGAATGACAAGCCGCAGCAGAGGGCGGTCACAACACGTTTGAACATGAACAGAGTCTCGAAATGGGAGAGTGTGCTTATGGTAGCGGCAAGGCGCATCCTGCGGCAAGGCTGGCACAAGCGGCCACAAACAGCAGAGCCGGCGATGCGCCGGCTCCGATCACCCCTTCCACATGGGAAGCGGGTCAAGGCATAAACTTATTTGGTACCGAAGATCTTGTCGCCTGCATCGCCCAGACCCGGCACGATGTAGCCTTTCTCGTTCAGCCCCTGGTCGACAGAAGCGCAGTAGAGCTCTACGTCAGGGTGAGCCGCTTCCAGCGCCTTGATCCCTTCCGGCGCGGCAACCAGTACCAGCACCTTGATGGATTGGCAGCCTTTCTTCTTCAGCAGATCGATGGTGGCGATCATGGAGCCGCCGGTGGCCAGCATCGGATCGATGACCAGCGCCAGACGCTCTTCGATGTTGCTGACGATCTTCTCGAAATAGGGAACCGGTTGCAGGGTCTCTTCATCGCGGTAGATACCGACCACGCTGACGCGGGCGCTCGGCATGTGCTCCAGCACGCCATCCATCATGCCAAGGCCAGCACGCAGGATGGGTACGACGGTTACCTTCTTGCCTTTGATCTGGTCAACTTCTACTGGCCCATTCCAGCCATCGATGATAACCTTCTCGGTTTCGAAGTCAGAGGTCGCTTCATAGGTCAACAAACTGCCCACTTCTTTGGCCAGTTCACGGAAACGCTTGGTGCTGATATCGCCTTCACGCATCAGACCGATCTTGTGTTTGACCAGGGGGTGTTTGACTTCAACGACTTTCATTATTATCTCCTCTAACCTGCCGCAAAAAAATCGCGGAATCATACAACAAAAGCCACCGCTTGTAGAGCATTTCCGCGCAAAAACGCGCAAACGATTTCCTTTCTGGTTTTTCACCGCCACTGTTAGAATACGCCCCGAATTTTACCCTCCACTTCTTTACATGACGGGGAATACTCGTGACTGACAAAACCTCACTGAGCTACAAGGATGCTGGCGTAGATATCGATGCCGGCAATGCACTGGTTGAACGTATCAAGGGCGTGTCAAAGCGCACTCGTCGTCCTGAAGTCCTTGGTGGTCTTGGCGGCTTTGGGGCCTTGTGTCAAATCCCTGCGGGCTACAAGGAGCCGGTACTGGTCTCCGGTACCGATGGTGTGGGCACCAAGCTGCGGCTGGCCATCGACCTGAAGAAGCACGACACCGTGGGCATCGATTTGGTGGCCATGTGCGTCAATGACCTGATCGTACAGGGCGCCGAGCCGCTGTTCTTCCTCGACTACTATGCAACCGGCAAGCTGGACGTGGACACCGCGGCCGCGGTGGTCACCGGGATCGGTGCCGGTTGCGAGCAGTCAGGCTGTGCCCTGGTGGGCGGCGAGACCGCCGAGATGCCGGGTATGTATGAAGGGGAAGACTACGACATCGCCGGTTTCTGCGTCGGTGTGGTGGAGAAGAGCGAAATCATCGACGGTAGCAAGATCGGTGAAGGGGATGCCCTGATCGCCCTGGCCGCCAGCGGCCCTCACTCCAACGGCTTCTCCCTGATCCGTAAAATTCTGGAAGTCTCCAAAGCCGACGTGCATCAGCCGCTGGGTGACACCACCCTGGCCAACGCCCTGCTGGAGCCGACCCGCATCTATGTGAAACCTGTGCTCAAGCTCATCAAGGAGTGCGAGATCCACGCCCTCTCCCACATCACCGGCGGTGGCTTCTGGGAGAATATCCCCCGCGTATTGCCTGCCAATACTCAAGCGGTGATCGACGAGCAGAGCTGGCAGTGGCCGGCGGTGTTCAGCTGGCTGCAGCAGGCTGGCAACGTCACCCGTCACGAGATGTATCGCACCTTCAACTGCGGTGTCGGCATGATCATCGCCCTGCCTGCCAATCAGCTGGAGAAGGCGCTGACCCTGCTCAAAGCGGAAGGCGAGAACGCATGGCACATCGGTCATATCGCCAAGGCAACAGACGGTGAGGAGCAGGTCGTCATCAAATGATGCGGATCCTCGTCCTAATCTCTGGCAGCGGCAGCAACCTGCAGGCGATCCTCGACCACTGCGCCAGCGACAAGATTGCCGGTGAAGTGGTCGGCGTTATCAGCAACAAGGCCGATGCCTATGGTCTGGTTCGCGCCAAAGAAGCTGGCGTGGCGACCTCCATTCTGGCCCAGCAGCAGTTTGCCAGCCGGGAGGAGTATGACGCCGCCCTGCTGGCGCTGATGGCAGACTATCAGCCGGATCTGGTGGTGCTGGCCGGGTTTATGCGGATATTGAGCGGCGATCTGGTGCGCCATTTCGCCGGCAGGATGATCAATATCCACCCCTCCCTGCTGCCCAAGTATCAGGGCCTGCACACCCACCAGCGCGCCATAGATGCCGGTGACAGTGAACACGGCGCCAGTGTCCACTTCGTGACCGAAGAGCTGGACGGGGGCCCGGTGATCCTGCAGGCCCGCGTGCCCATCTTTGAAGGGGACACGGCGGAGGAGGTAGCGGCACGGGTACAGGCGCAGGAGCACAGCATCTACCCGCTGGTGGTACGCTGGTTCTGCGAAGGCAGGCTGCAAATGGTAGACGGCGCCGTGCAACTGGATGGCGCCCTGCTGGGCCCCGCGGGTTACGCCTGCGAGTAACCGCTAACAACTGCATGTCAGATACAACAAGGGAGGCTTAAGCCTCCCTTGTCATTTCTACCTACCGCACGATAGCAGCGGTTAGGTCGGATTACTCGGCCAAGCGACCCTACACCGGATTGTCGATATCGATAAAGGTGACATCCAGCCCGTGCACGGTCGCCAGCCACTCCCCCAGCGCCTTGACGCCGTAACGCTCGGTGGCGTGATGGCCAGCAGCGTAGAAGTGCATCCCCATCTCGCGAGCGGTGTGAATGGTCTGCTCGGAGGCTTCACCGGAGATAAAGGCATCGATGCCCTGCTCCGCCGCCAGATTGATGTAGCTCTGACCGCCACCGGTGCACCAGGCCACGGAACGGATAAGCTCGGGGCCGCTGTCGCCACAATAGAGTGGTTCGCGGCCAAGGCGTTCGGCAATCAGTTTGGCAAAGTCGGCGCCGCTCATCGGCTCTTCCAGCTTGCCCACCATGGCGACGCTCTTGCTGTTCCACGGCTCCAGACCGCGACGCACCTTGATGTCGAGCAGCTTGGCGAGCTGGGCGTTGTTACCCACCTCGGGATGGACATCCAGCGGCAAATGGTAGGCAAACAGGTTGATATCGTGGGTCAGCAGGGTCTTGAGCCGACGCTGCTTCATACCGGTGATCTGGGCCGGTTCACCGCTCCAGAAGTAGCCGTGATGGACCAGAATGGCATCGGCATCGGCAGCCACCGCCGCGTCGATGAGCGCCTGACTGGCGGTGACACCGGTCACCACCTTGCGAATGCGCTCGCGCCCCTCCACTTGCAAGCCGTTGGGGCAGTAATCCTTGATGGCGTGCGGTTCGAGCAGATGGTTCAGTACGGTTTCGAGTTTTCGATGAGAGATCATAGGGGTCCCTTATTAAGGCTCGGTCCCCTGTTTTACCAATAAAAACAGGGCCCAGGCTCAAAGCGCCAAGGGCCCCATGATAATCGAGCCGGGCCGTCAAGACCATGACAGCCCCCACACCATGACGGTTCTCTTGCCGCTGCCTCAGGCTGGCAGGTCGATCCCCGCCTCCCGCATCTGGGCCAGCTTGTAGCGCAGAGTGCGCGGGCTGATGCCGAGTCGGTCGGCCACCGCCTTGCGGCTGCCGTTACAATCTTGCAGGGTGTCGAGGATGATCTGGTGCTCCTGCTGCTTGAGCTCGCTGCCGAGGCGATCGCCGCCATAGCTGCGCTCCACGCTGACAAACTCCATCTCCTGCTCGTCCAGCTCCTCCAGAATGAGGTGGTCACAATCAATGATCCCGTCGGGGCTGAGGATGAGGGCGCGCTGTACCACGTTATCCAGCTCCCGCACATTGCCGGGCCAGGGGTGGGCCAGCAACCGCTCCCGCGAGGCATCTGTCAACTGTGGTGTCGGCAGCCCCTGCTGACTGGCATGAAGTGCCAGCAGGTGCTCCGCCAGCGGCAGAATGTCGCCGGGCCGCTCACAGAGGGCAGACCAGCGCAGCGGAAAGACGTTGAGGCGATAGTAGAGATCTTCGCGGAACAGACCATCCTGCACCGCTTTTTTCAAATCCCGGTTGCTGGTAGCGATGACCCGCACATCCAGCGGGATCATCTTGCGACTGCCGAGCCGCTCCACCTCTTTCTCCTGCAACACCCGCAGCAATTTGGCTTGCAGCCCCTGATCCATCTCGGTGATCTCGTCAAGCAGCAGGGTGCCCCCCTGCGCCTGCTCGAACTTGCCCGGGCACCCCTGTACCGCACCGGTGAAAGCCCCCTTCTCGTAGCCAAACAGGGTCGCCTCCAGCATGTTTTCCGGAATGGCGGCGCAGTTGATGGCGACGAAAGGCTGCTCGGCGCGGCTGGAGTTGTCGTGAATGTAACGGGCCAGCACCTCTTTACCCGTCCCGCTCGGGCCGGTCACCATCACGGTCGCTTCGCTTCTGGCCACCCGGGTCGCCAGCTGGAACAGCTCGGCAGTTTTGGGATCCCCGTAGACCACGGCACGTTTTTCCACCTTCTGAGCAGGCACATAGCGGCTGACCTGATTGAGCAGCACCTCCGGCGAAAAGGGCTTGGCCAGATAGTCGATGGCCCCTTCGCGCATGGCGCGCACCGCGCCGTCGATATTGGCGTAGGCGGTCATCAGCAACACAGGTATCTGCGGATATTGCTGGCGGATGGTAGCCAGCAGGGTGAGGCCGTCCATTCCCCCCATCTGGATATCGGAGATCACCATGTCAAACGGCTGACGGGAGAGGGCCAGCAGAGCACGCTCGCCGCTGTCCGCTTCGCGGCACTCATAACCGCCGAGCAAAAGGGTATCCACCAGCGCTTCGCGCAGGCCATTGTCATCTTCTACAACCAGGATCCGGGCCTGAGTCATGCTACACCTCCCACGACAGCCAACCTGGCCGCATTGATATGGCTCCCTCTCGGCAGGCACAGCTCCTTAACAAGGCTCATGCTGCACCTCCAAGTTGCACCTGCTGCTGATGCAGGGGGAACGACAGAGTAAAACAGGTGCCTTCACCGGGAACCGAGGCCACACCGACCTCCCCCTGATGGGCACGCACGACGGATTGCACCACCGCCAGCCCGAGGCCAGTGCCTTGGGAGCGGGTGGTAAAGAAGGGTTCGAATACCTGACCAAGCAGGTGAGAAGGGATCCCCTTGCCATTGTCGATGACACGCATCTCCACCCGGACACCACTGCGCACCGCGCTGACCAAGAGTGACGTGGCCCCCGCCTGCTGGGCATTGGCGATCAGGTTGTTGATGGCGCCCGCCAGTGCGCTGCTGTTGGCCAGCAGGCAGAGATCGGGCTCCGGCGCCTCTATGTGCAGTTCGCAGCCCTGTTGCTGACAGAAAGCCTCGGCACCAGCCTGCACTTCAGCCAGCAAGCCCTGTACCGAGATGGGGGTGACCACCTGATTGTCGCCATTGCGGGCAAACAGCAGGATGTCGTTGATCTGCTTCTCCAGATCTTGGAGGCGGGCCATCAGCTTTTGCTGAAACTGGCTGCGGGACTCCGGCTTGAGGGTACGGTTGGCCAGGTTGGCGGCATAGAGCATGGCGGCGGAGAGCGGAGTGCGGATCTGGTGGGCGAGCGAAGCCGCCATATTGCCCAGCGCCGACAGCCGCTTCATGTGGTTGATGCGATCCTGAAGCTTGCGGGTTTCAGTGAGGTCATTGATAAAGACCAGCTGGCCGCTCTGATCCGGCAGCGGCTGGGTAGAAAGCTGGACCCGTCGTCCATCGCGCAGGGAGATCTCGTGGCCATCATCCTCACGTGGTTCAAAACAGCGGGCAATGATGCGGCGCCAGAGCTCTCCTTCCAACGGCTCCCCCAGCAGGGAGATGGCTGCCGGATTCGCGCGGGTGACCACCCCAGCCCCGTCAAGCAGCAACACCCCGGTGGGGAGCGCCTTGAAGATGGCATAGAGCTGGCTCACTTCGTGGGACTGGAGTGGCATGTCCTGCTGCTGGATCGTCATAAACCTGACCTCAAACTGGCTATTTGGTCAGGTCATTCAATTTCCATGCCACTAAAATATGTTAATTAAAACAATAGATTGCATGTTAACGTCAAGGCTTTGACCCTTAAACGTCCTTGCTCATCCCGTACTTTTTCATCTTCTCTACCAGGGTGGTACGGCGCATGCCGAGCAGATCGGCGGCGCGGGCCACCACCCCGTCCTGCGACTCCAGCGCCTGGCGGATCAGCTCCACTTCAAGGTCGGCCAGCATCTCCTTGAGATTGACCCCCTCCTCCGGCAGTTGCATGGTGCGGGCAGAGGCGAGGGGGTGATCCAGCTCCGGCGGCTCCTGGAACACCGCCGCCAGCGCATCCCGCTCATCCATCTCGGTCAGCCGCTCATCCCGCGGCTCGCTCGGCAACAGACGATAACGACTCGGCAGATCCGCCACATCGACGATCTGTTGCGGGTAGAGGATAAGCAGCCGCTCCAGCAGGTTGGAAAGCTCGCGCACATTGCCCGGCCAGGGGTACTGCATCAGCGACTCCAGCGCCCGCTGGGTCAGACGGATCACACTGTGGTGCTGCTCCGCGTGACGGTTGAGCAACTCCTGCAGCAGCAGCGGAATGTCATCGATGCGATCCCGCAGTGGCGGGGTCTCAATGGGGAAGACGTTGAGGCGGTAGTAGAGATCTTCACGAAAACCCTGACTGCGGATCAATGCCTCCAGATCCCGATGGGTCGCCGCAATGATGCGCACATCGGCCTGAATGGGCTTGCCGCCACCGACCCTGTCGAACAGCCGCTCCTGCAATACCCGCAGCAGTTTGACCTGCATCGGCATCGGCATGTCGCCAATCTCGTCGAGGAACAGAGTGCCCCCCTGCGCCAGCTCGAAACGACCGCGACGAGCTGCGATGGCGCCGGTAAAGGCTCCCTTCTCGTGACCGAACAGTTCGCTCTCAAGCAACTCGGCAGGAATGGCACCACAGTTGATAGGCACAAAGGGGCCACTACTGCGGGCCGAGAGTTCGTGAATGGCACGGGCCACCACTTCTTTGCCGGTTCCCGATTCACCAAGGATCAGCACGTTGGCATCGGTCTCGGCCACCTGGCTGATGAGGCGGCGAACCTCCTGGATCCCCTTCCCTTTGCCCACCAGCAAACGCAGCAACGTCTGCCCCTTGTCGTGGGTCTGTTGACGGGGATGGAGAGAGACAAAAGCCTGACAGAAGTGCAGGTGACGAGTCAGCGACTCATAGGTAAAGGGGGCCTGGGCAACACCGATAAAGTTGCTGTTGGGCAGTTCCGCCTCAACCAGCGAGATAAAGGGGGTACGAGGGAAAGCGGCAAGTAACTCGGGCAAGGTGCGACCTGCCAGTTCACCCACCAGCACCCCTTGCAGTGGGCCAGAAGATTCGATGGCGACATCCAGGTCCCCTTCTGCGACATCCTGCCACAGGATCCCCATAAACGTGAGCACGGTTCCCAACTGCTGGCGCCGCTGCGCATCGGCATCAACAATCAACACGCCCATCTCCACCATATCCATCCCTCGCGATATCCTGAACTAACTTATTGTTTTATTTAGTAATAAAACAGCTACTGACTGTCTTTTTGCAGGCACACAAAGTGCCAAAAAACCGACACATTGTCAAAAATTGTCGTATTCAGGCTAAGTGTATCGATAGAAACGGGAGATTAGATAAATTTTGCCGAGGAATTTTCTGCATTGGCGCCGCTAGCAAACGCCGCCAATGGCGGAAAGAAAACTGCCCTCGTCAGAGGGCAGCATGCAATACGGTCAGATGAACTCAGTGGCTGTGGTGGTGATGCGGCGCCGCATAACGACACGCGGGAAAACGACTACAGGCCAGGAAGAGTCGACCGGCGTGGGGGCCTTTTTTCGCCTCCCGCTCCACCAGCGGCGCATCGCAGCGGGGGCAATGCTGCACCTCGAGCTCCTCGTCCTCCTCTACATCGGCGAACAGTCCATCGACCAGCTCACCCTCACTCTGTGGTGTCTCCACCATCCCCTTGGCCCGGATGGCAGGTTCGTGGAGCGACGAGGGCGAGACAGCCTCGGCATGGGCAGTGCGGCCACGCATCCCGGCACCGACATCCACGCCGTCCAGCAGCAGAGGGTTGAACGTCGGCTCGCGGCGCGCCCCGTGCGGCAGATCGTCAATCAAGGGTTCGCTGGTTTTGAGCAGCAGCGGCAAGATCTGTTCGCGCAGCTCTTCCACCAGATAGCTGGCACTTGCCGGGATCTGCAGCAACGGCAGACCGGCACTGTCACAGGCGGTTTTCAGAAAGAGATCCCGCGCCTTGCGCTTCTGATGGCGGTGGGAGCTGTCATCGAGTTCGATGGCACAGATAAAGGAGAGATCAGAAGGGTGGCAAAGCAGATAGTCGAAATGCTTGGCGCTGATCTTGTTGAAGTACTGCTGCCATTTGCTTTTGCCGATCCCGGCCTGCGGCGTCAGCACATCGGCCACCCGCACCTTGGCAAAGACCCGGGCCTTGTCACCCACCGCCAGATCCAGCACCCCGAGAAAGGAGCGCTCGGCGGGACTGAACAGGGTCTCCTGCACATCATAGGGCAGGCGCTTTTGCTGTCTGCCTCTGCTCCAGAAGATCGCCAGCACAAGCAGCGCCAGCAACAACAATCCCGATAGGACAAGGGTATTCATGAGAGCACGATCCAGTTCACGACACGAAAGGGGAATTACTTTACCACAGCCGCCACGGAGCAAGGCAGCAGACCCGTGTATAGAAAGTGAAAAGTCCCGTCTTTTTATCTATTTGTCAGCAGGCGGGGGTTCATATGACCAGTTCCAGCAGGCACAATAGGGATAGAGCAAGAAATCCCATTTCAAGGAGAAGAGCAGGATGCAAAAGCAATTGGTGGTCACCGTGATCGGTGCAGACAAACCCGGGATCGTCGAGAGTCTGGCAGCTGTCATCAGCCGCGAACAGGGCAACTGGCTGGGCAGCGCCATGAGCGAACTGGCGGGCCAGTTTGCCGGTATCCTCCATGTCTCTGTCCCCGATGAGCACTATCGCAGCCTGTGCGAAGCACTGGCCCTGCTACCGGGTCTGACCATCAGCTTTGCCGAAGGGACACCGACCACCGAGCCAGCCCATCAAGTCATGATGACAGTGACCGGCAACGACCGCCCCGGCATCGTCCACGAAGTTGCCAGCATCCTGCGCCAGCTCGAGATCAACGTGGCCGATCTCACCACCGGCTGTGAACCGGCTCCCCACTCCGGCGCCCCGCTCTTCTATGCCCATGCGCTGGTTGCCCTGCCCGAGGGGCTCGCGATGGATACCCTCATCACCGCGCTGGAATCCCTCTCCGACGATCTGGTGGTCGACATCGACGAAGGGTTCAGCGAGCAGTAACAATACTGTCATTTATTTGTCATATATTAACGCCATAACTGCCGCGCAGACGCGACCTGAAACAGAGGCACAAGATGAGCACCGACAAGCAGTATGAAGAGAAAGAGCTGAGCTGGCTCTCATTCAATGAACGGGTGTTGCAAGAGGCAATGGACAAGACGGTGCCCCTTATCGAGCGGGTTCGTTTTCTGGGGATCTTCTCCTCCAACCAGGATGAGTTCTTCAAGGTACGGGTATCGGACGTCAAGCGTCGCATCCTCATCAATGAAGTACATGGTGGCGACGATGAAGCGAAAGTGCTGCTGCGCGCCATCCAGCAAAAAGTGATGGCGCTCGGTGAAGCGTTCGACAACACCTACAAGGAGCTGTTGATTGCGCTCGCTCGCCACAACATCTTCCTGGTCAACGAGAACCAGCTCTCCGATGCCATTCAGAAGTGGCTGCGGGTCTTCTTCAAGGAGAAGGTGCTGCGTCACATCATCCCGATCCTGCTCAACAAAGAGGTCAATCCGGTCAAATTCCTCAAGGATGAGTACACCTATCTGGCCATCGAGATGAAGAAGAACGGTCAGGTGATCCAGTACGCCCTGGTCGAAGTGCCGACCGATGACCTGCCCCGCTTCTTCCAGCTGCCGCCGGAAGGGACCCGCCGCAAGAAGCAAATCATCATTCTGGATAACGTCATCCGCTTCTGCCTCGACGAGATCTTCAAAGGCTTCTTCGACTACGACGAGATTGCCGCCTATGCGGTGAAGCTGACCCGGGATGCCGAATATGATCTCTCCGACCAGCTGGACTTGAGCCTGGTGGACAAGATGAGTGACGGCTTGAAGCAGCGCCTCACCGCCATGCCGGTGCGCTTCGTCTACGAGCGGGAGATGCCCGCTGCCATGATAAGCTTCCTGAAACTCAAGCTGCAGATCAGCTCCTACGACGCCATCATGCCGGGTGGGCGTTACCATAACTTCAAGGATTTCATCGGCTTCCCCAACGTGGGTCGTGACTATCTGGAAAACCCCAAGCTGCCGGCCCTGGATTGCCGCGATTTTGACGGCTTCGTCAACGCCTTCGATGCGATTACCAAGCAGGATATCCTGCTCTACTACCCTTACCACAAGTTCCACCACTTCACCGAGCTGGTGCGCCAGGCGGCGTTCGACCCGGCGGTCAGCGCCATTCGCATCAATATCTACCGGGTCGCCAAGAAGTCGCGGATCATCCACTCCCTCATCGATGCCGCCAACAACGGCAAGAAGGTGACCGTGGTGGTCGAGCTGCGTGCCCGCTTCGACGAAGCGGCCAACATCGACTGGGCCAATATTCTCACCGATGCCGGGGTCAAGGTGGTGTTCGGGGTGCCGAGCCTCAAGATCCACTCCAAGCTCTGCCTCATCACCCGCCACGAAAATGGCGAGGCGGTGCGCTATGCCCATATCGGCACCGGCAACTTCAACGAGAAGACCGCCAAGATCTACACCGACTTCTCGCTGCTGACCCGCAATCCGGATATCACCGCCGAAGTGGAAGGGGTGTTTGAATACATCGAGTACCCCTATAAGCGTTACAAATTCAACCACCTGCTGGTCTCCCCCATCAACAGCCGCCGTCAGCTCTATCGCCTCATCGACAACGAGCTCTCCAACGCCAAGGCGGGCCAGCCGAGCGGCATCATCCTCAAGATCAACAATCTGGTGGACAAGGATCTCATCAACCGCCTCTATGCCGCCGGGCAGGCGGGAGTACCGATCCAGATGATCATCCGTGGCATGTGCGCCCTGCGTCCGGGCGTACCGGGTCTCAGTGACAACATCAAGGTGATCAGCATCATCGACCGCTTCCTCGAGCACCCGCGGGTGATGGTGTTCCACAACAAGGGCAACCCCCAGCTCTATATCTCCAGCGCCGACTGGATGAGCCGCAACATCGACGGTCGGATCGAGGTGGGCACCCCCATTTATGACGAGCGGCTCAAGCAGCGCATCATGGACATTCTCGAGCTACAACTGAGTGATACCTGCAAGGCGCGGGTCATTGATGCCGACCAGCAGAACGAATATGTGAAGCGGGGCAACCGCCGCAAGATCCGCTCTCAGGTGGCGATTTACGACTATCTCAAACGTATCGAGTCAAACAATGGACAATAGTCTCTATGCCGCCGTGGATCTCGGCTCCAACAGTTTTCACATGGTGATCGCCCATCTGAGCGAAGGGCGTTTTCGCATCGTCGATCGCATCAAGGAGCGGGTGCGGCTGGCGGAAGGGATGGATGAGCAGAAGCGGATGAGCCCGGAGGCGATGGAACGCGGCCTCGCCTGCCTGTCACTGTTTGCCGAGCGGCTCACCAACATCAAACCGGATCAGATCCGCATCGCAGGTACCTATACCCTGCGCCGCGCCAGCAACGCCCGCGAATTTGTGAGTGAAGCAGCCAAGGTGCTCAACCACCCCATCGAGATCATCAGCGGGCAGGAAGAAGCGCGACTCATCTATCAGGGGGTTGCCCATACCCAGCATATCGAGGGCCAGGTACTGGTGATCGATATCGGCGGCGGCAGCACCGAGCTCATCATCGGTGAAGGGTTTGAACACAAGGCCCTTACCAGTCGCAAGATGGGCTGCGTCAGCTTTACCCAGAGCTTCTTTGCCAGCGGCAAGCTGAGCGACAAGCACTTCACCAATGCCGTGCTGGAGGCGCAGCACCAGCTCGCCCCCATCGTCAACCAGTACCGCAAGCTGGGCTGGCAGAGCTGCCTTGGCAGCTCAGGCTCCATTCGTACGGTTCGGGATGTTCTGCAAGGTGAAGGGCTGACTGACGGCAGCATTACGCTGGAGGGGCTGGAACAGCTCAAAGCCCTGATGATCGAACGCAAGCGGGTCGATAACCTCAAACTGGCGGGGCTGACCGAGGAGCGTCAGGAGGTGTTTGCCGCCGCGGTCGCCATTCTGCTCGGGCTGTTTACCTCGCTGCCCATCGAGCGACTCGACTACTCTGACGGTGCTCTGCGCGAAGGGTTGCTTTACGAATTCGAGGAGCGCTTGCAGCACCACGATATTCGCGAACGTACCGCACAGGCGCTAGGCATCCACTACCGGATGGACCGCAAACAAGCAGCCCGGGTGGAGCAGAGCGTGCTGACCCTGTTTGATGCCTTGCAAAAGCCCTGGCAGATGGAGATAGAGCCCTATCGCGCCATCCTCGGCTGGGCGGCGCGGCTGCACGAAATTGGCCTTGCCATCAACTACAGCGGCATTCACCGCCACTCCGCCTATATCCTGCAACACACCGACCTGCCTGGCTTCAACCAGGACGATCAGGCGCTGCTGGCTGCGCTGGTACGCTTTCAGCGCAAGGGGCTCAAGCTCTCCGAGCTGCCTCCCCTGCCCAACCACGACATGCAAACGGTGCTGCGTTGCATCCGCATCTTGCGCCTCGCAGTCGCCGCTCACCACAAGCGCCAGGACAACCTGCTGCCCGAGTGGAAAGTCGCGGTACAAGGGGATCAGCTGGTCGTGACCCTGCCGATTGACTGGTGCGAGGAGAACCGTCTCCTGATGCAGAATCTGGAGAAAGAGCATCGTTATTGCCAGGAGCAGGGCTGGCCACTGTTGTTCCAACTCGGCTAAACCGGAAAGATAAATGCAAAAGGCAGCCCACTGGCTGCCTTTTGCATCTCAATCTCCCGGTTACTGCAACTCGGGCAACAACAGCTTGGCCATCTCGAAGTAGATGATAAGGCCGGTACCATCCACCAGCGTCGCGATGAAGGGTGCAGAGACCACCGCCGGATCGATGCGGAAACGACGCAGCACCATGGGAATAATGGATGCGACCGTGGCACTCCAGAGCACGATGGCGATGATAGTAAAGGTCACCACCATGCCAATCTGGGGACCGACGCCGAGACTCCATGCCCGTACCCAGGCCGCCATGGCAATGGCACCCGAGATGAGCAGACCGGTGGAGAGCTCCTTTTTCAGCACTGTGCCGAGATTGCGCAGACTCACCTCCCCGACCGCCATGGCTCGTACTATGGTGGTGGTGATCTGGGTGCCGCTGTTACCGCCAGTACCGATCAGGAGTGGAATGAAGAAGGCCAGCGCGATGGCGGCTTCCAGCTGCTCCTCGAATGCCCGCAACACTGTGCCGGTGTAAGCTTCCGCCACGAACAGGATAAGCAGCCAGCCCACCCGTTTGCGCCACAGCTGCCAGGGCGTCGCCTGCAAGTAAGGGGTATCGAGCGGTGATGAGCCACCCTGCATCTCGGCATCCTCGGTGGATTCAAGCTCCAGAATGTCGGCGGCATCATCGACGTGGAAAATACCGACCAGTCTCCCCTGATCCTCGACCGGCAATACCGACAGGTCGCGGTCGATCAGCAGGCGCGCCGCCAGCTCCTGATCAGCCCGAGCGTTGATCCGCACCGTCTCCCGGTCCATCAGGTTAGCGACACTGGCCTCGGGGTCAGCAATCAGCAAGCTCTTGAGCGAGATACTCCCCTGTAGACGGCCATCCACGTTGACCACATAGATGTGGCGGAACAGCTGGGCATTGTCCCAGGCATCGTGGATCAGCTGCTTGGCCTTGCCGACGGAATCCTGTTCGCTCACTGCCAGATACTCGTGGCGCATATTGGCCCCGACGGACTCAGGCGGCCAATCCAGCAGTGAGTAGTAGATGGCCTGCGCCTGGGTCGGGAAGCGAGCAAGCAACATGGTGCGATCCTGACGACTCAGTTTGCGCAGGATAGCCACCATTTCGCGACGGGGAATAGCCTCCTGCAACACGCTGACGATGCTGCCATGCAGCCGCAGCAAAAGGCGACCGGCACTCTCTGCGGAGAGAGAAGCGATCAGTTCTGCCCCTTCTGACGCAGGCAAGGTGTCAAAGATGCAGTTGAGCTCTTCCGGACGCAGGGTCAGCAGCTGATCGGCGCGCTGAACCGGATCCAGATTGTGTTCCAGCCAGCCTTGCAGGCTGGCGAGATCGAGCAGTTGATGACGGTTGAGAATGGTGTGTGTTTTCTTCATCACAAAGAACCTCATGTGATTTCAGGCAAGCCTGAGCGCGAGCGGAGACCGTTCGCTGTCTGAAAGAAAACAGCAATTTGATTGACGAGTAATAGGCAGGAAATGACGCCGTTCGGCGTGTCATCATCCCCACGTACCAGCTTTAGCACTGCATAACGTATCCGGCATGCCGGAAGCCACTTGGGTTTACACCTTAATCCGATGAAAACTGTCCTGATCTTGGGCGTCTCTGGACGTCGTGAGATCAGTGGCCTGTGTTTATACAGGAGCCTCGCCTAACGAGATGCTGCAAATAATATGCACAACCCTCTGTTGTGCGGGCGGCATGATTATCCAATCCCGCAGGGAGGTCAACCCCGCCTCAACCAGGAAACAGGGTATGGCAACAGCTTGTTACAATTGTCGGAACATATCAGGGGAACTCTGCCGGGGATGCATAGCAAAAAGGCCCCATAGGGGCCTTTTC
Source organism: Aeromonas sp. A600620 (assembly GCF_029479985.1). Classification (NCBI taxonomy): domain Bacteria; kingdom Pseudomonadati; phylum Pseudomonadota; class Gammaproteobacteria; order Aeromonadales; family Aeromonadaceae; genus Aeromonas; species Aeromonas sp. A600620. The sequence continues at coordinate 54,155 of NZ_JAAKXB010000001.1, read as the reverse complement.
TTAGCGAATATAGTCAAATAGCGTCAGACGACTTATTTTGCTGAACGAGAGCTGCGAGGCACTCAATGCCGCATCCTCTTTTGACAGGGCTGAAATTACCTCATAGAGATCGGCTTCCGACACCTTGGCTCTCGCCTCGGCATTGAGGGTGCTCAACCCCTCGTTGGAACCCATCACCTGCTCCAGACTGTTCATCCGGCCACCCAGTTCACCCAGCCCATGATCAATGTTCAAACGGGCATTTTTCATATGAACGGTGGCATCGGCCACTTTTTGCTCAAAACTCTCGGCTGAAATATTGGGATCACGCAGAGCCGTAATGAAGTCTGACATCCCGTTCAACACGTTGTCATTCTTGGGAGGATTGAGAGCAAACTGCTGTGCTGCACCACCTGCAGGCTGATCCAGTGTCAGTTCGAGACCATTGAACGGTATTTTGGTACCGGGAGTGTAATTACCTGTCTGCAGGGTATTGCCACCCGCATCCTTGATATCATAGGTATCGGGCGGGCCAATTGTGGTGGAGACTGTGTAGGTGTTGCTGGGCAGTGCCGGGTCGTAACTGGATTTATAGAAATTATCAAAATCCCCCTGATCCCCGACCCCTACCTTGATATTCGCACTGGTGGCACTGGCGGTTCTTCTGGTTGCTACGATTTCAAACAGATCCTGTCCGGAGTCATTGGCAGCAATTTGCACTGTGGGCGATACCTGAATATTTCGCTGGCCAGGATCTCCCTGATAAATGTATTTACCGTTGGCATCTTTCACATAGGGCTGGGTCTTGCTCTGATTGCCCCCGAAAATAAATTCACCCGATGAGTTCTTGCTGTTCATCAGGTCAAACATTTGCTGCTGCAACCCTTCCAGTTCGCTGGCAATGGCCTTTCGGTCATCCAGGCTAATGGCACCATTATTGGATTTCTGGATCAGGGTCTGGGCACTGAGCATCGCAGTATTGAGAGAGTCCAATACCGTCTCTTCATGCCCCAGACTGTTCTGCAGCAAACTGCCATTCACCCCGTACTGTTTAAACAGTTCAATCTCTTTGGTCAGCGCCATCTTCTGGCTCATGCCTGCCGGATCCTCACCGGCGCTCTGAAACTTGTTGCCGGTTTGCAGCTGCTGATAGGCCTTGTCCAGTCGCTCGTTGGTATTGGTGAGGGAGTAAAGATTCCGATCGTAGATCATGTTTGTAGTGATGCGCATGACGTTACCTCACGGACGAAAGCAGTGTATCGAAGATGGTTTTGGCCGTACTGACCACCTGCGCGGATGCCGCGTAAGATTGCTGGAAACGGATCAGATTGGCCGCTTCCTCCTCCAGATTGACCCCGGAGACGCTCTCGTAGATCCCGGTACTCTGGATCAGCTTGGATTCATTAGCCTTGAGCAGGGTTTTTGCCTGACTGGTATTGTTACCCACTTCCATCACCAACCCGGAGTAAGCCTGGTTAAAGGTCATCTTGTCGTTGGTGGTACCACCATTGGTGCTTTTGCGTACCAGATCCTTGTTCTGCAACTCAGCCATTGCCAGACCATTGCTGTTATCAGCAAAACCATTGGTGTTGTAACTAAGCTGGAAGCTGTCGGTTTGTTCTACCGTGCCGGTAATGCTGAACTCGTAGCCCGGGCTCTGTTTCGGGTTGCTGTAGACCGCAGGCCCACCCGGAAAGGGGTTTACTATCGAGGCCATCAAATTCTGCCCTTTGCTGGCTGCCGGCGCGACACCGATCAAGGTAGTGCCATCACCGGCATACACCTCATAATTGCCGTTATTGCCGATCTTGACGATCTGGGGAGCGGCGGGATCCAGGCTGTTGGTACCAAAACCGGAACCCGTTCCGGTATTGAAGATGCCATCGAGCTTGATGTCTGCACTGCCGATGTTGTTGGTAGTCTTCTGTACTTTGAGAGGTGCAGCCAAGGCCAGGTCTTCCGGCCGGTTGATCTGCTGAGCCAGCCCGGCAGCAGCCCCCTTGGTTGGTTGCAGCAGCAGCTTGTCTCCTGCCGCTGGCGTACCGGTGAGATCGATCGAGATCCCGTGGCCAGCCAGTTCAAACGTTGCTGGCGGCGTGGTGCCCGTCGCCACAGAGGTGCGATTACCAGATTTGTCCAGCGAGAACACTTCATATCCGCTCGCACTGCTAAAGCGCACTTCATAGTCGAAGGGGGTTACAGAGCTTCCTTTGCCGGGTACAAAGCTGACATTCGCTCCGACCGACCCTGTGTTGTCGCCATAAGGCAATCCCTTGCTGGTTGGCAGGGTGAAAATATCGCTGCCCAACTCGTTGTCCAGATCCATCCCGAGACGGTTTTGCTGGTTCATGGCATCCGCCATCGCAACGGCCAGCTGGCCCAGTTCACGCTTGGTCGGCTCCAGGTCGGTACGCGCCTTGAACAGCCCTCCCATGGCCCCCCCGAAGGTATCGTGATCGATGAGAGCCTGATTGTCGCCAAGAGTCAGCTGCAACTCCTGATCACGGGAATCGGGATCGCCCGCCACCACCTTGAACTGGGCAACGCCCCCATCCAGGATCAGCGAATGACCAGTGCTCATATTGACCAATACGCTGCCGTTAGCCTGGGTTACGGTACGGATATCCATCTTCTCGGAGAGCTGCCTGATCGCCTCGTCACGCTGATCAAACAGCATCAGGTTCTCTTCGGGAGACCCCTGAGTACGGATGATCGCCTGGTTGAGATCATTGATGCTGGTGAGCAGACTGTTGACCTGCTTGGTCTCATCTTCAATACGGGTGTTGAGGGTATCGCTCTGCTTGTCGAGCTGGGCCGAGAGTGTGTGAAAGCGGTTCACCATACCGCTCAGCTCCGTCATCACTACCTTGCGGCCACCGATCTCGGCGGGTGATTCATTTGCCGAATGAAAGGACTTGAAATAAGAGGTGATGGTCTCCCCTACGCTATTGCTGCTGTCTCCCAGCAGGCGATCCACGCCGGCCAGCTGCTCGTAATGAGTCAGGGATGCGTAAAAGGCAGAGGTATCGCGACGCACTTCTCCCTGCATATAGCTGTTGATTACCCGCTCGGTCCTGATGTCACCGGTGCCAAGACCGATGGCATTGGTAAACACCAGCGTACGCTCACGCACATAGCCCTGGCTATTGACGTTTACGATATTGTTACTGGTGCTCTGCAGCAGGCGCTGCTGTGCCAGCACGCCCGATGTACCAATTCCAAGCAGATCGCTTGCCATATGTTACAGCTCCATCTCGTTGTATCGGGCAATGGCATCACTGCGCAATACCTGTTTCAGTTTTCTGGCATAGTGCGGGTCGGTGGCATAACCCGCCTGTTGCAGCGCCTCGAAGTAGCGATCCGGACTGTCCACTCTGGCCAGGGCCCCCTTGTAGCGGGAACCGGAGGTGAGAAAGTCCACATAGTCGTTGAAGCTCTCTTCAAACGAGCCATAGGAACGAAACGCCGCTTTCTGGCGGGACGCCACACCCTCTTCATATTCCAGGGTGCTGACTACCGCCTTGGGCCCTTCCCAGCGAGGATCGGCCTTGATGCCAAACAGGTTATGGGTCATCTGCCCTTCACCATCCTTGATCACCCGTTTGCCCCAGCCGCTCTCCAGTGCCGCCTGAGCGACCAGTACCGCCGGGCTTAACCCCAACTTGTCGGCCGCTTTCTTGGCCAGCGGCATCAGGCGATGAACGAACTCTTCCGGCGTATCGAACTCTTTGCCCCCACTACTGGCGGCACTGCCCTCTTCGCTGGCCATACGTCCCATGGGCGGAATGCTGCGGTGCGGTCGACGGGGCATAGTGAGTGCGTGGCTCTCCTTGACCCCCTCGGTCATCTCTTTTTCAGCAAAATCTTTGCCAACTTTTGATGCCGAGATCAAATCAGTAGCAGCCGCCTTGGGTGGCTCGTAGGGTTTATAGACCCGTTCCGTCCGTTGCGGCATCTTGAGCACCCGGCCATCCTGATGGACAAATGTCGCCGGTGAGAGCTGCCTGGCAACCATGTCAGCCAATCCAAGCCCCCCCTTGCTGGACATGTCTGCCACTCGCTGTTCATCCAGCATCCCTTCATAGAACTGGGTATAGCTGCTGTTCATCGGGTTGTCCTGAGTCAACACCCCGTTGGCCTGACGCATGCTCTGAAACAACATCTGGGTAAAGATTGACTCGAACTGGCGCGCAGCCCCCTGCAGTGCCTCGGCCTGCCCCTCTTTGCTGTGGCTCATCTGGCGCAGACGGTCCAGGTTCTTGATATCCTGCACCACCCCGAGATTCATGCCGCTGTTGGTGTCAAACTCCGCCATTTTGCTTACCTCATTGCCACCCGTGGCAATCACTTGCCGCCAGTTACAATATGACCAGTTGCCCCTCGATGGCACCTGCCTGCTGCAGCGCCTCAAGGATAGCCATCAAATCACCGGGGGCGACCCCGACCTGATTGACCGCTCGGACCAGATCGTCCAGAGTCGCACCGGTATCAAACTTGAACATCCGCCCGGGCTCCTGCTGGACATTGATGGTCGAGTTGTTGGTGACCGTGGTCTCGCCCCCCGCCAGCGGGTTGGGTTGAGAAACCTGCTGGTTTTCGGCTATGGTCACCGTCAGGCCTCCGTGGCTGATGGCCGCCGGTTTGAGCTTCACCTGACTGCCGATAACGATGGTGCCGGTGCGGGAGTTGACGATGATCTTGGCCGCCTCGTTGGCCGGATCCACCTCCAGGTTCTCGATGGTCGCCAGATAGGAGACCCGTTGACCCGGATCTCGTGGGGCATAAACCTTGACCGAAGTGGCATCGAGTGCCTGCGCAGTATTGGGCCCCACCAGATCGTTGACCACATCGGCCAACCGACGCGCGGTGGTAAAATCGGGGCGATTGAGATTGAAGGTGATGGTGTCACCCTGGCTGAAGGCATTGGGCACCTCTCGCTCTACGGTGGCACCATTGGCAATGCGGCCGACGGTCGGAGTATTGACCACCACCTTGGAGCCATCAGCCCCCTCGGCCCCCAACCCGCCGACCACCAGGCTGCCCTGCGCGACCGCATAGACCCGCCCATCCAGCCCTTTCAGGAAACTCTGCAGCAGCGTACCACCGCGCAGGCTCTTGGCCTCACCGATGGCAGAAACAGTGACGTCTATGGTCTGGCCCGGCTTGGCAAACGGCGGCAAATCCGCATGGATTGCCACCGGCGCCACATCCTTGATCTTGGGTTTGATGTTGTCCGGTACCTTGATACCAAAGTTGTTGAGCATGGTGCGGAAGGTCTGTTCGGTAAAGGCGTTGTTCTTCTCGCCGGTACCGGGTAGACCCACGACCAGACCGTAGCCGATCAACTGGTTGCTACGCACCCCCTCTACTGAGCTGATGTCCTTTATCCGGGCGGCATTCGCCATCCCCAAAGGCAGTAGACAGCAGAGCAGAGTAACCAAACGGAGTGACTTCATAACATCTCCTAGAGCGGCCACCATGGACCATTGAAAAAGCTGGTAAGCCATCCCTGTTCCTGGGTATTGGCAAGATCGCCGGTACCACCATAGTAGATACGGGCATTCGCCACTTTCTGGGATGACACGCTGTTATCCGAGGTGACATCCTCCGGTCTAATCAGACCTGTGATACGGATATACTCATTGCCATTGTTGAGCATGATCCACTTCTCGCCCCGTACCAGCAGATTGCCATTGGGCAGTACCTTGGCCACACTGACCGAAATATTGCCTTGCAGGCTGTTGCTCTGATCCGCCTTGGCCTGCCCCTTGAAGGCACTGTTTTGAGCGATGGATGCGGAGAGATCATAGGGGCTGGCAGTGACAGGCACGCCCCCCAGCGTCACCGGATCCAGATTAAACTTGTTATCCTTGCCACTCTGGGTATTTGCCTTCTTCGAGGCGGAAGTGGACTCGGCCAGCTCGATGGTGATGATGTCACCCACCTTGTGCGCCTTGATATCCGAATAGATGCCATTAACCTGATCCGGCTGAAAAATAGCACCTGTCGGTCTCACCGAGACTGGCTCCGACTCCCCGTATACGGGGGAAAACTCGGGGTCATCAGGCCTGGGTGTATTGGGAGTACTGCTACACCCCCCCAACACCAGCAACCCCAGTATCCATACGCTTTTCATCATGGCTCTCCCCATTAGGTCCGCTGGATCAGGAAGGACATCATGCCATCCACCGCAGAGAGGACTTTAGAGTTCATCTCGTAGACCCGCTGAGCCTGGATCAGATTCACCAGCTCTTCGGTGACGTTAACGTTGGAGCTTTCCAGCATCCCTTGCTTCAAGACCCCCATGCCATCCGCCCCTGCAGTTCCCTGAATGGCTGCACCGCTGGACTGGGTTTCCAGAAACATGTTCTCACCCATCGGCTGCAGACCACTGGCATTGACAAAATCTGACAGGGTGATCTGTCCGACCACTTGAGAAGCACCATCCCCCTTCAGCTGTACCGAGACCTGACCATCAGTGCCGACAGTGACACTCTGGGCATTTTCCGGGATCTGGATTTCTGGCTGCAGGGGATAACCGTTACCCGGCGTCACTATGGTGCCTTCGCTGTTAAGGGTGAATTGCCCATTACGGGTATAGGCCAGGCTGCCGTCGGGCAATTGAATTTCAAAGTAGCCACGGCCACTGATCATCAGATCCAGCGAATTATCCGTAGTCTGTACGTTGCCCTGACTGTGGTTTTTCTGGGTAGCCACCACCTTGGCGCCCGCGCCAAGCATCAAGCCGGAGGGCAACTCGGTATCCGCCGACGAACGGCCGCCGGGCTGATTGATGTTTTGATAGAGCAGATCCTCGAAAATGGCCCGCGATTTCTTGAAACCAACGGTGCTGGCGTTCGCCAGGTTGTTCGAGGTGACCGAAATATTGGTCTGCTGAGCATCCAACCCGGTCTTGCTGATCCAGAGTGCAGGATTCATAGGTAACTCCTTGATTAGCTGATACGCAGCAACTGGGTTTGGGCCTCGTCATTCTCTTCGGCCGTTTTCATCATCTTGACCTGGGTTTCAAACTGTCGTTGTAACCGGATCAGGTTGGTCATCTCATCCACCACATTGACATTGCTCCCCTCCAGGGAGCCGGCGATCAGGCCAACGTTGGCAGAGGCAGGCTCATTCTGGCCATCTTTGCGCCGAAAAAGCCCATCCTGGCCCTTCTCTACCGCATCGGCGGCCGGGTTAACCAGTTTGATCCGCTGAAAATCTTCCGACAAATTCGCGGCGGCCCCTTCAGGACGGCCACTGATGGTGCCATCCCGGTTAATCTCCAGCTTCTCCATCGGCATTGGCAGCACGATGGGTTGACCACCGTCATCCACGACGTTCAAGCCGGTAGAGGTCTGCAGGTTGCCAGTCGCATTGACCTGCAGATTTCCCATACGGGTATAGGCCTCCCCCCCCTTCGGATCTTGCACCGCAATCCAGCCGGGACCATCCACCGCCACGTCAAGATCCCTCCCCGTGGTCATCAACATGCCATGCTGCAGGTTCTGGCCGGGACGTTCCGTCATGGCAAATACCCGACTGGGCAGCCCCTCACCAAAGGCCTGCATGCTGCGGGCCTGCTCGAAATCGGATTTAAAGCCGGTGGTATTGGCATTGGCGAGGTTATTACCGCGAACAGCCAGGCTGTTCATGTTCTCTTTGGCCCCGGACATGGCGATATAAAGCAGGTGATCCATGGGATTCTCCGTCAAACAGATGACTCTGACAGCAGAACTGCAATTTGGATGCCAACAGAAGGGGAATGCCACGCCATTCGACAGTAGAGAACGATAAAAAAACGGGGCACCCAAGGTGCCCCGTCGCCTGAGAGGAATTAACGGATCTGCAAGATGGTCTGCTGCAGCGAACTGTTGACCTCCAGAGAGCGGGAGTTCGCCTGGAAGTTACGCTGGGCAGTGATCAGATCAACCAGTTCGGAGGTCAAATCTACGTTGGATTGCTCCAGCGCCGACGATTTGATGGTACCGAAGGTGCCTGAATTGGGCGTTCCCGGCAAAGCATCGCCGGAGAGCAGGGATTGCCGCCAGGAAGTATCACCCACCTGGGTCAGCCCTTGCGAGTTGGCAAATTTGGCCATGGCCACCATGGCTACCTTGATGGTGGTGGCATTGCTGTAGGTTGCAGAGACAATCCCATCCGGCGTGATCTCGACCTTGGTCAAACGGCCGACAGTGGAACCATCCTGTGACAACTTGTTGACTTCAAACGGTGAGGCATATTGGGTCACAGTGCCGAAAGTGATATCTACCTGCTGGGTAGGATCCGCACCATTGGTAATAATTCCCGCTCCTGCTGCCCCCAACTGCTCCGTTTGGATGTTTGCCGGTGTGGTCGGAGTAATCATTTTACCATCGGCACCAAAGGTAATTCGGGCACCGGCAGGTGCAGGATTCAACCCTGTGGCCATTGTTGGCGTCACCCCTCCGACGATATCGACCGGCTTGTCACCTTGATAAAGATACATGCGCCAAGCTGTCGGGCTAGCTGGCTTGGTCAGGTCTGCTGGATCTGCTTCTTTGACAAAATACTGGGTGATAGTGTGAGGTTCACCGAGCGAGTCATAAATCACCACTGAGGTGGATGAGGAGTAGGTTTTGGAATCCTTAGGGTCAAAGGTGGAGGCATCCCCCGCACCATTACCTGCAGGCAGGGGCGATGCGGTGGAAGGCAAGTTGAAACTTGCATCAATCTTGCTGGTTTTGATCGGCTCACCCGCCCGATCAGGGATCTGGATCGGCTTGGTCGCATTGATACTGACCGCCTTGGGTGTGCCATCGGCGTTGATCTCGTAGCCTTGCAGATAGTGGCCCTGATTGTTGACCATATAGCTGTTTTCATTGAGCTTGAATGCACCGGCACGGGTGTAAGTGCGATCCAGGTTGGTCAAACCATCAGAGGTGACAAAGAAGCCGTTCCCCTGAATGGCCAAATCCAGCGCGTTATTGGTAAATTGCAGCGCACCCTGATGGAACTGCTGGGCAACAGCACCGGTCGCCACACCGTTACCGACCTGAGTCTTGGCATTGACAAAGATGGAGTTGGCGTAGACATCCGCAAACTCGGCACGGGACTCTTTAAAGCCCATTGTATTGACGTTCGCAATGTTGTTAGCGGTGACGTTCAAGTCTTTTTGTGCCGCGTTGACACCGCTCAAGGCATTGTTAAATGACATATCCAGCTCCTTAGATCGATGCTGTCGACGTGGTTTTTGACGGAGTAGCCGTCTGGTTTGGATTGGTGCCTGATATTTGCAGGACGGAACTCAGCAGGGTGCTCCCCAGTCCCTTCAAATTAAGCATTGTGGGATTTGTTGCATTCCCCAGGGCAACGCTGTCGACCTTGCCATAAGCGTATGTGGGAATAGTTTCTGCCTTGCCATCCACACTGCCACTGGCCTTGATCACGTATTTGCCTGGCTTGACCCGGTTGCCCGCCTTGTCAGTGCCATCCCAGGCGATCTCCACATTGCCCTTCTGTTCTCCTTCCAGGCTAAATTCCTTGATGACCTGACCCGCCTCGTCTTCAACGATAATCTTGACACCCGCGTATTGATTGGTCGTGCCAACCTGAACGACACCGGAAACAGGGCCCTCCTTGTCCAGATAGCCCACATTGCTGGGCAAGAGTACATTCTGGCCAACCAGAGAAGATGCTTGCAGAGCCTGGCTGGAGATCATCTGCTCATTGAGCTTGCCCATCTGGGTAGACAGACTGCTGATCCCCTCCGAGGTAGACATGGAAGCCATCTGGGAGAGCATCTGGGCATTGTCCACCGGCTTGAAGGGATCCTGATATGATAGTTGCATGGTCAGCAGTTTCATAAACGAAGCCTGATCCAGCTCTTTCTTCGGCGTCGTTGTGGTGCCTGTGGTCTGGGTCGTGGTACGGCCAATGCCGTTCACACTGTTTGTGGTGTCGACCATGTTGCATCCCTCCTATCAGGATTTGCCAAGCTGGAGCGTCTGCTGCAGCATCTTCTTGGCCGAATCTGCAACCTGTACATTGGTCTGGTAGCTGCGCGAGGCATTGATCATGTCAGCCATCTCTTCAACCATGTTGACGTTCGGTTTGAAGATAAAGCCATCCTTGTCCGCCATCGGGTGGTTAGGGTTGTACTCCTTGAGCAGTGGAGCCTTGCTCTCGACAATGCCCTTCACCTCAACGCCGACCGATCCCTGCTTATCTGACATGGCCTGATCGAGCTGAGCGGCAAAAATTGGCCGCCTTGCGTGGTAAGTGTTTTCCACGCTGGAGCTTACGCTGTCCGCGTTGGCCATATTGCTGGCAACCGTATTGAGACGCACGGACTGCGCACTCATGGCCGAGCCGGCAATATCAAAGACCTTGAACAAACTCATCACTGCTCTCCTTTCAGGGCTTTAAGCAGGCCACTGATCTTGCGATTCATAAATTCCAGGGAGGTTTGGTACTCCAGACTGTTGCGCAAGAACTCGCTCCGCTCCTGCTGCACATCCACCGTGTTGCCATCACCCGTATCAGGCTGCAACGGATTGCGGTATTGAACAGTACCGGGGGCATCCATATTCAAGGCAAAGTGCTTTTCACTGGTTGTTACCAGGCCAAAACCCTGTTTATGCTGGGCATCCTGCAATGCCTGTGCAAAGTTGATATCCCTTGCTTTAAAACCTGGCGTGTCCGCATTGGCAATATTGCTGGACAACACCTCGGCACGCTTGGCGCGAACACCCAGCGTGTATTGATGGATACCAAATGCCTTGTCGAATGAAAAAGCCATAGCACACCTCCTGCTTGGTATATTTTGCTTGCAAGAGATGTGCCAGACGATTTTCAAAATGTTGCCAGGTTGTCGAGCCTAGCTATGAAAGCCTTTAGACGGAGTGCAAGGATCTGCTGCGCGATAGATAGGAACATGGCGCAATGCCATCACGAATGGAGCTATAAGAATGGAGCCATAAAGAGAGAAGGAGGCACTGTGCCTCCTTCTCTTATAAACAATGTCACCAATCACAACTCATTGAATACCATGGGCTGCAACGTTATTTGACCTTGTAAACAATTCCGGGATTGCACCGAATCATCTCGAATCGGTCAGTCAAACCCGCCAGCGATTCCGACGCTCCCAGCATCAGGTATCCACCAGGATTGAGGCTGGATGCAAACTGGTTGAGGATTTTTGACTTCACTTCCGGTGCAAAGTAGATAAGCACGTTACGGCAAAAAATGATGTCAAATTTACCGAGCAGACTATAACTCTCCAGCAGATTGAGCGGCCGGAAGGTGGTCAATTTTCTGACTCGCTCTACCACCCGCATTTTGTTGTCACCATAGGGCTCAAAAAACATCTTCTTGCGCTCTGGCGACAATCCGCGTGCCAAAGCCAGACTGTCATATACCCCTTCCTTGCACTGATTCAGCATGGTAGTCGATATGTCTGTCCCGACAATCTGCACTCCACCGGGCAAGGTACCCGGCTTCTTCATCTGCTGCTCCAGCGCCGTCATGGCGATAGAATATGGCTCCTGTCCCGAAGATGAGGCAGCAGACCAAATCTTGACAGGGCGACCACTTTTGCCCAATTCAGGAAAAATCTTGTCGGTCAGCAGCTGGAACGGATATGTATCACGAAACCAGAGGGTCTCGTTAGTGGTCATCGCATCAACAACCGCCATTTTCAGGTCACGCTCTCGTACACTCATTGCACGGGTGACCAGTTCAGACAGACTCTCGATGCCAAACTGTGCCATCAAAGGTGAAAGACGGCTCTTCACCAGATACTGTTTGTTATCACCCAGCACGATCCCGCTCTGAACCGCAAGAAAGTTGCTGAACTGTTTGTATAAGTCATCCGAAAGTGTCTTCATGCAGCTGTTCTTCTTTAAATTAGAGTGCGTTTTGTACGGCTTTGGCCAATTCATCAGGCTGGAACTTGGCAATAAAGTTGTTTGCACCAACTTTTTGCACCATAGCCTGGTTAAATACACCACTGAGCGAGGTATGCAGAATAACATGCAAATCTTTGAGATTGGGATTATTCCGGATCTCGGCAGTGAATGTATAGCCATCCATCTCGGGCATTTCGATATCGGAAATCACCAGCGCAATCTGATCCTTGATAGGGCCATTTTTGGTCATCTCCAGCAGCATGTTCAATGCTTCGCGGCCATCTTTTGCCAGCACGCATTCAACTCCGATCGCCTCCAGCGCACGCTGTACCTGTTTGCGCGCAACCGAAGAGTCGTCAGCAACCAATACGGGACGTCCCAAGGTCGGATGCTCGACACTGGCCTCCACCAGCTCCTGGCTGACCTCAGTAGAAACCGGAGATATTTCGTTGAGAATACGTTCAACGTCGAGGATCTCGACCAACTCGCCATCAACCTCGGTAACCGCCGTCATATAGTTGATGCGACCAGCCCCCTTGGGGGGAGGAAGGATAGATTCCCAGTTCATATTGATGATGCGCTCGACCGAGTGCACCAAAAAACCCTGAATGGAGCGGTTGTACTCGGAGATGATAATGAAGCACTTGCTCAAATCTTCAATGGGGCGCTTGCCCATTGCCATGCTGAGATCGATGACCGAGATAGTCTGGCCACGAATATGAGCCACTCCGCGAATACAGGAGTTCAACTTGGGCATCACGGTCAAGGGGGGGCACTGCAACACTTCACGCACTTTGAATACGTTGATGCCAAATCTTTGACGTCCATTGAGACGAAACAACAACAATTCCAGCCGGTTTTGCCCCACTAGCTGGGTACGTTGGTTGACCGAGTCCAGGATACTGGCCATAAACACTCCCTAAAAACGCTTGGCATTAATCATGCATGCGTGATGGATTGCGTCAGACTATCGATGTGACAACAAACAGATTCTGAAGCAATCATAGTTAAATATGGTGATATGCGTGAACAACTTATCGACCGACGAGCGAAAATGATTAACCGACTTTTACTCATCAGCCTCTTTTTTGGCAGCATATCCTCGAGCCATGCCTCGGATGTCACAACCTATCTGAGAGAGCAGGCACAAGAGTTCGTTTATGGTCAACTCGATCTGCCGCTGGATGCCAGAGCAGAGGTCACTGCCGCGACCCTTGATGAGAGACTCCCGCTAACCCGTTGCGATGATCTGTTGACCATCAGCTTGCCAGCAAAAATGGAAATTCGTCGTAATACAACTGTTTACATGAAGTGTGAGGAAGAAAAACCCTGGGATGTCTACTTACCGGTAAGGGTCAGTATTCAAAAACCCTTTGTTACTGTCACCGACCCCATTACCAAAGGGGATCTGCTGAATGAAAGCAAGCTGGTAGTGGCGTTTCAGGATCAAACCCTGATCCGTGGTGACTATCTGACCAACCCGGCCCCTCTGATTGGGGTACGCAGCAAGCGGGAGATCAAACCGGGACAGCCCATCCGCTTGAGCCAGGTTTGCGTGATATGTAAAGGGGATCAGGTCACCCTGACAGCCGAAAACAGCAACTTCCAGATCAAAACCATGGCCCGAGCCTTGCAAGATGGCAGTTTCGGAGAGATCATCAAACTCGTCAATATTCGCTCCGGCAAAACGGTGGAAGGTAAAGTCACAGCAGTCGGTGCCGCATCGGTCACTTTTTGATATCCGGAGCCTGAACAATTTTTTTTCTAAAGTTTTGAGCTGCCGCACCGATAAACAGGTAAGCAAACCTTAAAGCAGACGAAGGTAACTAAAATGGCCATCAACAATATCAACAACTTGGCGAATAATCGGTTGCAAAATACCGCTAATAGCCAAGGGACAGGCAGCAAGTCAGTCACCTCATCGCCCGAAAACAAAGCGACCACTGTCAAGCTGGACTCCGTCTCCTTGACCAGTGAGGCGCAACAATTGCAAAAAATGCAACAGAACCTCAATACCGCCTCAACCGGCAACGAGAGCAAGGTTGAACGACTGAAAAAAGCCGTCGCGAGTGGCGAATATCAGGTTAACAGCGACGCTGTAGCCAAGAAGATGTTCAGTTTCGAGGCCAATCTGGACAAAGTTCTGGGATGATGGACTTACCTTCGTTACTGCACACCCAAGATGATTACCTCAGCCAGATGCAAGGCATTCTGGAAGAGGAGTTCAGCTTGCTCGAGCAGCATCAGGCACTGGCCCTGCCTGCACTGACCGAGCGCAAACAGCAGTTGCTTGCTGCGATAGAAACTCTGGACAAGACACTGGCAGAGATGCCGGAACTGGCACTGCAGCTGGCAGCCTATCCCGACGAGATGGCGCAGCTTCGTGCAAAACTGGATGCCTGCCAGGCACAAAATGATATCAACGGTCGCTTGCTTGAATTGAGCATCGTCTCCAACCGTCGTCTGGCAACCTTTCTGAGTCAGTTGCGTGATCGCAACAGCCTGACCTATGACGCCAAAGGCAATACTCGCTCTGGCACCCGCTCCTACGGTATCAAGGCCTGACATCTCTTATCAGGCCTTGCATTTTTGCTCTCCGTTTTAAAGCGCGAGGCGCAACAACTCCCGCCCATCCTCACACGCGTTGACGCGCAGTACCCCATCCTCATAGCTTCCATAACTGGCTGGCAGCTCGCCGCGCGGGAAACCGATTGACCCCGGGTTCATCAATATCCGTTCCCCCTGCCACTCCAGCACAGGTACATGGGTGTGGCCGCTCAGGAACAGACTACCCGCCGGTAGCTGTACCTCGTCCGGGCGATAAAGATGACCGTGGCTGACAAACCAGCGCCGCTCATCGATCAGCAACTGGTTGTAGGGGGCGGTGATGGGAAAGCGCAACAGCATCTGATCCACTTCGGAATCGCAATTGCCCCGCACCGCGATGATCTGTGGCGCAAGCTCGTTGAGCCTGTCAGCCACTGCCGCCGGGTTATACCCTTCCGGCAGAGGATTACGCGGGCCATGGTTGAGCAGATCGCCGAGCAGCAGATAGTGATCCGGCTGCCAGGAGTCAAGTCGGGTCAACACCCGCTCCAGCGCAATGATGCTGCCGTGGATGTCGGAAATGATGGCAAGTTTCATGAAATGCTCCTCACTGCGGGCTGAAATAGAGATCCTTGGTGGCAATCGTCCCTTTCAAATTCTGGCAGGGCAGTCCCCGCAGGGTGGGGTCAACCAGTCTCATCTGATTGTAATGATACACGGGGAGGATCGGCGCCTCTTCAAGCAGCAACTGTTCGGCATGCCGGTACAATTCAACCCGACTCGCACTGTCCAGCGTATTGGCAGCCTGCTCCAGCAGCAGATCAAAATCGGGATTGCAGTAGCCGCTCTCGTTGCGCAGATCCTGACAACGGAAGCTGCCCAATATGGCTGACGGCTCCACGTAATCGCCAAACAGGAAACTTCTGGCCACCTGGAAATCACCGCTATCCTTGGCCACCTGATAGGCGCCCCACTCCAGACTGTTGAGGGTGACCTGTACCCCCAGCTTCTGCCACATGGCAGCAATGGCCATTGCCATCTGCTTGTGGGTGTCGGCACTGTTGTAGGTAATGCTCAGCTTGAGTGGATTAGCGCTGTTATACCCGGCCGCTGACAGCAGTGCAGCCGCTTTGGCCTGACGGGTCGGCATATCTTCAAGCGCGACAGGCAATACCACCCGGGGGTAACCTGGCATCTCCGGCAACAGCGACCATGCCGCCTGTTCACCCTGCCCGCTCACCGATTCAATGAGCTGCAGTCGATCAACCGCCATGGAGAGCGCCTGACGCACCCGCACATCCTGCAGTTCCGGGCGTTTCAAATTGAATGCATAGAGATAGGTACCAAACAGCGGCAAGCCCCAGAGCCGCTCCGGGGATCCGCGCTTCATCTTCTGGTAATAGCCGAGGGAGACCTTGTTGGTCAGCTGGATTTCACCGGCCTCATAACGCAACCGCTCCGCATGTTGCGAGGTGATAGGCAGGTAGGTGACTCGCCCGATGCGAGTGTGGCGATCGTCCCAGTAGTGGATATTGCGTTCGGCTTCGAGTCTCTCGTTAGGCACCCAACTAGCCAAACGATACGCCCCATTGCTCACCAGCTTGCCGGGCTCGGTCCACTGTTTGCCAAACTGGGCTATCACCTGCCGATTGACCGGTACAAAGGGACGCTGACTTATTAACTGCAAAAAATAAGGAACCGGCCGCTCCAGGGTGACTTTCAGGATCTGATCGCTTTGCGCCTCAATGCCAAGATTGTCGAGCTCCAGTGCGCCGGCATAGATGGATTGCGCATTGTTGATCCCCATGGCCAACAGCAATCCGGCAGAAGGGGAGTTGATGGCCGGATCGAGCAGACGGCGCCAGGCATAGACGAAATCAGCGGCCACCAGCGGCTCGCCATTGGACCACTTCAGTTGGGGGCGCAGGAAAAATCGCCACTCCAGCCCATCTTCACTGACCTCCCAGCGCTGAGCCTGAGCCGGGACGATATGCCCCTGGCCATCCTCACTGACCAGCCCTTCAAAAAGATCGACCAACACGGCTTCCCCCGGAAAACCGGAGCGCACCAGTGCCGGGTCAAGGGATTCCGGTTCGGCACCATTGCCTTTGACCAACATCTGCCGGTCGGCCACAGGAGGCTGCTGTACAACGGCTGTTGCATGAGCCTGTGGAACGGCCAGCGCGGCAAGCAATAGGGGGGGGAGCCAGCGTCGCGCCAGCGTGGGGAAGAAACCAGACCTCATGACAAAACCTCGAATAAAACTACTGCAGGAGGGGGAAGGCCGACGGCTCGCCTTATGAATGCCTGATGCCGCGCTTGTTATCCCCGAAAACGCCCCGTATTGTATCGGGCTTGCCCGGGAGATGGAGTCTTTCGGGAGATTTTTTTCAGGAGTTTTTATGGGTTATGAGTGGCTGGCCCTCGCCTCGGCCAGTTTATGGGCAATTGCAGCGCTGATTTCGGTCAAACCGGCCCGTCATCTCGGCGCATTTGCCTACAGCCGCTGGCGCATGTTTCTGGTCAGCCTGATGCTCGGCAGCATCAGCCTGCTCAGCGGCGGCTGGCAAACCCTCACCGCCGGCACACTTCCACTGCTCGCCCTCTCCGGACTTATCGGCATTTTTATTGGTGATACGGCGCTCTATGCCTGCATGAACAGGATGGGCCCAAGACGCAGCGGCCTGCTCTTCTCCTGTCATGCCCTCTTCTCAGCCATGCTGGGGCTCTGGTTGTTTAATGAGCCACTGACCGGATGGCGCTTGCTGGGTGCCTTGCTGGTTTTTGTCGGCGTGATGCTGGCGATCCTGTTTGGCAGGCGCAGCAACAATAACGAGTGGGAGCAGATCCGTGGCGGCCTGGGAATAGGCATCACGCTGGGTCTCACCGCTGCGCTTTGCCAGAGTCTCGGTGTGATCATCGCCAAACCTGTGATGATGAGCGGCAATGTCGATGCCGTCAGCGCGTCCGGGGTCAGAATGGCCACCGCGTTGCTGGCACACTGCAGCTTGCGACTGGCAGGAATGCCTATCGCACGTCCGTTAAACCCTATCAACCGTAGGGTCCTAGCTATGATCATCGCTAATGGCTTCCTGGCGATGACGCTAGGCATGACGCTGATCCTGATTGCGTTACGGCAGGGCGAGGTTGGCATGGTGGCCATTCTCTCCTCCACCACGCCGGTACTGCTGCTGCCACTGTTGTGGTGGCACTCGGGGGAGCGGCCATCCATTGCCGCCTGGGTGGGGGCACTGATTGCCACCCTGGGTACGGCATTGGTGCTGGGTTTCAGTACTCACTGACACCCGGCAACAAGCTTGATCAGAACAGGGCGATCTCGTCAACGGTCAGCTCACGGTATTCACCGAGAGCAAGCGTCTCATCCAGCGTCAGGCCGCCAATCCGCTCGCGATGCAAGCCAACGACCTTGTTACCGATGGAGGCAAACATCCGCTTGACCTGATGGTACTTGCCTTCGTGAATTGTCAGCCTGGCCTCGCACTCACCGAGAATTTCCAGCTGGGCTGGACGGGTTTTATCGGTCTCGTTGCGCAGGTAGACCCCTTCGGCGAACAACTCGATTGCATCCGGGCTCACCGGGTCGGCCAGCCAGACGTGATAGGTTTTGGCACATTCGCGACGCGGCGAGGTGATGCGATGGGACCATTGACCATCGTCGGTCACCAACACCAGTCCGGTGGTATCGAGGTCAAGGCGCCCCACCACGTGCAGCTTGCCCATCGCCGGCTCATCCATCAGGAAGAAAACGGTCGGGTGATCCGGATCCTCGTTGGAGCAGACATACCCTTCCGGTTTGTGCAGCATGAAATAACGGTTGCGCTGCTCCAGCGTCAGCAGCACGCCGTCAAACTCGATCTGGCTCTGCTCATTGATATGAAAGGCAGGCTGCTTGACCACAATGCCATCCACCATGACCTCACCCTGACGGATCAGTTTGCCTGCCAGCGAGCGGGTCAAATCGGAACAATCGCACAGAAATTTATCAAGCCGCATTCACAACCTCGGAGTCCAACAAGTAAAGGGGCGTCATTATATCGGGCGGGGGCGACAACGCCACTGTTAAGGGGTTGCCAATTATGACGAACTGGTCATCCGATGTTACACTTCTCGGGTGCAATCCATCCGCACGATACTCATAATAATAAGAGTCAGGAAGCCCTCATGAAGTCTCAAGCATCCTACCCCGTCATTCCCGTCAACCAGCTGAAACCCGGCATGTATGTCATTGCTATCGCCAGCCAGACAGGTGGGATGGAGATTGCCCGGATGGGCATGGTGACCAGTGTGGCGCAAATTGCCAATCTGGTGCGTCAGGGGGTGCTCACGGTACGCATCGATCTGGCCCGCAGCAAGCTGGGCAGTACCGAGAGTGACGCCATCACCTCCCCTGACCTCAATGCCAACAGTGCTCAGGCAGGACGCCGGGTCGGGGCCAACGGCGAAGGGCAGGAGCTGAAGATCCGCCGCCTCTATCAGGAGGCGCGCGAGCTGCAAGGCAAGTTCATTCGTCAGCTCAAGGCGGGTGAACCCATCAACATCACCCCGCTCGCCGAAGTCGCCGAGGAGATGGTGGACACCATGTTCACCCATGGCGATGCCATGCTCTGCCTGGCCCGTATTCGTGCCAAGGATGCCTATCTGATGGAGCACTCCATGAACGTGGCCATCCTGCTGGCCAACTTCGGCCGCTATCTGGGACTGGAGCGCAGCGTGCTCAAGGAGTTGACTCTGGGAGGGCTGTTGCACGACGTGGGCAAGATCATGACGCCGGACGAGGTGCTCAACAAACCGGGCAAGCTGACCGATGAGGAGTTTGCCATCATGCGCCAGCATGTGGTGCATAGCTACGACATTCTCCGCAATACCCCCGGCATCACCCCAACCATGCTGGAAGTAGCCGCCAACCACCACGAGCGGCTCGATGGTACTGGCTACCCACTAAGGCTCAAAGGGGATGAACTCTCCCTCTATACCCG
Source organism: Aeromonas sp. A600620 (assembly GCF_029479985.1). Taxonomy (NCBI): domain Bacteria; kingdom Pseudomonadati; phylum Pseudomonadota; class Gammaproteobacteria; order Aeromonadales; family Aeromonadaceae; genus Aeromonas; species Aeromonas sp. A600620. The sequence goes on along the minus strand of NZ_JAAKXB010000001.1, from coordinate 34,744 downwards.
CATGAGCGGTATTGTCGATGTCTATGACGCAGTAACTGCCGACAGAGTCTACAAGGCTGGCATGCAACCCACCCAGGCCTTTCGCATTCTGCTAAAGGGAGTCAACCAGCACTTCGATGCCGAACTGGTCACCAAGTTCATCAAGTGCATGGGGGTCTATCCGGTGGGAACGCTGGTACAGCTTTCAAACCAGCGGTTGGCCATCGTGATGCAGCGCAACGAGCAGCAGCCGCTCAAGCCGGTGGTCAAGGTGATCTATCACGCTTCCCAGCGCCACTACCTCGATGTGCAGTGGCTGGATCTGGCCAGATCGAGTGTGAAGGAGAGCATCGAGTGCACGGTCGACCCCAAAGAGTTTGGCATCAACCTCACCAACTTCTTCTAACTCTGTCCTCACGACTGGCGCTGGCTATCGAGCCAGTGCCGGATCAGAAACTCCTCATCCAACGGCGAGAGATCGAAACGCAGGCTGGCCTCTTCGATGGCGGCGATATCGTACTGGTGGTGCTCACTGAGCCAGCGCACCGCACGTCGCAGATCTTCACCATGGGGGAGCAGCAGATGGTCGCTCATGGGATACCTCCGGTAGATCGCAAGGCAGCCAGCGCATCTGACTGCCTATTACAAGTCTAGTCGGTCAATCCCAATCCCCTCCTGCGTCTCCTCACCCTCCCCCATCTGTCACTGCAATCAGGCAATCAGCGACCGAAAGCGCGCTGCCAATCCTGATCGAACTTCACCAGCGCCGCATCCACCGCTGGCACGTTCATCAGCTGCTCCGCCACATCGAGCGGCAGAGTGATGGACCGGCAACCCGCCAGCAGGCAGTCGAGCGCCTGGCGCGGGGTACGGAACGATGCCGCCAGCACCTTGCTGTTCGGCGCGTGCAGCGCAAGCAGCTGTTGCAACTCCTGCACGGTGGCGATGCCATCGCCCCCTTGGGCATCCAGCCGGTTAACGTAGGGCGCGACATATTCTGCCCCCGCCACCGCCGCCAGCCAGCCCTGCAGCGGGGTATAGACAGCGGTGCCCAAAGTCGGCACACCGTTGGCGGTCAGGCTCTTGATGGCCGCCAGCCCCTCTGCGCATACCGGGATTTTGATCACCAGATCCGGGTCCAGCTCACGCAGAGCGAACGCCTCGCGCACCATCTCGGTTTCGGTTTTGGCCATCACCTGGGCAAACAGGCGCGCCTTGGGCCCCAGCACATCGCGCAAGGCGGGCAGCAGCTCACAGAGCGGCAATCCCCCGGCGGCGGTAATGGAAGGATTGGTGGTGACACCGGCCAACGGCAGGATCCGTGACCAGCGACGCACTGCCGCCACATCGGCGGTATCGAGATACAGCTCCATCTCTAACTCCTTAACGGGATGTTCAATATGTCGCCATTCTAGCGAGAAAACATCTGCAAACAGCTTGATCGAAATCAAATCAACTTTCGAATGAAAGCAAATAGAATGCAAATACAAAAGGAGGCGGTATGATTTTCGACCTGCAACGATATTCAACTCACGATGGCCCCGGCATTCGCACCCTGGTGTTTCTCAAGGGGTGCTCGCTGGCCTGTCGCTGGTGTCAAAACCCGGAAAGCCGCTCTCCCAAGCCGGACATACTACTCGACCGGCGCCAGTGCATCGAGGGATGCCAGCTCTGCAGCCAGGCTTGTCCGGCAATCTTGCGTGACAGCGAGGGCATCCAGCTCAGCCGTTCTGCCCTCAAGGCCGATGATATGGAACGGCTGCGCGGCCTCTGCCCAAGCGAAGCGCTGCAGGTGTGCGGCCGCGATGAAACCCTGGATACCCTGATGGACACCATCTTGCGGGATCGCCCCTTCTTCGAGCGCAGCGGCGGTGGCGTCACCCTCTCAGGTGGCGAACCGTTTATGCAGCCCGAATTTGCTGCCAACCTGCTGGCCCGCTGCAAGGCCGAAGGGCTGCACACCGCGGTCGAGAGCTGCCTGCATGTGCCCTGGCACCAGATTGAGCAAAGCCTTCCCTCACTGGATCTGCTGCTGGCGGACCTCAAACACGTGGATAAAGAACGTTTCTTCCACTGGACCCGCGGCAAGGTGGAGCTGCCCATCGCGAACCTCAAACGCCTCGCCGAGCACGGCGTGCCGATGCAGATCCGGGTGCCGCTCATTCCCGGCTTCAATGCCGACCGTGCATCGATCGAAGCTATCACCGACACCGCAGCCAGTCTCGGCACGGTGCAGGAGATCCACTTCCTCCCCTACCACACCTTAGGCGTGGGCAAATATGCCCTGCTGGATCTGCCCTATCAGTCGCCGGAGACACCGCTCGACGACCCCGATTTACTCCACTTTGCCCACGCATACGCCCAACGTCAGGGGCTGACCCCTGTGACCAGAGGATAAGATCATGACCCAGCTCGACCTCAATACCCTCAGCCCGCGGATCCGCGCCCACAAAGAGAGCCTGATCCACATCGTTCAGCCACCGGTCTGCACCGAGCGTGCCCGCCACTACACCGAGGCCTATCAGGCTCATCTCGCCCGGCCGCTGCCGGTGCGCCGCGCCCTGGCGCTGGCTCATCACCTCAAGGAGCGCACCATCTGGATCAAGCACGACGAGCTGATCGTCGGCAATCAGGCCAGTCAGGTGCGGGCGGCGCCACTGTTTCCTGAGTACACGGTGAGCTGGATTGAGAAGGAGATCGACGAACTGGCCGACCGCCCCGGCGCCGGTTTTGCGGTCAGCGAAACCGACAAGGCGATCATCCACACCCTCACCCCCTTCTGGCGCGGCCAGACGGTGCAGGACCGCTGCTTCGGCCTGTTTACCGACGAGCAGAAAGCGCTGCTGGAGAGCGGCATCATCAAGGCGGAGGGCAACATGACCTCGGGGGATGCCCACCTCGCGGTCAACTACGAGGAGCTGCTCACTCTGGGTCTCGATGGCTTCAAGGCCAAGGTGGCCGAGCGGCGCAGTCGGCTGGATTTGGCGGATTGGGCCGATCTGCAGCGCGAGCAGTTCCTGCACGCCGTCGCCATCACTCTGGATGCTGTCAGCGCTCACATCTCGCGCTACGCCGCACTTGCCCATGATATGGCAGCACAAGAATCTCGCCCCGAGCGCCGAAACGAGCTTGAGACCATCGCGCTCAACTGCGCCCACATCGCCCACCAGCCCCCCGAGACCTTCTGGCAGGCGCTACAGCTCTGCTACTTTATCCAGCTCATCCTGCAGATCGAATCCAACGGTCACTCGGTGTCGTTTGGCCGGATGGATCAGTACCTCTATCCTTGGTATCGCCGCGAGGTGGAGCTGTCAGAATCCCTGTCACGCCCCCGCGCCATCGAGATGCTGCAAGGGTGCTGGCTGAAACTGCTGGAGGTGAACAAGATCCGCTCCGGCACCCACTCCAAGGCCTCTGCCGGCAGCCCCCTCTATCAGAACGTCACCATTGGCGGCCAGAACTGGCGCGATGGCGCGGCCCATGACGCGGTCAACGGCCTCTCCTACGCGATTCTGGAGTCCTGCGGCCAGCTGAGATCCACCCAGCCCAACCTCTCGGTACGCTACCACGCCGGGATGAGCGAGGATTTCCTCGATGCCTGCATTCAGGTGATCCGCTGCGGCTTCGGCATGCCCGCCTTCAACAACGACGAAGTGGTGATCCCCGAGTTCATCAAGCTCGGGGTAAGCGTGGAGGATGCCCACCATTACGCCGCCATCGGCTGCATCGAGACCGCCGTGCCCGGCAAGTGGGGTTACCGCTGCACCGGCATGAGCTTTATCAACTTCGCCCGTATCCTGCTGGCCTCCCTCGATGGTGGCCGCGATGCCACCACCGGCAAGGTATTCCTGCCCCAACCCCAGTCACTGCGGGAAGGGAGCTTTGGCAACTTTGACGAGGTGATGGCCCGCTGGGATGAGCAGGTGCGCTACTTCACCCGCAAATCCATCGAGATCGACTGCGTGGTCGACAGCGTGCTGGAGGCCCAAGCCCATGACATCCTCTGCAGCGCCCTGGTGGATGACTGCATCGAGCGCGGCAAGACCATCAAGGAGGGGGGCGCCGTCTATGACTGGGTCTCAGGTCTGCAGGTGGGGATCGCCAACCTCGGCAACAGTCTGGCTGCCCTGAAGAAACTGGTGTTCGAACAGGGGATAGTGGATCAGCAAGAGCTGGCCGAAGCACTCGAGCAAGATTTTTCAGGACTGGAGGGGGAGCAGCTGCGCCAGCGCCTCACCAATGCAGCCCCCAAATATGGCAACGATCTGGACGAGGTTGACCTGCTGCTGGTGCAGGCCTACCAGAGCTACATCGACGAGCTCAAGGAGCTGCACAACACCCGCTTCGGCCGTGGCCCCATCGGCGGTACCTACTATGCCGGCACCTCCTCCATCTCCGCCAACGTGCCGTTCGGTGCCGCCACCATGGCCACCCCGGATGGTCGACATGCCCGCACGCCGCTGGCAGAAGGGGCCAGCCCCTCGTCGGGTTCGGATCGTCTCGGCCCGACAGCGGTATTCAACTCCATCGGCAAGCTGCCCACGGCGGCCATTCTCGGCGGGGTGCTGCTCAACCAGAAGCTGAGCCCGGCCAGCCTCGAGAGCGAGCGGGACAAGGCCAAGCTGATGAGTCTGCTGCGCACCTTCTTCGAGGTGCACAAGGGGTGGCACGTGCAGTACAACATCGTCTCGCGGGAAACCCTGCTGGCAGCCAAGGCCAATCCGGATCAATACCGGGATCTGGTGGTACGGGTGGCGGGCTATTCAGCCTTCTTCACCGCCTTATCCCCGGATGCGCAAGATGATATCATCGCCCGCACCGAGCACAGTCTCTGACGGGCCCCACCAGGGGCAGCTGTGCCCCTTATATGACCGGCAAGCCACCCGCGGGGTGGCTTGCCGCTATCCACTGTCAACCAGCGAGGTCCAATGAACCCACGCCACCAACTGATCCTCACTCTGGTCCATCAGGCCCGCAAGATGAGCGTGAGCGAGCTATCCCAACGTACCGGGGTCTCGGAGGTGACGGTGCGCAACGACCTGACCTCTCTCGAAAAGCAGGGGCTGCTCAAGCGGGTGCACGGCTCGGCCATGGCGCTGGAGAGCGACGACCAAGATGCCCGAATGAATATCAACTACCTGCTCAAGGAGCGCCTCGCCGAGCGGGCCGCCCAGCTGGTGGAGGATGGCGAGACGGTCTTTATCGAGGGGGGCAGCGCCAACGCCCTGCTGGCGCGCCATCTGGCCCTGCACAAACGGGTCACCATCATCACCATCAGCAGCTATATCGCCCATCTGCTCAAAGATACCCCGGCTCAGGTGGTGCTGCTCGGCGGGCTGTTCCAGCATCAGAGCGAGAGCGTGGTGGGGCCGCTCACGCGCCTCTGCATCGAGCAGGTGCACTTCTCCAAGGCCTTTATCGGGGTCGACGGTTTTCATCCCGAGATGGGCTTTACCGGCCGCGACATGATGCGGGCCGACGTGGTCAACAGCGTGCTGGCCAAGGGGATGACCAATGTGGTGATCACCGACAGCAGCAAATTTGGCGCCATCCACCCGAGCCAGCTTGGCGCGCCGGGCCAGATCAACGTGCTGGTTACCGACGATGCCCTGCCCGCCCCCATGCGGGCCACCCTGGCCGCACGCGGCATCACAGTGCACTGCGTCTCTGCCTGAATCGCACCTGGCCCCCGTTGCCGGGTTGCTCCCCCGCCGGTCGGCTTGACGGCGCCCACCCTGGCGGGGGTATGCTCGTCCTCTTTTGGCCTCTCATGGCAGAGGCCACAGACCGAAGGACACCGCATGCACACCAAAGACAAGTTTCTGGCCGCTCTGGTCATCCTCTGCTGGGGGCTTAACTTCGTGGCCATCAAGTGGGGGCTGGAGGGGATCCCCCCACTGCTGCTGGGTGCGCTGCGCTTTATCGGCGTGGTCTTCCCCGCCATCTTGCTGGTACCCAAACCCGCCATGCCCTGGCGCTGGCTGCTGGCCTATGGCGGCGCCATCAGCCTCGGTCAATTCGCATTTTTGTTCAGTGCCATGAAATTCGGCATGCCCGCAGGTATGGCCTCGCTGGTGCTGCAATCCCAGGTGGTGTTCACCCTGCTTTTTGCAATGATCTGGCTGGGGGAGCGCTGGCAATCCCACCACTGGGTGGCGCTGCCCTTGGCGGGATTCGGCCTCTATCTCATCGCCACTCACGGTGAAGGCAACCTGACCTTGCTCGGGTTTATCCTGACGCTGTGTGCCGCCGCCTGTTGGGGCCTTGGCAACGTCATCAATCGCCAGATTGGTCTGCGCTACCAGACCACGCTGCCGAGCCTGATCGCCTGGGGCGGTCTGGTGCCCATCCTGCCATTTTTCGCCCTCTCCTGGCTGTTCGAAGGGCCGGAGCTGATGGCCAGCAGCCTGCGCGACTTCAGCTGGCAGGGATTGCTGTGCGTGCTCTATCTCTCGTATGTCGCGACCTGGCTGGGTTACGGCCTGTGGGGACGACTGCTGATGCACTATCCGGTGGCGCAGGTGGCACCGCTCTCCCTGCTGATCCCCTGTGTCGGCATGGTCACGGCAGCGCTGCTGCTCGATGAACATCCAACACCCTTGCAGTGGCTGGGCTCAGCTCTGGTGCTGCTCGGCTTTGTGGTCCATCTGCTGGGTAGCCGACTGCGCTGGTTCAAACCACAGAGAGCGACATGATGAGCGCCTGCCCATTTACGCTATTTCATTGACCTGACAGGATAAAATTTTCATGATGAGCCAGTCCCCATCGGGACTGACATCACCAGTGTGTGATCTGCAGGAAGCAGACTTCAGGAGAGTAAGGACATGCCATCGACCATCACCGCCGGGGGGCGCCGCCTCCCCCCTATCATTCGCGCCACCGCCATCACCCTGACCCTGTGCTGGAGCCCGTTTGGCTGGAGTGCCACACTGCCCGCTGACTTGAAGTGGGAGAGCAACAACCAGGACCCTCTCTATGCCGATCCGGCCGCCAAACGCGGCGGCACCTTTCGCACCTTTATGACCAGCTTCCCCCTGACCCTGCGCAAATATGGCCCCGACTCCAACGGCGGCTTTGCCGGTTACGTGCGGGAAACCAACCTGCCACTGCTGAGCACTCATCCCGTCACCGGCAACCCCATGCCAATGCTGGCAAACGAGTGGGCCTTCGGCGCCGACAACAAGACCCTCTATTTTCGCATCAATCCCAAGGCACGCTGGTCAGACGGCCAGCCGGTCACCGCCGATGACTGGCTCTTTACCCTCAAGATGATGCGCAGCAAGGAGATCAACGACCCCTGGTACAACAACTACTACAGCACCCAGATAGCAGACATCACCAAGTTTGATGATCACACCCTGGCCATCACCAGCGGCACCGAAAAGAGCCGCCAGGATCTGCTCGAATCGCTGCCCATCAGCCCGGAGCCGAGCCATGCCATCAAGCTCACCGCCAACTGGGTCAAGGAGTACAACTGGAAGGTGTTGCCGGTCACCGGTCCCTATCAGATCGATCAGGTGAAAAAGGGCAAATCGGTCACCTTCAAGCGGATTGAAAACTGGTGGGGGGATGACGAGCGCTACTTCCAGCATCGCTTCAATCCTGCGCGGATCGAGATCAAGGTGCTCAGGGATCTGAACATCGCCTGGCAGCACTTCCTGCGCGGCGATCTCGACAGCTTCCCGCTGGTGATCCCCAACTGGTGGCACGACAAGACCAACACCGCCGAGTTCGAGAAGGGGTATATCGAGCGGCGCTGGTTCTACAACCAGACCCCGCAACCGCCGATGGGGCTCTATCTCAACACCGCCGATCCGCTGCTGCGCAATCTCGATGTTCGCCTCGGCATCCAGCATGCCCTCAATTTCGACAGAATGCTCGCTACCCTGCTGCGGGGGGATTACCAACGCCTCAACAGCTATGGCTCAGGTCAGGGGGAGTTTACCAACAGCGAGATCAAGGCCCGTCCGTTCGCTCCCAAACTGGCACGGGAATACTTTTCCAAGGCAGGCTTTAACAAAGTGGGGCCGCAGGGGATTTTTCAAAACGACAAGGGGCAGTCACTGACCCTCGCCATCACCTACACCACCGCAGAGCACGCCCAGCGGCTCACACTGCTGCGGGAAGAGGCCAAAAAGGCGGGGCTTAATCTGGAGCTCAACCTGATGGATGCATCGGCCGGTTTCAAATCGATGCTGGAGAAAAAGCACCAGAGCGCCTGGATGGCCTGGGCGGGTAGCCGCTATCCCGCCTATTGGGAGTTCTTCCACAAGGTCAACGCCAACAAGCCCCAGACCAACAACATCATGAACATCGATGACGACGCCATCACAGCCTTGGTGGAGCAGTATGACAAGGAGTTCGACTTTGCCAAAAAAGCGGCCCTGTCACGGCAGATCCAGCAGCGGCTCTATGAGCTGGCCAGCTTCGTGCCTGCGTATCAGGTGCCCTACACCCGGGAAGGGGCATGGCGCTGGATCAAACTGCCAAAAGTACCAGCAACGCCCAAGAGCGAGCAGCTCTATTGGCCACTCGGTGGCGACAACAGCGGTTACAGCTATGGCGGTCTGCTGTGGATCGATGAAGAGCTAAAATCCGAGACCAGGGCAGCCATCAAGAGTGGCAAGACTTTCCCGGCCGAGCCCATCATCGACACCACCTATCGCCAGCCCTGATAGCCACAACTCGTTTGGCAAACAGACCTAAAACAAAGACCCCGCCAGATAGCGGGGTCTTTGTTGGCAACCGGTGTTGCGAATAGCTCGGTGATCAGCCGCGTTTGGCCTGCTTCTCGGCAATGGCGTCAGCCACGTCAGCCGGCTCCAGTACGATGCCTTCCTGATCCGGGGTCGGGAACACGGCAACACACAGCTCGTCCTGCTCCATGCCGTCAATCCACCGCTCCAGCCACACCTTGAGGGTGATGGACTGTGGTTTGCAATCGGCCCACTCGCCTTCGGCCCACGCCTTGGCGTACTCCGGGTGCGGCCATACCGGGATGCAATCTTCATCGTCGGTGGTCAGCATCATGACGCCATGCTCGTCAGTCAGGACGAACAGCTCTTCATGCTCGACCAGCTTGCTGATGAAGTGATCGTAACGGTAGTCAGCGTTCAGTTGCAGCGCGGCATTGCGCTCGGTGTCGCTCAGTTCATAGCTCATTGGCCAAGTCTCTCTCTCGATAAAGGGCGCCATGTTCACATCTTGTGGTCAGCTTGTCCAGCTTGCCGCCTCCTGACTCCCGTCGGGGAAACAGCAACGCTCATAAGGATAGAGCAGGGCGGCGAATAAAACGTTTCACCCACCTTCCAGACCGGATTAAAAGGTCGGGGTGATCAGCTCTACATCAGGTTGCTCGCTCAACTTCTGTCGCAGCCAGTAGGCAGACTCTACTTCGACGAAACAGAGTTGATCCCGACCGTCAGCCGCACTTTTCATCAACTGCTCAAATCGCTGCTGTTGTTGTTGCTCCCAGAGAGCGGCAAGCTTTTCGCCATGGGCCTCATCCACCACTTCGCGACGAAGTTCGAACAAATTATCTGTGATCGGGCTGTTGATCTTGCCCGCGCTATGCCAGTACATCTGCAAGTTGTCCATCATCTCGGTGTCGTAGTTGGCCAGCGCATCCAGCTCCGCAGTCGCCCCTTCCTGACCAGATATAAAATCGCACCAACCGGCATCGAGATTTGCCAGCTCGCGGGCGCGAGCCCCTTTAGCATGTTTGCGAAGATGGGTAATGTCGCCCCCCTTGCGGGCAGGTAGCCACACCTCTCCCTCATGGCCCTCCAACAAGGAGGTCAGCAAGGAGACTGGGTAAACAGGGAAAGTGGCGGTGTGTGAATGCAGCAGGGATACCAGCGTGATCTTGACCATGAGCAATACCTTGGACTGGGCGAACAGCCGCCAATGGACCGTCCGATATAAAGAATTCCCCTATCCTACCACGTTTGGTCCGGCTCGGCCCTTGGCGAAGCTGTCAGCCAACCATCTGATTACGCCGAAAAAAACAGCATTTGAAACGCAGCATCCAGCCAAAGATCAATAATTTGAGCCAGCGCCCACTAAAGTGGATCCGGGGATGCTAGTTTGCATACATCTTTAGCGTAAGGAGTAAATCCATGATTGGGATCGACCAGGTTTCTAACGAATTCGTGAACGATTTGAAAATACTGGCATGCTTTGATCCGGCCAACATGAGCCTAGGGATTAAATTACGCAGCGATATGTCTGAAGAGTTGTGCCAGGCGGCAGCCCGTCTGCACCAACAGGGGCTCATCAGCGCAGAAGATGGCGGCTATCTCACCCCGTTTGGCATGACCATGGTTGAACACCTGCAACATCTGCTGGTTGCACTCAAACCGCTTTGACCGGCTGTGGTGCCCAGAGCGAAAAGTTGAGTAGCTCCCAGCGCTCCCCTTGGTGAAGATGACAGGCAAACAGCAAAGGACCTTCGGGTCCTTTTACTTTGCCATCCACCAGCCACTCCCCCTCCCTTTCAGGCACCAGTCGCGCATTCAGCTCATCGGGTTGCTGTGCAGTGCCCATCCGGACCTGGACGAATTGCTGGCAGATCACCTGCGCTTCCATCGCGGATTGAACCGGTACCGGCGCATCGGACGTCAGAGTCAAGGTGGCAGCAAGCAGGAGCGATAACAGCATGATTCAGCACATGGGAGTCAGTAGCAGAAGCCAGATAAACAAAAAGCCGTGGCACCAGAGGTACCACGGCTTTCTTAAATTCTGTAAGAATTACAGAGCGGTTACGTTCTCAGCCTGCGGGCCTTTCTGACCTTGGGTCACAGAGAACTGTACGCGCTGACCTTCAGCCAGGGTACGGAAACCGTTACCTTGAATGGCGCTGAAGTGAACGAAAACGTCCGGGCCGTTTTCTTGCTGGATGAAGCCAAAACCTTTGGTTTCGTTGAAAAACTTAACGGTACCGGTGATCATGTTAGACATATCTTTTAAACCTGTATTCAAAATAATTACTTATGCTTTTCAGCGGGTAAAGCTCAAAAAACGGGATTAACTTATGAACAACAGGACAAGATGTGAAACATCGTATTCATTGACATAACTATCGCCCTTTCAAGCTGGTTTGGATTATACGTGGCTTTGTAGATTACGCAAACAAATTTGTGCCCTGCCAACGGCAGGGCACAAACTGTTATAAGGTCGCTGCTTCCAACGCTTCGACCAGCGCTTTGAGAAAACGAGCCGCCTCCCCGCCAGTACAGGCTCTGTGGTCAAATGTCATCGACAGCGGCAATGCTCTGACGGGACGCGCTTCACCATGGATGAACACCACTTTTTCGAACAGTTTGCCTGCCCCTATGATGGCCACCTGCGGCGGCGTCACGATGGGGCTGGCATAGCGGCCTGCGATGGCGCCGAAGTTGGTGAGCGTAATGGTCGCCCCCTGCAACATCTCGCGCGGCACGGCGCGCGCCTTCACATCGGCGATCATCCGATCCAGCCCCTGCCGGATATCCGCCCCCTCCCGCTCGGCCACGTTCTCCATCACCGGCACATAAAGGCCATGCTTTGAATCCACCGCGATGGCTACATTGACCTCTTTGAACAGACGCCGTGAAAGGGTGTCGCCATCAAACCAGGCGTTCATCGAGGGCTCGGCGCGGCACGCCACGCCAATGGCCTTGATAAGGCGCACCGTCACATCCTCATCAGGCCGCCAGTGACGCAAATCCACCTCATCGGTGATGCTGACCGGCACCACAGTCTGATGAGAGAGCTCCATCGCCTTGGCCATGGCACGCCGCGACCCTTTGAGGAACTCGTTGCCGCTGCTCTGCTGTGACTCGAATGCCTGCTGCACATCCAGCTCGGTCACCATGCCGCCGCTGCCACTTCCCTTGATCCGGTCGATATCCAGACCCAGTTTTTGTGCCAGCAGGCGCACGGCAGGCATGGCTTGCACCAGCGCGCCACCCGGGGCAATGGCCCCCACCACGAAGTGATCCTCGATATGTTGCTGATGGGCGCTCACCTTGCCCACCACGGTGCCATCATCTTCGCCCCCCTCGAACTCCACCAGCGGCGCACCGATATGGAGGATATCCCCCTCGGCGCCGCAGAGACGGGCAATCACCCCGGCCACCGGAGAGGGCACATCCACCAGCGCTTTGGCCGTTTCCACCGACAAGAGCACCTGATCGACCGCAACGGTATCACCGGCACTCACCTTCCATTCGACGATCTCGGCTTCGGCCAACCCTTCACCCAGATCCGGTAATTTGAAAAATTTCATAGCCACTGGTTCTCCATCAGCTGATGAGCGGCATCGGCGATATCCTGCTCGGTGATGAGGTAATACGCCTCGTTGCGATAGTAGGGGACGGCGGCATCCACCCCGGTCAATCGTTTGGGTGGCGCCTTGAGGCTGGGAAGTGCCTGCTCGGTCACCCGCGCAACGATTTCGGCCCCGACCCCGAAGCTGCCACACGCCTCATGCACCACCAGTAACCGGCCGGTCTTGCGTACCGAGGTGAGGATGGTCTCCATATCCAGCGGCTTGATGGTGGCCAGATCCAGCACCTCGCACTGGATATCCTGCTCGGCCAGCAGGTTCGCCGCCCGCATCACCTCCTGGATGCAGGCCCCCCAGGCCACTACCGTGATATCCCGGCCCGGGCGCAGGGTGAAGCAGACATCCAGCGGCAGGCCGACACCGTCATCCACCACCTCGGATTTCATCGAGCGATAGATGCGGTCCGGTTCGAAAAACATCACGGGATCCGGATCGCGGATGGCCGAGAGCAGCAGGCCATAGGCGCGTCTCGGGCTGGAGGGGATCACTACCCTTAGCCCAGGGATATGGGCAAACAGCGCCTCGACGCTCTCGCTGTGATGTTCAGGCGAATGAATGCCCGCGCCATACGGGGAGCGATAGACGAGGGGACAGGAGAGGCGGCCACGGGTGCGGTTTCGCATCCGCGCCGCCTGACAGATGATCTGCTCCATCCCGGGAAAGATGAAGCCCTGAAACTGGAACTCAGCCACCGGCTTGAGCCCCTGGGTGGCCATGCCGACCGCCACCCCGGCGATTAATCCCTCGGCCAGCGGCGTGTCGATCACCCGCTTGAAACCGAACTTGTCGCGCAGGCCCACGGTGGCGCGAAACACCCCGCCGTTGACCCCCACATCCTCGCCGAGCACCACCACATCCGGGTCGTGCTCCATCTCGTAGTGAAGGGCCATGTTGACCGCTTCCAGCAAACTGATCTCACTCATGGCCAACCTCCTGCTTCATCCCCTTGGCAATCACTCGCTCGCGCTGGGGCACGAGTTCGGCGGGCAGGCTGGCGTAGTGATAATCGAGCATCGCCTCCGGCGGCTGGGGCGCCATCGCCTCATAACGGGCGACCGCCTGCTCTACCTCTCGGGTAGCCTCCGCCAGCAGGCTCTGCTCCTGCTCCTCATCCCACCACCCTTTGCTATGCATAAACTGGCGTAGCCGCTTGACCGGCTCTTTCGCCCAGGCGGCCTCGACCTCGGCCCCATCGCGATAACGAGTGGCATCGTCGGCCGTGGTGTGATCGCCGAGGCGATAACTGACCGCTTCTATCAGGGTCGGCCCCTTGCCGCTGCGGGCCCGTTCGACGGCACTGCGGGCGGCATCGTAGACCGCCACCACATCATTGCCATCCACCTGCAGACTGCGCACCCCGGCGCCAATCCCCTTCTGGGCCAGCGTAGGAGCGCTCGATTGCAGTTTGCGTGGCACCGAGATGGCCCACTGGTTGTTGTTGACGATGATGACCATCGGCAGGTGCCAGACACCGGCGCAGTTGAGCCCCTCCAGAAAATCCCCCTTGGAGGTACCGCCATCGCCGATGGTGACTACGGCAACCCGCGGTTGATTACGCAGTTTGAAGGCCGAGGCAATACCGCAGGCGTGGGTGATCTGGGTAGCGATGGGGACGCAGATGGGGAGATCTTCAGAGGGAGTCCCATCGGGTTTGAGAAAATAACTGCCCCGCTCGTCCCCCCCCCAATATTGCAGGTTTTTCTCCATCGGCACGCCCCGCACATAGAGGGTGGGCATGTCTCGATAGTAGGGAACGTAGACATCCTGCGGCTGCATGGCGAGACCAATGCCAATCCCCACGGCTTCTGCGCCGAGATGGGAGGGAAAAGTACCGAGTTTGCCGGTTCGTTGCAGCGCTATCGCTTTTTTGTCATAGCTGCGCACCATCACCATATTGCGGTAAAAGGTGTGCAGTATCGCCTTGTCCAGCCAGGTCGGTAAGGTGGCGACCGGGCACCCTTCCGCATCGAGGTAACGAAGGAAAGGGATGTCGACATGGGTCATAACTGGCTCCTTGCCGTTGTAGGCGTCACCGATGCTGGTGACACTTAGATGTAAATGCCTTGTTAAATAAAAAGCAAAAGAATTTACTCAGGTAAGACCAGTAGAAACTTCTTTAAAGTAGCGAAGGAGCTGAATTTTCGGCGATGAGTGGCAAGGTATGCCGTAAATGGTGCAACTTTGCAGCACTGAATGCAGGATGCCAAATATTGAAAAGGGGAGCCTACTCCCCCTTCTGTTACTCAAGTTAGCGGTTACGCCAACCAGCAGTTACGCCAGCCAATGTTGCAGCTGGCGGGCCATGCCAGCTGGCAGCAAGTGAGCGCGACTCAACAAGCGGCTGCGCCAAGGCTCGGCCAGCAAGGTGGGGCAAATTCGCATCTCCCGTCCCCGGTCAGCCACGCGCACCAACCTGTCGACAAGAGTTTCCAGCGGCGGATGCGCCGACCAGTGGGGATACAGCTCGACAGTTGTGATATCGGCCAACTCGCACACCAGCTCCTCTTCCTCATCTCCCTTCCCAGCAACCATTGGCCAGGGGTGAAGCACCTGCAGCCAACCCGGCCTTGCCGCCTCCAGCAACTGACCCAGCGTCGGCTGCGCAAAGTGGGGATCCCCTGCGGCTTTGAGCAGATGGCGCGCCCCAGCCAACACCACCACGCCGCGGGCGGGAAGTGCAAGAAGATAGTCGGCCAGCGCCTGATCCCGCCCCCTGTTGTGCTGCTGCCATCGCTCCGGGCTCATCTCCTGCCACTCGAACGAGGGCTCGCAGAGATGCACCCGCAGCCGCATATGTGCAGGGCGCGCCAGATTGCTCTGGCGCAGAGCGGAAAAGAGAGCCGGAAACTCGGGGGCCATCCAAGCGGGAAAGGCACAGGAGTCGAGCCAGACCGGATAGAGCCGCGCCAGCGTCAGCGGCTCCCCTTGCCAGCGCACCTCACCCGCCAGCCAGGCATCGAGCAAGCCTTGATGGCGGCGGTTGCCGCACTCCAGCACCAGATCGGTCATGATTCCCCAGAGCGCCGGATCACACAGCCAGGCGTGCTGGCGCCGGATAAAATCCGGGTGCCAGTGCGGCTCCCCCAGCCCCACCAGCTTGCCCGCCTGCAAGGCTTCCCGGATGGCGGCAACCGGGGTCATGCATCCCCTTCCTGCCGGATGTGCGGTTGCTGCCCGACCCCATCGACCCGCTCACCAATAAGGGCGCCGATCTTTGCCAGCCAGTCGGGATGCACCATCTCCTGATGCAGACAGGGGAAGCGCTCATAGCGGGTCTCCCCTTTTGTCAGCGACTCCCAACCGCGTCCATCCAGCCAGGGCTGGCGAGAGGCTGACGCCTCGATAAAGATCACCTCCCCGTGGTAGCAGTAGTCGACCGGCTCACGGATGAGCCGGTTGTTGTGGCCCACCAGTTCAATCATGGCGATCACCACCTGCTCGTCGAGCATAGCCAGCGCACTCCCCTCCGCCCCCAATCGGGCCACTACCTCGTCGCGAGTGAGGGAGTCGAGCGCCTCGTCCGCAACCGCAATGCCCCCCATCCGCAGCAGCGCATCGAGCATCCGCTGCTCGTCGGGCAACGGCTGGGTCTGCCACTGCTGGCACGGGTAGGCATCGAGCAGCAGCACCATGGCCACCTCCTGTCCCTGCTCTTGCAGCATGGCGGCCATCCGGTGCACCAGCATGCCCCCGAGGGACCAGCCGAGCAGCCAGTAGGGCCCCTCGCTCTGTTGACGACGCAGCTCGGTCACATAATCGAGCGCCAGCTCGTCGAAACTGGCGGGCAGCGGCGCATCCGGCTGACAGAGCGCCCGCGCCTGCAGGGCATAGACCGCCATGTCGGTCGGCAGATGGGGCACCAGTGGCGCATAACACCAGCCGAGGCCCCCTGCGGGGTGGACGCAAAAGAGGGTGGGGCACGATGTGCCAGACTGCGTACCATGCGCCCGCAGAGGCAACAGCATAGGCATCGCCTCCCGCTCGCCGCCAAGACGACGCGCCAGCTGGGCTGGGCTCGGCGCTTCGAACAGACTGGCCAAAGTGAGCGCCTGTCCGGTCGACTCTTCAATACGCACCACCAGCTGCGCCGCCAGCAGGGAATGGCCACCGAGCGCAAAGAAGTTATCGTCGGCGCCGACCCGCGCCAGCCCCAGTATCTCGGCGAAGAGGCGACAGAGGCGCTCCTCCAGCAAGGTTTTCGGCAGTGACTGACCCACCGCCGACGCCATGTCGGGCAGCGGCAGCCCCTTGCGATCCAGCTTGCCATTGGGAGTGAGCGGCAGCTCGGCCAGGTTTACCAGGAGCCCCGGCACCATATAGTCGGGCAGCACGGCGCCAAGGGCAGGTGTAAGCTCGGCCAGCGTCAGATCTCTGCTATCTGCGGCCACCACATAGGCCACCAGACGACGATCGCCGGGGGCAAATTCGGGGGCCAGCACCACCGCCTGCGCCACCCGGGGATGGCGCAGCAGCACCTGCTCGATCTCCTCCAGTTCGATGCGCTGGCCACGGATCTTCACCTGAAAATCGAGGCGCCCCAGATACTCGATGGCGCCATCCTCGCGCCAGGCGGCCAGATCGCCGCTGCGATAGAGCCGTCCCGCTCCGAAGGGGTTGGCAATAAAGCGCTCGGCGGTGAGCTCGGGCTGGCCAAAGTAGCCCTCCGCCACCTGCACGCCGCCGATCCAGAGCTCACCCGCGACACCGGGCGGCACCGGCTGCAACCAGGGGTCGAGAATGTGGATGCTGGTATTCCAGACCGGATAGCCGATGGGCACGCTGGTCACCGCCTCGTCTGCCCGGCAGGGATACCAGGTGACATCCACCGCTGCTTCGGTCGGGCCATAGAGGTTGTGCAGGGGGGCTGAAAATGCCCCATACCAGCGCTGCACCAGATCCGCGGGCAGCGCCTCGCCGGAGCAGAATACCTGCCGCAGTGCCCTGCAACGCGCAGGCTCGGCCTGAGTGACAAAGATCTGCAGCATGGAGGGGACAAAGTGCAAGGTGGTGACCCCGGCCTGCTCAATTAGCTCGGTAAGGTAGGCGGGATCCTTGTGGCCACCCGGTTTGGCGAGCACCAGCCGCGCCCCAGTCATAAAGGGCCAGAAGAACTCCCAGATGGAGACATCGAAACCGGCCGGGGTCTTTTGCAGCACCCGATCCGCCGGGCCGATGGGATACATGTGCTGCATCCAGAGCAGCCGGTTGACGATGGCGCCGTGGCTCACCACCACCCCTTTGGGCCGACCGGTCGAACCTGAGGTGTAGATGATGTAGGCCGCATCTTCCGGTTTGGGGGCTGGCAGATCACAAGGTGTTATCGCCACCACGTCTATCGTCGCCAGCTGCTCTGCCACACCGGGGGCATCTAGGCAGACAAGTGGTGCGGCCACGTCGAGCGGCATCCGCAATGTGCGACTAGTCAGCACCAGCGCAGGATCGCTGCTGGCGAGAATGTAGCCGATCCGCTCCGCCGGATAGTCCGGATCCACGGGCACGTAGACCGCTCCCACCGCCATGATGGCCTGCTGGGCGAGAATAAGCTCGGGAGAGCGCGGGATCACTACCGCCACCCGACAACCGGGGCCCACGCCCTTTCCCGCCAGATAGCTGGCCAACTGACGGGTACGCTGACGCAGCTCGGCCACACTCCAGCGCTCGGCACCACACTCCAGCGCGATGGCGCTCTGATCTGCCGCCGCCAGCCCCTCGGCCAGCAGTGCGCTCAGGGTAGTGGTCGGCAACGGATGGTCGGTTTGGTTCCAGCACGTCAGCTCAGCCTGCTCGCAGGGCAGCAACAGCGGCAAGCGCACCGCCGGGGTCTCGTCAGCCGCCTCACTCCAGGCGGCCAGATAGGCTACCAGTCGGGCCAGATGACGTTCACTCTCCTGTTGGCTGAAGCGCCCCTGATGTGCTTCGAGGGTCAGGGTCATCGCGCCTGCCTCCTCGGCAAAGTAGAAGGCGCATTCCTCCACCGGCCCTGCCGCCAGCACCTGCACCTCGCCACGAACCTGGTTGTGCCCTTCACCAACGCTGAGGGTACGGGCAAAGGGCATCAGGTTGACCTGAGGGCCAAACAGCGGCTGGCCCGGCTGACGCTGTTGCAACCACTCCTGACGGCAGCCCTGATGACGGCGCAGGGCGGCAAATTGCCGCTCGACCTGTGCCAGCAACGCCCCTACCCGGCTGGTGCCGCTCAGCTCGATGCGCAGGGGCACCACATTGACCTTCATGCAGGGGGTATCGGCCGCTGCTGAGCCCAGCCGCCCCATCAGCGGAATACCCAGCACCACCTCGCCAGCGCCGCTCATCCGCTGCACATAGCTGGCCACCGCCGCCAGCAGCAGGCTGTAGGGGTGACAGGCCGAACGACTCGCCCGTGCCACCAATGCCTGCCACTGGCGACCAGCCAGCCGCTGCTCAAGACGATATGTGGGGCCCGGCCCTTGCGCCGGACGGCGGGAGAGCGACGCCGGATTCTCCACCCCGGCCAGCTGCTGCACGAAGAAATCGCGATCCCGCTCTGCGCGCGGCGAATCCTGATAGGCCACCTCCTCGGCCAGCAACTCCTGCTGGGTCGCATAGTGGCAGGGTGCTGGCTGCTCGCCGACGCAGAGCGCCTCATACCAATTGGCCACCCGCTGGCAGAGCAGGCTCAGGCCAAAGCCATCGATGGCGATATGGTGCACGGCGATAAACCAGGCCCACCGCCCCTCACCAAGGCGATAGAGGGTGGTGGCAAACAGCGGCCCCCCGGCCAGATTGAAGGGGACGGCCAGCTGCGCACGCATCTCGACCTGCGCGGCCGCAAGCGGGTCGGCTTCGCTGCGCAGATCCCGCTCTGCCAGCTGCCAGCAGGCGGGGTTGGCCACCATCTGCGGGCCATCGGCAGTGGCAACAAAAGCGCAGTGCAGACCGGGGATCTCGTCGATGGTCTGGCGCACCGCACGGGTGAAGTGATGGGGAGCCAGCGCCCCCTCCAGCAGCCAGTACTCGCCGGTATTGCAGGCGGGGCTCTGCGGGTATTTTTGCTGGGCAAACCAGATGCCCGCCTGAGCAGTGGTAAGCGGCCAGCGCGGGTGCTCACCACGCTGGTGGGTGGCGCGCATCGCCATTGTCTGTTCCATGGGAATGTCCTTGCGCAAACATCGAGCGGGCAGCGGCTTGCTCCTGCCCGCATGGCTGAAAAGCGAGGAGGCCTGGCCTCCTCCATAAAGAGAGTGTCACGCCTGCCAGATCGGCAGCGCGCGGGCTAGACCCCCAGGGTGGCACCGCCATCGACCACCAGATCCTGCAGGGTGATATGGCTGGCGGCATCGGAGGCGAGAAACAGCACGCAGGCAGCCACCTCGTCGGGTGTCCCGAGCTTGCCAAGAGGGATCCCCAGCTTGAACTGCCCGGGCAGGCCCGCGATGGTACGCAGCTCTCCTTCCTGCTGCGCCGCCTCCCCCTCCTGCCACATGCCGTACAGCATGGGGGTGCGGGTCGAGCCCGGCGACACCAGATTGCAGCGCACGCCGTAGGGAGCAAGCTCCAACCCCGCCGTTTGGGTGAGGCTGGTCAGCGCCGCCTTGGAGGCGCCATAGATGCCCATCCCCACTCGTGGCACCCGACCGGCATTGGAGGAGACATTGACGATGGCGCCCCTGCGCCGTCTCTGAAACCAGGGGGTCAGGGCCCGCATCAGGTAGAAGGGGGCGAAAGTGTTGATGGCGAAGGTGCGCTGCAAAAGAGCGTCATCCACCTCATCGATCCTGCCGGTCGCCAGTACGCCCGCGACATTGACCAGCACATCGGGCCCCAGCCCTTCGTCCAGCAGCTGTTCGCAGCAGCGGGTCACGGCCTCGCTGTCGCTGACATCGATCACCACTCCCTTCACGTTGCCGGGCAGCGCCTCGACCAGTTGCAAATCGAACGCCACCACGCTGGCCCCTGCCTCGGCAAAGGTGCGCGCCACCGCATGGCCAATTCCCTGTGCCGCACCGGTTACCCAGACGGTTCTGCCTTGCCACTCGCTCATGGGGTGCACTCCGGTTCGCTGACGTGCTCTTCGTTGACCTGATAAGCCGTGTCCTGACTGACATTCAGCTGACGGGAGAGGAGCGCCCACCAATGGGCCAGGGTCGGCGTGCGGGCCAGCTCGGCCAGCTCCACCACCACTCCCTGCTGGCGCCACTCCTCCACCAGCCCCATCACAGCCAGCGAATCGAGACCATAGTCGAGCAGGTTGTCATCCTCGGTGGGCTGCTCATGCTGCATCTCGGCGGGTAGCCGCGCCAACACCTGAGCACGCAGCGACTCCCGAGTCAGGGGGCGTTTGCTGGCCGCCATCACCTCGGCCACGGTAATCACCCGACCTGCATTGCGGCTGACGTAGGAGAGCGCCAGCAGATGATCTTCGCGGGAAAAGTCGGCGATGGCATCAGCCACCAGGAAGGGGCGAATATCGCGCATAAAAGCATCGACCGCCGTCTGCATCACCCCGATATGGCCGTAGATGCCGCAGATCACCAGCTGATCCCGCCCCCATTCGGCCATCAGCTCGGCCAGCGGTGAACGGCAAAAAGCGCTGTAGCGCCACTTGGTCAGCACCGTATCCTGCGGCTCGGGTGCCAGCGCCGGAACGATTGGTTGGCGCTCCGGCGCCTGGGTCAACCCGGGCCCCCACATGTCGTTGAGCAGCGCCCGATCGGCCTGACTCTGCTCGGCGGGCTGGGCGGTATAGACCACCGGCATGCCAAGAGCTCGCGCCTGACGGATCAGGGTGGCGATATGGTCGATGACCTGATTGATCAGCGGATTGTCCGGCCCGTAGAAGTCGACGAAATAGTGCTGCATATCGTGGACCAGCAAGGCTGCGCGGCCCGGTTCGAAGGGCCAGTTCACCCGCCCGGTGGGCAGCTCCTCGGCGGTAGGCAGCGGATAGGCGGCGAGGGATTGAATGGTCATGCACACTCCTTGGCGAGCTGCTCGCGCAGCGTCTGTTTGTCTATCTTGCCGACCGGGGTGTGGGGCAGTTGCTCCACCAGCACCAGGCGATCGGGCAGTTTGTAATCGGCCACCCCCTGCTCGCGCAGGAAACGGCGCAAGCGGGGCAAATTGAGGGGCTCGCGGCACATCAGAAAGGCGCAGCTGCGCTCCCCGAGCATGGGATCAGGCATGGCGACCAGCGCTGCCTGCCGCACCTCCGGGTGGGTCAGCAACAACTCTTCAATCTCGAGGGCGTCGATCTTCTCCCCGCCCCGGTTGATCTGATCCTTGTTGCGCCCCACCACTATCAAATGACCACTGTGCAAGCGGCAGACCAGATCGCCGGTGCAGTAGAAACCGTCCCGGTCGAAGGCACGCTGATTGTGGGCATCAGCTTTGAAGTAGCCGCGAAAGGTGTAGGGGCCACGCGTCCAGAGCTCGCCGCACTCGCCATCTGGCAAGGGGCGTCCGTCGCTATCCCGCACCTCGACCTCGTCGCCCGGGCTCATCGGGCGGCCCTGGGTATTGACGATGTGCCACTGGTCATCCTCGATGCGGGTGTAGTTGACCAGCCCCTCGGCCATGCCGAACACCTGCTGCAAGCGGCAGCCAAGGCGGCTCGCTACCGCCTCGGCATGAGCCGGGCTGAGGCGCGCGCCGCCCACCTGCACACACTCCAGGGAGGTCTGCGGATAGTGGCTGGCCGCCTCCAGCCAGAGCGCCAGAGCCGGTGGCACCAGCGCCGCCCAGTTGACCTGATGGCGCTGCACCAGCGGCAGACAGGTTGCGGCGGAAGGATCCTTTGCCAGCACCACGCAGCCACCGGCATAAAACACCCCGAGTGCCCCGGGGGAGCTCAGGGGAAAGTTGTGGGGCGCTGGCAGAGCGCAGAGATAGATCACCCGCTCATCCCAGCCGCACACCTCTACGCTCTGGCGCACGCTGTAGCCATAGTCATCGTGGGTACGGGGGATCAGTTTGGGGGTGCCGGTGCTGCCGCCGGAGAGCTGGAAAAAAGCGACCTGATCGGCTGGAGTCGGTGTAGGGGTTGGTGCAGTGGCCGCCGGCGGCGAACCATCAGCACGGGCTATGGGGTCAGGCTGATGCCATGCAAATCCCGACTGAAGATCGGAGCCTTCAGCCTGCTCGAACAGCAGTGTCTGGCAGGAAGGAGATACCAGTTCATCAAGGGCCACGAGGCTTCCCGCTTCACCGGCAAAGCCGGGATGGGAGGGGCTGAGTACCAGCAAGGCGGGCTCAATCTGGCGGGCAAAGGCCACCAGCTCGCGCCGTTGATGGCTGTAGAGGGCATGCACCGCCACCACGCCGCAGCGGATCAGGGCAAACCAGCAGATATAGAACTCGGCGCAGTTGGGCAACTGCACCAGCGCGGTATCGCCATGACCCAGCCCGCGCGCGGCCAGCCGCGCCGCCAGTGCATCGACCTCACGCTTTAACTGGCCATAACTGAGGGTTCGCTCGCCGCAGATCAGGGCCGTGCGCTCGGAATAACGTTCGGCAGAGTCATCTAGCAGGGCGGTGAGCGGTTGTCCGCGCCACCACCCTTGTGCCCGGTAGTGGGCTGCCAGCTCGGCGGGCCAGGGGGTAAAGGGTACCAGCGGCTTCATGTTGTCACCTCCGGCTCCCGGCTCTCGAGGCCAAAGGCGCGCAACATGGTGCCAAGCTTGGCAGCGGTCTCTTGCCACTCTGCTTCGGGCGAAGAGCCCACCACCACCCCGGCACCAGCATAGAGTCGCAGTTGCCTGCCGGCCAGCACGCCACAGCGGATGGTGACAACCCACTCGCCATTGCCATCGGCATCCATCCAGCCGACGGCGCCACAGTAGAAGCGGCGATCGTACCCCTCGAGCCGGGCGATGGCCTGACGCGCTGCCGAGAGCGGCGTGCCGCACACCGCCGGTGTCGGGTGTAGCGCCAGCGCCAGAGCCAGCACGGGAGATGGCTCATGGAGCCGCCCGGCGATGCGGGTCGAGAGGTGCCACATGATAGGAGTGGCGATCACCTGCGGCTCCGGGGGGACGTCCAGCTCGCGGCAGAAGGGAGCGAGGGCCTCAGCGACCGCATCGGCCACCAGCGCATGTTCATAGCGATCCTTCTGCGCCCCCAGCAGCTCGTCACTGGCTGCATCTTGATCGGGAAAAGCGAGGCGCGGACGGGAGCCCGCCAGCGGATTGCTCACCACCGCCATCTCGTTGCGTGATACCAGCAGCTCGGGGCTGGCACCAAGCAGGGTCTCCCCCTCCGGCAGCGGGATCTGGAACACATAGGCACCCGGATTCTGAGCCAGCAGAGAGCCAAAGGCGTGTGCAGGGGAGGTCTGCTCTGCGCTCTGCACGTCGATGGCGCGCGACAGCACCACCTTCTCAAGCTGACCCTCGCTAAACTGCTGCAGCGCTGCCCGCACCGCCCCCTGATAGTGGGCTGAGCCGGTCACTTCACTCACCTCGCCATGGAGCTGGCAACAGCGGGCGGGCAACATCGCATCCCTTGCGACCCACTGCGATTGCGCCGGGATCACCAGATGCCAGGGGGATTGGGTATCAAACGGAATGGCGCCGATGGCGATGGGATTGATCATCCCCTGCTGGCGCAACTGACGCAGATGGGCGAGCAGCGTCTCCGGCTGGATGCCGGTAAAACTGTCGTGGATACCGGAGGCGACAAGTACCCTGTCACCGCTGGCAAAACAGCACACTTTATCCAACCCGACCGCTGTGGCGGGCCACTCTCCTTCCAGTGCATGGTCACACATGACGGTGCTACTCCTTGGAATGAATCACTGCCTGACACGACTTAAGGTGAGTCATTTGACTCACCAGATATCAGGGTGAACGGCATCCTAACAAGGAGCGAAAAAACGATCAATACAAATGAGAATCAATTTCATTAACTTCTTTTTAGTCAAAAGAGAGTGACGAACGAAACTGAGCTTCGCCGATAAAAAAGGGTTGCGATCGGAGCAAATTCAATTTGATAATGATAACGCTTATCATTTGTATATTATGGAAGATGTAAATAATGAAATCCTCAACCTCCCGTTTTATTGCTCCCAGCCTGCTGGCCACCACCATCGTCACTCTGCTGACCCAGCAAGCGATCGCCGCCAGCAACGCCCCTCAAGCCGATGAGGTGATCACCGTCACCACCACGGCGCACAATACCCGCTCGGCACCGGCCTCTATCTCTGTCATCACGGCCGAACAGATCGCCGCAGCGCCGGTCAATGACCTTGCCGACCTGCTGCGCCACGAAGTGGGCATTCAGGCTGAAGCGGACACCAATGGCCGCAGCGATATCGGTATTCGTGGCATGTCCGGCAAGTACACCCTGGTACTGGTGGATGGCAAACGCCTCTCCTCCTCCAATGCCCTGTGGCGCGGCGGCAACTTCGACAACACCCCGGTCCCCCTTGGCATGATCCAGCGGGTCGAGGTGATCCGTGGTCCCATGTCAGCACTTTACGGCTCCGATGCCATCGGTGGTGTCATCAATATCATCACCAAACAGCCGGGCAAAACCTGGCAAGGGGCGGCTGGTGCCGACTTCAAGGCCATCGAGGGCAAGGATGGCGGCGATCAGCACAGGACCAACCTGGGCTTTACCGGCCCCCTGACCGACAACCTGCTGATCCGGATGAACGGCGAGGTGTATGACCGTCAAGCCTGGACCCCCACCGAAGCTGCTGACGGCATCCCCCTTATCGAAGCCAAACAGACCCGCAACTTCGCCTCTACCCTGAGCTGGCTGGTGGATGAGCAACAACGCTTCGAGCTGGATTACCTCTACAACCAGGATGAGCGGCCTCTCGATATCTTCCGCAAAACCGGCAACAAGGTGCACAGCCGCCAGCAGCAAAACGATCGCAACCTGTTTGGTCTGACCCACAAGGGGAACTGGAGCTGGGGTGACACCACCGTCATGGCCAACTATGAAAGCTCCCAGATCGACGACTTCAACACCAGCTACTCTGCCCCGCAACAGCGGGAGCTGGAAGAGAACACCCTGACCCTCAAGGGCTATACCAACCTGGCGCTGGCCAACCACTACCTGACCCTGGGTGGTGAATATCTGGATCGGGAGCTGGTGGATGCGGTGAGCTACAAGGATATCGGCGGCAAAGAGAGTCACTCCCAGGAGGCGCTGTTCGCTCAGGACGAGATCGGCCTGACCGACAGCCTGACCTTCACGCTGGGCGGCCGTTACGATCACCACGAGATCTACGGCAGCCACTTCACCCCGCGCGGCTATCTGGTCTATGAGATGAACGATGTGGTGACAGTGAAAGGCGGTGTCAGCCAGGCCTTCAAGGCACCGGCGCCGCACCAGTACTCCAACGGTTACAGCATCGAGAGCTGCGGCGGCAGCTGCCGCATCTATGGCAGCGACAAGGTCAAGCCGGAAACCAGCACCAACTACGAGCTGGGTGTCATCGCAGGAGAAGGGATCTGGGAAACCAGCGCCACCCTCTTCTACTCCGACATCGACGACATGCTCACCTTCAAGCAGTTGCCGAACTCCACTGACCGCACCTGGTACAACCTGGAGAAGGCCACCACCAAGGGGCTGGAGCTGACCGGCAAGCTCGATCTGACCGACGATATCAACCTTGGCGCCAACTACACCTACCTCAAGGCGGAAGGCGATCAGGGTCAGGCTCTGCCCGAGCGGCCGGAGCACAAGGCCAACGCCAAGATCACCTGGCAGGCCACCGAGCGGGTAAATGCCTTTGTCGGCACCACCTACACCGGCACCCAGTTTGCCGAGCAGACCGTCAACAAGGTTGTCGTACTGCACAAACTGCCCAGCTATCAAACCTTCGATCTCGGCACCGGCTTCAAGGTCACCGAGAACTTTGACCTGCGACTGGGGATCAACAACCTGACCGACGTGCGCCTGCAAGAGAAAGATACCCTCTTCCAGAACGTCGAACCGGGTCGCAGCTACTACGTCAGCGGCTCAGCCCGCTTCTAAAGTAGCCAAGGCCGATATAACAGAGCGCGGGCTCATGCCCGCGCTCTGTTAACCAAGAGAATAAGGGGAAGATCCCCACTGGACAGCAAAGAGCATGCAGATTTCCATTTTCATCAGGATCGCTCATGTTCACCTCACTTCTGAATGCTTCACCCCTTGCCACCCTGCCCACCCCTGACGAGATGTTAAAGGCCAGACCCTGTCCGGCACGGCTCGCTCGCCAGATCGCACGCAGCCGCCAGCAAGCCCGCCATATTCTGCAGGGAGAGGATGATCGCCTGCTGCTGGTGATCGGCCCCTGCTCCATTCACGATCCGGCAGCCGCCCGCGACAATGGTGGCCGGCTGGCTGAACTACAGGGCCAATACGGGGAGCAGCTGCAACTGGTGATGCGTACCTATTTCGAAAAGCCGCGCACGACGCTCGGCTGGAAAGGATTTATCTTCGATCCCGACCTCGATGGCAGCGATCGGCTGGAAAAGGGCCTATCGCTGGCCCGGGAGTTACTTCTGGCCCTTGGACAGGAAGGGCTCGCCTGTGCCACCGAATTTCTCGATCTCACCAGCATGCTCTATCTGGGGGATCTCATCAGCTGGGGCGCTATCGGTGCCCGCACCACCGAATCCCAGCTCCACCGCCAACTGGCCTCGGCCCTCCCCTGCCCCATTGGTTTTAAAAACGGCACCGACGGCAATATCCGGATCGCGGTCGAGGCGATCCTCGCCAGCCGGGCGGCCCACCTCTATACCCAACCTTCCGGTGATGGCCAGCTGGCACTGGTGCGCAGCCATGGCAACCCCGACTGCCACCTGATCCTGCGAGGTGGCCGCCAGCCCAACTATCAGAGCAATCATGTGACAGAGGCTGGCGAACTGCTGCGCCAGCATCATCTGTCACCCCGGCTGATGATCGATTGCAGCCACGGCAACAGCCAGAAGCAGCATGCCCGCCAGCTGCTGGTTGCCCGTGACATTGCCGACCAGCTGGGTGCTGGTAGCCATGCCATCGCCGCCATCATGGTGGAAAGTTTTATCTGCGAAGGGCGTCAGGATATCGGCAGCAAACCGCTGCGCTACGGCCAGTCGATCACCGATAGCTGTATCGGCTGGGAACAGACAAGGCGGCTGCTCGATATGGTGGCAGAAGGGGTGGAGGCACGCCGCCAGCAGCGGATCGCCCTGGCGGGATAAATGGCGGATTAGAGAGATAACTCAGAAAACAGTGTGGCCCCGATGGGGCCACACTGTTGTTCACTGTTTGACGCACGTCAGGCGACTGACTCACGCTCCACCAGCTGGGCTTCAAACTTGAGCGCCAGGCCGTCTACCGGCTTGTGATCGAGCAGGCGCAGCGCCAGTTCGGCAGCGCGGCTGCCCATCTCCTCGATGGGGTAGCGCACCGTGGTGAGCTTGGGATAGATGTAGCGGGCGTAGGGGATATCGTCGAACCCCACCACCGACACCTGCTGCGGGATCTTGTAACCCCGCTCCAGCAGGCAAGAGATCGCCCCCGCCACCATGCCGTCGTTGAAACCGAGCACGGCCGTGAACTCGACACCACGGGCCAGCAGTTCACTCATCGCCACATAGCCGCCATTTTCGTCGGCAAAGGCGCGGCTGACGAGTGCAGGATCAAAGGCGATCCCGGCTCTGGCCAGGGTCTGGGTGTAACCGGCCATCCGCTGCTGACCATCGACAAACTCTTCATCATCGGAGGTGATAAAGGCGATGTTGCGATGACCGGCATCCAGCAAGTGCTGGCACGCGGTGGTGATCCCCGCCTGGTTATCGAGCCAGACGCAGCGATCCTCAAAGCCCGGCACCTGACGGTTGATAAACACGATGGGGGTAGAGCCTGCCGCCAGCTCGCTCAGCTCCTCGTCCGGGAGCGCCTTGCTGTGGAGGATCAGCGCATCGCACTGGCGCTGCAGCAGCGCCTGAATGGCATGACGCTCGCGCGCGATATCGTGGTTGCCAGACATGACGATGGTGAACTTGTTGGCCTGATCGACCATGGTTTCGATGCCACGCATCATCTGGGCAAAGAAGGGGCCGCCGCAGAGGTCGCCAACCAGCACGCCAATGCAGTTGGAACGCTTGCTGACCAGTGCCTGGGCAAAACTGTTGGGTCGAAAATTCAGTTCCTTCATGGCCGCCAGTACGGCCTCACGCTTTTCCGGTGCTACCTGTGCCGTGTTATTGATAACCCGCGACACGGTGGAGATAGACACATTTGCCAGCTGAGAAACGTCTTTAATCGTTGCCACTATCCATTCCTTTATTGTGGGGGAACCTGTCGGTGCCGACGCCTGAGTATACCCTGCGGCCTGATGCAATTCCCGGAGCCAGGTCACCAGGCATGTTTCCTTTGGTAACAAAACCTTACCCGATGATACCCGGCAGCAAGGAAATTTGAAAACAGGGGCCGGCTGGCGGCCCCCGACTCAATAGGCGTGATTGAGCTCCCGCTCCGACATGAAGCGCAGCGGCTGCTGCAGCTTGTGCTGATAAATGAGATCGAACGACAACACGTTTTGTACGTAGTTGCGGGTCTCCTTGTAGGGGATACTCTCGACCCACACGTCCATCGGCTTGTTGTCACTCTGCTCTCGCCAGCGTTTTACCCGTCCCGGCCCGGCGTTGTAGGCGGCCGCCGCCAGGATCCGGTTGCCATCATAGACATCCAGCAAGCGCTTGAGATAAGCGCTCCCCAGACGAATATTCATCGTCGGATCAAACAGTTGCTGCTCGTTGCGATAGGGCACCCCCAGCTTGCCGGCAGTCTCTTTGGCAGTAGCAGGCATCAGTTGCATCAGACCGCGCGCCCCCACCGGCGACTGGGCCAGCGGATAGAGGGCACTCTCCTGACGGGAGATGGCATAGAGCAAACTGGTGTTCATGGTGCGCTCTTGCGCCATCTGGGAGAAGGTGCGTTTGAGCGGCAGCGGGAAGCGCAGGTCGAGGGCATCCCACGCTTCGGCGCGAATGCTGGCGAGAATGGCCAGCTCGTGCCACCCCTGATTGAGGGCGATATGACCAAACTCGATGCGCTGGGCCACCGGATTGCGATCCATGTTGTGGATCCACTCCGAGCGGGCCGCCGCAATCTCGTTCATCGAGAGCAATTCGCGCACCCGCAACAGGAAGGGCCAGCGCTGGCTGGCCGTGCGCCAGTCCGGTACATGCTTGACGCTCTGGTTCTTGATGCGATAGGGCACGCCGGTGCGCTGGGCGGCCATAAAGCCGTAGAAACCGCGCAGGTTGGCGGTCTCCAGATAGAGATCCCGCGCCGGTTTTTGCTGCCCCTGCACCTCAAGGGAGCGCGCCATCCAGTAGCGCCAGCGATCCTCTTTCTGACGGGCCATCGGCATCATCTTCACCCAGCCGGAGAGGCCACGCCAATCCTGCTCCCAGATGGCCAGTCGCGCCCGCAGCTCGGTAATGTCGGGATCCGCCAGCTTTTTCACCGTGCTGTCGACCCAGCTACGCTGGGCAATGGAGCGATCCAGCAGCAGGCGGCGGGCAATGGCACGTTCTACCGGTTTCACCTCGGCCTGGGTCAGGCCGAAACGGCTGCGAAACAGCGCAAGCTGGCGCAGCACCGACTCCGGCTCCTGATTGGCATAGCGGGTCAAACCGAGGGAGAGCAGCTTGCGAGAATAAGGATTGCTGCTGAAATAGGCCGGGTTCATCGCCTTGGCAGGCTGCTCGAACAGGGTCACCATCTGATCGCCATAGCTTTGCAAGCCGCTACCCAGGGTTGCGCCAAGGTGGCGGATCAGGTTGGGGTTTTCCGCCTCGAACGCCAGCGTCATCCGCTGCCAGATCTTCTCCTGGGTTCGCTGACCGGATGCCTGCCACAGCTGGAACAGCGGGGAGCAGGCATCGGGACGGGATTGACCGCTCATCCAGATCTTGCCCGCCCCCTGCAACGCCTCTTTCGGCTTGCCGGTGTAATAGAGCGCCTGATAGTGCATGCAGAGCAGATCGGTGGAGCTCGGCTTGGCCGGATAGAAGCGCAGGAACTGCGACCACTGCTGGCTCTGGGCCAGATAGGTCAGATAGCTGCGCTCCAGCCGGTTGGACTGGGGGGTATCTCCATGCTGGCGGATAAAGCGGGTCACATCGTTGTAATCCGCCGCCCCCGGACGAAAGGCGAGCTGATAGTAATCGAGGTAAGGGAGCAGGGGGTAATGGGTCAACCGGGCACGAATTTGCTGGAAACGGGCCTGATCATTGGCCCGTACGGCGTCATACGCCTGACGGTAGAGCGTCTGGTCGGCAGTCTGCGCCATCAGGGTCGGCACGAACAGCGCCGACAAAACAATTCCCCATACAGCTTTCACTGAGCATCTCCATTGAGGGCAATACACCGCCCGCTGGCGGTGGGTCTACTGCCTCTCATTCTACCCGTTGCCGGGCAGCGCTACAGCGGGGAGCAAGGACTATTTTTCTGCCTCGCTCAGCTGCATTTCACGCAGTTGCTCCGGTCTGGTCAGCCGCTGTACATATTTCTCCAGATAGGGCACCGGCAGCGGCTTGGAGGCGAGATAGCCCTGATAGAAACTGCACCCCTGCGCCTTGAGAAACTCCAGTTGCTGGCGGGATTCCACCCCTTCCGCCGTGACGTTGAACCCCATATGTCGAGCCATGGCGATCACCGCCTCGACGATGGCCATGTTGTCGCCATCTTTCGGGATGTCCTGAATGAAGGAGCGGTCGATCTTGAGCTCATCGGCAGGCAGCCGCTTGAGGTAGCTCAGGGAGGAGTAACCGGCGCCAAAATCGTCGATGGCAAAGCTGATGCCGAGCTCCTTGAGCTCGGTCATCTTGCTGATGGTGTCCTCGGCATGACCCAGCACCACGGACTCGGTGATCTCCAGATTGAGGCAGGCCGGATCCATGCCGGTTTGCGCCAACACATCGTGGATCCGCTCGACAAAATCGGTGGCATGGAACTGCTTGGCACTGACGTTGACCGAGATCTGCGGAATGTGGATGCCGTTTTCCTCCCACAGCACATACTGGGCGCACGCCTCGTGCAGCACCCAGTTGCCGATATCGACAATCAGGTCCGTCTCCTCGGCAATGGGAATAAATTCGGCCGGCGAGACCAGCGAGCGACCGGCTGGCTGCCAGCGAATGAGCGCCTCGACACCAATGATATCGCCGCCATCGACCATATGCTGGGGCTGATAGTAGAGGGTCAGCTCTTGCTGGCTGAGGGCGTTGCGCAATTCGTTGTGAATGAGCAGACGGCGATCCGCCTGCTGCTGCATCGAGGCATCGAAGAAGCGACGGGTCTTGCGGCCAGCGGACTTGGCCTGATACATGGCGGTATCCGCCTGCTTGAGCAGATCATCGACCCCCTGCTCCCGATCCGGAAACAGGGTAATGCCGACGCTGGCACCGATGTGCAGCACCTGCCCCACATAGGTATAAGGAGCGGCAATCTCGGTGATGAGCCGCTCGGCAATGATATCGGCCTGCATCTCCGCCTGGGGCGGGCTGGCCGAGAGCGATGGCAGCAACAGAACAAACTCGTCACCACCGAGGCGGGCCAGACAATCCCCCTGTCGCACCAACCGTTTGAGACGGGCGGCGACCTCCTTGAGCAGCCAGTCACCGGTGGCGTGGCCGAGGGAGTCGTTGATGGTCTTGAAGTGATCGAGATCGATAAAGAGCAGCGCGCCAATCAAGCCATCGCGGGTCGCCTCGTTGAAGGCCTGCACCAGAGTCTCGTGGAGCTGACGGCGATTGGGCAATCCGGTCAGCTCGTCGTAATAGGCGAGATCCTGAATGCGCCGCTCGGCCGCCTTGCGCTCGGAGATATCCTCAAAACAGATGACAAAGTGGCTGATCACCCCCTTCTCGTCCTGCACCGGCGTCACTATCTCCCACTGGGGATAGGTGTGACCATCGACATGGCGACGCTGGGTCTCCCCCTGCCAGCGGCTGAGGGTATTGAGCTCGTAGCCGAGCCCCCCCAGATTGGGCCAGAGATCCTCTTCCAGATGCAGGCCCAGCACCGACTGGCTGTCAAAGCCGGTGATCTGGCTGAAGGCGTTGTTGACCCGCAGGATCTTGAACCCCGGATCCGTGATGATGATCCCTTCGTGGGTCTCGAATGCAACGGCAGAGAGGCGCATCTGGGCATCTGATTGCAGGCGCTCCAGCTCGGCCACCATCCGTACCGAAAAGGTATTGAGTACCGAGGTGAGGTTGCTGGTATCTGCCGGAGCCGAATAGAGCAGCGCCAGATGGCCCAGAAGTTGGCCTCTGGCATCAAACAGCGGCTGACCGTAGTAAGTCTGCCCGGCCGCCAGCCAGGGTTGATACTCCTGCGACTCGTCGATCACCTCGAAACAGATGGCCCCTTGCTTGTAGAGCTCCTGACAGGGGGATCCCGCCAGCGGATAGTCCTTCTGCGCCAGCCCGTCGGCGGCCAGCACTTTGACCCGGTCGGCACCGCACAACTCACCCACCCAGACCGCATCCACCTTGAGGATATGGGCCAGCTGGCTGGCCAGGGTATTGAAGAAATCGAGCCCGGTGCGGGCAGAGAGCGCCTGCGCCAACTGGGTGAGCAGGGTGGTTTGCAGCAATGGCAAAGAGAGATTGAGGGAGGAGACAGCACTGTTGGCGGTATCAAGAGGGGCCAGCCAGCCACAGCAGATCTGCTGGGTGGGCACAAACTGGCCACTCCAGAGCACATGGTTGAGCTGCCCCTGATCATCTTTCAGATGACCGATGAACTGTTCAGGCAGATGTGATTCATGAAGCCGGACAAGAAAGTCGGCAAAGCCTGCCTCATCTTCCGGTAACAGGCGAGCGGCCCAGGGATGATTGCCCTCCCCTTGCCACTGCTGGTAGGCCCCCTGATCAGAGAGACTCCACTGATCATGTTGCCGATCGAAAAACCACATGACTTGCGTGGCCTGCTGCTTCATTTACCACTCCAACACAACAACCAACCACGTTTGATGTCCAATCAGGCATAGCAACGCCCCCTGCATCCGCTCATGAGATCAGAGGTTGCGAGGGAAGAGTACAAACATGCGATATCAAGCAGTGGAAACCGGACATGAGGTCGACACGAAGTGCTGCCAAGAAGGGACAGAAACGATCCTATTCCCGTCATACTGCCTGCCAGTTTCATGGAGCTCAAGCTGTTTTTGGCACGAAACCGGAAAAGATCACAATTTATAAGTTGCTGAATAGCCAAGGGAGTGTTATGTGACATGGATCACATTTCAATCTTTACCAATGAGTAATCTGAAGGTGAAGACACAAGCAAGACGACCCGAAGGGGGCCAATATGAAAATCGAAATTACCAGCAAAATCATCGACATCACCCCGGCTATCCGCGAGCGCATCGAATCCCGTTTTGAAAAGCTCGAACGTCTTCAGGTGCCTCTCATCACACCCCATGTGATTGTTTCCAAAGAGCGTCTGATGTTCACTGTCGAAGCCAGTGCTGGCATCCCCAACGGCAAACTGTTTGCCCAGGCAGAGCATGAGGATCTCTACGCCGCCATCAACGAACTGGGGCAAAAACTGGAGCGCCAACTCAACCGTCACACCGAAAAGCCGATTGCCCGTCGTGCCAATGCCGCGCTCAAAGAACAGCCGCAACCGGATGAAGCTGACGCTTGATAGCATGCCGCAAGGCTAAAAATTCCAAAGAGCATAAAGGCGGGGTTACCCGCCTTTTTGTTGCCTGTGATTTTCCGACAAGCATCGCGTTACACCAGTGAACAGGCGCCATCAACTGAGCCAGTGCAACCGGGTATCCACCCCCTCTTGCAAACGATCGAGGATCGGCAGCAATACCAGCGGATCCTCCTGCCTCGGCACATCGGCCAGCTTTCCTTGCAACCGCTCCCGCGCCAGCGGTGACAGGTTGTCGTAGACAGCCTCATCCAGCAGCGGTTGTTTGACCGCCAGCGGCGGTGTTTGCAGCGCCAGCCAGAGCCGCACATCCACCATGCTTCCCCCCTTTTGCAACCGCTCATTGATGGCACTGCAGTCACTCCCAGCCCCTTCAGCCACCAGCACCTCTGCCGGTCTCAGGTCAAAGTGCATACGCCAGTCACGGCTCTGGGAAGTCGCCGCCGGTTTGGCATCAAACCAGGGCTGCTCCTCCACCGCGTCGGTCAGCAGGGCCAGATGCAACCGGAAATCCGCCCGATCGCCATGTTGCAGGTCACGGTTGAGGCGCTGCCCCAACTGGCCCTCATCGACGAGCAGGTGATTACGGATTGAACTGGGCAGCATGAGATAACTCTCGAAAATGGCGATTTCACTGGTTATCGGCCACAAATCCAATTCTTTTAATGGAAAAATCCTGCTTGGGGGTTCACAAAACCGGAAGATCTGTTAGTATGCGCCTCGCACTTGTGGAGGGGTTCCCGAGCGGCCAAAGGGATCAGACTGTAAATCTGACGGCTCTGCCTTCGAAGGTTCGAATCCTTC